>JBFLWE010000072.1:0-31701 GCA_040758375.1 Pseudomonadota bacterium
CGCCTTCTTCGCGGCGGCCTTCTTCGCCGGGGCTTTCCTGGCGGCAGTGCCGGGCTCGTCGTCTTCGTCGGGCGCCGAGGCCTTGGGCAGCGCCCTGGCCTCACCGTCGAGCTTCAGCTTCACCGGCTTGCCGCCCCAGATCTCTTCGAGGTGGTAGTAGTCGCGGATGGCCGGCTGCATGATGTGGGCCACCGCGGCGCCGCAGTCGACGATGATCCACTCGCCGTTGTCCTCGCCCTCGGTGCGCATCACCTGCATGCCGCGCTTCTTGACGGTCTCGCGCACGCTGGAGGCCAGGGCCTTGGTCTGACGATTGGAGGTGCCCGAGGCGATGATCACGCGCTCGAACAGCGGCGACAGGTGCTCGGTGTTGAAGACCACGATGTTGTGGGCCTTCACGTCTTCCAGGCCATCGACGATGGCGCGTTGCAGCTTGCGGATGTCCATCAAGCCTCCCGCCGGGCCGCCCCAAGGGAGACTTGGACCCCCTCGGGGGGCAGCGAACGTAGTGAGCGTGGGGGTTTCATTCAGCTCCGGTACAGGTGTGTTTGGGCAATATAGCCGGCCACCGCGGGCGGCACCATCGTTTCGATCGATTCGCCGCGCGCCGCACGGGCGCGCACGTCGCTCGCCGACAACGGGCTGGGCGGCAGCGCCAGCGGCAGCATGCGGTGCGGCAGCGCAGCAACTTCCGCACTGGGGCGCGGCGCCTCGCCCGCCCGCCCGGCCACCGCCAGCGTCACGAGCCCCAGCAGCGCCTGCCACTCGTGCCAGGTGTGCAACCGGGCGTACTGGTCCTGCCCGATCACCAGAAACCATGTCGCGCCAGGCTCGCGCGCCTGCAGTTCGCGCACCGTGTCCACCGTGTAGCTCGGGCCGCGGCGGTGCAGTTCGCACTCTTCGACCTGCATGCGCGGCTCGCCGGCCACCGCCAGGCGCAGCATCTCGGCCCGCTGGGCCCCGGGCGTCATGCGGCGGTCGGCCTTCTGCCAGGGGTCGCCGGCGGGCACCAGCTTCAGCGTGTCGAGCTGGAGTTGGTCGCGCGCCTGTCGGGCCAGCGCCAGGTGGGCGTTGTGCGGCGGATCGAAGCTGCCGCCGAAGAGCCCCAAGCGGCGCACGTTCACTCCGCCGCCCAGTCGCGCGGCCGCAGGAAGTCGGTGTACAGCTGCGCCTCGGGCGTGCCGGCTTGCGGCTGCCAGGCATAGCGCCACTTCACCAGCGGCGGCATCGACATCAGGATCGATTCGGTGCGCCCGCCCGACTGCAGGCCGAACAGCGTGCCGCGGTCGAACACCAGGTTGAACTCGACATAGCGGCCGCGCCGATAGGCCTGGAAGTCGCGCTCGCGCTCGCCATAGGGTGTGGCCTTGCGCCGCTGCACGATGGGCAGGTAGGCCCGCAGGAAGGCGTCGCCCACCGCCCGCGTCATCGCGAAGCTGCCCTCGAAACCGAGCTCCGAAAAGTCGTCGTAGAAGACGCCGCCAATGCCGCGCGGCTCCTGCCGATGCTTGAGGAAGAAGTACTCGTCACACCAGCGCTTGAAGCGCGGATAGAGCTGCTCGCCGAAAGGCTGCAGCGCGTCACGGCAGGTGCGATGGAAATGCTGCGCGTCCTCTTCGAAGCCGTAGTAGGGCGTGAGGTCCATGCCGCCGCCGAACCAGAACACCGGGTCGCGGCCGGCCGGGCGGGCGGCGAACAGGCGCACGTTCATGTGCACCGTGGGCACGTAGGGGTTGCGCGGATGGAACACCAGCGACACACCCAGCGCCTCGAAAGGCGCGCCGGCCAGCTCGGGCCGGTGGGCGGTGGCCGAAGGCGGCATGGTCCTGCCCTGCACGTGCGAGAAATTGCAGCCGCCGCGCTCCAGCAAGGCGCCCTCTTCGATCAGGCGCGTGAGGCCGTCGCCTTCCAGCGGCCCGCCGACCGGCCGCTGCCAGGCGTCGGTGAGGAAAGCGCGGCCCTCCTCGGCCTCGAGCGCGCAGACGATGCCTTGCTGCAGGCCCAACAGGTAGTCGCGAACAGCCTGGATGTCCATCATGGCAATCGGATCGGTGCCGCCTGGCTCGGCTTCCTGCCCTGGCTGCAAGCCAGATGCCGGGCAATGGCCTGCATGTCGGCCGCCTCGTCGCCGGCCAGCCGCATGAAGCCGGCCACGCCGACCGTGCGCGTGGCGTAGTTGAAGTAGGCCACCGCCAGCGGCACGCCGGCCTGCAGCGCCACGCGGTAGAAGCCCGAGCGCCAGGCCGGCTGCAGCTTGCGCGTGCCCTCCGGCGACAGCGCGAGCCACATGAACCGGCCCTCGGCCCTGGCCCGCGCGAGGCGCTGCGCCATCGCGCCGACGGCGCCGCGCGGCGAGCGGCGCTCCACCGGCACGCCACCGATCCAGCGCAGCCAGCGCCCGAACAAGGGCACGCTGAACAAGGTGTCCTTGCCCCAGAAGACGACCGGGATGCCGATGCTCCACTTGGCCAGCACGCCCCACACGAAGTCCCAGTTCGAGGTGTGCGGATAGACGATCAGCACCCCCTGCGGACCGGGCAGCCGGCCGTCGAAGACCACGCGCCAGCCGAACAGGCGCATCAGCGCGCGCGCCAACGCGCTGCCGCGCAATTGCACCGTCTCGGGCGGACCCAGGGCGGCCGGGACGGTGTCGGAAGGGGTCATGGCGCGTCAGCGCTTGAGTGCACGGTGGCCGATGTCCTTGCGGTACTGGGCGCCGTCGAAATGGATGCCAGCCAGCGCCTCGTAGGCGCGCTGCTGGGCGTTGCGGGCCGATTCGCCGAGCGCCGTGAC
This sequence comes from Pseudomonadota bacterium, assembly GCA_040758375.1. Taxonomy (GTDB): domain Bacteria; phylum Pseudomonadota; class Gammaproteobacteria; order Burkholderiales; family Burkholderiaceae_C; genus CAMLIZ01. The sequence continues at coordinate 2,794 of JBFLWE010000072.1, forward strand.
ACACAGCACGCGCCCACCGCTGGTGTGCAGCTTGCCCTCGCGCGCTTCGGTGCCGGCGTGGAACACCATCGCGTCGTCGCTGTCCGCCGGCAAGCCGGTGATCAGGTCGCCCTTGCGCGGCGACATCGGGTAGCCCGCGGCCGCCATCACCACGCCCAGCGCAAAGCGGCGGTCCCACTGCAGCTCGCACTGGTCGAGCGTGCCTTCGGTGGCGTGCATCAGCACATCGACCAGGTCGGTCTTCATGCGCATCATGATGGGCTGGGTCTCCGGGTCGCCCATGCGCGCGTTGAACTCGATGGTGCGCGGGTGGCCGTTGGCGTCGATCATCAGGCCGGCATAGAGGAAGCCGGTGAAGGGCATGCCGTCCTTGGCCATGCCGGCGATGGTGGGCTGGATGATCTCGTGCATCACGCGCGCGTGCACGTTGGGCGTGACCACCGGCGCCGGCGAGTACGCGCCCATGCCGCCGGTGTTGGGGCCCTGGTCGCCGTCGAGCAGGCGCTTGTGGTCCTGGCTGGTGGCCAGCGGCAGCACGTTCCTGCCGTCGCTGATGACGATGAAGCTGGCTTCCTCGCCCTGCAGGAACTCCTCGATCACCACGCGTGCCTTGCCCGCGTTGTGCTGCACGCCCAGCTTGTTGTCGAGCAGGATGAAGTCGATGGCCTCGAGCGCCTCCTGCTCGGTCATCGCGACGATCACGCCCTTACCCGCGGCCAGGCCGTCGGCCTTGATCACGATGGGCGCGCCGTGCTTCCTGACGTGGGCATGCGCCTCGGCCGGGTCTTCGAACGTGGCGTACAGCGCGGTGGGGATGCCGTGGCGCTGCATGAAGTCCTTGGCAAAGGCCTTGGAGCTTTCGAGCTGGGCCGCGGCCTTGGTCGGGCCGAAGATGCGCAGGCCGCGCGCGCGGAACTCGTCCACCACGCCGGCGGCCAGCGGCTGCTCGGGGCCCACCACGGTGAGGTTCACCTTCTCGGCGGCGGCAAAGTCAGCCAGCGCCTTGATGTCGGTGATGGCCACGTTTTCCAGCCGCTCGTCGAGCGCCGTGCCGCCGTTGCCCGGGGCCACGAAGATGCGCTGCACCTTCGGAGATTGCGCCAGCTTCCATGCCAGCGCGTGCTCCCGCCCCCCAGAACCGATAACGAGAATCTTCAAAATGCTTGCCCCGTAACTTGCACTCCACTACCCCAGCGAACACCGCGGATCCGGCTCCGCCGGTCCGCCGGTGTTGCTCCCTCGAGCGGGCGGCCGTCAGGCCGTAGGGGGTGGGTCATATCTCTGCGTTGTGGTAGACCTCTTGCACGTCGTCCAGGTCTTCCAGCACGTCGAGCAGCTTCTGCATGCGCTGCGCGTCCTCGCCGGCCAGCGCGACGGTGTTTTCGGCACGCATGGTCACCTCGGCGAGCTCGGGCTTGAGGCCGGCCTTGTCCAGCGCTTCCTTCACGGCCTCGAAGTCGGCCGGCGCGCACAACACCTCGATCGAGCCGTCCTCGCCCGTGACCACGTCTTCGGCCCCGGCTTCCAGCGCCGCTTCCATCACCTTGTCTTCGCTCAAGCCGGGCGCAAACACGAACTGGCCCACGTGCTTGAACTGGAAGGCCACCGAGCCCTCGGTGCCCAGGTTGCCGCCGTACTTGCTGAAGGCGTGGCGCACCTCGGCCACGGTGCGCACGCGGTTGTCGGTCATGCAATCGACGATCACCGCGGCGCCGCCGATGCCGTAGCCTTCGTAGCGGATCTCCTCGTAGTTCACGCCTTCGAGGTTGCCGGTGGCCTTGTCGATGTTGCGCTTGACGGTGTCGGCCGGCATGTTGGCGGCCTTGGCCTTGTCGATCGCCAGGCGCAGGCGCGGGTTGGCGTTGGGATCGCCTCCGCCCTGGCGGGCCGCCACCATGATTTCGCGGATCACGCGCGTCCAGACCTTGCCGCGCTTTTCGTCCTGGCGGCCCTTGCGGTGCTGGATGTTGGCCCACTTGGAATGTCCGGCCATTGCCTGCTTCTCCTGACAGCGAGGGCGGCTCCGAAAGCCGCCCTTCGCCTGGTGTTATTTGGATAGACTGACCGCGATTTTACTTGTCGTACCCCGGGGGAGTTCCCATGGCCGAGCCGATCCTGGTTGCCAAGCATGGCGACACCGAATGCCACCTGCTGCCCGGCCTGGCCAATCGCCATGGCCTGATCACCGGCGCCACCGGCACCGGCAAGACGATCACCCTGCAGTGCCTGGCCGAAAACTTCAGCCGCCAGGGCGTGCCGGTGTTCCTGGCCGACGTGAAGGGCGACCTCACCGGCATCACGCAAGAAGGCAGCATGAGTCCCAAGCTCGGCGCGCTGCTCAAGGAACGCGGCCTGCCCGAGCCGCAGCCGCTGGCCTGCCCCGCCACCTTGTGGGACGTGTTCGGCGAACAAGGCCACCCGGTGCGCGCCACCGTCACCGACATGGGCCCGCTGCTGCTGGCCCGCATGCTCGGCCTGAACGAAACCCAAGGCGGCGTGATGCAGCTCGCGTTCAAGGTGGCCGACGACCACGGCCTGCTGCTGCTGGACATGAAGGACTTGCGCGCGCTGCTGCAGCACCTGGGCGACAACGCCGGCGAGTTCACCACCGAGTACGGCAACATCAGCCCCGCCTCCATCGGCGCCATCCAGCGCGCGCTGCTGCAGATCGAGGCCCAGGGCGGCGACAAGTTCTTCGGCGAGCCGATGCTCAACATCGCCGACTTCATGCAGACGGTCGACGTGAATGCGGCCCCCGAGACGCCTTCGGCGTCGGCCCCCCAAGGGGGCTCATCGGCTCGGGGCGGCCCGTCGCCGATGGGTGTGGTGAACATCCTCGCCGCCGACAAGCTGCTGAGCGCACCGCGCCTGTACGCCACCTTCCTGCTGTGGCTGCTGTCGGAGCTGTTCGAGTCGCTGCCCGAGGTGGGCGACCTCGACAAGCCGAAGCTGGTGTTCTTCTTCGACGAGGCGCACCTGCTGTTCAAGGACGCGCCCGACGCGCTGATCGAGCGCATCGAGCTGGTGGTGCGGCTGGTGCGCTCCAAGGGCGTGGGCGTGTACTTCGTGACGCAGAACCCGCTGGACATCCCGGACACCGTGCTGGGCCAGCTGGGCAACCGCGTGCAGCATGCGCTGCGTGCCTTCACGCCGCGCGACCAGAAGGCGGTGAAGGCTGCCGCCGACACCATGCGCCAGAACCCGCAGCTCGACATCGCCACGGCCATCACCGAGCTGGCGGTGGGCGAGGCGCTGCTGAGCCTGCTCGACGCCAAGGGCCGGCCCAGCGTGACGCAGCGCGCCTTCGTGTTGCCGCCGGGCAGCCAGATCGGCCCCATCACGCCACAGCAGCGGCAAGCGCTGCTGCAACAGTCGCTGGTGGCCGGTGTTTACGAGAAAGTGGTCGATCGCCACTCGGCTTACGAAAAACTCAAGGGACGCGCCGAGGCGGCCGGCGAGTCCTCGGCACCCGTGCCCATGGGCGACGCGAGCGTGCCGCTGCCCGGTGGCAAGTCCGCTCGCGGCACCCTGGGCACCGCGCCGGCCGAAGCGACCGGCGCGGGCGGCGGCTGGCTGGGCGACGTGGCCGGTGGTCTGCTGCGCGGCAGCGGGCGCAAGGACTCGGTGCTCGAAACGGTGGCCAAGTCGGCCGCGCGCTCCATCGGCTCGACGGTCGGCCGCGAGATCATCCGCGGGGTGCTGGGTTCCCTCTTCGGAGGCGGCAGCCGGCGGCGTTGATTGAATGTCTGTCTCCGGCTGTGGAGCACCACAGCCAGCCCCCGAGGAGGTGCGGCCTTGCTTGGGACGGCCCGGCGCAGCGGCCGTTAAGCCACAAAACCTGCCGAAGGTGAAGAACTCACGTGAACTGCGTCACGTGAGCCGATGAACTGCAAGAAAACGTATCGAAATTCCTCCTCCTTGCAGGGGTGACCGGGCCTACAGTCCGGCCGTCGCCGCCACGAGCGGCCCACTCTCGCAGGAGGAGTACCCGATGACCACGCGTCGCACCACCCTGGGCTTCGCCCTTGCCTCGATCACGGTTGCCATGCTCGGCCTTGCCGGCTGCTCGAAGATCGGCGACACCATCAAGATCGGTGTTGCGCAACCGATGTCGGGTCCGCTGGCGCCGCTGGGCAAGGACATGCTCAACGGCGTGCAACTGGCCGTGGACGAGATCAACAAGACCGGCCTCAAGATCGGCGGCAAGCAGGTCACGCTGGAAGTGGTATCGGTCGATGACAAGGCCAATGCCGACGAGGGCAAGAAGGCCGCGCAGACGCTCATCGACGCGGGCGTGGTGGCGGTGGTGGGCCACCTGAACTCCGGCGTGAGCATGGCCGCGGCGCCGCTGTATGCCGAGAAGCACATCCCCCAGCTGGCCATCTCGACCAAGCCCGAGTACACCCAGCTCGGTCTGGACACCACCTTCCGCCTGGTGGCCAACGACGCCATCCAGTCCAAGGCCATGGGCTCCTATGCCGCGAGCCAGATCGCCGGCAGCGCCTACGCGGTGATCGACGACGCCACCCCCTACGGCAAGGGCCTGGCCGACCTGGCCGCGGGCGAGATCACCAAGCAGAAGAAGCCGGTGGCGCTGCGCAAGTCGCTGGACGACAAGACGACCGACTTCTCCAAGCTGCTGCCCGAGCTGAAGGCGGCCAAGGTGGACGTGATCGTCACCACCTTGAACGACTTCCAGGTGGTGGCGCTGATCGAGCAGCTGGCCAAGGCCGGCATGAGCGACATGCGCATCCTGGGCGGCGACACGATCAAGACCGACAAGCTGATCAAGGGCGCGCTGCCGATCCGCGGCGTGTACGCCACCTCGCCGATCATCGAGCCGCGCGAGTTCAATGCCGGTCGCGAGTTCCTCACGCGCTTCCGCACCGCCACCAAGGGCGAGCCGGTGTACGGCGCGCACTATGCGTACGACGCGGTGCATGTGCTGGTGGCCGCGATCAAGCGCGCCGAGACGGTGGACGGCGAAAAGCTCACGCAGGAGCTCAAGCGCATCGACGCGCTGGCCCCGGTGACCAACGCGATCCGCTTCCGCACCGACGGCGAGCAGTACTACGGCGCGATCAGCGTGTACAAGGCGGTGCCCGGTGCGTGGGAAGCCGTCATGCGTTCGGACCAGTGGTGAGATGGAGCCCCGGCCGCTATGGCGGCCGCCCCCCGAGGGGGCTGCAATCCGCGACCGGGAAACCCGGATCGCGGATTGGGCGCTGTGTGAGGTCGCCCCTGGCCGCTGTCGCGGCCTGTCCCGGAGGGGCTTCCGCCCTTCTATGGGGATGGGGCTCAGCGCTCTCGTTGGAGGGTCAGCTCTTGTCTGACGTGGTCGGCCAGCGCTGAGAGCATGCGTTCCAGCGCCTGCCTCACCCGCTCGAAGCCGGCGTGCGGGCGGTGCGCCGCGACGTCCATGTAGAGCGATTTCTTCACCTCCACCTGCACCGCGTGGCAGCGGCGTGCCGGGTCGCCCGACAGGCGCACGATCTCGACGCCTTTGAAAGGGTCGTTGCGCGCCACGCTGAAGCCGCTGGCGCGCAGGCTTTGTTCGAGCACGCGCATGGTCGCCTCGTCGGCGGTGCTGCCATTGCGGTCACCGAGCACGAAATCGGCCAGCGGGCGGTCGGGCAGGCCGAGCAGCCGATAGCTGGCATCGGGCATGGAATGCACGTCGAGATGCCAGCGCGCGCCGAAGCGGCGGTACGCGGCCTCGAGCTGCTGCTGCAGTGCGCGGTGATAGGGGCGCCAGCAGGTGTCGATGCGGTGCTGCACTTCCTTCACGGTCAGCCGCCGCGTGTACAGCGGCTGTCCGTCGAGCAGCCGCCACACCAGGCCGATGCCGAGCTCGCTCTTGGCGCTGGGCTCGGCCGGGCCCGGCCAGGGCGCATCGAGCAGCGCCTCGTCGATATCGAGCAGCGAGCGGTTGGGGTCGATGTAGGCACGCGCAAACTCCGCCTTGAGCAGCACCGCACCCAGCGCCGGAGCCCGCGCATAGAGCTGGTCGACGAAGGCGTCTTCGGCTTCGCGCAGGCGCTGTGGCCCGAGGGCCGGCTCGGCATCGGCCGGCCAGCGCGTGCCGCTGTGCGGCGAGTCGATCACGATCGGCAGCACCGTGCCGCTGGGGTGATGCAAGGTGTAGGCGTCCGGCATCGCATGGCCCTTTCGCCGCCATGTTAGGGCGCCGCGCGTTTGCATCAGAATCGGCACTCCGCCGACAAGCTGTACCCATCCCATGAGTGCTTCCATCTCCACCCTTGAGCGCCTGTCCAGCGGCATACCCGGGCTCGACATCGTGCTCGGCGGAGGCTTCTTCCGCTCGGGGGTGTACATCGTTCATGGGCTGCCCGGCAGCGGCAAGACGATCCTGGCCAACCAGCTGTGCTACCGCCACGTGGCCTCGGGTGGCCGTGCGGTGTACGTCACGCTGCTGGCGGAGTCGCATGCGCGCATGCTGCAGCACATCCGCTCGATGAACTTCTTCGAGGAGAAAGCCATCCCCGACGAGCTGAGCTACATCAGCGCCTTCCACGACCTCGAGACCGACGGTCTGAAGGGGCTGATGGCGGTGATGCGGCGCGAGATGCGCGCGCGCAACGCCAGCGTGCTGGTGCTCGACGGGCTGGTGGCCGCGGCCGAAGCGGCGCAGACCGACCGCGAGCTCAAGAAGTTCATCCACGAGGTGCAGACCAGCGCGGTGTTCCACGGCTGCACCGTGTTCCTGCTCACCAGCGGCAGCCCGCAGCGCGTCAACGCCGAGCACACCATGGTCGACGGCTTGATCGAGCTGGAAGACCGCTTGTTCGACGCGCGCTCGGAGCGCGCGATCCAGGTGCGCAAGTTCCGCGGCGCCGGCTCGCTGCGCGGCAAGCACCCGTTTCGCATCAGCGACGACGGGCTGCAGGTGTTTCCGCGCATCGAGGCGCTGTTCAAGGCACCGCCCGAAGCCAATGCGCCGCCCGGGGTGGCCAGCACCGGGATCGCCACGCTCGACGCCCTGATCGCCGCGCGCGGCATTCCCACCCCGAGCGCCACCGTGGTCATGGGCTCCACCGGCACGGGCAAGACCACGATCGGCCTGCACTTCCTGTCGCAATGCACGCCGCATGAGCCGGGCCTGCTGTTCGGCTTTTTTGAAGCACCGCACCGCCTGCGCGCCAAGGCCCGCGCGTTCGGCCTGGATTTCGAGGCACTGGAATCCAGCGGCGCGCTGACGCTGACGTGGCATTCGCAGGGCGAGCACGTGCTGGACGAGCTGGCGCACCGGCTGCTCGCGCAGGTCAGCGCGCGCGGCATCCGCCGGCTGGTGATCGACGGACTGTCGGGATTCTTCGAATCCAGCGTGTTCCCCGAGCGCAGCGGCCGCTTCTTCTCGTGCCTGGCCAACGAGCTGCGGCGCATGGGCGTCGCGGTGATGATGACGATGGAGACCACCGAGGTGGGGGGCTCGCGCGTGCCGGTGGCTTTTGGCGTCTCGGGCTTCGTGGACAACCTGCTGTTCCTGCGGCTGGCCGAGTCGGGCGGCCGGGTCAAGCGGCTGGCCACCATCGTCAAGATGCGCGATACCGACTTCAGCCCCGGCGTCTACGAGATGCAGATCGGCGGGGCGGGAATCGCGATTGCCGGTCTTTGCAGTCTTGACGGTGATGTCATCCCGAGCGCCCATCCGATGCGCGATCAGGGGCGGTAAAAAGGGTCCGGTTTGTGAAGACCATACTGGTCGTTGACGACGAGCTGGCAAACGCCGAGGTGCTCAGCCTCATCCTCCAGGAGGAGGGCTACCGGGTGTTCTGCGCCTCCAACGGCCAGCATGGCCTGGAGCGGGTGGACGAGGTGCATCCCGACCTGATCGTGCTCGACTTCATGATGCCGGTGATGGACGGCGCCGAAATGGGCCGGACGCTGCGCGCATCACCCGCCACCCGGCACATCAAGATCCTGATGAACAGCAGCCTGGGGGAAGGCGCGCTGCGCGAGCACTTCACCGGCTACGACGCGTTCCTGCGCAAGCCGTACAACATCGACGCCGCGCTCGAGCTGATCGCGCGGCTGCTGAGCGACTGAATCGCGCCGCCGGCCTCAGCCCGCGGGCTGCAGTTCCCTGGGGCGGTAGCCGCCTTCGATGTCGCGCTTGTCCTCGCCGGCGGCCTGGCGCAGCTCGCGCATCACCTGCCAGGCCAGCAGCGGCTTCAGCCAGCCCAGCAGCGGCGGCACTGGCAGGCGAATGGTGATCTGCACCTGCGTGCCCGCGCGGCCGTCTTCGGACACGGGGCTGAAGCCGAACGCCAGCGACCCCCCTTTGTTGAAACCCTCCACCGAGGTGTCGACGATGGTGTGGGCGCCGATCCGACGCTCGAACACGTCGCGCTGTTCCAGGCCGAGCAGGCGCACCCGCTGTTCGTAGCGCATGCGGCCGGCGCCCTCGTCGAGCAGGCGGAATCGCAGCTTCGGATGCACGTTGGCCGCCATGTGGTGGCGCAGGTCGGCAAATTGCGCTTTCACGGTGGACACCGGCGCGGCGATCCAGATCTGGTAGCGGACTTCGGTAAAGCCTGGCATGGCATGTTCCTCCTTCGGCAGGTCTTGGCCGTATACGCGGGGCGCGCCCGGCCGGATGCGGCACAGCATCCAGCGCGCCGCGCGCTCCGTATAGCCAGACATGGTGACCTCCCTGCCCGCCAGCGTCTCGCCCGCCGCCAGGCGCCATCTCGCGTTCGGCCATGGCGAGGGCCCAAACGATCTGCTATGGTCGGCGCCACCGCGCCTGCCGTTGCCGCGCACCCCCCGCATCCTCGTGAGACCGCCCTCGCCTGACGCCGCCACCGCCGACCGTGCCGAGCGCGACCGCTGCCTTGCCGCCTGGGTGGCCGAGGCGGCCGCCGGCAGCGCCGCCGCCTTCGAACGCTTCTACGACGCCACGGTGGGCCATGCGCAGGCGCTCGCGCGCCGCATGCTGGCGCCGGCCGACCTGGAAGACGTGCTGGCCGAGGCCTACTTCCAGGCCTGGCGCGAAGCCGCCCGCTTCGACCCGCTGCGCGGCAGCGCGGTGACCTGGCTGCTGACCATCGTGCGCAGCCGGGCGCTCGACCTGCTGCGTCGCCGCCGCGCCGAGGGCCCGGCCGACGGCCCCGAAGCGCTCGCCGAGCACGCCGCCGACGCGCCCGGCCCACCCGATCTGCTGCACGCGATGGAACGCGGTTGTGCGCTGCACGCGGCGCTGGCCGCGCTGTCGGCCCAGGAACGCTGGCTGCTCGGCCTGGCCTACTTTCGCGAGCTGAGCCATGCGCAGATCAGCCAGGCCACGGGCATGCCGCTGGGCTCGGTGAAGTCGGCCCTGCACCGCGCGCAGGGCAAGCTGCGTGAAACGCTGGCCGCTCACGGCAAAGAGGCACTTTCCAGATGAACGATCCCCTGCCGCCCACCGGCCCCGCGCTGGACCTCGCACAGCTCGAGGCCGACCTGCTGGAGGCTTTTGCCGCGGCGCAACAGCCGGATTCACCCGACCCGGCCCTGGCGCAGCGCGTGAAGCAGCGCCTGATGGGCCGCATCGCCGCGCTGGAAGACCGGCACCTCACGGTGCCGGCGGCCGCCGACGGCTGGCAGCCGTTTGGCCCCGGCCTGCAGATCAAGGTGTTGCACGAGCACGCCGGCACCATGAGCTACCTGCTGCGGTTGGCGCCGGGCGCCGAACTGCCGCCGCACCGGCATCCGCAGGACGAGGAATGCGTGGTGCTCGAAGGCCAGTTGCGCATCGGCGCGCTGGTGGTGGGCGCCGGCGGCTTCCACCTGGCGCGCGGCGGCAGCCTGCACGACCGCATCACCACCGACACCGGCGCCACGATCTACCTGCGCGGCGCGGTGCCCAGCGCCGAACACTGCGTCTGACCCGGCGCATTTCGCGCCGTGCGAACGACGTTTCGCGACGCCGCGCCCTTGCCTGTCGCCGGCTTGCTGCGCCCGCGGCGGCACCCGCCTAGCCTCTCGCTCGTCCGGTCCCCAGACCGCTTTCGAGGAGAGCCGCATGTACCACCCCCGACTTCGCCAGTCGCTGCGCCGCCACGGCGTGGCGCTGTTTGCCGCGCTGGCGCTGCATGGCGCGCACGCCGGCGCGCCCGAGCCGCAGTTCCAGGCCGCGTTCGCGCAGTTCCAGCACGCGCTCGAGGGCGACGACGACGCCACCGAGCAGGCCGCCGAGGCCTTCGGCCGCCTGGCGCAGGCCGAGCCCGCCGATCCGGTGCTGCAGGCCTACGCCGGTGCGGCCGTGGCGATGAAGGCGCGCAGCACCTTGCTGCCGTGGAAGAAGATGGGCTACGCCGAGGAAGGCCTGGCACGCATCGACAAGGCGCTGGCGCTGCTGCAACCGGCGCACGACACGCTGCTGCACCGCGGCACGCCCGCCAGCCTGGAAACCCGCTTCGTCGCCGCGACCACCTTCCTGGGCATGCCGCCGATGTTCCACCGGCACGCGCGCGGCGCAGCCTTGCTGGAGCAGGTGCTGTCGAGTCCACTGTTCGCGCAGTCGCCGCAGCCGTTCCAGGCCACGGTGCGCGCACGCGCGGCGCAGCTTCAGCCACAACAGGCGGCGGCGAAATGAGCCGCCTGGACACGCTGGCGCGGGAGCCCGTGGTCGCCTTGCGGGGCGTCCGCAAGACTTACCGCCTCGGCGAGCACGTCGTGCCGGCCCTGCAGGGGGTGGACCTGGCCCTGCACCCCGGCGAGATGCTGGCGCTCACCGGTCCGTCGGGCAGCGGCAAGAGCACCTTGCTCAACCTGTGCGGCCTGATCGACACCCCCGATGCCGGCGAGATCCGCCTGCGCGGCCAGGCCGTGCAGGCGCTCGACGAAAACCGCCGCACCCTGCTGCGGCGCGACGCACTGGGCTTCGTGTTCCAGAGCTTCAACCTGGTGCCGGTGATGACCGTCGCCGACAACGTGGACTACCCGCTGTTCCTGGCCGGCGTGCCCGCGGCCGAGCGCAGGCGGCGCGTGGCCGAGGCGCTGGAGCGCGTGGGCCTGGCCGAGCACGCCCAGCACCGGCCCGACGCACTGTCGGGCGGGCAGCGCCAGCGGGTGGCGATCGCGCGCGCGCTCGTCAAGCGGCCGGCGCTGGTGATCGCCGACGAACCCACCGCAAGCCTGGACTCGCACACCGCCGACCAGGTGATGGACCTGATGCGCGAGCGCTGCCATGCCGAAGGCGCGGCTTTCGTGATCGCGACCCACGACGACCGGCTCACGCGCCGCTGCGACCGCGTGCTGCGGCTGCTCGACGGGCTGATCGCCGGCACCGACACCCAAGCGGAAAGGAACGTCGCATGAAATGGCTCAAGTTCGCATGGCTCAACACGCTGCGCAACCGCCGGCGCTCGGCGGTGACGGCCGGCATTGCCGCGCTGGGCACGGCCGCCGTCCTGATGGCCAGCGGCTTTGCACTGTTCACCTACCAGGGCCTGGCACAGTCGGCCGCGCGCACCACCGGCCACCTGATCGTGGGCACGCCGCAGCAGTTCACGCAGGACGAAGACGTGCCGCTGCAGCACGGGCTGGACCACGTGGCCAAGCTCAAGGCGCGGCTGCTGGCCGACCCCGCCGTGCGCCACGTGCTGCCGCGCGTGGAGTTCAGCGGTCTCATCAGCAACGGCGACAAGTCCACCGTCATGGTGGCCGCCGGCATCGAGCCCGACAGCGAGTTCGCCGTCAAGGGGCCCTTCCTGCAGGTGAAGGCCGGCGATGTGCTGGCCGGCGGCAGCAGCGGCGAGGTGATGCTGGGCGAGGCCCTGGCCAAGAGCCTGAAGGCGGCGCCCGGCAGCAGCCTCACGCTGCTGGCCAGCACCACCGGCGGCGCGCTCAACGCGATGGACGTGGTGGTCAAGGGCACCTTCTCCACCGGCATCCCCGACCTCGACAAGCGCCTGGTCTACACCGACCTGGCCACCGCGCAGAAGCTGCTGGTCACCGAGCGCGTGTCCACGCTCGGCGTGTTCCTGCGCGGCATGGACGACGTGGCCGCAGCGCAGGCACGCATCGCGGCGGGGTCGCCGCAGCTCGCGGTGCAGACCTGGCTGGACCAGGCCACCTTCTACAAGAGCGTGAAGGCGCTCTACAACCGCATCTTCGGCGCGCTGGGCCTGATCATCGGCGTGATCGTGGTGTTCGTGGTCACCAACGCGATGGCCATGGCCATCATCGAGCGCACCCGCGAGATCGGCACGCTGCGCGCGATGGGCACGCTGCCGCGCCAGCTCACGCACTCGCTGGCGCTCGAAGGCATGGTGCTGGGCGGCGGCGGCGCGCTGCTGGGCGCGGCACTGGCCGTCGCCGCCTCCGTGCTGTTGCTGCTGTTCCCGGTGCAGATGCCGCCGCCGCCGGGCCGCAGCACCGGCTACCCGCTGCAGATCACGCTGGAAGCCCCGATGGTGCTGTCCACGCTGGCGGCGATGGTGCTGCTGGCGATGGCGGCCTCGGCCTGGGTGGCGCGCAAGACCGTGCACCGACCGATCGTCGATGCACTGGCGCATGTTTGACCCACCCCCGAGCGCCTTCGGCGCTCCCCCTTGTATGTCGGCCCCCGGCCGCGGAGTACCGCGTCCGCCCCCCGAGGGGGGAGCAACTGTCTTCGGAGCGGCCGGGCGACAGTTGCTCAGGGGGGCGCCACCGACGGACCGGCGCAGCCGGCTCCGTGGTGGCCGCTGGGTTCGCGTGCTTTTGGAAATGAAGGAGTTCCTGATGTTCCGCTCGATTGCTTTCGTATGGGCCCTGGCCGCCGGCGCCGCCCACGCCGCTGACGACGTGCAGGCCCTGCTCAAGGCCGCCGACCGCTGGCGCCTGTCGGGCGACAGCATGCAGGTCGAGACCCTGGTGCAGACCTTCCACAAGGACGGCAGCCCCGACAAGGAGCGCCGCTACACCGTGTTTGCGCAGCCGCAGCGCCGCTCGCTGGTGCTGATGCGCTCGCCCGCCGAGGCGGGCCAGAAGGTGCTGATGCTGGGCGACGACTTCTGGCTGCTGATGCCCAGCAGCCAGCGCCCGCTGCGCATCACGCCGATGCAGAAGCTGCTGGGCGATGCCTCCACCGGTGACATCGCCACGCTGAGCTGGGCCGACGACTACACAGGCAGCGTGGCGGGCGAGGAGCCCTGCGGGCCGCAAAGCTGCACGCGCCTGAGCCTGCAGGCCACCCGCAAGGGCGCGAGCTACCAGCGCATCGAGCTGTGGATCGGCAAGCAGCGCCGCGAACCGGTGCAGGCCGAGCTGTACGTGCAGTCGGACAAGCTCGCCAAGCATGCGCAGTTCCTGCTCGACAAGGGCGGCAAGGAGGTGGCCGAGATGGTGCTGCAGGACCGGCTGAGCTCGCACAAGTCGACCCATGTGCGCTACCTGTCGCGCCAACAGCGCAGCGTGCCCGAGGCATGGCTCAACCCGATGTTCCTGGCCCGCAACCCGGCGCTGGAGTAGCGGCATGCGGCTTCGCACGTTCCTGCCGCTGGCCGCGGCAACGGCCGCGCTCGGGCTGCCGGCGCTGGCGCAAGAGGTCAACGGCCACTGGCGCGGCGAGTTGCGGGCGCACCTCGATCCGCGCAGTGCCAACGAGCGCGGGCTGCTGGCGCGTGCCGACGCGCTCTCGCCTGGGCTCGCACCGCCAGCGCGCAGCGGCGCCACCATCGACCTGGGGCTGCGCGGCCAGGCCCGCAGCCTCGCGGTCGACGTGTTGCTGCGCCACGAGCGGCGAGAAGGCGGCGATACCGACACCACCGCGCGCTTCAACGAGCTCTACGCTTCCGGGCCCGTGCCTGGCGTCGGCGACGCATGGCAATTCAGCGCCGGCAAGAAGATCGTTTCATGGGACGTGGGCTACGGCTGGCGCCCCAACGACGTGGTGCAGCAGGAAGAGCGCCGCCAGCTCCTGTCCGCCACCGCCGAAGGCCGGCCCCTGCTGCAACTGGAGCACTTCGGTGCCGAGAGCGCGTGGGCGCTGGTGTGGGTAAACCCGCATCACCTGCACGCCCCGTTCAGCCGCACCGGCGGTGGCGAAGAAAGCGCGCTGGCGTTGCGCTATTACTTGCGCCACGGCGCGGCCGACTGGCACGGCTTCGCGCGCTGGGGCGAACACACCAGCGGCAGCGTGGGTGCGGCTTTCGCCTGGGTGGCCAGCGAGTCGCTGGAGCTGCATGCTTCGTGGCGCTTCACGCAGCGCCACGACGGCTGGCGCTACGGCGGCCCGCCGGGGGCCGCGCCGAGCGCGGCCAACCCCTGGGCTCTGGCCACGCAGGGCGCAGCCACGCAGTGGCTGCTGGGCTTCAGCTGGACCAACGAACAACAGTTGAGCCTGCTGGGCGAAGCCTGGCACGACGGCACCGCCTTGAGCGATGACCACTGGAGCCACTGGCTGCAGCGCTGCCAAGGCCTGCTCGCCGCAGGCCGCCTCGCGCCCGCCCCGCTGCGCACGCTGCACGCCGCCAACGCCGCCTGGCAGGCCACGCCCTGGCGCAGCCCCAACCTGCGGCGCGACAACCTGTTCCTGCGCCTGGCGTGGCAGCACGAGGCCTGGCAGCCCGCGCTGGACATGCTGTTCACCCCACGAGATGCAGGCCGCACCTGGACCGCATCGCTGGCCTGGCAAGGCGACCGGTTGAAGCTCGAAGCCGGCCTGCGTCACCATGGCGGCCCGGCCACCGCCTTGCTGGCACAGCTGCCGCTCGATCGCAGCGGCTACCTGCTGGCCAGCCTTGCGTTCTAATCGCGCCTGCTCCACGCCGCCTGATCGTGACCGCCAGCCCCCCCGGTAAGTACGACCTTCGCCAGATCCTGCGGCATGCGCTGCAGGTGCTGGTGTTCAACAGCCTTCTGTGGGCGCTGCAGATGCTGGGCGGCTCCGACCGCTGGGGCACCTGGGACGTGGCCATGGTCTACAACCAGGCGATCGGACTGAGCATCTGGGCCTTCGTCGAGGTCGGCCGCGTTCCCCTGTTGCGCGGCGGCGAGGGCTGGCCCGGATGGCCGCGCTCGGTGGTGCTGGTGGTGGGCAGCGTCGTCGCCGGCTGGCTGGTGGGCACCACCCTCGGCGACTGGTACTGCGGCTGCAAGGCGCTGAGCCTCTTCTCCGATTCGCCGAACCGCATGCGCTCGGCCATCACCATCACCTTGGCCGCCTCGGCCGTGTGCATCTACTACTTCTACAGCCGCGGCAAGGCCATGGCCCAGAGCGAGCACATCGCGCGGGCCGAGCGCGACGCCACCCTCGCCCGCCTGGCGCTGCTGCAGTCGCAGCTCGAACCGCACATGCTGTTCAACACGCTGGCCAACCTGCGCGTGCTGATCGCGCTGGACCCGCCGCGCGCGCAGGCCATGCTCGACCGGCTGATCGCGTTCCTGCGCGCCACGCTCACCGCCTCGCGCACCCAGGCCCATTCGCTGGCCGACGAATTCGCCCGGCTCGACGACTACCTGCAGCTCATGGCGATGCGCATGGGTCCGCGCCTGCAGGCGCGCTTCGACCTGCCCGACGCGCTGCGCGGCCTGCAGGTGCCGCCGCTGCTGCTGCAGCCGCTGGTGGAAAACAGCATCCAGCATGGGCTGGAGCCCCAGGTGGAGGGCGGCCGCATCGAAGTGAGCGCGCGGCGCGAAGGCGAACACCTGGTGCTGGCGGTGCGCGACACCGGCGTGGGGCTGGAGGGTGCGCCCGCCTCCAACGGCACGCAGTTCGGCCTGAAGCAGGTGCGCGAGCGGCTGCACACGCTGTATGGCCCCGACGCGGCCTTCAGCCTCGGCCCGGCGCCCGACGCCGAAGGCGGCACGCTCGCCGTGCTGCGGCTGCCGGTCAATTTGCACGCCACCCCGGCATCTCCCTAGGGCGTTGGAGGGCGCCGGGCCACCCCGGTCCGCCATAATCCGCGGATGATTCCTACGACCTCCTCGGGTCGGAAGGAGCCGGTGCTTCCCCCCCACGCACCGCTCACCGAATACTACCGAGACGAAGCCGAGCGCCATCAGTACCTGCGCCGCATCTTCGACGACACCGCCCCCGACTACGACCGCATCGAGCGCGTGCTGGCCCTGGGCTCCGGCCCCTGGTACCGCCGCCAGGCCCTGCAGCGCGCCGGCCTGGCCGCGGGCGCGCAGGTGCTCGACGTGGGCATCGGCACCGGCATGGTGGCGCGCGAGGCGCTGCGCCTCATCGGCCCGGGCGGCACGCTGCGCGGGGTGGACCCGAGCGCGGGCATGATGGGCCAGGCCCGGCTGCCGGGCGTGGAGCTGCTGCAGGGCCGCGCCGAGACCCTGCCCTGCGCCGACGCGAGCTGCGACTTCCTCAGCATGGGCTATGCGCTGCGCCACATCGGCGACGTGGCCGCCGCGTTCGGCGAATTCCACCGCGTGCTGCGCCCCGGCGGCCGGCTGCTGGTGCTCGAAATCACCAAGCCCGCCACGCGCGCCGGCACGCTGGCGCTCAAGGCCTACATGCGCGGCGTGGTGCCGGTGCTCGCACGCGTGGTGGCGCGCCGCCACCACACCGCCGAGCTCTGGCGCTACTACTGGGACACCATCGAAGCCTGCATCCCGCCCGAGCGGGTGATGCGCGCGCTCGGCGAAGCGGGCTTCCAGGACGTGCAGCGCCACGTCGAGCTGGGCATCTTCTCCGAATACACGGCCACCAGACCGGCATGAACCCTCCCACCTCCCCGGTCGCAGCCGGCCAGCGCTGCGACGTGCTCGTGATCGGCGGCGGCCCGGCGGGGGCCACCGCCGCAGCGCTGCTGGCCCGGCAGGGGCGCGACGTCGTCGTGCTCGAGAAGGCGCGGCACCCGCGCTTTCACATCGGCGAATCGCTGCTGCCGGCCAACGTGGCGCTGTTCGACCGCCTCGGCCTGCGCGAAGAGGTCGAGAAGATCGGCATGCCCAAGTGGGGCGTCGAGTTCGTCTCGCCGCAGCACGAGCACAGCAGCTTCCTCGAGTTCGGCGACGCGTGGGACAAGTCCATGCCCTACGCCTGGCAGGTGCGCCGCTCCGAGCTGGACGCGCTGCTGTTCCGCCACGCCGGCGAGTCGGGCGCGCGCACCTTCGAAGGCTGCCGCGTGCGCGACGTGAGCTTCGACGCCGACGGCGCCACCGTACAGGCCGAGGCCGCCGACGGCCAGCGCCAGAGCTGGCGCGCGCGCTTCGTGCTCGACTGCTCGGGCCGCGACACCTTCCTCGCCAACAAGCTGCGCTCCAAGCACAAGAACCCGCGCCACAACAGCTCGGCGATCTTCGGCCACTTCACCGGCGCCCAGCGCCTGCCGGGCAAGCTAGAAGGCAACATCACGATCTTCTGGTTCGAGCACGGCTGGTTCTGGTTCATCCCGCTGCCCGACGGCACCACCAGCATCGGCGCGGTGTGCTGGCCCTACTACCTCAAGTCGCGCAGCAAGCCGCTCGAGGAGTTCTTCGCCGACACCATCGCGCTGTGCCCCAAGCTGGCCGAGCGGCTGCGCGGCGCGACGCTGGTCGACGGCAAGGTGCACGCCACCGGCAACTACTCCTACAGCGGCTCGCACTGCACCGGCGAGCGCTACCTGATGCTGGGCGATGCCTTCGCCTTCATCGACCCGGTGTTCTCCTCCGGCGTGTACCTGGCGATGGTGAGCGCCTTCGAAGGCGCCGAGGTGGTGGCTGCCTGCCTCGACCGGCCGGCCAGCGAAGCCGCCGCCGCGCGCCGGCGCTTCGAGAAGCTGATGCGCAAGGGCCCGCGCGAGTTCTCGTGGTTCATCTTCCGCGTCACCAACCCGACGATGCGCGAGTTCTTCATGTACCCGCGCAACCCGCTGCGGGTGAAGGAGGCGCTGCTGTCGCTGCTGGCCGGCGACATCTACGGCCACACGCCGATCTGGCGTTCGCTGCTGGCGCTCAAGGGCCTGTACTACCTGGTGTCGGTGCGCCACTTCGCCCGCACCTTCAAGGCCTGGCGCATGCGCCGCGCCAACCTCCGCGATGCGGGCGGCCCGCTGCCCGGCGAAAACGTGATGGAGGCGCGATGAGCACCGCCCGCACACACACCGTGCCGCCGCTGTCGGTGCGCCGGGTCACGCCGGCCGAATGGGCCGCGCTCGCGGCCGGCCCGCAGCCGCCGCTGGGCGGGCTGGCCTACGGCCCGGTGCTCGCGCAGGCCGACAGCACGCGCGCGCAGGTGCTCTCGGCCCCCGGGCCGATGGTGGACGCCTGGCACAGCCCCGGCCACCAGACGAGCGGACGCTGCGGCGGCGTGCAATGGCGCCACAACGGCCACTGGCTGTACGGCGCGGTCGAGCTCGACGAAGCCGCCGAAGGCCGCGACCTCACCGCGCTGGCGCACCAGGCCTACGCCGACATCTTCGCCACCCTCCAGCACACCGGCTGCACCCACCTGCAGCGCCTGTGGAACTACCTGCCCGGCATCAACGCCGACGGCGGCGGGCTGGAGCGCTACCGCCAGTTCAACAGCGGGCGCCAGGTCGCCTTCCTCGAGGCCGGCTACGCGGCCTTCGAAGGCGCGCCCGCGGCCTGCGCCATCGGCACGCGCAGCGGGCCGTTCTGCGTGCGCTTCCTGGCCGGCACGGTGCCGCCGCTGGCCGTGGAAAACCCGCGCCAAGTGTCGGCCTACCACTACCCCACGGCCTATGGCCCGCGCAGCCCCACCTTCTCGCGCGCGGCGCTGGTGTCGCCGGCGCCCGGACAGACCGCGCTGCTGATCTCGGGCACGGCCAGCATCGTGGGCCACGCCAGCGTGCACATCGGCGACGTGCAGGCGCAGACACGCGAGACGCTGACCAACCTGCGCGCGGTGATCGCCGCCGCGCACCAGCATTGCACCGCGCGCTTCGCGCTCTCGGAGCTCGACTGCGTGGTGTACGTGCGCCATGCCGCGCAGGCCCCGCTGATCATGGCCGAGTTCGAGGCCGCCGTGGGCGCCGGCTCGCACGCCGCGCGCTCCGCGGTGGTGCTGGAGGCCGACATCTGCCGGTCCGACCTGTTGGTGGAGATCGAGGCGCACGGCGTCGCTGCCGGCGAGATCCGCTCATGAAGCGCCTGGTGTGCGGGGCGGCCATGGCCCTGGCTGCCGGGCTGGGGTGTGCTGGCGAGCGGCCGCTGTGGGAGCTGGGCATGGGCGTGGGCGTGCTGCAGCTGCCCCACTACCGCGGCTCCGACCAGAGCCACACCTGGGTGCTGCCGGTGCCCTACGTCGTGTACCGCGGCAAGATCTTCAAGGCCGACCGCGAAGGCGCGCGCGCCGTGCTGTACGAGACGCCGCGCCTGAACTTCGACTTGAGCGTGTCGGCCAGCGCGCCCACGCGCAGCGAGGACAACCAGGCCCGGCGCGGCATGGACGACCTGCCGCCCACCTTCGAACTGGGCCCCAACCTCAACCTCACCCTGCTGCGCCAGCCCGGCTGGAAGCTCGACCTGCGCGCGCCGCTGCGCGCGGCGGTGAGCCTGCAGCGCCACCCGCGCAACATCGGCTGGATCGCCGCGCCCAACCTCAACCTCGACCTGCACGTGGCCAGCGGCTGGAACCTCGGCCTGCAGGCCGCAGCGCTGTACAGCAACCGCCGCTACAACGCCCACTTCTACGAGGTGAGCGAAGCGCAGGCGCTGCCCGACCGGCCGGCCTACCGCGCCGAGGGCGGCTACGGCGGCCTGCAGTTCACCGCGGCCACCTCGCGCCGCGTCGGCAACACCTGGATGGGCGCCTTCGTGCGCTACGACAGCCTGCGCGGCGCCGCCTTCATCGACAGCCCGCTGGTGCGCCAGCGCGACCACTGGACCTTCGGCTTCGCGGTGTCCTGGGTGTTTGCCGCCTCCTCGCGCACCGTCGACACGCCGGAGTGAGAGCTGGTGCTCAAGCGCATCCTGGCCCTGCCGCTGACGTTGGCGCTGCATGCGCAGCTGCTGGTGCTCGGCCTGATCTCGCTGGCCTGGAACCTGGTGGCGATGCTGCTGTACCCGCTGCTGCCGCGCGAGCGCGGCCTGCGCATCGGCCGCGCCGGCATCGCGCGGGGCTACGCACTGTTCTGGTGGCTGGCCTCGCTGTCGGGCATGCTGCGCATCGACAGCGAGGCGCTGGACGCGCTGCGCGACGAGCGCGGCCTCATCGTCGTGGGCAACCACCCCAGCATGCTCGATGCGCTGATCCTCGTGGCCCGGCTGCCGCGCAGCGCCTGCATCATGAAGGCCGAGCTGATGCGCAACGTGTTCCTCGGCGCGGGCGCGCGCCTGGCGCGCTACATCCGCAACGACTCCGCACGCGGCATGATCCGGCTGGCAGTGCAAGACCTCAAGGCCGGCGGCCAGCTCGTGATCTTTCCCGAAGGCACGCGCACCACCACCAACCCGGTCAACCCCTTTCGCCCCGGCGTGACGCTGATCGCCAAGCTGGCGCAGGTGCCGATCCAGACCGTGTTCATCGACACCGACTCGCCCTACCTCGGCAAGGGCTGGCCGATCTGGAAGCTGCCGCCGCTGCCCATCAGGTTCAGCGTGCGCCTGGGCCGTCGCTTCGAGCCGCAGGCCGACGCCGACGCGCTGCTGGCCGAGATGGAGCGGTACATGGCGGCCAACGTGAAACCTCTGCGCCATCTCGACGCCGACTGAACGACGCCGCATGAACGCCTCGCGCACCCACCTGGTCCTGATCCCCAGCTACAACACCGGCCCCAAGGTGTACGAGACGGTGCGCGAGGCGCGCGCCCACTGGAACCCGGTGTGGGTGGTGGTGGACGGCAGCAGCGACGGCACGGCCGACGGCCTGCAGCGCATGGCCGAGGCCGACCCCGGCCTGCGCGTGTGGGTGCTGCCGCGCAACCAGGGCAAGGGCGCCGCGGTGCTGCACGGCCTGCGCCAGGCGCAGGCCGAAGGCTTCACCCACGCGCTCACGATGGACTCCGACGGCCAGCATCCGGCCGCGCTGATCCCCGCGTTCATGCAGGCCTCGCTGCAGCGGCCCGAGACCATGGTGCTGGGCCGCCCGGTGTTCGACGCCAGCGCGCCGCTGCTGCGCGTGCGCGGCCGGCGCGTGTCGAACTGGTGGACCAACCTGGAGACGCTGGGCGCCGGCGTCGCCGATTCGCTCTACGGCTTTCGCGTGTACCCGGTGGCCGAGCTCATCGCCGTGATGCAGCGCCAGCCCTGGATGCGGCGCTTCGACTTCGACACCGAGGCGGTGGTGCGCCTGGCCTGGCGCGGCGTGAAGCCGGTCAACCTCGACGCGCCGGTGAAGTACCTCAAGCCCGAGGAAGGCGGCGTCTCGCACTTCCGCTACGGCCGCGACAACGTGCTGCTGACGTGGATGCACACGCGGCTGATGCTGGAGTTCGCCCTGCGCCTGCCGGTGCTGGCGGTGCGCCGCGTGATGCGGCGACCGCCGTTTCAGGGTTGAACGGCCTGCCCTGAAGCCGCCCGTCCCTTCACCGCTCGGCCGCGCGTTCCTCGCGCCACTGAGCCTCCGATGTGCGATCGACATCAATGCGGCTGTGCTTCACGATCGAAGTGCCGATGGCGGTGCTGCCCGTAAACGCCTTGCGGTACCGCACGAACACCGGCGCACCGTCAACCACCACTTCCACCTCCCGCTCGGAGAAGCCCGGAATGCCGGGGAAAGCGGCTTCGCGCAAGGACACGACGTGTTTGCCGGGAGGCGCATCGAGGCAATAACTCTCTCCAGCAGGAAGGCTTCCGATTCGATTGCCGTTGAGGTACACGAAGGGCCGTTCCGGGTCGACCATGAAGTTACGTGTGCTGACGCGATAGACGTTGATCGCACAGGCCTTCTCCGGTGTCTCCGGCTCTTGTTCTTCAGACCATTCGGTGACGGTCGCCCATTCGCCTTCCCCGAGCACGAAACCTCTCGCCCGGGCATCGCCTTCCACCTCACTAACCCGTCCGTCCTCGCTGAAGACCACCACGAACGGCCGGCCGCCCGTTACCTCGTAACGCCAGCGCTGCGCATCCAGAGACGGGTTCAGATCCATCACTGGATATCCCAAGGCCATGATCGCCTGCTCGCGCGTCATGCCAAGCGTCAGCCTACCCTTCCGTATCGCCTCTCGCACCTCGGCCGGATACGCAGCCTGTTGTACTTGGGGATCCTCCGCGACGATGTAGCGCCTCGCGAAAGAGGCCATGTCGAGCTTTCGGCTGTAGTCGTTGCCGATGGCCTGCTTGGCACCTGCGATCAGCACATGCACGCGGTAGCGCCCATAGCCTGTGGCTTTGATCGGCGTACCCGCCGGCACCAGTGTCGGCCGCTCGTCAGCGTAGTTGGCGTCGCTGATCCAGTCGCCATCCGTACGCATGGTGCAACACAAGAAACCTTCGGCCGGTTCAGGAAGGGGCTGACCGCGCGACGAGATGCACAGCGCCGACAGCAATGCAAACGCAAAGACACGCGCAAGCATGAACCCCCTCCTTTTGTGTTTTCAACGCAGCGCCGAGGGCATCACTCCTTGCACTTCGCTCCGCTCGGGTCGGCCGTGATGCGGACCAGCTCGTTGCCGCCGCCGCCGAACACGCTGCCGCCGGTGAAGGCCAGGCAGCCTTCGCCCGCGTAGTCGGCCTGCATGCGCGTGGCGTCGTTGCCGAAGTAGAACGGGATCCAGCGCTTGCCGGTCTCGTGGGTGTGCATGCTCGACGGCCCCCCGATCAGCTTGGTGACCTCGTTGAACTCCATGCCGATCTGCAGCTTGGCGAACTTGCTGCCGGGCGCCGGGGTGCCGATGACTTCGCCTTCGAACTTGCCGTCGCGCGACTTCACGATGCGCACGTCGGACGGCTGCGTGGCCGTGGCCGCAGCGGCCGGCTTGGCCGCGCTCGATGCCGGGGCTTGCGCGGTCTGGCTGCCGCCCTGGGTGGCGCAACCGGCCATCAGCGCCACCACGGCGGCGCTGGCAACGATCTTCAACTTCATCGGGATTCCTCCACACACGGCCGACAGTGGCCGGCGCAGATTCTACGGAGCGACTCTCACGGTCAGAGTGAATTCATCACCCCTCGGCTCGTCTTCTTCTAGGGGGAGCTCAGACCATCCCGCCGTTGACCGAGATCACCTGGCCCGTGATGTAGCCCGCTTCCTCGCTCGCCAGGAACCCCGCGAGCGCGGCCACTTCCTCCGGCGTGCCGGCGCGCTTGCAGGGCACGAGCTGCGCGATGGTGGCCGCGTCGAACACCGCATCGGCCATCGGCGAGGCGATGATGCCCGGCGCGATGGCGTTCACGGTCACGCCGCGGCTGGCCACTTCGAGCGACAAGGCCTTGGTGGCGCTGTTGAGCGCTCCCTTGGCCGCCGCATAGTTCACCTGGCCGCGGTTGCCGGCCAGCGCGGCCACCGACGAGATGTTGATCACGCGGCCCCAGCGCGTGCGCAGCATCGGCAGCATCAGCGGCTGGGTCACGTGGAAAAAGCCGTGCAGCGACACGTCGATCACGCGGTGCCACTGCTCGGCGCGCATGCCGGGGAACACCGCGTCGTCGTGCACGCCGGCGTTGTTGACGATCAGCTGCACCGGCCCTGCGGCCAGCATCTGCCCGCAGGCGGCGCGCGCCGCATCGGCGTCGGTGATGTCGAACACCACCGGCTCGGCCTGGCCGCCCGCGGCGCGGATCTGGTCGGCCAGCTGCGCCACCGCGTCGGGCCGCGAGTTGGCATGCAGCAGCAGGTGGGCGCCATCGCGCGCCAGGCGGCGCGCGATGGCGGCGCCGAGGGCGCCGCTGGCGCCGGTGACCAGCGCGCGCTTGGAGGCCAGGCTCATGGGTCGCTCCCGGGCAAGGGGGTGTTGAGCACCACGGTGGCGCGGCCTTCGGCCAGCGGCGCGCCGCGTTCGTCGCACACCATGAAGTGGTAGAGGATCTGCGTGCCGTCGCCGGCCAGCCGCTGCGCCTGCACGGTCAGCGCGCCGGCCACGTCGTCGAGCCGCGCGCGGTGCAGCTGCACGCCGCGCACGCTGGCCAGGTAGCCGGGCGCGGGCCGCGCGCCGGCGGGTGCCACCAGCGCGCCGTGCAGCGCCATCGCCTGCGCGGCGTACTCGATCGCGCAGGGGCTCAGCAGGCCGCTGGCGGTGCGCAATGGGTTGTCGGCCAGGCGGTGCGTGTGCGTGCTGCAGCGGATCTGCTCGGTCGTCCAGCTGTGCAGGCTTTCCAGCAGGCACATCGTGCCCTGGTGCGGGATGCGCGCCGCGATGCCGGCACGGTCGAGCGCGGCGGGGCCGCTCACGCCGCGGGCTCCACCGCCACGCGCAGCGCCAGCCCCTCGTGGTAGCCGATCGTGCACGGCCCGGCCTCGCCGCGCGCCAGCCGCTGCAGCAGCGGCAAGGCCCGCGCCGCAGGGATGGCGCGGCGCAAGGCCTCCAGCCCCGCATGCGCACACGCATCGGCTTCGCCGTCGGCCAGCTGCAGCGACAGCCGCGCCAGCGCCGGCCCCGCGTGCGACGCGTCGAGCACCAGCGCCAGCGCCATCGCATCGGGAATCGGCCGTGTGCTGCGCAAGGGCTCGGGATACGGGGCATCGGCCACCACCAGCAGCACCGGCCGCCGGTCGGCCACGCTCTGGCTGGCTGCTTCGAGCAGGCCGGCCGCGAAGCTCGCGTCGTGCGCCGACAGGCTGGTCGAAGGCGCCCGGCAGGCGGTGGCGATGTGCCAGTAGCCGGCCGAGGCGTTGTGCACCGAGTTCGTGAAGCGCGTGGGCGACACCAGCCGCTCCGGCGTGGCCAGCGCCTCGCACAGCGCGTGGCAGTTGGGGCCGTCACCCACCGAGGCGGAGAACACGGTCGCGGTCTGGCCCACGTCGATGCCGGCCTGCGCCGCCGCCTGGTCGGCCGCCGCGAGGCAGGCCTTGACGATCGCGCCGGCGCGGCGCCGCTCGGCCGGCGGCAGGCGCGCCGGCGGCGGCAGCACCGTGGGCGCCGCGGCCCATTGCGACGGGTCGGCCAGCAGCGCGCGGCCACGGGCCCAGTCGTCGAAGCCGGGGCCCACCAGGCCCACGCCGCGCAGGCTGAACTGCAGGGCCGCGCTCACCGGGCCGCTCCGAACACCAGGCAGGCATTGGAGCCGCCGAAGCCGAAGGAGTTGCTGGCCACCGCCTGCAGCGCCGTCTCGCGCGGCTCGCGCAGGTAGTGGGCCTGCAGGGCCGGGTCTTGCGTGCGCAGGTTCGCGCCGCCGGGCATGAAACCCTGCTGCAAGGCCAGCAGCGAGACCGCGGCTTCCAGCCCACCGGCCGCGCCCAGCGTGTGGCCGGTGTAGCCCTTGGTGGAGCTGCAAGGCAGCTGCGCGCCGAACACGCTGCGCACGGCCAGGTCTTCGGCTGCGTCGTTGTTGTTGGTGGCCGTGCCGTGCAGGTTGAGGTAGCCCACCTGCTGCGGCGACAGGCCGGCCTGCGCCAGCGCCGCGCGCATGGCCTCGGCAGCGCCCAGGCCCTCGGGATGGGGGCTGCTCATGTGGTGGCCGTCGCTGCTTTCGCCCACGCCCAGCAGCCAGGCCACGGCTTGCGCTGCGTCGCGCTCCAGCAGCGCGAAGGCCGCAGCCTCGCCCAGCGACAGGCCGCGCCGTTCGGCGTCCCAGGGCCTACACACGTCGGGGGACAACAGCTCGAGCGAGTTGAAGCCGTAGAGCGTGGTCATGCACAGGCTGTCCACGCCGCCCACCACCGCGGCGTCGATCAGGCCGAGCTGCAGCATGCGCGCGGCGTTGCCGAAGGCCTTGGCGCCCGACGAGCAGGCGGTGGAGATCACGAAGGCCGGCCCCCCCAGCCCCAGCGCCTTGCGCACGAAGCTGGCCACCGAGCCGGTGCTGTGGGTCTCTTCGTAGCGGAAGTCCGGCGGCAGCGCGCCGGTGGCCGCATCGCGCCGGCGGTAGGCCTGCTCGGTGCTGAGGATGCCCGAGGTGCTGGTGCCGAGGAACACGCCGATACGTTGCGCGC
The DNA here is from genome assembly GCA_040758375.1 of Pseudomonadota bacterium. Lineage (GTDB taxonomy): Bacteria > Pseudomonadota > Gammaproteobacteria > Burkholderiales > Burkholderiaceae_C > CAMLIZ01. The sequence goes on from JBFLWE010000072.1 coordinate 28,712, forward strand.
CATGGCGCTGCTTCGCGCGCGCCACGCTGGCGGCGAAGTCGTCGGCCTGCAGGCCCAGCCAGGCCAGGCGGTTGTTGCGGCAGTCGAAGTCGGCCAGCTCGGCCGGCAGCGCCACATCGTCCACGCCCGGCGCCTCCCCCACCCAGGTGTCCAAGGTGGCGGTCTCGAAGTGCTTGTGCTGCAGCCCGCTGCGGCCTTCGCGCAGCGAGCGCAGCATCTCGGCGCGGCCCACGCCCAGCGCGCTGGCCGCGGTGTAGTCGGTGACGGCCCAGCGGGTCATCTCGTCTCCCCCAACTCGCACACCAGCAGCACGTTCGCGAACGGCGTGCCCTGGCTCATCGGCACCGGCTGCACCGCAAAGCCCAGGCCCTGCAGCAGCGCCACCCACTCGGGCAGCGCACGGCCGAAGGTGGGCGGCACACGGTGGCCGCGGATCATCGTGACGATGCGGTCCACCCACTGGCTCACCGCAAAGCCGCGCCGGCTGGCGGCATCGCCCACGCGCAGCAGCAGCCGGCCGTGCGGCTGCAGCGCCTCGCGCACGCGCTGCAGCACGCCCTGCTGCGCCGCATGGTCCACGTAGTGCAGCACGTCGAGGATCACCACCACGTCGCAGGCCGGCAGCGGCGTGCTGCGCATGTCGCCGCACACGAAGCGCGGCGCGGTGGCCAGCCGTCCCACGGCGGCTTCTGCACGCGCCACGTCGCGCGGCATCAGCTCGATGCCGGTGTACGGTGCGCCCACCGGCGCGGCCGGCCAGGCCGCGGGCCAGGCGCCGCGCTGCGCGGCGGCGTCCACCGCCGCGAGCAGGCTGGCCAGCAGCCCCTGGCCGCAGCCGATGTCCACCACGCGGGCGCGCGGCGGCAGGTCGCCGCGCTCCAGCAGCGCGCGGAACACCGGGTCGCGGCCCAGCTTGCCTTGCGCGAAGTGCCAGGCGAAGCGGCCGGCGCTGCGATAAGGCGCGCAGGCCTCGCGGTGGATCTGGCGCCAGGCGTGGTCAGGGCCCGGGGGAGACAGGTCGTTGGAAACGCTCGACAGCGCAGAGGGCATGGTCATCCAACAGCAGGGGCGCGGGCCAGGGCCTGGGGCAGCGTCACGCAGCGCAGGCCGGCTTCGCGGCAGGTGTTCAAAAGAGGGGGCAGCACCTCGAGCAGCACCGGGCGGCCCTGCGCGGTGCGCGCGGCGTTGCCGTCGTGCAGCAGCAGGATGTCGCCCGCGGCCAGGCCACGCTGCAGGCGCGCGAGCACGCGCTGCGCGTCGGCCTCGCGCGTGTCGAAGCCGCGGCGCGTCCAGCTCACCAGCGTGAGGCCCAGGCGGTGCAGCACCGGGTCGAGGAAGGGGTTGCGCAAGCCCGCCGGCGCGCGAAAGCAGATGGGCCGCTCGCCGGTGATGTCGGCCAGCGCCTGCTGCGCGCGCAGCAGCTCGCGCTCGAAGCCGCGCGGCCCCAGCAGCGAGAAGTTGTGGCGGTGCGCATGGCTGTGGTTTTGCACGCTGTGGCCGCGCGCGACGATCTCGCGCGCCAGCGCGGGGTGGGCCTCGGCGTGGCGCGCGATGCAGAAGAAGGTGGCGCGTGCGCCGTGCGCGTCGAGCAGGTCCAGCACCGCGGGCGTGACCTCGGGGTCGGGGCCGTCGTCGATGGTGAGCGCGATCTCGCCGCGCCGGGCGCTGGCCGCCGGCAGGCGCACGAGGTTGGCGCCCAGCCAGCGGCTGCGCGGCCACAGGCCCGCGGCGGTGAGCGCCGCATGGTTGAGCGCCACGCCGGCCAGCGCCCAGGGCCAGGCCTGCGGCGCCGCGGCCAGCAGGCCGGCCGCGGCCGCGTGCACGCCGATGCTGGCGCGCAGCAGCGGCGGCATGGTCCAGCCAGTGGTGTCGGGGGCGTGCACGGGGGTCATTCAGGGGCGACGAGGGCAGCCGCGAATTCTCCCATGCGAGGCGCTGCTAACCTCTCGCAAAAGGCCGGGAAAACACCGCAGCCAGCAGCAGCGCGAGCACGGCGCCCGGCGCCACCACGCGGCCGATGGCCGACAGCGCCGGAATCTCCGACAGCGCAATCAGCCCAAAGGCCACCACCGTGGTCAGGTTGGCCAGCAGCAGCGAGGCCAGCGTGTCGTCGTCGTGGGCCTCGCCGCGGCGCCACTGGTCGAAGAACAGGCCGTAGTTCGAGCCCACCGCCACCACCAGCAGCAGCCCCACCAGGTGCAGGATGCCCAGCGCCACGCCGGCCAGCGCCAGCAGGCCCAGCGTGAACAGCACGGCCAGCGCCAGCGGCTGGCACACCGCCAGCAGCCGCCGCAGCGAGCGCAGCTGCCAGCCGATCACCGCCACCACCGCCAGCCCACCCAGCAGCGCCATCCACAGCGCCTCGCGCAGGTAGCGCGCGTACAGCTCGTCGAGCGACTGCTTGATGTCGATGACCGCAATGTCCTGCGGCAGGCCCTGCAGCGCCTGGCGCAGCGACGCGGCCGACACGTCCTGGGCGCCCGGCTGCAGCGGCAGCAAGGCCGTCCACCCGCCGGCCTCGCGCCGGAACAGCAGCGCATCGACCACCGGCTGCAAGGCCGTGCCGGCCCACAGCGCCGGCGTCACCGGCGCGGCCTGGCGCGCGGCCTGCACCTCGGCCACAAAGGGCTGCAATCGTTCGGCTGGCAAGGGCCCGCCGGCCGTGGCTTGCGCCAGGCGCTCGCGCAGCGCCTCGACCGCCGGCAGGCTGGCCCGGCGCGCCTGCTGCGCCGCCTGGCTGGGCACCAGGCGCGTGGGCGTCTCGTAGCCGGCCAGCACGCCCTGCTCCACCAGCCGGTCCAGCCGCGCGCCGGCCGCCTCGGCGGCGCGCAGCGCGGTTTCGAGGTCGGGGCCGCTGGCCACCACCATCGTGCGCGCATCGCTGGCGCCCAGGTCGGCGCGCAGGCGCGCATCGAGCGCCTGCGCAGCCTGCGGCACCGGGCTCAGCGAGGCCAGGTCGCCGCGCCACAGCGCGTCCCAGCGCGGCAGCA
>JBFLWE010000073.1:0-31500 GCA_040758375.1 Pseudomonadota bacterium
AAGCGCATCCCCAAGGGGGCGACATGGAGCCCCACCCCCACCCGCCCCCAAGGGGCGGGAGTCCCCCTGGGACAGGCCGCGCCAGCGGCCAGGGGCGCTATTCGTTAGCGCTCAATCCGCGTCCGGGTTTCCCGGTCGCGGATTGCAGCCCCCTCGGGGGGCGGCCGCCAGGCGGCCGGGGGCTCACTGTGAAGAAAACTTGTAGTCCGTCTTGGCCTTGTTGCGCAGGTCTTCCTGGAACTTCTGCAGCTTCACCTGGGCCAGGCGCTGCTGGATCTGCGGCTTCACCTCGTCGAAGGCGGGGAACTTGGCCTCGCGGGTGTCTTCGAGCTTGATGATGTGATAGCCGAACTGGCTCTTCACCGGTTCGTTGGTGGTCTCGCCCTTCTTCAGCTTGGTCATCGCGGCGCTGAACTCGGGCACGTAGTTGTTGGGGCTGGCCCAGTCGAGGTCGCCGCCGTTTTCCGCAGAACCGGGATCCTTGGAGTTCTTCTTTGCCAGGTCTTCGAACTTGGCGCCCTTTTGCAGTTGGGCGATCAGCGACTTGGCGTCGTCTTCCTTCTCCACCAGGATGTGGCGGGCACGGTATTCCATGCCGGTGCCGGCCTCGGCCTTGACCTTGTCGTATTCGGCCTGCGCTTCGGCGTCGGTGACCGGGTTCTTCTTTTCGAAGTCCTGGCGCAACTGGTCCAGCAGCACGCGGGTGCGGGCCAGTTCCATCTGGGCCTTGAACTCCGGCGTGGCCGTGAGGCCGCGGCGCTCGGCCTCCTGCGCGAAGATCTCCTGCATCACCACCACGTCACGTGCACGCGCTTCGAGCTCCGGCGGCACCGGTTGCCCGGGCTTGACGGCCGATTTGATCAGCGCATCGACGCGCGCCTTCGGCACGGCCTTGCCGTTGACGACGGCGACGTTCTGCGCCTGGGCGGCCAGCGGTGCCAGCAGGACGAGGGCAGTGGCGGCCACGGCGGTGCGCAGGCCAGACGACTTGAAGTTCATGGCGGATAAGCCTTTCAGCGAAACACTTGGATACTCGCGGCGACGCGCGCTCGCGCACACCGCTTGAGCCTCTGACACCACAGCGGGCATTCGGTTCAGCGCTGCAGGGGAAACGGATGGCGCCGCTACGAGCGATCGGGGGCTTGAGCCTCGATGGCCAGGGCGTGTATGCCCTGGGGGATCAAATGGCGCAGGGCATCATACACGAGCCGATGCTGCGCAATACGGGACAAACCAGCGAAGCGCTCGCTGGTGATGCGCACGGTGAAATGCCGGCCTTCGCGCGCGCCGGCGTGGCCGGCATGCAGGTGGCTGTCGTCGATGACTTCGAGGCTTTGCGGCGACAGCGCGGTCTGCAGCGCGCCTTGGATCTGCTCGGCCGTGACGAAGCCCGCGCCGCGGCTCATGCGGTCCCCTCGGCGCCACGCGTCCTCGGGCGGTCCGGAGTGCTCATGGCTGCTTCTCCGGCTCGTCCTGGATGTAGCGGCTCAGGTAGAAGGCCTGCCCGATCACGAATGCGATCAGCAGCCCGGTCAGCACGAACACCTTGAAATTCACCCAGGTGTGCGTCGGGAAGTTGAACGCGACATACAGGTTGAGGCAGCCCACGGCGACGAAGAAGACGATGTAGGCCATCGTGAGCCGGAACCACACCGCCGGCGGCAGCTCGAGCTGGCTGCCCAGCAGCGCCTTCAGCGGGTCTTTCTTGAACACGAACTGCGTGACGAGCATCGCGCCGGCCAGCACCCAGTTGTAGACCGTGGGCTTCCACTTGATGAAGGCTTCGTTGTTGAGCCAGATCGTGGCGCCACCCAGTACCACCACGATGGCCAGCGTGACCCACAGCAGCCGGTCGACTTTGCGCCCGCTCAGCCGGGTGAGGGCCACCTGCGCCAGCGTGGCGAGGATCACCACCACGGTGGCCAGCAGCACGGGCGCCTGCGTGCTGCTGATGCTGCCGCCCGACACCATGGCACCCAGGTGCTGGTTGGCGAAGGCCGTGGCCGCTTCCTGGTGGTTCTCGGCCACGCGGAAGGTGGCGAAGAACAGCAGCAGCGGCAGGAAGTCGAGCAGCAGTTTCATGCGGTCAAGGTCATGCAGGCTCAGGGCCGGATTCGGGCGCGAAGTCTATCGCGGCGGAATTGATGCAATAGCGCTCCCCCGTGGGCTGCGGGCCGTCGGGGAACACATGGCCCAGGTGCGAGCCGCATCTGTTGCAGCGCACCTCGATGCGCACCATGCCGTGGCTGGTGTCCTGCACGCGTTCGACCACCTCGCTGTTCACGGGCTGCCAGTAGCTGGGCCAGCCACAGCCGGCGTCGAACTTGGCGCCCGATTCGAACAGCGGCGTGCCGCAGCCCACGCACTTGTACTGCCCCGGCTCCCAGTGGTCCCAGTACTTGCCGGTGAAGGCGCGCTCGGTGGCGGCATGCCGCGCCACCTGGTACTGCACGGGGTCGAGCTGGGCACGCCAATCGGCGTCGCTCTTGTGCACCGGGTAGCGCGGGTCGTCGTGCGGATGCGGTTCGTCGGGTCGGCTCATGATGAACAGGACACCTCGAGATGTTGCGCCCAGTCGGGCGGGAAGTCGGCACAGGCCGCGTGCTCGGGTTGTTCGTCGAACGGCCGGCGCAGGACTTTCAGCAGGCGCTGCACCTCGGAAAAGTCGCCGCCGGCCGCGGCGCGGATGGCCTGCTCGGCCAGGTGGTTGCGCAGCACGAACTTCGGGTTGGTGCGGTTCATGCGTTCGCTGCGCTCTGCATCCACGCTGCCCTCGCGGCGCAAGCGCTGCGCATAGCGCCGGCCCCAGGCGTCGAAGGCGTCGCGGTCGAGGAACAGGTCGCGTACTCCGCTGTTGTCCGCGCCTTCGGCGCTGGCAAAGCGGGCCAGGCGGCGGAAGGTGATGGTGAAGTCGGCGCGGTCGGCCGCCATGCGCTGCAACAGGCCGTCGATGAGCTCGCTGTCGCCGTCTTCGGCGCTGGCCAGGCCCAGCTTGGCCCGCATGCGCGCCAGCAGGGCCCGCGGGAACTCGCTCTTGTAGGCTTCCAGCGCCGCGAGCGCCTGGTCCTGCTCACCGATCAGCGGCAGCAGCGCGGTGGCCAGCGCATGCAGGTTCCAGTAGCCGATGTTGGGTTGGCGGGCGTAGGCGTAGCGGCCGGCGTGGTCGGAGTGGTTGCAGATGTGGCCGGGATCGAAGGCATCGAGGAAGCCGAAGGGGCCGTAGTCGATGGTCAGCCCCAGGATGGACATGTTGTCGGTGTTCATCACGCCATGACAGAAGCCCACGGCCTGCCAGTCGGCCATCAGCCGGGCGGTGCGCCGGGTGGCCTCAGCCAGCAAGGCGGCATAGGGGTTGGGCTCCTCGCGCAGCGCGGGCAGGTGGTGCTCGATCACGAAGTCGGCCAGCGCACGCAGGGCGTCGCTGTCGGGCTCGGTGTGGGCGAAGTGCTCGAAGTGCCCGAAGCGGATGAAGCTGGGCGACACGCGCGTGACGACGGCGGCGGTCTCGATCTCCTCGCGCCGCACCGGCAGCGCCGAGCCCACCATGCACAGCGCGCGGGTGGTGGGAACGCCCAGCGCGGCCATGGCTTCGGAGCAGAGGAACTCGCGGATCGTGGAGCGCAGCACGGCCCGGCCGTCGCCCATGCGCGAATACGGCGTGCGACCGCCGCCCTTGAGCTGCAGCTCGCGCGGCCCGTGCGGCGTTTGCAGCTCGCCCAGCCAGTGCGCGCGCCCGTCGCCCAGCTGGCCGGCCCACACGCCGAACTGGTGGCCGCTGTACACACTGGCCAGCGGTTGCATGCCGGGCCACTGGGCGTTGCCGCTGAAGACCTGGAGCGCCTCGGGGGCTTGCCACCAGTCGGCAGGCAGGCCCAGCTCGGCGGCGCAGTCCTCGCTCACCGCCACCCAGTGGGGGGCGGGCAGGCCGGCGGGGGGCAGCGGGGTGAAGAAACGCTCGCCCAGCCCGGCAAAGCGGTTCGTCCAGCGCAGCCGGCGCGTGTAGGCGGCCGGCTGGAGGAAGGCGGCATCCATGCGGTTCAGTGTAGCCAGCGCCGTGCCGGGTGTCGTTTGCGTGACAGGTGACGGGGACTTGTCCCCCTTGTCAGCGCCGGATGGGGCTCCGATGATGGCTCGTTCGTTTGCTGAAAGCAGGAGTTTTCCATGGCGCTCATGGGCCAGATGATGCAGATGCCGCTGCTGATCTCGTCGCTGATCAAGCATGCGGCCCGCCATTGCGGCGATACCGAGATCGTGTCGAAGCGGGTGGAGGGAGACATCCACCGCTACACCTGGGCCGAGGCTGAAGCGCGTTCGCGCCGGGTGGCGCAAGCGCTGGCGAGGCTGGGCCTGGCGCCGGGCGACCGCGTGGCCACGCTGGCCTGGAACGGCTACCGGCACCTGGAGATCTACTATGGCGCCTCCGGCTCGCAGCTGGTGTGCCACACGATCAACCCGCGCCTGTTTCCCGAGCAGATCGCCTGGATCGCCAACGACGCGGCGGACAAGGTGCTGTGCTTCGACAGCACCTTCCTGCCGCTGGTGGAAAAGCTGGCGCCGCACATGAAGAGCGTGCAGCAGTTCGTGTTGATGACCGACCGCGCGCACATGCCGCAGCAGACCAGCATCCCGGGGCTGCTGTGCTACGAAGAATTGGTGGAGGCGGAAGACGGCAGCTACACCTGGCCGGAGTTCGATGAAAACACCGCCTCGAGCATCTGCTACACCTCGGGCACCACCGGCCATCCCAAGGGCGCGGTGTACAGCCATCGCTCGACCGTGCTGCATGCCTTTGCCTCGGCGCTGCCGGATGCGATGGCCATGTCGGCCCGCGACGTGGTGCTGCCGGTGGTGCCGATGTTCCACGTCAACGCCTGGGGGCTGCCCTATTCGGGCGCGCTGGCGGGCTGCAAGCTGGTGTTCCCGGGGCCGCACCTGGACGGCAAGTCGCTGTACGAGCTGTTCGAGACCGAGAAGGTGAGCTACAGCGCCGGCGTGCCCACGGTGTGGCTGGGGCTGCTCACCTACGTGAAGCAGAACAACCTGAAGTTCTCCACCTTCAAGCGCACGGTGATCGGCGGCTCCGCCTGTCCGCCGGCCATGATGCGCACGCTGGAGGACGACTATGGCGTCGAGGTGATCCATGCCTGGGGCATGACCGAGCTGTCGCCGCTGGGCACGCTGTCCAAGCTGAAGGCCAAGCACCTCGACCTGCCGGCCGAGGCCCGGCACCGCCTGCTGGAAAAGCAGGGCAAGGTGATCTACGGCATCGACATGGAGATCGTCGACGACGAAGGCCGCGCGCTGCCCTGGAACGGCGAGACCTCCGGCAACCTGGTGGTGCGCGGGCCCTGGGTGATCGAGAGCTACTTCGGCCAGGCCAAGTCGCCGCTGATCGAGGTGCCGGGCAAGGGCAGCTGGTTCCCCACCGGCGACGTGGCCACCATCGACGCCGACGCCTTCATGCAGATCACCGACCGCAGCAAGGACGTCATCAAGTCCGGCGGCGAGTGGATCAGCTCGATCGACCTGGAAAACATCGCCATGGCACACCCGGCGGTGCACGAGGCCGCCGCCATCGCCTGCCGCCACCCCAAATGGGACGAGCGGCCGCTGCTGGTGGTGGTGAAGAAGCCCGGCGCAGAGATCACCAAGGAGGAGATGCTGGCCTTCTACGAGGGCAAGATCGCCAAGTGGCAGGTACCGGACGACGTGGTGTTCGTCGCCGAGATACCGCACACCGCCACCGGCAAGATGCAAAAGCTGAAGCTGCGCGAGCAGTTCAAGGACTACGTGCTGCCCGCGGCCTGAGCCGGCCGTGTCCCGATCGTGACAGGCCGTTGGGGGTAGTCCCTGAAACCTCGTGCGGCCCTCATCCGTTAACTTTCTGCCATTCACTCGCTCGCTGGAGACAACGATGAAACTCACCCGCAGACTCTTCAACGTGTCGGTCGCCGCCGGCCTCGCACTGAACGCCGGCATCGTCTTCGCGCAAAAGGGCGAAACGGTCAAGGTGGCGTGGATCGACCCGCTCACCGGGCTGATGGCGCCGGTGGGGCAGAACCAGCTGAAGAGCTTTCAGTTCTTCGCCGAGAAGTTCAGCAACGATCCCAAGATCAACCCGGCGGGCGTGAAGTTCGAGGTCATCGGCATCGACAACAAGCTGAGCCCGGCCGAGAGCCTGAACGCGCTGAAGTCGGCCATCGACCAGGGCGTGCGCTACGTGCTGCAAGGCAACGGCTCGGGCGCGGCGCTGGCCATCTCGGACGCGGTGGCCAAGCACAACGAGCGCAACCCCGGCAAGGAGGTCGTGTACCTCAACTATGCGGCGGTGGACCCCGACCTCACCAACAGCAAGTGCAGCTACTGGCATTTCCGCCTCGATGCCGATACTTCGATGAAGATGGAGGCGCTGACCACCTTCCTGAAGGACCAGAAGGACGTCAAGAAGATCTACCTGCTCAACCAGAACTACGCCCACGGCCACCAGGTCGCCAAGTACGCCAAGGAGAACCTGGCGCGCAAGCGGCCCGACATCCAGGTGGTGGGCGAAGACCTGCATCCGCTGGCCCAGGTGCGCGACTTCGCGCCCTATGTGGCCAAGATCAAGGCCTCGGGCGCCGACACCGTGATCACCGGCAACTGGGGTTCCGACCTGTCGCTGCTGGTCAAGGCCGCCAACGACGCGGGCCTGAACGTCAAGTTCTACACCTACTACGCCGGGGTCACCGGCACGCCCACGGCCCTGGGGTCCAATGCCGCGGGCCGCGTTTACCAGGTGTCGTACAACCACTCGCACATGGGCGGCGAGACGCGCAAGTACATGGACGAGTTCAAGTCCAAGTTCAACGACGACTGGTACACCGGCGCCGTGTACCACGCTTACGCGCTGCTCTCCAACGCGATGGCCAAGGCGAAGTCCACCGACCCGGTGAAGGTGGCCGCCGCCATGGAAGGCCTGCGCTTCAAGAGCTTCAACGGCGAGGTCGAGATGCGCAAGACCGACCACCAGCTGCAGCAGGGCCTGTTCATCACCTCCTGGCAGAAGGCCGACGGCAAGAACAACTACAGCGTCGAGAACACCGGCTACAACTTCGGCCCGATCAAGGCCTATGACGCCTACGTGGCGAGCACGCCCACGTCTTGCCAGATGAAGCGTCCGTAGGCATTGGCCCACCCCCGTAGCGCCTTCGGCGCTCCCCCCTCAAAGGGGCGACACCTGCGGACCGGCGGAGCCGGATCCGCGGTGTCCTGCTTGGCCCCTTTGTCGCAATGACGGCGGAATCTGTGGATCAGGTCCTCATCAACATCCTCAACGGCGTGAGCTCCGGGCTGCTGCTGTTCATGCTGAGCTCAGGCCTCACGCTGATCTTCAGCATGATGGGCGTGCTCAATTTCGCGCACGCCAGCTTCTACATGATCGGGGCGTACTTCGCGTACACGCTCACCGGGATCATCGGCTTCTGGCCCGCGCTGCTGGTCGCCCCGCTGGCGGTGGGCGGGCTGGGCGCGCTGTTCGAGCGGCTGGCACTGCGCAAGGTGCACAAGTTCGGCCACGTGGCCGAGCTGCTGATCACCTTCGGGCTTTCGTACGTGGTGCTGGAGCTGGTGCAGCTGGTCTGGGGGCGCTCGGCGGTGCCGTTCGTGCCGCCGGAGTCGCTGCAGGGGCCGGCGTTCACGCTGGTGCAGTCGCCGGTGGACGGGCTGCGCGTCGTGCTGGGTGCGGCGCCGGACGCGATGTGCGCTGCCGCAGGCGACGTGGTGGTGAAGTGCTCCCGCTTCCCGATGACGCGCACCTTCATGATGCTGGTGGCGCTGCTGATGCTGGTGTCGCTGTGGCTGCTGCTCACCCGCACGCGCATCGGGCTGGTGATCCAGGCAGCGCTCACCCATCCGGACATGGCCGAGGCGCTGGGCCACAACGTGCCGCGGGTGTTCATGCTGGTGTTCGGCAGCGGCTGCGCGCTGGCGGGGCTGGCGGGGGTGATCGGCGGCATCACCTTCGTGACCGAGCCGTCGATGGCGGCGATCGTGGGCTCCATCATCTTCGTCGTGGTGGTGGTGGGCGGCATGGGCTCGCTGGCCGGGGCCTTCATCGGCTCGCTGCTGATCGGGCTGTTGCAGACGGTGCCGGTGACCATCGACGCCTCGCTGGGCACGCTGATCAACAACTTCGGCGGCCAGGTGGGCCCCGACACGCCGGGCTGGCCGCTGCTGCGCATCACCCTGTCGCAGGCCGCGCCCATCCTGCCGTATCTGCTGCTGGTGCTGATCCTGATCTTCCGGCCCAAGGGCCTGCTGGGCACCCGCGAGGGCTAGAGACATGAACCACCCTCATGGCGCCTTCGGCGCTTCCTCTGAAGGGGGCACCACCAGCGGCCCGGCTGAGCTGGCGCCGCGGTGGCCGCTTGGCTCCACCGGCGCCGCGCCATCGCCGCGCCGCTACGTGCACTTCCGGCCCTACAACGTCGGCCGCTGGATCATCTGGACGCTGTATGCGCTGGTGCTGTTCGTCTCGCCGCTGCTGTGGACCAGCAGCCTGGCGCAGACCATGCTCACGCAGATGGGCATCGCGATCATCGCCTGCCTGGCCTACAACATCCTGCTGGGCCAGGGCGGCATGCTGAGCTTCGGCCATGCGGTGTACAGCGGGCTGGGTGCGTTCCTCGCGATCCACACGCTCAACATGGTGAGCGCCGGCAGCCTGAGCCTGCCGGTGAGCCTGATTCCGTTGGTGGGCGGTCTGGCGGGGCTGTTCTTCGCCGCGCTGCTCGGTTTCGTGACCACCAAGAAGTCAGGCACCACCTTCGCGATGATCACGCTGGGCATCGGCGAGCTGGTGTGGTCGATGTCGCTGATGATCCCCGAGTTCTTCGGCGGCGAGGGCGGCATCTCGGGCAACCGGGTGGTGGGCAAGCCATTCATGGGCATCAGCTTCGGCCCGCAGATCCAGGTGTACTACCTGATCGCCGCCTACTGCTTCGTCTCCACTGCCGCCATGTACGCGCTCACGCGCACGCCGCTGGGCCGCATGCTCAACGCCGTGCGCGACAACCCCGAGCGGGTGGAGTTCGTCGGCTACAGCACGCAGCACGTGCGCTACCTCGCGTTCATGATCTCGGGTTTCTTCGCCGGCATCGCGGGGGGCCTGGGCGCGATCAACTTCGAGATCGTCACCGCCGAGGTGGTGGGCGCGGCGCGCTCGGGCGCCTACCTGCTGTTCGTGTTCCTCGGCGGCGCCACCTTCTTCTTCGGGCCGATCATCGGTGCGGTGCTGATGGTGATTGCGCTGGTGCTGCTGTCCGAGCTCACCAAGGCCTGGCTGCTCTACCTGGGCCTGGTGTTCCTGTTCATGGTGATGTATGCGCCGGGCGGCATCGCCAGCCTGATCATGATGAACCTGCGCGTGGCGGCCTTCGGCAAGCTGCGCCGGCTGTGGACCTCCTACCTGGGGCTGGCGGGCACGGGCTTGGTGATGCTGGTGGGCGCGGCCGCGATGATCGAGATGCTGTACCACCTGCAGCTCAACGCGGCGCTGGGGCCGCAGCTGCAGTTCATGGGCGCCACGCTCAACGCGCACGCGGTCGACAGCTGGTTCGGCGCGTGCTTCGTGCTCGCGACCGGGCTGGCGCTGTTCGAGCTGACGCGCCGGCACTTCAAGCAGCAGTGGGACGAGATCCAGGAGGAGATCGAGAAGGAGATCAAGCGCCGGGAGGCCATCGCATGAACGCCGCCGCCTACGCCATCGAACTGCGCGACGTGCGCAAGAGCTTCGGCAAGACCGAGATCATCCGCGGCGCCAGCCTGGGCGTGAAGCCGGGCGAGCGCGTGGCCATCATCGGCCCCAACGGCGCGGGCAAGTCCACGCTGTTCAACCTGATCAGCGGGCGCTTCGGCTTGAGCAGCGGCGAGATCCTGCTCAACGGCGAGCGCATCGACCACCTCAAGCCCTACGAGATCAACCGCCGCGGGCTGGCGCGCAGCTTCCAGGTCAGCAACCTGTTCACGCGGCTGTCGGTGTTCGAGAACATCCGCTGCGCGGTGCTGTGGAGCATGGGCTACCGCTATGCGTTCTGGAAGTTCCTGGCCGGCCTGCGCGACGCCAACGAGCGCACCGAAGAAGTGCTGCAGATGATCAAGCTCGACAAGCGGCGCGACCAACTGGCCACCAACCTCACCTACGCCGAACAGCGCGCGCTGGAGATCGGCATCACCATCGCCGGCGGTGCCGACGTGGTGCTGCTCGACGAGCCCACCGCCGGCATGAGCAAGAGCGAAACCAGGCGCTTCGTGCAGCTCATCCGCGAAGTCACGCAAGGCAAGACCCTGCTGACCGTGGAGCACGACATGGGCGTGGTGTTCGGTCTGGCCGACAAGATCGCGGTGCTGGTGTACGGCGAGGTGATCGCCTTCGACACGCCCGAGGCCGTGCGCGCCAATGCGCGCGTGCAGGAGGCGTACCTGGGCTCGGTGCTGGCGCATGCGCAGGCCGCCGAGGCGGGGCACTGACATGGGCCCCCACGCTCACATCGTTCGCTGCCCCCGGAGGGCGCGTTCAGCCTCCTTGAGGCGGCTCGGCGGAGGCTGACATGCTGAAACTGCAGAACCTCCACGCCTTCTACGGCAAGAGCCACGTGCTGCACGGGGTGCATTTCAGCGTGCAGCCCGGCGAGATCGTCGCGCTGCTGGGCCGCAACGGCTCGGGCCGCTCCACCACCGTCAAGGCCATCATGGGCCTGGTCGAAGGCAGCGGCTCGGTGGCCTGGCGCGAGCAGCAGATCCTGGGCAAGAAGGCCTTCGAGATCGCCCATCTGGGCATCGGCTACGTGCCCGAGAACCGCGACATCTTCCCCAAGCTCACGGTGCACCAGAACCTGCTGCTGGGCCAGAAGTACGGCAAGAAGAATCCGCGCTGGAGCTTCGACGACATGTACCAGCTGTTCCCGCGCCTGAAGGAACGCCAGCACACCGAAGCCGGCGTGCTGTCCGGCGGCGAACAGCAGATGCTCACGCTGTGCCGCACGCTGATGGGTGACCCCGACCTGATCATGATCGACGAGCCCACCGAAGGGCTGGCGCCCAAGATCGTGGAGCAGGTGGGCGAATACCTGCGCGAGCTCAAGCGCCGCGGCATCTCGGTGCTGCTGGTGGAGCAAAAGCTCACCATCGCGCTGGAGGTGGCCGACCGCTGCCTGGTCATGGGCCACGGCCAGATCGTCTTCGAAGGCACGCCGGCGCAGCTGAAGGCCGATGCCTACATCCGCAAGGAGTGGCTGGAGGTCTGACCAGGCCTTCGGCTCCCGGCGCCGGCGCCGCTGCAAATACCCTGCTGCTTGTCGCGGTAGAGACAGCGCGCGCCGGACGCAACCCTAGAATCGAACGATCGTTCTATTTCTTCAGCCGAAGGGGGCTTGAATGAGCGCCAGCTATGAAGTCAACGGCAACGTGGCCGTCATCACGCTGAACAACCCGCCGGTCAACGGCCTGGGGTACGAAACCCGCAAGGCCATCGCCGAGGGCATCGAGCGGGCGAGCGCCGACGCAGGCGTGCAGGCCATCGTGATCACCGGCGCCGGCAAGGCCTTCTCCGGCGGCGCCGACATCCGCGAGTTCGGCAAGCCGCAGGCGATGGCCGCGCCCAACCTGCTGGACGTGATCCGCACGGTCGAGGGCAGCGACAAGCCGGTGGTGGCCGCGGTGCACAGCGTGTGCATGGGCGGTGGCCTGGAGCTCGCGCTCGGTTGCCACTATCGGGTGACCGCCCCCGGCGCCAACGTGGCGCTGCCCGAGGTGAAGATCGGCCTGATCCCCGGCGCCGGCGGCACGCAACGCCTGCCGCGCGTGCTGGGCCTGGAAACCGCGATGAACATGATCGTCAGCGGCGAGCCGGTCAAGAGCGAGCTGCTGGCCTCGCTGCCCGGCCAGAAGCTGTTTGACAAGCTGATCGAGGGCGACCTGCTGGCCGGCGCGATCGCGTTCGCGAAGGAGGTGGCCGGCAAGCGCCCGCTGCCGAAGGTGCGGGATCTGAAGGTGACGCATCCCGAGCCCGAGGCCTATGTGCAGTTCGTGCGCAACACCGTCGGCGCGATGAGCAAGAACTTCCCCGCGCCGCTGAAGTGCGTGGACGCGGTGGCGGCGTCGCTGACCCGCAAGTTCGACGAAGGCATGGTGTACGAGCGCGAGCTCTTCACCGCGCTGATGTTCACGCCCGAGTGCAAGGCGCTGCGCCATGCCTTCTTCGGCGAGCGCGCGGCCAGCAAGATCCCCGACGTGCCGGAGGACACGCCTGCCCGCAAGATCGAGAAGGTGGCGGTCATCGGCGCCGGCACCATGGGCGGCGGCATCTCGATGAACTTCCTGAACGCCGGCATCCCGGTGACCATCCTCGAGATGAAGCAGGAGGCGCTCGACCGCGGCCTGGCCACCATCCGCAAGAACTACGAAGGCCAGGTCAAGAAGGGCAAGCTCACGCCTGAAAAGCTGGAGCAGCGCATGGCCTTGCTCACGCCCACGCTGACCTATGACGCGCTGAAGGATGCCGACCTCGTGATCGAGGCCGTGTTCGAGGAAATGGGCGTCAAGGAGTCGGTGTTCAAGGCGCTGGACGAGGTGGCGAAGCAAGGCGCCATCCTCGCGAGCAACACCTCCACGCTCGACGTGAACAGAATCGCTTCGTTCACCAAGCGCCCGCAGGACGTGGTGGGCATGCACTTCTTCAGCCCGGCCAACGTGATGAAGCTGCTGGAGGTGGTGCGCGGCGAGAAGACCGGGAAGGACGTGCTGGCCACCGTGATGCAGATCGCCAAGAAGATCAAGAAGACGGCGGTGGTCTCCGGCGTGTGCGACGGCTTCATCGGCAACCGCATGATCGAGCAGTACTCGCGCCAGGCCGGCTTCCTGCTGGAAGAGGGCTGCACGCCCGAGCAGGTGGACAAGGCGATCGAGAAGTTCGGCTTCGCGATGGGCCCGTTCCGCATGGGCGACCTGGCGGGCAACGACATCGGCTGGGCCATCCGCAAGCGTCGCTATCAAGAGAAGCCCAACATGCGCTACAGCAAGACGGCCGACCTGCTGTGCGAGATGGGCCGCTTCGGCCAGAAGACGCAAGCCGGCTGGTACGACTACAAGCCCGGCCAGCGCGATGCCATCCCCTCGCCGGTGGTGGTGGAGATGATCGAGAAGCACCGCAAGGAACTCGGCATCACGCCGCGCAAGATCGGCGACGAGGAGATCGTGCAGCGGCTGGTGTTCTCGCTGGTGAACGAGGGCGCCAAGATCCTGGAGGAGGGCATCGCCAGCAAGGCCAGCGACATCGACATGGTGTACCTCACCGGCTACGGCTTCCCGCTGCACCGCGGCGGCCCAATGTGCTATGCCGACACGGTGGGCCTGTGGAACGTGGTGCAGACCATGAAGCGCTTCGCCAAGAACCCGCATGACGATGCGAGCTTCTGGCAGCCCGCGCCGCTGCTGCGGAAGCTGGTGGCCGAAGGCAAGCCGCTGATCTGATCACCGCACAAGATTGAGGAACACACCATGACCAACGCCGTCATCGTTTCCACTGCCCGCACGCCGCTGGCCAAGAGCTGGAAGGGCGCCTTCAACATGACCCACGGCGCCACGCTGGGCGGCCATGCCGTCAAGGCCGCCGTCGAGCGCGCAGGCATCGACCCGGCTGCCGTCGAAGACGTGCTGATGGGCTGCGCCACACCGGAAGGCGCCACCGGTTCCAACATCGCGCGCCAGATCGCGCTGCGCGCCGGGCTGCCCATCACCACCAGCGGCGTCACCGTGAACCGCTTCTGCTCCAGCGGCCTGCAGACCATTGCCATGGCCGCGCAGCGCATCATCGCCGGCGAGGGCGACGTGTACGTGGCCGGCGGCGTGGAGAGCATCTCCTGTGTGCAGAACGAGGCCAACAAGCACATGATCCGCGAGAGCTGGCTCATGGAGCACAAGCCCGAGATCTACTGGAGCATGCTGCAGACGGCCGAGCAGGTGGCCAAGCGCTACAACATCGGCCGCGATCGCATGGACGAGTACGGCGCGGCCAGCCAGCAAAAGGCCTGCGCGGCACAAGAGGCCGGCAAGTTCAACGACGAGATCGTGCCGATCACGGTGACCGCCGGCGTGGCAGACAAGGTAATGGGCCTGCGCACCAAGCAGGTCACCGTGAGCGCCGACGAAGGTCTGCGCCCGGGCACTACCGTCGAGGCCGTGGCCAAGATCCGCCCGGCGCTGCCCGGCGGCGTGATCGCGGCCGGCAACGCCAGCCAGTTCAGCGACGGCGCGGGCGCCTGCGTGGTGGTGAGCGAGGACTATGCGGCCAGGCACAACCTGAAGCCGCTGGGCCGCTTCCTCGGCTTCGCGGTGGCCGGCTGCGAGCCCGACGAGATGGGCATCGGCCCGGTGTTCGCCGTGCCCAAGGTGTTGAAGCGCCTGGGCCTCACGGTGCAGGACATCGACCTGTGGGAGCTGAACGAGGCCTTTGCGGTGCAGGTGCTCTATTGCGCCGACACCTTGGGCATCCCGATGGACCGGCTCAACGTGAACGGCGGCGCCATCGCGGTGGGCCACCCCTATGGCGTGAGCGGCCAGCGCCTGACCGGCCACGCGCTCATCGAGGGCCGGCGCCGCGGCGCCAAGCGCGTGGTGGTGACCATGTGCATCGGCGGCGGCATGGGTGCCGCCGGGGTGTTCGAGGTGCTGTAGCGGCGGCAGGGTGGCAACATGTTCGACCTCGATACCGCCCGCGCCGTCTTCAGAAGCGCACCCTTCGTGGCCGACGTGGGCATCGAGCCCACGGCCGTGGCCGCCGGCGAATGCGAGACGATGCTGGTGATCGAGCCGCGGCATCTGCAGCACAGCGGCCAGGTGCATGCCGGCGTGATCACCACGATGGCGGATCACACGGCGGGCGCTGCAGCGCACACGCTGGCCGGCGAAGGCGGCTTCGTCCTCACCGCCGAACTCAAGCTCAGCCTGCTGCGCCCTGCGCAGGGCGAGCGGCTGGTGTGCCGCGCCACGGTGATCAAGCCGGGGCGGCAGATCATGTTCACCGAGGCCGAGGTGCACTGCCAGCGCGGCGACGAATCGCACCTGGTGGCCAAGCTGTCGGCCACGATGGCCGTGGTGGCGCGCAAATGACGATGCGGCGAACGCTGGACTTCCTGCTGCACGACTGGCTCGCGGTGCAGTCGCTGACGCAGCGCGCGCGCTTTTCGGATCATTCGCGCGAGACCTTCGATTCGGTGCTCGACCTGTGCGAGCGCCTGGCGTGCGAGAAGTTCGCGCCTTTCAACCGCCTGGCCGACACCGAGGAGCCGCGCTTCGACGGCGAGCGCGTGCACCTGCCGGCCGCCACCCACGAGGCCGCGCTGGCCTATGCGCAAAGCGGCATGCTGGCCGCGATGCAGGATGCCGACGTGGGCGGCATGCAGCTGCCCTGCGTGATCGAGATGGCGGGCAACAGCTTCTTCTCGAAGGCCAGCGTGGCGATCAGCGGCTACGCCATGCTCACCAGCGGCAACGCCAGCCTGCTGATGGCGCACGGCACGCCGCTGCAGAAGCAGGTGTTCGCGCAGAACGAGTTCGCGGGCCGCTGGTTCGGCACCATGTGCCTGTCCGAGCCGCAGGCCGGCTCCAGCTTGAGCGACGTGGCCACGCGCGCCGTACCCGATGGCGAGGACTTCGAGCGCGACCCGCTGGGCCCGCGCTTTCGCCTCAAGGGCCACAAGATGTGGATCTCGGCCGGCGAGCATGAGATTACCGAGAACATCGTGCACCTGGTGCTCGCGAAGATCCCCGGGCCCGACGGCAAGCTGCCGCCCGGCGTGAAGGGCATCTCGCTGTTCATCGTGCCGAAGAAGCTGGTCGACGAGCAGGGCGAGCTGACCGGCGAGCGCAACGACGTGGCCTTGGCCGGCCTGAACCACAAACTGGGCTACCGCGGCACCACCAACACGCTGCTGAACTTCGGCGAAGGCAAGTTCCCGGTGCGCGGTGCATCAGGGGCCATCGGCTACCTGGTCGGCAAACCCGGCGAGGGCCTGCGCTGCATGTTCCACATGATGAACGAGGCGCGCATTGGCGTGGGCCTGGGCGCGGTGATGCTGGGTTATGCCGGCTACGAGGCCAGCCTGGAGTACGCGCGCAACCGGCCGCAAGGCCGGCCGGTGGGGCCGGGCGGCAAGGATCCTGCGCAGCCGCAGATCCGCATCGTCGAACATGCGGATGTGAAGCGCATGCTGCTGGCGCAAAAGGCGTATGTCGAAGGCGGCCTGGCGCTGGAGCTGTATTGCGCGCGCTTGGTCGATGAGCAGCACACCGGCGATCAGCCTTCGGCGGCCGAAGCCGGCCTGTTGCTGGAGGTGCTGACCCCCATCGCCAAGAGCTGGCCGAGCGAGTGGTGCCTGGAGGCCAACAGCCTGGCGATCCAGGTGCATGGCGGCTACGGCTACACGCGCGACTTTCCGGTCGAGCAGTACTGGCGCGACAACCGCCTGAACATGATCCACGAGGGCACGCACGGCATTCAGGGCATGGACCTGCTGGGCCGCAAGGTGGTGATGGACGGCGGCGCGGGCCTCAAGCTGCTGGCGTCTCGCATCAGCGAGACGATCCAGCGCGCCGGCCAGGTGGAAGGCCTGGCCGAACATGGCAACGCACTGGCACGCGCGCTGGAGCGGCTGGGCGCGGCGACGAAGGGCGCCTGGGCCACCGGCGTGCCGGAGGACGCGCTGGCCAATGCCACGCCCTACCTGCAAGCCTTCGGCCACACGGTGCTGGCCTGGCTGTGGCTGGACGTGGCGCTGGCTGCGCAGCAGTCGGCGGCGGACAGCGACTTCGTTCAGGGCAAACTCGCCGCGATGCGCTATTTCTTCCGCCATGAGCTTCCGAAGACCGAAGCCTGGCTGGCTGTGGTGGCCTCGCGCGATGCGACCTGCCGCGAGATGCAGGACGCCTGGTTCTGATGTGGCCCCCCCCCGGAGCGCCTTCGGCGCTTCCCCCTCAAGGGGGCGCCACCTGCGGACCGGCGGAGCCGGAACCGCGGTGGCAGCTTGGTTTTGGCGCTTTGTTGAAACGATGGTGACGATGAAACCTTCCACGCTCGAAACGCTGATCTGGGTGTTGATCTACGGCGGCTTGCTGGTGCTCGCCTTGAGCTTTTTTGTCTCGAAGCGCGACGATGCGCTCGGGCTCACGCTGGCCGCGGCTGGCACCTTGGCCGCCGTGCTGGGCGCCGTGATGATCGTCGTGCGTTCGCGCATGAAAGACACCCCCTGACCCCACAAGGAGACACGATGGGCACTCCCATCCAACAGTTGTTCGACCTCAGCGGCAAGACGGCGCTGGTCACCGGCGGCTCGCGCGGCCTGGGCCTGCAGATCGCCGAGGCGCTGGGCGAAGCCGGCGCCAAGATCCTGCTCACCTCGCGCAAGGCGGCCGACCTGGAAGAAGCCGCGGGCGACCTGCAGGCCAAGGGCATCGACACCCGCTGGACCGCGGCCGACATGAGCGACCCGGCCCAGATCCAGCGTGTGGCCGCCGAGGCGATGGAGCGCCTGGGCCATGTGGACATCCTGGTCAACAACGCGGGCGCCACCTGGGGCGCACCGGCCGAGGACTATCCGCTGGAAGCCTGGGACAAGGTGATGAACCTGAACATCCGCAGCATCTTCCTGATGAGCCAGGCGATCGGCAGGCTCAGCATGATCCCGCGCCAGCACGGCCGCATCATCAACGTGGCCTCCATCGCAGGCCTGCAGGGCAGCAAGGCGATGAAGTACATCGCCTACGGCACCAGCAAGGGCGCGGTGGTGAACTTCACGCGCACGCTGGCAGGCGAGTGGGGCCCTTACGGCATCACCGTGAATGCGCTCGCGCCGGGCATGTTCCCGAGCAAGATGACCAAGGGCACGATCGAGGCGGTGGGCGCCGACAACATCGCCGCCAGCGCGCCGCTGCGCCGCATCGGCGACGACGACGATCTCAAGGGCGCCGCGCTGCTGTTCGCCTCGCAGGCCGGCAAACACATCACCGGCCAGATCCTGGCGGTCGATGGCGGCGTGTCGGTGGTGCATTGAAAACACGATGGACTTCCTCGTCCGCATCCCCTTCGTCGAGCTGCTCGGCATGCAGCTGCAGCGCTTCGGCGGCGGCGAGGCCGAGATCACGCTGCCGCTGCGCGAGGAGCTCACCAACAGCTGGAGCGTGGCCCACGGCGGCGTGACGATGACACTGCTCGACGTGGCGATGGCGCATGCCGCGCGCAGCCCCGATCCCGCCACCGGCGAGCTGCCGCCCGGCGTGGTGACCATCGAGATGAAGACCAGCTTCATGCGCCCCGGCCTGGGCACGCTCACCGCCCACGGCAAGCTGCTGCAGAAGACCGCCTCCATGGCGTTTTGCGAAGGCTCGGTGCGCGACGAGGCGGGCACGCTGCTGGCCCATGCCACCGGCACCTTCAAGTACATGAAAGGCCTGCCCGCGGGCGGCCGAAAGATCCACAAGCTCAACGCATCGGATTGACCATGGCCCTGACGAACCAGCAGATCCACCTCGTGTCGCGCCCGCAGGGCGAGCCCACCGTTGACAACTTCAAGCTCGTGGAGGCGCCGGTGCCCGCGCTGCAGGACGGCCAGGTGCTGGTGCGCCACCACTACCTGAGCCTCGATCCCTACATGCGCGGCCGCATGAACGAGGGCAAGAGCTACGCGCAGCCGCAGCCGCTGGACCAGGTGATGATCGGCGGCACCGTGGGCGAGGTGGTCGAGTCGCGCCACCCGGGCTTCAAGCCGGGCGACAAGGTGGTGGGCATGGGCGGCTGGCAGCAGTATGCGGTGGTCGATGGCCATCAAAAAGGCGTGCTGCGCACGGTGGACACCACGCACGTGCCGCTGTCGGCCTACCTGGGCGCGGTGGGCATGCCGGGCGTGACCGCCTGGTACGGGCTGGTGAAGATCATCGACCCGAAGCCGGGGCAGACCGTGGTGGTCAGCGCAGCCAGCGGCGCGGTGGGCGGTGCGGTGGGTCAGCTCGCCAAGGTGCGCGGCTGCCGGGCCGTGGGCTTTGCCGGCGGCCAGGACAAGTGCGACTACGTGACGCGCGAGCTGGGCTTCGACGCCTGCATCGACTACAAGCAGCACGCCGACGTGAAGTCGCTGGCCGCCGCGCTGAAACAAGCCTGCCCCGATGGCGTGGACGGCCATTTCGAGAACGTGGGCGGCATGGTGCTCGACGCGGTGATGCTGCGCGCCAACGCCTTCAGCCGCATCGCGCTGTGCGGCATGATCGCCGGCTACAACGGCGAGCCCATCCCCATGGCGGCGCCGCAGCTGCTGCTCACCAACCGCATGCGGCTCGAGGGCTTCATCGTCAGCGAGCACATGGAGGTGTGGCCCGAGGCGCTCAAGGAGCTGGGCACCCTGGTGGCCACCGGCAGGCTCAAGTACCGCGAGAGCGTGGCGCAGGGCCTGGCGGCGGCGCCCGAGGCGTTCCTGGGCCTGCTCAAGGGCAGGAACTTCGGCAAGCAACTGGTCAAGCTGGTTTGATGAGCCTGCGCTGGCACTGGCTGCGTTTCGAGGAACTGGGCGTGCACGCCCTGTACGAAGTGCTGGCGCTGCGGCAGCGCGTGTTCATCCTCGAACAAGGCCCGTACCTCGATGCCGACGGGCTCGACCAGCATGCGTGGCACCTGCTGGGGCGCGACGCAGAGGACAAGCTGGTGGCCTACCTGCGCGTGGTCGATCCCGGCTTCAAGTACGACGAGCCTTCGATCGGCCGCGTGGTCACCGAGCGTGCCGTGCGCGGCGGCGGCCTGGGCCGCCTGCTGGCGGCCGAGGGCGTGGCCGGCTGCGACCGGCTCTGGCCCGGCCTGGCGGTGCGCATCAGCGCCCAGGCGCATCTGCAACGCTTCTATGGCGAGGTGGGGTTCCGCACGGTGGGCGACGCCTACCTGGAGGACGGCATTCCCCACGTCGAGATGTTGAGGAGTGGTCCATGAGCATCACGACCCACGAGGTGTTCAACCAGAGCACCCCCTTCGCCGACGTCAACCTGTTCACCGCCAACAAGCCGCTGCAGGATGCGCTGGCGCAGTTCGACCCTGGGTATGACCGCGAGCACTTGCATGCGCTGGGCGCCGAGGCGGGCTCGGCCTCGATGCAGGAGCATGCGCGCCTGGCCAACCTGCACAAGCCGGTGCTGCACACGCACGACCGCTTCGGTCGCCGGCTGGACGAGGTGGAGTTCCATCCCAGCTACCACGTGCTGCTGGGCAGCGCCTTGCGCCACGGGCTGCACGGCGCGCCGTGGAGTGGGCAGCCCGGCGCGCACGTGGAGCGGGCCGCGGCCTTCATGCTGTTCACCGAACTGGAGCCCTCGGTGCTGTGCCCGGTGTCGATGAGCTATGCGGTCACGCCCGCGCTGCGTGGCAACCCGGCCATCGCCCGGGCCTGGATGCCCAGGATCGTGAGCACGCATTACGACTCGCGCTTCCTGCCCTTCGACCAGAAGTTCGCGGTCACGCTGGGCATGGGCATGACCGAGAAGCAAGGCGGCTCCGACGTGCGGGCCAACACCACGCGCGCCGAGTTCGACGCCGACACGCCCTGGGGCCGCGCCTACCGCATCACCGGCCACAAGTGGTTCTTCTCGGCGCCGATGTGCGATGCCTTCCTGGTGCTGGCGCAGGCCGCGAACGGCCTGAGCTGCTTTTTCCTGCCGCGCATCCTGCCCGACGGGCAGGTGAACGCGTTGCGCATCCAGCGCCTGAAAGACAAGCTGGGCAACCAGGCCAACGCAAGCTCCGAAGTGGAGTTCCACGGCGCCACCGCCTGGCTGGTGGGTGAGGAGGGCCGCGGCGTGCCGCAGATCCTGGCCATGGGTGCGCTCACGCGGCTCGATTGCGCGTTGGGCACCGCGGGCCTGATGCGCCATGCGCTGTCGATCGCCTTGCACCATTGCGCCGAGCGCTCGGCCTTCGGCAAGCCGCTGATCGAGCAGCCCCTGATGCGCAACGTGCTGGCCGACATGGCGCTGGAAAGCGAAGCCGCCACGCTGCTGGCGCTGCGCCTGGCCGCCGCGATCGACCGCACCGAGCACGGCCAGGACCCGAGCGGTTTCGAAGCCGTGATGCGCCGGCTGATCACGCCGGTGGCCAAGTTCTGGATCTGCAAGCGCGGCAGCATGCTCGGCCAGGAAGCCATGGAATGCCTGGGCGGCAACGGCTACGTGGAGGAGCAGGGCGAGGGTGTGATGGCGCGCATCTACCGCGAGATGCCGCTGAACTCCATCTGGGAAGGCGCGGGCAACATCATGGCGCTCGACCTGCTGCGCGCCTTGCGCGGCACGCAGGTGATGGACGCGCTGATGCACGAGCTGCAGCCCGCGCGCGGCGAGCATCCGGCCTTCGATGCCGAGGTGAAGCAGTTGCTGCACACGGTGGACGGCGTGGCCGACGAGGCCCAGGCGCGGCGGCTCGTGCGCTCGCTGGCCTTGGTGCTGCAGGCGGCCGAACTCCAGCGCACCAGCCCGGACTTCGTGTTCGATGCCTTCTGCGCCTCGCGCCTGGCGGGCGACCGCGCCACGGTGTTCGGCCTGTTGCCGGCCACCACCGATTTCGACTCCATCGTCTCGCGTGCAATGCCGCATTGACATGGCCCACCCCCGAAGCGCCTTCGGCGCCTCCCCCTCAAGGGGGCGCCGCCAGCGAACCGGCGAAGCCGGATCCGCGGTGACCTGCCGGGCTTGAGCTTCACGTGACCCAACTCGTTCTTCATCACTACGCCTCGTCTCCGTTCTCGGAAAAGGTGCGGCTGGTCCTGGGCTTCAAGGGCCTGGGCTGGACCGGCGTGACCGTGCCGGTGATCGCGCCCAAGCCCGACGTGGTGGCGCTCACCGGCGGCTACCGCAAGACGCCGCTGCTGCAGATCGGCGCCGACATCTACTGCGATACCGCGCTGATCGCTCGCGTGGTCGAGCGCATCGCACCGCAGCCCACGCTGTTTCCCGCCTCGGCGCCGATGGCGCCCATGCTGGCGCAGTGGGCCGACAGCACGCTGTTCTGGACCATGATTCCCTACGTGATGGGCCAGCCGGCCGGGCTGGCGGCCCTCTTCGGCAAGGCGCCGCCGGAGGCCGTCAAGGCGTTTCGTGCCGACCGCGCGGCGTTCACCGCCCACATGCCGCGGCCCACGCCGGCCGATGCGACGGCGCAGTTCGGCACCTACCTGGGCTGGCTGGACGCGCAGCTGGCCGACGGCCGCCCGTTCCTGCTCGGCAACGAGCCCTCGATCGCCGACTTTTCCGTCGCGCACTGCCTGTGGTACGTGCGCCGCGCGCCGCCGGTGGCCGGCATCCTGGACCCGCACGCGCGGCTCAATGCCTGGCATCAACGGGTGCTGAGCTTCGGCCACGGCCACGGAGAAAAGATCGACAGCGCCGAGGCGATCCGCATCGCCGCCGCGGCGCGTGAACACCGGAAGTCCGAGGTCACCCCCGGCCAGGGCTTCGAACCCGGCGAGCCGGTCACCGTGGCCGCCACCGACTACGGCACCGACCCGGTGGCCGGCACGCTGGTGGGCCTGAGCACCGACGAGGTGGTGATCGAACGCCACGACGCACGCGCCGGCACGGTGCACGTGCACTTTCCCCGCATCGGATTCCAGATCAAGAAGGACACCACCGCATGAAGACGTTCAAGGGCCGCACCGCGGTCATCACCGGCGCGGGCTCGGGCTTCGGCCTCGAAGCCTCGCGCATCGCCGCCCGCGAGGGCATGAACATCGTGATGGCCGACGTGCAGGCCGACGCGCTGCAGCAGGCGGTGGCCGAGGTCGAGGGCCTGGGCGCGCAGGTGCTGCCGTTCCGGCTCGACGTGTCGAAGGCTGCCGACGTGGAGGCGATGGCGGCCGCCACGCAAGAACGCTTCGGCGTGCCCCACTTCGTGTTCAACAACGCCGGCGTGGGCGCCGGCGGCCTGGTCTGGGAACACACGCTGAAGGACTGGGAGTGGGTGCTGGGCGTCAACCTGATGGGCGTGGTGCACGGCGTGCGGGTGTTCACGCCGATGATGCTGCAGGCCGCGCAGCAGGACCCGCAATACGAGGGCCATATCGTCAACACCGCTTCCATGGCCGGCCTGCTGAACGCGCCCAACATGGGCGTGTACAACGTGAGCAAGCATGCGGTGGTGGCGCTGAGCGAGACGCTCTACCAGGATCTGGCGCTGGTCACCGCGCAGGTGAGCGCGTCGGTGCTGTGCCCGTTCTTCGTGCCCACCGGCATCAGCCAGAGCTACCGCAACCGCCCGGCCGACATGCCGCACGGCAAGCCCACGCGCAGCCAGCTCATCGCCCAGGCCATGAGCGACAAGGCCGTCAGCAGCGGCAAGGTCACCGCCGCCGAAGTGGCGCAGAAGGTGTTCGACGCGATGCGCGAGCGCCGCTTCTACATCTACAGCCACCCGCATGCGCTCAAGAGCGTGCAGACGCGGCTGGAAGACGTGATGCTGGGCCGCAACCCCACCGATCCGTTCGCCGACAAGCCCGAGCTGGGGCGCCAGCTGCGCGAGGCGCTCCAGCAGGCCTGAACGCCTCCCTTAAGGGCAAGCGCGCGGACGCCTTGCGCTGCGCCCATGCGGGTGCATACATTTGTACCAACATGGAGTCCTCCGCCGTTCAGACCGTGGCCGTCGACACGGTTTCCCGGGCCCCCGCTGCGGCGGGACGCTTCGCCCCCGAGGTGGCCGCCGGCATCGCGGGGCTGCTCGTGGGGCTGGCTTACCTGGTTGCGCAGATGGTGTTCTCGGGCCTGCTCGATCTCGGCGGGGCCGAAGGTTCGTTGCGGCGCGTGGCCGCCATCCTGCTCGGCCCCGGCGAGGCGCCGCCGGCCGACGGGGTGTCGCTGCCGGTGGCCGCCATGGCCCTGCTGATTCACCTGCCGCTGGCCTTCGTCTACGGGCGCCTGATCGGCCTCGTCACGCGGCGGCTGGCGCTGTTACAGGGCGCGCTGGCGGGGGCGGCGGCAGGGTTGCTGCTGTTCGCGCTCAACTTCTTCGTCATTGCCCCCAGCGCCTTCCCCTGGTTCGTCGACGTGCGGAACATGGCCACCGCGTTGGACCACGTGTTGTTCGGCGCGCTGTGCGCGGCGCTGGCGAACCTGATGTCGCGCGGGCGCTGAGCGGCGCGGACACGCCGGAACTGTTTGCACAAATCGACATGCTGCGGATGCTGGCAGCCTGGCTGCCGCCCGTAAGATTCGGGGCCATGTCCGCCCCCTCCACCAGCCGCCGCCACCCTGCGTCGGGCCGTGCCGCCGACGGTGCCGAAAACGCTGCACTCGTGCTGCGTCAGTTCCGCCAGGTGCTCAATAGCGTGAAGACCCATTTCCAGCAGGTCGAAAAGAAAGTCGGCCTGGGCGGCGCGCAGGTCTGGGCGCTCAGCGTCATCCGCGAGCGGCCGGGGCTTGGCGTGGGCGAGCTTGCCCAGTCGATGGACATCCACCAGTCCACCGCGAGCAACCTCGTCCGTGTACTGGTCGAGCGCGGCTTCATCGAGACGCGCCGCGAGGGCAGCGACCGGCGCTCGGTGCAGCTGTACCTGCTGTCCGAAGGCGGCAAGGTGCTGCGTCGAGTGCCGGGGCCTTTCGAGGGCGTGCTGCCCAGCGCGCTGCGTGCGCTGGACCCGCGCACCCTGCGGCGGCTGCGCAAGGACCTGGCCGAGCTCATTCGCGTGCTCGACGTCGACGAGAAGGCCGGGCGCATCCCGTTGGCCGAGCTGTAGCGGCCAGGCGACCACGGCGCCGAGCGTGGTGCTGCCTATAATGCATTGCTCCAAATGTATCTGGTTGCACGGGCAGCGCGGCCCTTCGGCTGCCGAGCCTGACCTTGCCATTGAAAACCTATCGACTCCAGCTCCGTTTCCTGCTTCCCCTGATCGTCACGCTGACCGCGGCGGCCTATCTTGCGCTGCCGCTGATGGACCGGTTGACCTGGCGCTGGTTCGCGCGCGACCTCACCAGCCGCGGGGAGCTCATCACCAACACGCTGGCTGACTCGATCGCCGAGCTGCCAGCAGAACAGCGCGGCCAGCGGCTGGCGGGCCTGTTCGAGCGCGTGATCCGCGACGAGCGGGTGTTCGCCGTGGGCTTGTGCACCGGCGCGGGGGCGCCGCTTCGCGCCAGCTCCAGCTACCCGACATCGCTCGATTGCGACAAGGCACGCGGCGTTGCGCTCAGCCCGGACCCGCGGGTGCGGCTGGAGGGCGGGGCGGTTCACGTGGGCCTGCACCCGATCCGCATCGACGGCCTGGAAGACGGCGACGTGGTATTGCTGCACGACGTGAGCTACATCGAGCGACGCAGCCTGGACACGCGCCGCTACCTGCTCGTTTTCATCGTGGCACTGGGCCTGACCATCGCGTTCATCACGGTGGTGGTGGCGCAGCTGAGCTGGCGCGGCTGGGTGGCGGGGGTGCGCGCCATCCTGCGCGGCGAGGGCCTGGTGCGTCCGCTGCTCGCGCCCGCGCCCGAGCTGGCGCCGTTCGCCGCCGACCTGCGTGCGCGGCTGCGTGACCTGGAAGACGAGTACCGGCGTGCGCAGGGGCCCGAGGTGGAATGGAACCCCGAGCGCCTGCGCGGGCTGCTGCGCACCCACCTGCGCGGCGACCAGGTGATCGTGGTGTCGAACCGCGAGCCCTACATCCACGAGCGCGGTGCCGACGGTGTGGTGGTCAAGCGGCCGGCCAGCGGCCTGGTGACGGCGGTGGAACCGGTGATGCGCGCCTGCTCGGGCACCTGGATCGCCCACGGCAGCGGCAGCGCCGATCGCGAGGTGGTGGACCGCCATGACCGCGTGCGCGTGCCGCCCGGCACCGACGAGTACGTGCTGCGCCGCGTGTGGCTGACGCCCGAGGAGGAACAGGGCTACTACTACGGCTTTGCGAACGAGGGCATGTGGCCGCTGTGCCACGTCGCCCACGTGCGGCCGGTGTTCCGCGAATCCGACTGGGAGCGCTACCGCGAGGTGAACCAGCGCTTCGCCGATGCCGTGGTGGCCGAGGCGCGCGGCGCCGACCCGGTGGTGTTGGTGCAGGACTACCACTTCGCGCTGTTGCCGCGCATGATCCGCGAGCGGCTGCCGCACGCGACCATCCTCACCTTCTGGCACATCCCCTGGCCCAACCCCGAGTCGTTCGGTATCTGCCCCTGGCGGCGCGAGATCCTGCAGGGCATGCTGGGCAGCACGATCCTGGGCTTCCACACCCGCTTCCACTGCAAGAACTTCATCGAGACCGTGGACCGCTTCCTCGAAGCGCGCATCGAGCACGAGCACTCCACGGTGACCTACCAGGACAAGGAAACGCTGATTGAGAGCTATCCGATCTCGATCGAATGGCCCGGCCCCGACGAGGCGGCCCGGTGGCCCAGCGTGCAGGACTGCCGCCGCGCCGTGGCGCAGCGGCCGGGGTTGCCCACCGGCGCGCGCATCGCCGTGGGCGTGGACCGCTTCGACTACACCAAGGGCATCCTCGAGCGCCTGCACGCGGTGGAGCGCCTGCTCGAGAAGTATCCGCAATGGGTAGGCAGCTTCTCGCTGGTGCAGGTGGCGGCGCCCACGCGCAGCTCGCTGGAGGAGTACCAGGCCTTCCAGGACCGCATCCAGCGCGTCACGGCCCGCATCAACGAGCGCTTCGGCCGGCCTGGCTACCAGCCCGTGCACCTGCTGGCCCAGCACCACGAGCACGCGGCGCTGCTCGAGCTGTTCCGCGCGGCCGACGTGTGCGTGGTCACCAGCCTGCACGATGGCATGAACCTGGTGTGCAAGGAGTTCGTGGCCGCGCGCGACGACGAGCACGGCGTGCTGCTGCTCAGCCGCTTCGCCGGCGCCGCGCGCGAGCTGAACGAGGCCTTGATCGTGAACCCCTACCACGTGGAAGAGACCGCCGATGCGCTGCACCGCGCGCTCACCATGCCCGAGGCCGAGCAGCGCGAACGCATGGCCAGCCTGCGCATGACGGTGCGCGAGTTCAACGTGTTCCGCTGGGCCGGCCGCATGCTGGCCGACGCGGGCCGCTCGCGGCTGCGCGACCGCATCCAGGCGCGGGTGCAGATGCTGGGGGAGGTGGCCGAACGATGATGCACCACCTGCTGTCGCCCCAGGGCGAGCTGGCGTTGGCCGCGGCGCTGGCGCGGCGGCCGCTGCTGGCCTTCGACTTCGACGGCACGCTGGCGCCCATCGTCGCGCGCCCGGGCGATGCCCGTCTGTCGGTGGCGGTGGCACGGCGGCTGGAGAAGCTGTCGCGCCGCCTGCCGGTGGCCGTGGTCACCGGGCGCGGGGTTGACGACGTGAGCGCGCGGTTGCAGTTCCGGCCGCACTATGTGGTGGGCAACCACGGAGCCGAGGACGAGCAGGCGCCGGTGCCCGCGGTGGCCATGCGCGAGGCGCTGCAGCCGCTGCGCGACCGGCTGTATCGCATGGCCGAGTCGCTGGAGGCGGTGGGCGTGGAAGTCGAGGACAAGGGCTTCTCGATCGCGCTGCACTACCGCTGCGCGCGCGACCAGACCCATGCGCGCGCGCTCATCACCTCGCTGCTGCGCCGGCCGGGCGAGCACACGCGCATCTTCGGCGGCAAGCGGGTGGTGAACGTGATGGCCGCCGACGCGCCGGACAAGGCCGACGCGGTGGAGCGCCTGGTCAGCCGCGCGGGCACCGGGGCGGCGGTGTACATGGGCGACGACGTCAACGACGAGGTGGTGTTCGAGCGCGCGCCGGCGCACTGGCTCACCGTGCGCGTGGGGCGCGACGACCCGCATTCGAATGCGGGCTTCTTCCTCGACTCGTCGGCCGAGGTGGGGATCGTGCTGCACAAGATGCTCGAGTGTCTGGGAGAAGTCGATGGATGAGCTGATGCGCTGGTGGGACACGGTGGACTGGCAGCGGTGGAGCGGCCCGGCGCTGTCGGCGCTGCGCATCGTGTTGATCATCGTGCTGGCTTTCGTGGCCATTGCCGTGCTGCAGCGGCTGGTGCGCGCGCTGCGGGTTCACATCGCCGAGCACATGGGCGGCGGACCCGACGTGGCGCGCCGTGCCGAAACGCTGGGCCGGGCGGTGCGCTACCTGATCGCCGTGGTGATCAGCGCGGTGGCGGTGATGCTGGTGCTGGCCGAGGTGGGCGTCTCGCTGGCGCCGGTGCTGGGCGCGGCCGGCGTGGTGGGCCTGGCCATCGGCTTCGGCGCGCAAAGCCTCGTGAAGGACTACTTCACCGGCTTCTTCATCCTGTTCGAAGACCAGATCCGCACCGGCGACGTCATCAAGGTGGCCGACATCGGCGGCCTGGTGGAAGACGTCACGCTGCGCCACGTGCGCCTGCGCGACTACGACGGCAACGTGCACTTCATTCCCAACAGCCTGATCACCACGGTCACCAACATGGGCCGGCACTTCGCGCAGGCCGTCATCGACGTGGGCGTGGCCTACCGCGAGGACGTGGACCGCGTGCTCGACGTGATGCGCGAGGTGGGCGCCCGGATGCGCGCCGATGCGGTGTTCGGCCCCCGCATCCTCGACGAGCTCGAGATCGCCGGCGTGGAGCGGCTGGACGACAGCGCGGTGGTGCTGCGCTGCCGCTTCAAGGTGGCGCCGCTGGAGCAGTGGGGCGTGCGGCGCGAATACCTGCGCCGCGTCAAGGCAGCCTTCGACGCGGCAGGCATCGAGATCCCGTTCCCGCACCTGACGCTGTATGCCGGCGCGGCGCGGCCCGGGCAGCCGCCTGCGCCGCCTATGCGGTTGGCGGTTGTCGAGGGGGTTGCACCTCCGCCACGTCCAGCGTGAAGGTCTTCGACAGGGAGGGCAGCAGCGTCGTCAGCGCGGCATAGACCAGCAGCGCGCCGTACCAGGTGTCGGGCAGGCCGTAGCGCTCGCGCAGGATGGTCGCCAGCACCAAGGTGAAGATCAGCGTGGGCGCGAGCGCCAGCGCCACCCGGCTGCTGCTGCGCGAGTCCTCGTGGAACAGCACGCGGCGCTGCAGCCACACCATGCCCACGCGCAGCGGCAGCACCACGGCGGTGAGCGCCAGGCCCAGCCCCAGCGCCGTCCATTGCAGCGCGCCCGGCGGCACGTGCATGCCCCGATGGAAGAAGTAGAAGGGCACGAAGAAGGAAGCGAACAGCTTCACGGCGTGCAGGTTGTCGTCGGAGGCCAGCGCCGGAATGCGCTCGTGCAGCAGCCGCGCCACCAGCCCGGCGACGAAGGCGCCCACCAGGTAGTACACCCCAAGCTGCTTGGTCAGGTAGGCCGCGATCAGGCCCACCATCACCAGCAGCGAGAACTCGGAACCCCTGGCGTGCGGCACCACGTAGCGCATCAGCCCCATGAACAGCAGCGGCAGGCCCACCAGCATGGCCAGCAGCGCCATGCTCGACCAGGCCAGGCGCGCCGCCGAGTCGGACTGCAGCGCGACAAACAGCGCCGCCAGCGCGAGCAGTTCGCCGCCCACCGCCTTGGTGGTGACCCAGAAGGCTTCTTCGCGGTCCAGCCCCAGCCGCGGCAGCGATTCGAGGATGAACCCGGTGGACGGCGTGAGCACCGCCAGCGCGAGCAGCAGCGCGCTCTGCCAACCCATGTCGAGCGCGCCCATCGTGCCCCAGGCCACCGCGCCCAGCGTCAGCGTGCGCAGGCCCAGGTGGGCCAGCAGCGGCCACAGGCCGCGCCGCAGGCCTTGCAGGTCGATTTCGAGCCCCGCGAACAGGAACAGCGACGAGATGCCCAGCGTGGCCAGCAGCGCCAGCGTGCTGTCGCCACCGCCGTCGGCCACCAGGGCGGCGGCCAGCATGCCCAGCGCGAAGCAGGTCAGCGGCGCGGGCAGGCGCCAGCGCTGCAGCACGCGCGGCACCACCATCAGGCAGAAGACGAGGGCGATGTAGATCAGTTCGCGGCTGAAGCCCGTCATGAAGCGGGGCGCCGGCGGCAGCAGTTCAACGGCATGCGCGCATGATAGAAGCCGCGCCTATGCGGTGGCCGTGCCGCACTCCACCCGGTTGCGCCCCGCGGCCTTGGCCCTGTACAGCGCCTCGTCGGCGCGGCGCATCAGGCCCTCCAGCGTATCGCCCGGCAGCAGCTGGGCCACGCCGAAGCTCGCGCTCAGGTGGCCCACGCCGCTGAAGGGCGTGCGCTCCAGCGAGCGGCGCAGCACCTCGGCGAAGGCCACGGCCGCTTCCAGGCCGGTGTGGGGCAGCAGCAGTGCGAACTCCTCGCCGCCCAGGCGGTACAGGCAGTCGCGCCGCTTCGAGGTTTGCAGCACGCGTTGCGCAAACTCCTTCAGCACTGCGTCGCCCACCGGGTGTCCGTGCTGGTCGTTGATGCGCTTGAAGTGGTCGATGTCCACCGCCACCAGCGACAGCGGCGCGCCGCTGTCGCTGCAGGCCCGGATCAGCGCCTGCGCCTGCTCGTCGAAGCTGCGGCGGTTCAGCGCGCCGGTGAGCGGGTCTTTCGAAGCCAGCTCACGCCAGGCGCTGCTGCGCGTCTCGATGGGGGCGATGACCGTGCGGCTGAGCATGCGGTTGAGCACGATGAACAGCGCACCGAACACCGTGAGCGTGGCGGCCACGTGCCACCACCAGGTGGTGCGCGCCTGGCTCACGGCATGGCCGGTGGGCACCGACACCACCTGCGCGCCCACCGTGTCGCCCACGGTCCAGCCCAGGCCGTTGCCGCGGTAGCGCTGCAGGATGTCGGGTGGGGCGCCGCTGGCCGGGCCGTGGCAGTTCATGCAGTCGGGCGTGGGACGAACCGGTCGCAGCACGTGCATGACCTGGCCCTTCGGCCCCTCGGTGAACACCGTGAGTTCGGTGCGCTGCGGCTCGGCGCGAAAGGTCTCGATCGCGTCCACCTGCCAGGCCGAAGCGCGGTTGGCCTCGTTCATCGGGTTCAGCGCCACCTCCTGGTAGCGGTACAGCGGCTGGTCGCGCTCGAGCAGCGCCATCGATCGGTTGGCCGCATAGGCCGGTATGGCGGGCGGCAGGTAGACGTGGCCCAGGCGTTGCAGCAGCGGGCGCAC
Organism: Pseudomonadota bacterium; assembly: GCA_040758375.1. GTDB lineage: Bacteria > Pseudomonadota > Gammaproteobacteria > Burkholderiales > Burkholderiaceae_C > CAMLIZ01. The sequence goes on from JBFLWE010000073.1 coordinate 31,056, forward strand.
GTCCTCGATGGTGTATTGCCGCACCGCCAGCGCCATCTCCATGCGCAGCATCGACTCGCGCCGCACCTCGTTCAGCGCGCCGTTCATCAGCGAGCGGTACAGCAGGGCGCTGCTGGTGCAGAACACCAGCAGGAAGGTCAGGCCGAGGTAGAGGTTGAGGCGGGCACGCGTGTTCATACGAAGCGCTGTGCCGCAGTATCGTCGGCTGTGCGCGGGGCTTCAGTTCCGGAGCGCGGACCGTACACCACTATTTCACGGCATCGCAAGCAGGCTCGGACGCTTGCAGCGGCAGGCGGGTGAGGCCGAGCGCCGGGTGGGGGCACGGGCATGCGTTCTCCGGCCCACGCTCGCGGGGCGCCACCGAGTGCCGTCGCCATTGCCTCGTCAACACGAGCCTAGCGGGGGCGACGATCAGGACACCGCGAATGGGGCCTGCGCCCGCATG
>JBFLWE010000074.1:0-30421 GCA_040758375.1 Pseudomonadota bacterium
TGTCCCAGAGGGACTCCCGCCCCCTGGGGCGGGCAGGGGTGGGGCTCCATTTCACCCCGAAGGGGAGCGCCGCGCGCTCCCCTGGCCGCTGTCGCGGCCTGTCCCAGAGGGACTCCCGCCCCCTGGGGGCGGGCAGGGGGTGGGGCTCCATTTCACCCCGAAGGGGAGCGCAGCGCGCGCCCCTGGCCGCTGTCGCGGCCTGTCCCAGAGGGACGCCCGCTGCGGTGGGGCGGTGGGATCAACGGGCGGGGATCGTGGGGCTGGCGACGTAGATGCCGTACCCCCGCCGCTCGTCGCTCCAGTGACGCACGTCGCCGAAGCCGGCTTCGGCCAGCAGGGACATGAAGCGGTCGGGTTTGTACTTGTACGAGTGCTCGGTGACGATGGGTTCGCCGGCTTCGAAGCGGCGTTCGCCGAATTCGCCCAGGCGCACCTGCATGGGCCGTTGGGCGACCAGGTGCATCTCGATGCGGCTTTCGGTTTCGTTGAAGACCGCGCGGTGCGCAAAGGCCCGGGGCTCGAAGTCGCCGCCCAGCTCGCGGTTGGCCACGCGCAGCACGTTGCGGTTGAAGGCAGCGGTGACGCCCAGCGCGTCGTCGTAGGCCGCGACCAGTGTCGCGCGCTCCTTGGGCGCGTCGGCCGCGATCAGCAGGCGGTCGCCCGACTGCAGGTGTTGGCGGATCTCACGCAGCAGCCGCACCGCTTCAGCAGGACCGAAGTTGCCGATCGAGGAGCCGGGGTAGAAGAACACGCAGGGCTGGTCCGGCCGCAGCACCGACTGCAGCGCCAGCCCGCGCGTGAAGTCGGTGACCACGCCGTCGAAGCCCACGGACGGGAAGCGCTGGCGGCCGCGCTGCAGGGTGGCGCGCAACCACGGCTCGGCGATGTCCACGCCGATGTAGCGGCGCACGGCCAGCGCCTCGATCCAGCGCGCTGCCTTGGCGCCGTCGCCGCAGCCCAGGTCGACGAACTGCGTCTCGCGCGGCAGGGTGGCGGCGATCTCGTGCTGGTGGCGGTCGAACAGCGCGGTTTCCAGGCGGGGGAGGTAGTACTCCTCGAGCGCGCAGATCGCCTCGTACAGGGCGCTGCCCTGCGCGTCGTAGAAGAACTTGGGTGCGGTGCGCGCCTCGGGTTCGAGCAGGCCCGACGCGAGCTCGCGCCGGCGTTCCTCAGGCGTGTCGATGCGTTGGACGAACAGGTGCGAGCCCTCGGACATTGGCGTCTCCCATCTCGGCAGGGTGGACGCCGCAGAATAGCAGCGGCCGCGGCTTATCGCTTGTCGCGGGGCACGCGGCCGAGCAGGTAGAACTCGTCGTTGGGCCGCATGCTCACCAGGTTGGCCATGCGGTTCGACAGGCCGAACAGCGCGGTGATGGCGCCGATGTCCCAGACGTCTTCTTCGCTGAAGCCGTGCTGCTTCAGGGTGTCGAAGTCGCTTTCGGTGATGTTCGCCGAGTCGTTGCACACCTTGAGCGCGAAGGCCAGCATGGCCTTTTGCCGCGGCGTGATGTCGGCCTTGAGGTAGTTGGTGGCGATCTGGTCGGCCAGCAGCGGGTTCTTCTCGTACACGCGCAGGATCGCGCCGTGCGCCACCACGCAATACAGGCAGCGGTTGGCGCCCGAGGTGGCCACGATGATCATCTCCTTTTCGCCCTTGGTGAGACCCGACTCGCGCAGCAGCAACGCGTCGTGGTAGGCCACGAAGGCGCGGAACTCGTCGGGCCGGTGGGCGAGCGTGAGGAACACGTTGGGGATGAAGCCGGCTTTGTCCTGCACCTCGAGCATGCGCTGGCGCACGTCGTCGGGCAGGTCTTTCAACTCGGGCACGGGGTAGCGGCTGATCGGGTGGGGCATGGTCAGGTCCTGAACTGCATGGCGTGCAGCCGAGCATACAGCCCACCCTGGGCCAGCAACTGCGCGTGCGTGCCTTGCTCCACGACGCGGCCGGCTTCCATGGCCACGATGCGGTCGGCGCGTTCGATGGTCGAGAGTCGGTGCGCGATGACCAGCGTCGTGCGGCCCTGCATCAGCCGGTCGAGCGCCTGCTGCACCATGCGCTCGGATTCGGAGTCGAGCGCCGAAGTGGCCTCGTCGAGGATGAGCACCGGCGCGTCCTTGTAGATTGCGCGTGCGATCGCCAGGCGCTGCCGCTGGCCACCGGAAAGCTGGTTGCCGTTGTGCCCCACCGGGGTCTGCAGGCCCTGCGGCAGCCCCGTCACGAACTCCAGCAGGTTGGCGCCCTTCAGGGCCTCGCGCACGCGCGCTTCGTCGATGCTGTCGCCCAGCGCCACGTTGGCGGCCACGGTGTCGTTGAACAGCACCACGTCCTGGCTCACCAGCGCGAACTGGCGCCGCAGCGCATGGATGTCCCACTCCTTCAGTTCGTGCCCGGCCAGCAGGATGCGCCCGCTGGTGGGCTCGAGGAACCGCGGCAGCAGGTTGATCAGCGTGGTCTTGCCGGCGCCCGAGGGGCCGACCAGCGCCACCGTTTCCCCGGGTTTGACCGTAAGGGTGAGGCGGTCGAGCGCTGGTCGATGGTCTTCGCGATAGACCAGCGACACGTCCTGCAGCTCGATCGAGCTGGGCGTGCCGGGCGCGGGCTTGAAGCTGCCGCCGCTTTCGGCGGGCGCCTCGTGCAGCAACGCCAGGCCGCGCTCGAGCGCGGCCATGCCGCGCGTGATGGGCGTGGCCACGTCGGTCAGCCGCTTGATCGGCTGCAGCAGGTTGAGCATGGCGGTGACGAAGGCGACGAAACCGCCCACGGTCATGGCACCGGCCGAGGCCTGCTGCAGCGAGACGGCGATCACCAGCGACACCGCAACGGCGGCAAACCACTGCGTCAGCGGCGAGAGTGCCGCGCCGGCGGCCACCGACTTCAGCTGCAGCCGCCGCACGGCGGTGCTGCGCGCGTCGAAGCGCTGGCGTTCCTGTTCCTGCGCGTCGTGCAGTCGCACCACGCGCCATGCATGCAGGTTCTCCTCGACCACGTAGCCCAGATCGTCGATCGCGCGCACGCCCTGCAGCGTGAGCCGGCGCAGGCGCGGCGCGATCATGCGGATCGCAAAGGCCACGCCGGGCACCATGAGCGCGACGATCAGCGTGACGCGCCAGTTCTCCGCGATCAGGTAGCCCACCATCGCAATGAACACCAGCGAGTCCTTCACCAGCACCAGCACCGAGTACACGAGCTGCTGGGCGCCCGACTGCACCTCGTACACCACGATGTTGGTCAGGCTGCTGGCCGAGTGGTGGGTGAACAGCGGCGGCTGCACGCGCAGCAGGTGGCCGAACAGCGCCTTGCGCATCTTCTGCACGCCCAGCTGCGCCGACCACACCAGCGAACACTCCGCGATGTAGCCCGACAGCCCGCGCACGGTGAACAGGCCGATGATGGCCGCCGGCGCCATCCACAGCGGCAGCTGCCCCTGGAAGCCCTTGTCGATCAGCGGCTTCATCGAGGCAGCAATGCCGAGCTCGGTGAGCGCACCCAGCGCCGAGGCGACGATGGCGATGACCAGGCCTGCCCAGCCGGCGGCGAAGTAGGGGGCGAAGCGGGCGAGACGCTGGCGGAACGTGGGCATGACGGCGGGTGGGAGCGGGAAAACCGGGTGGCCCAGGTTTCCTTGCGAGCGGACACGCATTATCGAGGGCGGCCCACCACAGCCTGCCTACAATCGCGGCGCCCGGCATGCGGTTTGCGGCGCGGGCGCGACACTCCCGGAACTTAACCCCTTTTCAGGAGTCACCAGAGCCCATGTGGCAACGAAGAGCCTTTCTGGGTGCGGCGTCGGCCGTGCTCGGGCTGCCGGCGGCAGCGCAGTTCCGTGTGGAGATCAGCGGCGTCGGCGCCACCCAGTTGCCGATCGCGATCGCCCGCTTCCGTGACGAGGCCCAGTCCTCGCAGCCGATCTCCGAGATCGTGCGTGCCGACCTTGAGCGCAGTGGTGTGTTCCGCGGCGTCGACGCGCCCGGCGGCTTGAGCGAAGCCAGCCAACCGGCTTTTCCCGACCTGCGCGGCCGCGGGGCCGATGCGCTGGTCGCCGGCTCGGTGAGCCGGCTGGCCGACGGCCGCTTCGACGTGCGCTACAAGCTGTGGGACGTGGTCAAGGGCGCCGACCTGGGCGGCCAGGCCCATGCGGTGACCGTGCCCGACCTGCGCCTGGCCGCGCACCGCATCGCCGACACCGTGTACGAAAAGCTCACCGGCGAGAAGGGCGTGTTCTCCACGCGCATCGCCTACGTCACGCGCGCCGGCCGCCGCTTCACGCTGCGCATCGCCGACGCCGACGGCGAAGGCGGGCAGGCTGCGCTGGCCAGCCCGGAGCCGATCATCTCGCCCGCCTGGTCGCCCGACGGCCGTCAGCTGGCCTATGTGTCCTTCGAGACGCAAAAGGCCGTGGTATGGGTGCAGGACGTTTCCAGCGGCCAGCGCCGCGCGGTCGCCAACTTCCGAGGCTCCAACAGCGCGCCGGCCTGGAGCCCCGACAGCTCGCAGCTGGCGGTGACGCTCACGCGCGAAGGCGGCCTGTCGCAGCTGTACCTCATGTCGATGGCCGGTGGCGAGCCGCGCCGCATCACGCACACGAACGCGATCGACACCGAACCCTGCTTCTCGCCCGACGGCAAGCAGATCTACTTCGTCAGCGACCGGGGCGGCGGCCCGCAGATCTACCGCATGCCCGCCGGCGGGGGCAACGCCGAGCGCGTCACCTTCGAGGGCAGCTACAACATCAGCCCCAGCCTGAGCCCGGACGGCCGCATGCTGGCCTACATCGCGCGGCAGGGCAATGCGTTCAAGCTCACCACGCTCGACCTGGCGCTGGGCAGCACCCAGCAGCTCACCGACACCACCGACGACGAAAGCCCCAGCTTCGCGCCCAACGGCAAGCTGCTGATCTACGCCACGCGCGCCGGCGGCCGCGATGTGTTGATGACCACCACCCTGGACGGCAAGATCAAGACGCGCCTGCTGTCGAGCGGGCTCGACGTGCGCGAGCCGGTCTGGGGGCCTTACGGGCGCTGACCGGGCGCCCGGCTGATCGATCCCACCGACGAGGAGAAAAGACGATGTTTGCATTGCGTGGTTCTGCGGCGGCCCTGCTGCTGGCGGCGGCCGTGCTGGGAGGCTGCTCTTCCAGCGTGCCGCTCAACGAAGGGGGCAAGGCGCAGATCGAGACCCGCAACCCCAACCAGGGGCAGCAGTCGGGCAGCGGCGCGGCCACCAGCCAGTCGCAGGTGGCCAGCGTCGACCTGGGGGCCAACAAGGCAGGTGCCGCCGACAGCGTCGCGCGCACGGTGTACTTCGACTTCGACAGCTACGTGGTGAAGGACGAGTTCCGGCCGGTGATCGAGGCGCATGCCAAGCGCCTGGCCGGTGACCGCAAGAAGCGCCTGGTGATCGAAGGCCACACCGACGAGCGCGGCGGCAGCGAGTACAACCTGGCGCTAGGGCAGAAGCGTGCCGAGGCAGTGGCGAAGTCCATGGTCACCTTGGGCGCGGCCGAAAACCAGCTGGAAGCGGTGAGCTTCGGCAAGGAGCGTCCGGCGGTGCAAGGCAGCGACGAGTCGGCCTGGGCCAAGAACCGCCGTGCCGAGCTGAAGGATCGGTGATATGGCCCACCCCCGTAGCGCCTTCGGCGCTCCCCCTCAAGGGGGCGCCGCCAACGGACCGGCGCAGCCGGATTCGCGGCGGCAGCTTGGCTTGGTGCGTCAGCTGCTTGCCGCCTCGGCTATTGCGCTGGTGTTCGCCGGCCCCACCCGCGCCGCGTTGTTCGAGGACGACGAGGCGCGGCGTGCGATCCTCGAATTGCGCAACCGCGTGACGCAGCTGGAGGCCCAGCAGAAGGACCAGCTCACCCAGTTGCGTGAGGAGATCCAGCAACTGCGGCGCAGCCTGCTCGATGCCAACAACCAGCTGGAGATGCTGCGCGCCGAACTGGCCAAGCAGCGCGGGCAGGACGAGCAGTTGGCGCGCGACGTGGCCGAGCTGCAACGTCGCCAGAAGGACATTGCCCAGGGCGTGGAAGAGCGCATCGCCAAGCTCGAGCCGCAGAAGGTCAACGTGGACGGCAAGGAGTTCCTCGCCGACCCCGAGGAAAAGCGGCTTTACGACGAGGCGGTGGCGCCCATGCGCAACGGCGACTTCGCCGCGTCGGCGCAAGCGCTGTCCACCTTCATCAAGCGCTTTCCGGCCAGCGGCTTCGTCGATTCCGCGCGCTTCTGGCTCGGCAATGCGCAGTACGGCAAGCGCGAATACCGCGAGGCGATCGCGAGCTTCCGTTCCTTCGTGGCCGGTGCGCCCGACCATCCGCGCGCGCCAGAGGCCTTGCTGGCCATCGCCAACTGCCAGCTCGAGATGAAGGACAGCAAGAGCGCGCGCCGCACGCTCGACGAGCTGGTGCGCACGTATCCCAAATCCGAGGCAGCACAGGCGGCCAAGGAGCGCATGGCCTCCTTGAGGTAAGGCGCCGGAGCTGCAGGATGAACGCTGCGTTGCCGCTGCCAGGTGCGGCCGATGAGGCCGATCTGGAGCGGCGCTTCGGTGGCCTCAAGCGGCTGTATGGCGAGCCGGGCTACCGGCAGCTGCGCACGCTGCGCGTGGCCGTGGTGGGGCTCGGCGGCGTGGGCTCCTGGGCCGCCGAGGCACTGGCGCGCTGTGGCGTGGCCGGCTTGGTGCTGATCGACCTGGACCATGTGGCCGAGTCGAACATCAACCGCCAGATCCAGGCGCTGGGCAGCACGCTGGGCATGCAAAAAGGCGCCGCGCTGGCCGCACGCATTGCCGACATCCACCCCGGCTGCGCGGTGCAGGTGGTCGATGAATTCGTCGAGCCGGGCAACTGGCCCGGGCTGCTGCCCACGCCGGTGGACGCGGTGATCGATGCCTGCGACCAGCTGCGCGCGAAGTTCGCGCTGGCCGAGTGGGCGCTGCGCGAGCGCGCGCTGTTCATCAGCGCCGGTGCGGCCGGTGGCAAGCAGCGGGCCGAGCGGGTGGAGGTGGCCGACCTTGCCGAGGTGACGCACGACCCCTTGCTGGCTGCGCTGCGCCAGCGCCTGCGCAAGGCGGGGGCTGTGCGCAAGGGCGCGATGGGCGTGCAATGCGTGTTCTCGCGCGAGGCGGTGCAGCCGCCAGTGGACGCGGTGTGCGCGGCCGACGGCAGCCTCAACTGCCATGGTTACGGATCGAGCGTGGCGGTCACCGCCACCTTCGGCATGGTGGCAGCCGGCGAGTTGATCCGGCGGGCACTGGCCAAGCCCGAAAAAGTCCGCTTATAATGTGAGGCTCTGCAGACGCGAGTTGTTAGCCCGACACTGATTGGGCTCAACCGGGTTGTTAGCTCAGTCGGTAGAGCAGCGGACTTTTAATCCGTTGGTCGCAGGTTCGAATCCTGCACAACCCACCAACCCCATGGCAGCATGGCGGCTGGTGATGCAGGAAGTGCCGCGAAAGTGATGCACGAGGGCTCTTAGCTCAGCTGGTAGAGCAGCGGACTCTTAATCCGTTGGTCGAGTGTTCGAGTCACTCAGGGCCCACCAAAAATCTTGGTTAGAAAACAAGGACTTAGCGCGAGCTAAGTCCTTTTTTCTTGGGCGCATCTGACGGATGCTTCCGTCGGTTGTGACGGATTTGTGCCGTAGTTCGGCGCGCGCGCTGGCGGCACGGTTGGTGTGCGCTACTTGCCCTCTCGCTCTCATCGCATCGCGCGGCCTCGTCCTGCAACGGTGCTGCGGTCGCGCCGCGCGGCTGGCCAACGCGTCCGTCCTGTCCTGAGAAGTGTTCTTATCAGGACGTCATTTGATGCGTATAAATCCATCGCTTGGAGTTCAGGAAGTGGAAGCCGTTCGAGCAGTGGGCGAAGAGCCCGCAGCAGACCTCGCGGAGCGAGTGGCTTGGGGTCATGGCATCGCCTACCGCGGTCTCGATCCAGACAGCTCCTTGTTCCTGAGTGCGACGGGCGAGGGCTTCCGCATCACGCAGTACGGCGCCGAGGGTCGGCGGCGCTGCCTGTGCCGCCCGATCCTCGAGACCTACCGCAAGCTGTTCCGCTACGCGGAGCTGGAGTGGGCGACACCGCTGTCGATCCGCCGCACGGTGGTGGCTCGCCTATACGACCGCGGCGCCGACGAGGAGCAGGTCGGCCTCGTGCTCGGCATCAGCGAAAGAAGCGCGGTACGCGAGCAGTTCCCGCGAGCCCGACCCACCATGGCGAGCCTGGTGCAGGAACTGGTCTGAGCGTCCGCGGGCGCTGCTGCTTATCGGCGGTTGGACGGGTTGCGGCCGACGTACACGACGAAGGCCTTGCTGACGAGCTGACGAAGCCAACCGGAGCGATCTGACGGACATCGACGGGACCCCTGTCGAGCCCGTCGAAGGTCCACAAGATGCTACTTAGGGAGGGCTGAGATAGCGGCCGTCAATCTGGCGCTAGTGAGGATCCGAAGTTGTGTGTTCCGTGGTGACGACGCTGCGGCCAGCTGACTCGTTCCACGGCAAGTGGGCTTGAGCGACGGCGGCCCAGATGCCGACGACGATGGCGGCGGTCGCTCGTAGAAGGGATATGACATAGATGGAACCAGTTCGTCTCACGCGTTCCTGTGATGCTCTCGACCGCTCCCGCTCCCGCTCCCGCTCCCGCTCCCGCTCCCGCTCCGGATCAAGCCGATCAGCGCGCGCTCCTCATTCGGGGCTGTCGCGCCTTGCCCTTGACCGAGGTCGCCGCTGACAACGCGCTCTAAGCGCTCTGCTTCGCAAGACCGATGAGGTGTTCGGCAACGGCCAACGACTTTTCATTGGAACCGGCCATCAAGCCGGAAGTGAGCCATCGGCCATTGACACCGATCGACGGCGTTCCTTGGAACTTGTACCCCGTAGCCAGCAAGGTGGCCTCCTTTGCCTTGGTAGCAGCCGAGAAGGAGTTCAGCGCGCCTACCAAGACTGCAGGGTCGACTCCATTCTTGGCTCCGAAGTCGGCGACATCTTCGGGCGTCTGAAAGCGCCGGCGCTCGAGATGCATGGCGGTGAACACCTTGCCGTGCAGTTGCTGCACTAGGCCGAGCGTTTCGATAGCGAAGAACAGCTTCTGGTGCATCACCATGGGGCCTTCCCGGAACGCCACTGGGATGCGTCGGAACCGCACGTCGGCAGGCAACTTCTTCTGCCAAGCGTCGATCGTCGGCTCGAATGCATGGCAGTGTTCGCAGCCGTAGGCGAAGAACTCGAGCACCTCGACCTGCTTAGGGTCAAGAGTGGGTTGGCGCGGCAACACGGCAACGTAGTGCTTGCGTTCGACCGGCCGCTCCCGCGCGGCAGCAAGTGCAGGCGGGGCGGCAAGCGAAACGGCAGTGATTTTGGAGAACTGGCGGCGGTCCATGGTGAACGCTGGAGGTGACGGTCACCTCGAATTCTTGGGCATGAAGTTGCTACAGAGTCAAGCGCCGGCCAAGTGCGGTGTGACTGCGGGAGTGAGCTCAGTACGGCGCCGACTGTCGCCGGCGTTTTGCGACGCAATCCTCGAGACCTACTGCAAGCTGTTTCGCTAAGCCGAGCTCGAGTGGGCGACACCGCCGTCGATCCGCCGATCCGCCGCACGGTGGTCGCTTGCATCTACGACGCGGCGCCGACGAGGAACAGGTCGGCCCGATGCTCGGCATCAGCCAGTGCGGTGCGTGAGCAGGTTCCGCGTGCCAAGCCGAGCATGGCAAGCCTGGTGAACGAACTGGGCTACGGAGCGGCACTCGAGTCCGCGCGGCCGCAAGTCAGCACGACTGGCCGTGGCAGTTGGCGGGGCAACGCACTTCGATTCAAGGTGAGGTGACGAGTCGCCCACGAGGCCGCTTCTCTCGGGCCGAGCTGGGCGGCCGGGACGATCCATGCGATGCTTGGCGCTCCGTGGGTTGGAGTGCGGTCGTGACGGTCTTCGCGAGGCCTTCGAGAATCCCGCAGTCTTTCGCCTGTCGGGAGAGGCCGCACTGGCCGCGGAGTTGCTTGAGGCCGTGCTCCAGTGCCTTCAGCTCCCGGACGCGGTAAGCGACGTGCGCGATGTGCGCTTCAAGCAATCCATTGACGTCGTCGCAGTCCGCTTGTGGTGCGTCTTTGAAGCGCAGCAGCACGCGGATCTCGTCCAGCGTCATGTCCAGGGACCTGCATTGCCGGATGAATGCCAGACGCTCGAGATGCTCGGGCGCGTAGACGCGGTAGTTTCCTGAGGACCGTGCCGGGGACGGCAACAGTTCCTCCCGCTCGTAGAAGCGGATGGTCTCCACGCCGGTCGCCGTCGCTTGAGCCAGTTCGCCGATCTTCATGCTTGCTCCTCAGCCATTTCGGTGTTGACTCTAAACCCATTGCAGGGTTTCCAATACTGAAGGGGATTGGCGGGCGCGTAAGGCGCGGTTGCGAGGAGATATCGGATATCGCGCCCGCGAGGGGGTCACACCATGAAGCTGGGCACGCCACAACCGTGGCTCACCATGATGATGCTCTGCATCTGGGTGGCGATCGTGCTCGCCGGCGTTGTCGCATACCGGCTGTTCCGCTGGTGGCGCAAGCGGCATCCGCTGCCGAAGCCCCCGCCGGAACGCTCGTACAGCGAGTCGCTTCAGCAACGACTGGCCGCTGCGCGCCGCGCAGGCGACGCGACGTCGCGCAGACGCAGCCGGAGGCCATGATGGCGCTGAAGAAGACGCTCGCGCTGTCCCGGCTGACCGTCTGGGCGCCGGCACCATCATTGGTGGTGCCATCCATTCTGTCATCGGGCCCGCGCTGAGGCCAAGGCAGGTGCGAGGCAGGCGGTCATCTCCGCGGTCTCTGCCGTTTTGTACTCGGAGCTGGCCTCGGCGCCGCCCAGCACTGGCCGCAGAGCACAAACTCGTGCGCGCCTTGTTCGTGAGCCGTTTCGGTGTTGACTCTAAACCCACTGCAGGGTTTCCAATGCGGGGATGAGCAGATTGATCCGACCTAGTCCCGGACACGATGGCTTTGATGCCTCATGAGGCACTGGCTGGTTGCGGCCGGTTGGATCGATCGCATGACGCGCCTGGTCGCGTCCGCGGTGGCTTGGGGGCTGCTCATCAACGCGTTGCTCATCGCGGGCAACGCCATCATGCGCAAGCTCTTCGCCATCGGCTGGCCCGTGCTGTTCGATCTGCAATGGCACTTCTTCGCGGCGGCGGTGATGTTGATGGCTGCGTACACGCTGCAGGTCGACCAGCACGTCCGAGTGGACGTGCTGTCTTCTTGGCTGGGCGAGCGCCGCCGCTTGTGGGTCGACCTGATCGGCTTGCTGGGAGTCCTGCTGCCGGTCTGCGCCGTGGTCATCTGGCTAACGCTGCCGCCGGCCCTCCATGCCCTCGTTGCCAGTGAAACCCGCGCCAGCCGGGACAACCTGTCCGATCTGCCTGCCTGGGTGATCAAGGGCTTCTTCCCGGCGGGATTCCTGCTTCTGGCGCTGCAGGGTCTGGCCGAAGCGATCCGCTGTGTCGCGGCGTTGTCGGGTTTCGCCGCGCGACCGACGCGCGCGGGTCTGCTCGCGGAGGACGAAAGCCGTGTCGGCTGAGGTGCTTGCACCGGCGATGTTCGCGGCGTTCGCCGTCGCGCTGCTGCTGGGGTTTCCGGTTGCGTTCTCGGTTGCCGCGGTGGCGGCGGTCTTCGGTGTGCTGGGTATCGCAGGGGGTCACTTCCAGCCGGCCTTCCTGCTGGCCGGCACGCTGCGCATCGAAGGCTTCTTCCACAACGACAACCTGCTCGCGATCCCCTTGTTCGTCTTCATGGGGTTGTTGCTCGAGCGCACGGGGCTTGCCGCCGACATGCTGCGCGCGCTCGACGAACTGCTCGCCGCCGTGCGTGGCGGGATGGCATACACCGTGGTCCTGGTCGGCGCCAGCCTGTCGGCCCTCACGGGGTTCGTCTCGGCGGCCGTCATCGGCCTCGGGCTGATCGCGCTGCCCGCCATGCTGCGCCAAGGCTACGACGCGCGCCTGGCGACCGGCGTAGTGGCTGCGTCAGGGACGCTCGCGCAGATCCTGCCGCCGAGCCTGGTTCTGATCGTGCTCGCCGAGCAGCTCGAAGTGCCGCTGATGGACATTTTTCGTGGTGCGATGTTGCCAAGCGCCTTGCTGGTGCTGATGTACCTGCTGTACATCTTCTTCGCCGCGCGCTGGTGGCCGTCGCGAGTGCCCCCGCTGCCGAGCCGGGAACTCCTGCGCCCCATCGGTCAGCGCGGGAGGGCGGCACTGGTCGCTGCCGGCTTTCCGATCGGTCTCATTCTTCTCGTGCTCGCATCGGTGTACTTCGGCTGGGCCACGCCCAGCGAGGGAGGCGCCGTGGGCGTGACCGGTGCCTTCGTGTTGGGGCTCGTGCGTCGCAAGCTGGATCTGGCGCGGCTGCGACAAGCCATGATGGCGGCCGGCGTGCTGTGTTCGGGGTTGCTGTTCCTGCTGTTCGGCGCGTCGTTCTTCACGCTCGTTTTCCGAGGCATCGACGGCCAAGTGTGGATCGAGTCGATGTTCCAGCACCTGCCGGCGGGACAGCTCGGATTCCTCGTCTTCATCAACATCGCGATCTTCTTCATCGCGTTCTTCCTCGACTTCTTCGAGATCGCGTTCATTGTCCTGCCGCTTATCGCTCCCGTCGCTCTCAAGCTGGGCATCGACATGACCTGGCTCGCAGTGCTGCTCGCGGTGAACCTGCAGACGTCGTTCATGCACCCGCCGTTCGGCATCGCGCTCTACAACCTGCGCAGCGTGACGCCGGTGGCCGTGCCGACGTCGCAGATCTACCGGGGCGCGATTCCCTTCTTGCTCCTGCAGCTGGCCCTCGTGGCGCTGCTGATCGCCTTCCCTTCTATCGTGCTGAAGACGCCGACCGCCCCGGTGAACATTGACAACGTCGAGATCCCAATGCCGCCGAAGGACGATGGAGCCCTCGAGCGCAAGTGATGGACGCATGGCCGTGACAACCAGACGCCAACGGTGGGCCGTGCTCGCGGTTGTGGTCGCCGCGCTGGCCGCAGGCGCCGTCCTCCGCGGACTCCTAGACGGACCGGGCAGCGCCGCCATCGGCCAGAAGCGGTTCGTCTTGCACGCTCAACCGAAGCAGACGCCCCCCGTTTCGTTCGTCGACAGCAACGGTGCTCCGATGCAACTCGACCACCTCCGGGGCAAGGTGTTGCTGCTGAACATCTGGGCGACCTGGTGTGCGCCTTGCAGGGAAGAGATGCCCTCGCTCGATCGCTTGCAAGCCCGGCTCGGCGGGCCCGATTTCGAGGTGGTGGCGTTGTCCATCGACAATGACGCCAAGGGCCTTGCCCAGGTCAAGGCGTTCTATTCGCAGGTCGGCATCCGTCACCTGCGCATTTTCCAGGATCCGACCGCGAGCGCCGGCTTCAATCTCGGAACGGCCGGCGTGCCGACGACCCTGTTGATCGATCGGCAAGGTCGCGAACTCGGGCGTCTCGCCGGCGCGGCCGAGTGGGACAGCGAGGATGCGATCAAGCTTGTCCGCAGGACCATTTCTCCATGACACATCGATCTCTGCTTCACGCGATCCCCGCGATCGCCCTCGGTTTCTGCGCAACCATCGCTCAAGCTCAGCTGTTCAAAAGTGCTGCGGATACCTCGAGCGTCGTCACCACCGAGCGCACGCGCGCGGAACTGCTGGCGCACGCTCCGGATGGGCTAGGACCGGACAAGCAGGTCTGGCTGGGACTGCGGCTGACGCATCAACGCGGGTGGAAGTCGTACTGGCTTAACCCCGGCGACGCCGGCCTGCCGACGCGCCTGGAGTGGAGCCTTCCCCGCGGCGTGACGGCCGGCGAGATTCGCTGGCCGGTGCCGAGCAAGTTCCTGTTGGGCCCGCTCGTCAACTACGGCTATGCGGGCAGCGTGCTGCTTCCGGCCCCGGTGAGCTTCTCACCCGAGTTCTCGCTCGACGACTACGCGCGTTCCGACCTCGAGGTGAAGCTGAAGGCCCAATGGCTCGTGTGCAGCGATGTTTGCATACCCGAAGAGGGTGAGTTCAGTTTGCGCATCGCCGCCCGCAGCAGCCATGCATCGAACGCCGGCGCGTTCGAGGCAAGCCGGGCCGCGCAACCGCGTGAGCACACGGGCAGCAGCCGCATCGACATCGATAGCACTTCGCTCGTCGTCCGTGTCACCGGGCTGGCCGCTTCGCTCGTCGGGCAGAAGCTCGACTTCTTTCCGGAGACAGCGGGCGTCATCGATGCCTCGGCACCCTGGTCCCAGAAGTGGGACGGCGGCGACTGGACGGCGCGGGTGCCGTTGTCGCCGCAACGCCTGGAGAGTCCGCAGACCTTGCCGATCGTGCTGACCAGCCCTCAAGGCGCTTGGCGCACGGAGCCCAGGGTCTCCGGTGTCTGGCCCGCGGTGACGCCGAACGCGGGCAGCACCGCAGCACCTGCGCTTGGCGAAGCCGAGGTCGCGCCGCAGCCCGGGGGGCCGCGCCTGACCTTCGGCCTGGCGCTCCTCGGAGCGTTCCTGGGGGGGCTCATCCTCAACCTGATGCCTTGCGTGTTTCCCGTGCTCGCGATCAAGGTGTTCGGCTTCGCCCGGCATGGCCAGGATGCAACGGGACGGCGCTTTGATGGCGTGGCCTATGCGGCGGGCGTCATCTTGTCCTTCGTCGCACTCGGTGGTCTGCTCGTCGCGCTGCGCGCGGCCGGCGAGCAGGTCGGCTGGGGCTTCCAACTCCAGAGCCCGCCTACGGTAGCCGCGTTGGCAGTGCTGTTCACGATCATCGGCTTGAACCTGGCGGGCGTGGTCACCTTCGGGCGCTTGCTGCCGGCGTCATGGCTGGCGTATCAGGCCCGTCACCGGTCGGTCAACGCGTTCCTCTCCGGCGTCCTGGCCGTGGCAGTCGCGTCGCCGTGCACGGCGCCGTTCATGGGGGCGGCACTGGGCTTCGCAGTTGCCATGCCCACCCCGCAAGCTCTCGCCACTTTCGCCGCTCTGGGGTTCGGGATGGCGATGCCCTATCTAGTTGCCAGTTGGACGCCGGCGGCGGCAAGGCTGCTGCCCCGGCCAGGCGCCTGGATGGACACGTTCCAGCGGCTGCTGGCATTCCCGATGTTCGCCACCGTCGTGTGGCTGCTCTGGGTGCTGGGCAAGCAGACCGGCGTCGATGCGCTGATCGCCACCTTGGCGCTGCTGGTCGCGACGAGCCTACTGGCGTGGGCGGCAAGTCTGCGCGGCACCGCGCGCGCGAGCGTCGGGCTGCTCGCCGTGGCAGCCCTCGCATCGACGGCGACGCTGGCGTTTCGCGAGATCCAGGCAGGCGTGGTCGTTCCGCAGGTAGACGCTCAAGTCGCTGGCTGGGAAGCCTGGAACGCCGGCAAGGTCGACTCGATCCTGGCCACGGGCAGGCCGGTGTTCGTCGACTTCACGGCGGCGTGGTGCGTCACCTGCCAGTACAACAAGAAGATGACGCTTTCCGACCCGGCCGTACTGGCGTCGTTTCAGGCGCGGAACGTCGCGCTGTTGCGCGCCGACTGGACCCGGCGCGACGCGAGCATCACGGCGGCGCTGGCCAGCTTCGGCAGGACCGGCGTGCCGTTGTACGTGCTGTACTCGCCTGGCAAGCCTCCGCAGGTGCTGTCCGAGCTGCTGACCAGCGCCGAGCTGACCTCCGCCCTCTCGGGCCTGCCGCAATGAAGCGGTACCTCGTTCCGCTGTTCACTTTCGTGGTGATGGCCGGCTTCCTCGCCGTGGGTCTGCAGCGCAATCCGCGTGAGGTGCCTTCGCCGCTCGTCGACAAGCCGGCACCGGCGTTCGACCTGCCGCAGTTGCACGACCCGGCGGCGAGGCTCACGGCCGAGCAGATGAAGGGTCGGGTCTGGGTGCTCAATGTCTTCGCGTCGTGGTGCACGCCCTGCCTGGCGGAGCACCCGTATGTGACGCAGCTGGCCAGGCAGCCCGGCATCACGGTGATCGGGCTCAACTACAAGGACCGGCCGGAGGATGCCAAGGGCTGGCTGCGCAAGCACGGCGACCCCTACGCGAAGATCGCTGTCGATGCCGAAGGCCGCGTCGGCATCGACTACGGCGTCTACGGCGTGCCTGAAACCTATCTGATCGACAAGCAAGGCGTCATCCGCCACAAGCAGATCGGACCGATCACGCCGCAGACGCTGACGGAGACGATCCTGCCGACGCTGAGCAAGCTCAACCAGTGAAGTGGATCGCGCGCCGAGCGTTCATGTCCGACGTCGACGGGAGGCAGTGACAGGCTGCCGGCAGCTCCGGTCGGCCCCACTGGCGAAGACGCAGCGAGGACCGCACGACGCGCGTTCATTAGCCGCTGCCTATCTGCGAGCAACACCAAGGGCCGCCCGAATCTCCTTTTCGATCTTTTCACGATCGTCCTGGCGAAAGCCAACGTGAACGGCGCGGACCTTGCCGTCGGTCCCGATCAGGTAGGACGTTGGCATGCCCTTCGGCTGGTACGACTGCGCGACCTTGTTTTCCGGGTCGTATGCGATGAGGAACTTGGCGGGCGTCGACCTCAGGAACCTGTCGGCATCCTCGCGTTTGCGGTCGAGCGAAATCGCGACGATCGTCAAGCCCGACGAACGGTACTTGGAATGCATTTCGTTCATGAACGGGAACGACAACTTGCACGGTACGCACCATGAGGCCCAAAAGTCGACGTACACGACTTGACCCTTCAGGTCGGCCAGACGGACCGGCTTGTCGTCGGTGGGCAGCTCGAAGGCGGGCGCGCTGCTTCCGACTTCCTGCGCCCCGGCGCCGGACGCAGCCATCAGCGCACAGAAACCAAGTGCAATTACAAACGTACGCGTCACTGACATTCGGCCTCCTGGCGGCGAAAGAGTTTGTTGGTAAAGCGTTCTGCCCTGCGTGCCGGACGCACAACATGCGCTGCGCGACGGCCCGCTGCTGCGAGCAACACCATGCCCGTCTGGAACTCGTGCTGGCAAGCGTCCACATCAGGCAGGCCAGGACATCCAGCCGGTGCCCGAGCTCAGCAGGATCAGCGCACCGAAGGCAATCCGGTACCAGCCGAAGGGGCTGAAGTCGTGCGTCGAGACATAACGGATGAGCCAGCGGATGCACGTGAGCGCACTGACAAAGGCCACCACGGTACCCGTGGCGAACAGCGGCGCGTCCTCGATCCTCAGCGCGCCGCGGTGCTGCCATGTCGAGTAGGCAGCCGCCGCGAACAGGGTGGGGATGCCGAGGTAGAAGCTGAACTCGGTGGCCACGTGCCTCGGCAGCCCGAGCATCATCGAACCGATGATCGTCGCTCCCGATCGGCTGGTGCCCGGAACCAGTGCCGCACATTGGACTAGACCGATGCGCAGCGCGTCTTTCGGAGTCAGATCGTCCACCGTGCCGATATCCGGGCGGCGACAGGTGCCCGGAGAACGCTTTCGCTGCGAACGCTCGACCAGCAGGATCACCACGCCTCCGAGCAGGAACGCGACGGCGACTGTGGTGGGGTTGAACAGGTGGGCCTTGATGAACGAACCGGACAGCAGACCGAGCATCGCCGCGGGCACGAAGGCCACCAACAAGTTCAGCGCGAACCGTTGACGCGCCGGATCGGAGGTGAGGCCGAGAACTGTGGCCGCCAACGGCGTCCGGTAGTGCCAGACGACCGCGAGCATGGCGCCGGCCTGAATCGTGATCTCGAACACCTGCGCGGCATGGTGATCAAAGCGCAGCAACGACGACGCGAGGATCAGATGACCGGTCGAAGAGATTGGAAGGAACTCGGTCAGACCTTCCACGATGCCGAGCACGATCGCCTTGGCCAACAGCATCACATCCATGTTCAGTTCGAGCGATGCTCAGGAGGTTTCGACAAGTGCCAGCCCGTGCGGCGTGAGCGGCGGCGTGACGTGGTCCGCGCAAACGATGCGTGCCCCGCGCAATGGCGCCGGGCGCACGCCAAACGTGGCGACGAAGGTGCGTGTCAGATGGGCGCTGTCGGCGAAGCCGGCCAAGTGCGCTGCTTCGGTGAGTGTTGACCCATCGGAGAGGGTGCGCACGGCACGTTGCAGGCGCAGCCAACGTATGTAGGCGCGAAACGTGAGGCCGGAAGCTTCGGCGAACCAGTGCATGAAACGCGAGGACGACAGGCCCACCGCTTCGGCTGCGTCCTCGACGCGCACTGACGTGTCGAGCGCCTGCTCGAGCCAAGCGAGGATGGTCGCCCAGCGCGGATCGTCGTCGGTGCGAGAGTCCGGCGGCTGGTGCACGCCGGCCAAGTCCTCGCCTTCCAACCAGCGGTCAAGCGCGTCTTCCAGGACGTCGACCTGCAGGGCGGTCAGCGACGCCGCGCCTGCGGGGAGGCTCCGGGCAGGCTCGTGCCCCAGCACGGTCGGATCGAGGAACACCATGCGCAAGGGCTGGGCGGCCACGAGCCGATGCGGTACGGAGGCGGGCAGGAAGTGCCCCGGGGCGTCCAGCACACCCCACGCGCCTTCCAGCCTCAAGGTGCCGTGCGAACACCATGCCAGCTGCGTCGCCCGGTGCCGGTGCAGCCGGCCGGGCTCCACCGGGCCGGCGTAGACGGCCCAACCTCGGCCCATGACCAACAACGGCCGGCTGGATGCGTCGAGTTCATCCATTCGCTTCGCGCAGCCGCTTCCTGCCGAAGACCTCGTGGACCACGATCAACACCGCGCCGATGCTGATGCCGACGTCCGCAATGTTGAACGCCGGCCAGTGATGCGGACCCCAGTGCACGTCGATCCAATCCACCACGGCGCCGCGCACGAGGCGGTCGACCATGTTCGCCAAAGCGCCGCCAAGGATGAGTCCGAAGCTCGTCCGCTCCATCATCGACATCCCGGGGCGCCGGATCATGACGACCAGGAAGACCGACGCAGCCAGGGCGATCGCGATGAAGAAGTAGCGCTGCCAGCCGCCCGCATCGTGCAGGAAGCTGAACGCCGCGCCGCGGTTGAGCACGTGCACGATGTTGAGAATCGGCAGCCACTCGTGAGCCGTGCCGTACTCGACCCACGCGACGATCGCGGCCTTCGTCGCCACGTCGGCTGCCAGAACCAGGCCCGCCAGCGCGAAGCCCAGGCGCACGCCGCGCTCAGTCGGCATGACGGCCATCGGTGGGTGCCGTACGGCCCAGCAGGCGCAGCCCGTTGAAGACGACGACCAGACTCGCGCCCATGTCCGCGAGGATGGCCAGCCACAGGCTCGCATGGCCCGTGAACGCGAGCACCATGAACAATGCCTTGGTGCCGATGGCGAACGCGATGTTGGCCTTCAGGATGCCGCCGACCCGGCGCGACAGCGTGATGAACTCGGGCAGCTTGCGCAGGTCGTCCTGCATCAGCGCCACGTCGGCAGTCTCGATCGCGGTGTCGGTGCCGGCAGCGCCCATGGCGAACCCGATGTTCGACTTCGCCAGCGCCGGTGCGTCGTTGACGCCGTCGCCGACCATGCCCACGGCGCCCCGGGCCGCCAACTTCTCGATGGCGTCCAGCTTGTCGTGCGGCAGCAGGTCACCGCGCGCGTCCGTGATGCCGACCTGCGCCGCCACGGCCTGCGCCGTCTTGCTGTTGTCGCCGGTCAGCATCACCGGCTCGACGCCGAGACGCTTCAGCTCGGCCACCGCCAGCTTGCTGCTGTCGCGCACCGTGTCGGCCACCGCCAGCACGGCCAGCGCCTGCTGGCCCGTGGCAAGGACCACGGCGGTCTTGGCCTGCGCTTCGAACTGCTCCAGCAGCGCGCGCACCGGCTCGCTCGCAACGCCCAGTTCGGTAGCCAGCCGCTGGTTTCCGATGTAGTAGGTCTGGCCGTCGATGTCGCCCTTGACGCCACGCCCGGCCAAGGCTTCGAAGCGCTGCACGGTGGCGTGCGGCCGGTCGCCGTAGCCGTTGACGATGGCGGTCGCAACCGGGTGCTCCGACAATGCGTCGAGGCTCGCTGCGACCCGCAGAACCTCTTCGCGTGACATCGAGGCCACGGGCACCGTCTCGGTCAGTGCCGGTCGGCCGTGTGTCAATGTGCCGGTCTTGTCCAGCGCCACCGCGCGCAGCATGCGCCCCTGTTCCAGGTACAGGCCACCCTTGACGAGGATGCCGCGCCGTGCCGCTGCGGCCAGGCCGCTGACCACGGTGACCGGCGTCGAGATCACCAGCGCGCAGGGGCACGCGATCACCAGCATCACCAGCGCCTTGTAGACCCAATCGAACCAGGCGCCGCCGAAGAACAGCGGCGGGATCACGGCGATGCCGATCGCCAGCGCGAAGACGACGGGTGTGTAGACGCTGGCGAAGCGGTCCACGAAGCGCTGCGTCGGCGCGCGCTGGCCCTGCGCGTCCTGCACCGAGCGGGCGATGCGGTCAAGCGTGGTCTCGCCCTTGCGCGAGCGCACTTCGAACTCGAGCGTGCCGCGCTCGTTGATCGTGCCGGCAAAGACCGTGTCGCCCGGGTTCTTCTCCACCGGCATGCTTTCGCCGGTGATGGGCGCCTGGTTGACCGCCGAGGCACCGGAGACGACCACGCCGTCGAGCGCGATGCGTTCGCCGGGCCGCACGCGGACCAGGGCGCCGAGCGGCACTGTCTCCGCCTTGACCTCGTCCCAGCGTCCGTCGGCCTGTTTCACGAGTGCCGTTTCCGGCGCCAGGTCCATCAGCTTGCGGATCGCGTTGCGGGCGCGGTCCAGGCTCAGCGCCTCGATCATTTCGGCGATGCCGAACAGCCAGATCACCACCGCGGCCTCCGGCCATTGGCCGATCAGCGCGGCGCCGATGACGGCGACCGTCATCAGCAGGTTCATGTTGAGCGACCGCGTGCGCAGCGCGATCCAGCCCTTCTTTAGCGTCTCGATCCCGCCCAGAGCGATGGCCGCGAGCGAGGCGCCCACCACCGGCAGCGACGATTCGCCCATGCCGGAGAACGCCATCACTTCGGCTCCGATCGCCAGCACGCCCGCGGCCGCCATGCGCAGCCACTGGCTCTTCGAGATGCCGCTACCGAACTCGCGGGTCACCGCCGGCACGGGCTGGCTGCTGTCCCGCAGGACCGGCGCCATGCCAAGGCGCTCGATCGCCGCGGTGATCGGCGACACGTCGTGCAGCGAGTGGCTGACGGTCAGCGTGCGGCTCATCAGGTCGAACTGCAGCGCTGCGACGCCGGGCAGGCCCTCGAGGGCCTTGCGCAGCAGCGCCTCCTCCGTGGGGCAGTCCATCTTCTCGATCAGGTAGGTCGCCTGTCCCTGGGGGCTCGCCCCGGCCTCGCGCTCAACGGTAGCTTTCATGCCGATCTCGCGCAGCGCATCGAGCACGGGTGCCGGATCGCCCAGGCGGTGCTGCACGGCCAGGCGGCGGTTCATCAGGTCGAAGTCGAGTCGGTCGATCGCGTCGACCTTGCCCAGGCGCTTGCGGATCAGCGCTTCCTCCGTCGGGCAGTCCATGTTCGTAATCAGGAACTGTGTGGTGTTGCCGCTCTCCGCCTGCGCCAGCGATATCTCGGGCTTGCCGCAGGGGCCGCAGCTGGCGTCCGCGTCGGGTCTCGCGGGTGGTGCCGCCTTCATCGCGTCGCCAAGGTGCGCCGGCATCCCGATCGCCTGCAACTCCTGCAGGATCGGATCAACTGACGGCAAGGTGTGCACGACCGACAGCCGGTGCGCGCGCAGGTCGAATGCCAGCGAGTTCACCCCGTCCAGCGGCTCGAGACGGGCACGGATGGCCGCCTCTTCGTTGCGGCAGTCCATGTCGGGGATGGTGAAGACGTCGGTCGACGGCACGCTCTTGCTGCCGCTACAGGCCGAAGAACACGCGGATCCGCATGCGGCGCCGTCCGCGCCTGGGCCGTCAGCTTCCAACGACGCAGACATGCCGATCTCGGTCAAGGCTTGAAGCAGTGGTTGGGGATCGGGCAACTGGTGTTCGACCAGAAGTCGCCGAGCGGGCAGGTCGAACGAGAGCGACCCGACCTGGGAAACTTGGGACAACCGGGACCGGATCGCCGCTTCCTCGTTGCGGCAGTCCATGTTGGCGATGCGGAAGGCCGACCTTTGCAAAGTCAGCGGGGACGTGGGATCGCGATCGTCGGCGCGTGGTGGCGCACCTGTGTCATGAGGGTGGTTGGTTTGCACGTTTCACCTTTGCTATACGCCGATTTGACGGCCTGTAGTGGGTACGGGGTCAAGCGCGACTCGGGTTGCCGGGTCCGTGCGAGGGTCAGGTCGTTTCGGAGTTCGCCTTTTCCGCGGCCTCGCGGGCCTCGGCCAGGATCTCTCGGCCGCCGTTGCCGGCGATGCCGGCCACCATCAGGCCGAGGACGAGGTCCGGCAGGTTCGAGCCCCACCACATCACGAGCGCGCCCGATAGCACGATCGCCAGGTTCACGATCGAATCGTTATTGGTAAAGATGGCAGATGCCTTGAAGTTCACGTCTTCCGCGCGGTGACGCTTGAGCAGGCGCAGGCAGACTATGTTCAGCGCGGCGTTGATGGCAGCCATGGCCATCATGGCGGGGCCCACCGGCGCTTCGCCGCCAAAAAAGCGGCGCAGCACCTCCACTGCCAGCATCGCTGCCAGCCCGATGAGGAGCCATCCTGACAGGCGGGCGGCCCGCACCTTGATCGACGCCGCGCGGCCGACCGCGTAGAGGCTGACCCCGTAGACCGACGCGTCAGCCAGGTTGTCGAGCGCGGCGCCGATCACTGCGGTGGACGCCGCCCAGAGGCCCACAACCGCGCCAACCAGGCATTGGCCGACATTGATCAGCAGCACCAGCCACAGGATGCGGCGATCAGCGGCCTGGCTGGCGTCGAGGTCGTGTGTTTCGTCGTCGCTCATTCGGTTCCCTCAATCGCCTGCAGACGGCAGACCATATCCCAGTGCGTATTGAAAACCCTGCAACCAGTACAGAGTCAAGCTCTCGACTTTCTCGGCCAACAGCACGTTTGTTCAAGCGCGCCCGTGAGCGCTTCGCAACACTGAGGTCAACAAGTACGGAGTTGCGATGACAGTACCTTCTCTGGTCCGGTACGGGACCTTTCCGGCAGTGATGGCGTTGGTGATCAGCGGCGTCGCGTGGGCGCCGTCCCGGAGCATGCCTCTGGCGTGGCTGGCTGGGCTGGTGGCCTGCGGGCTGGCGGCCGTGGCACTGCTCGAGCGCTGGTTCCCGTTCAATCCGCGCTGGCAGGCGCCGGACCGCGACTTTCCGGCCGACGTTGCCCACGCAGTTGTCAATCTCCTGGTCATGCACGCGGCGGTGCTCGGCTTCGTCTTCTTGCGCGGCTGGGTGGGCTGGGAGGGCGTGTGGTGGCCCAGCGACTGGCCCTTCCTCGCACAGGTGTTCTTGGCAGGGGTGCCGCTGGACCTGTCGCTGTACGCCGTGCACCGAATGAGCCACCGTTACGGCTTTCTGTGGCGGCTGCACAGCATCCACCACTCATCGCGGCGGCTCTATTGGCTGAACGGGGAGCGTCGGCATCCGGTCCACGCGGTGCTGATGGCCGGTCCCGGGCTGGTGGCGCTCGGCGTGCTCGGCACGCCCGCGGACGTAGTGGGCGGGTGGTTCGTGATCCTCGCCGTCCACTTAGCGTTCCAGCATGCGAATCTCGATTACCGGTTGGGGCCGCTACGCTACCTCGTCGGTGTCGCGGAAGTCCACCGCTGGCACCACCGGGAGCGCTTTGCGGATGCCCAGGTGAACTTCGGCGAGTTCTGGATGTTGTGGGATCACTGGTTCGGCACGTTCCATCGACCCAGTGCGCTGCTCGGGCCGATCGGCATCGAGGGCGACCCGGCCCCACACCGCTACCGTGAACAACTCGTGTACCCGTTCCTCCCGGACCCACCCCACGCGGACCGTGCATGAATGAGGAGACAGTCGATGCCGTCCTTCAACCAGACAATCCGCCCGTACGTCAGCGCCGAGCTGACCGAGGCTTGGTGCGCCCTGCGCAGAGGCGAGCGCGCGAGCAGTTTCCTTCATCTTGAACGGGCCTATGTTCTGGGCCAATCATCGACACTCCATCACGTCCGCGTTCATCTAAGCATGCTGGCTTGGGCGCTGCGCACCCGCGTTCCTCGCGAAGTGGCCGCGGCCAGTTGCTCCGCATCGTCGGTGCGGCGACGAGATCGCCGTTCGATTTGGTGCCCACCGGCAACACCGCCGGCTCCAACGTGAGCCCGGCCAAGCCCCTACCCATTCCGGCTGATCTGGCGGAGTCGATCGCAAGCGCGCGGCAAATCGCTCAACGAAAGGTCTGACCCCAGCGCACAGAACTGGTCGTCGCGGCGCTTGACTCTGTACCCACTTTAGGCCCGAGACTCCTCCGCGTTGACTTCCAACGCGCAGGGCACGCCCAAATGATTCCAGAGATCGGCCACTTCGCATTGATCCTGGCGCTCGCGGTGGTGATGCTCGCGCAAAGCGTGCTGCCACTTGCGGGCTCGTTCAACGGCCAAGCCTCCTGGGTAGCGCTGGCGCGGCCCGCGGCGCTGGTGCAGTTTGCGCTCGTGCTGCTGGCCTACGGCGCGCTGACTTCGGCCTTCATCGACAACGACTTCTCGGTTCAACTGGTCGCGGAGAACTCGAACACTGCGCTGCCCCTGCCGCTTCGCGTGGCAGCGACCTGGGGCAACCACGAGGGTTCGATCCTGCTGTGGACGTTGATCCTGGCAGGCTGGACGGTGGCGGTGGCGCTGTTCTCCCGCCAATTGCCCACGGTCATGGTGGCCCGCGTGATCGCGGTGATGGGGCTCGTCTCAACCGGCTTTCTGCTGTTCACGCTGTTCACGAGCAACCCGTTCGAGCGGCTGCTGCCCGCGGCCGAGAACGGGCGTGACCTCAACCCGCTGCTTCAGGACCCAGGGATGATCTTCCACCCGCCGTTGCTCTACATGGGCTACGTCGGTTTCTCGGTCGCTTTCGCCTTCGCCATCGCCGCGCTCATCTCCGGGCGACTCGACAGCACGTGGGCCCGATGGTCCCGCCCGTGGACTACAGTGGCGTGGGTCTTTCTCACGTTGGGCATCGCGCTGGGCAGCGCCTGGGCCTACTACGAACTCGGCTGGGGCGGCTGGTGGTTCTGGGATCCTGTGGAGAACGCGTCGTTCATGCCGTGGCTCGTCGGCACGGCGCTCATCCACTCGCTGGCGGTCACGGAAAAGCGCGGCGGCTTCAAGATGTGGACGGTGCTGCTGGCGATTCTGGCTTTCGCGTTGAGCCTGCTGGGCACCTTCCTCGTTCGCTCCGGCGTGCTGACCTCGGTGCACGCCTTTGCCACCGACCCGACGCGCGGTGTCTTCATTCTCGGCTTTCTCGTGCTCGTCGTCGGCGGCTCGCTCGCCCTGTTTGCCTGGCGCGGCCCACGCGTGGGCATCGGCGGCGCCTTCGAGCCGGTCTCACGCGAAGGCATGCTCCTGGCCAACAACCTGCTGCTGATGGTGGCGACCGCGGCGGTGATGCTCGGCACGCTGTACCCGCTGGCGCTTGATGCGCTCAACCTGGGCAAGATCTCGGTCGGTCCGGCGTACTACAACGCCGTGTTCGTACCGTTGATGGTGCCGGCGCTGTTCCTGATGGGCGTCGGCCCGATCTCGCGCTGGAAGAAAGCGACGCTGCCTGAGTTGGCGGTGCAACTGCGCTGGGCGGCAGCGGCGGCGTTTGTCGCCGCAGTGATCGCGCCTTTCGTGCTCGGCAAGTTCACGCCGCTGATCGGCTTCTTCCTCTTCGTTGCCGCATGGATCCTGGCCACGACCGCGAACACGCTGTGGCTGCGTGTGCAGGGGCAGCCGCTGGCGCTGTGGGGCCAGCGGCTCGCCACGCAGACCGGGAGCTGGTACGGAATGCTGCTCGCTCATGCCGGCGTGGCGGTGTTCGTGATCGGCGTGACCATCGTCGGCGGCTTCCAGACCGAGCAGGATTTGCGCATGGAGGTGGGCAGCACGGCGCGCGTCGGCGGCTACGACTTCAAGCTCGTCGGCTTGCGCGAGTTGCCCGGCCCGAACTACCAGGCGGTACAGGCGACCTTCGAAGTGTCGAAGGACGGCCGGCTGGTCGACAAGCTGTACCCCGACAAGCGCCTCTACAGCGTGAGTCGCAGTCCGACGACCGAAGTGGCGATCGACCGCGGCGTCACGCGCGACCTCTATGTCTCGATGGGGGAGCCGCTCGACGACGGCCGTGCCTGGGTCGTGCGGCTGTACGTCAAGCCCTTCGTCAACTGGATCTGGGGCGGTTGCGTGCTGATGGCCTTGGGCGGGTTGCTCGCGGTGGCGGACCGTCGCTATCGCGTGACGAGCAGGCAGCATCAGAACGAAGGTGCGTCCGCCGGCGGCGCTCGCTCAGCCAGCGCATGACCATTGGATTTTTCGTCACCGGACTCTTGGCCGGCTCGACGCGCTCGCTGGCTGGCTCATTCGTCAGCTTGGTCGCGGTGTTCGCGGCGGCATCGATACACGCCCAGGAAGCCCGCCCCTTGGCCGCCGACCCGGCGCTCGAGGCGCGCGTGCAGGCCGTCGCCGCCAACCTGCGCTGCTTGGTCTGCCAAAACGAAACCATCGCCGCGTCCAACGCCGGCCTGGCCAAAGACCTGCGCAACCAGGTGCGCGAGCAGTTGCGCGCCGGCCGCAGCGAGCGCGAGATCCTCGACTTCATGGTGCAGCGCTACGGCGACTTTGTGCTCTACACCCCGCCGGTCAAGCCGACGACCTGGCTGCTGTGGGCCGGGCCGTTCGTGATGCTGGCGGTGATGGCGTTCGTGCTGGCACGCGTGCTGCGGCAACGCCGCGCGCTGACCCTGCCCGCGCCGCTGACCGAGGCCGAGCACGAGCGCGCACGCAAGCTTCTGGGCGAGGATGGGGAGCCGCCGCGATGACCGGTCAACTCGCGGCGTTTGTCGTCGTTGCGGCGCTGCTCGTCGTCATGGCACTCGGGGTGCTGCTACGGTCGCTGTTGCGCGGCGGCAGTGCTGCGCCACTGGCCGACGACTCTGTGCAGAGCAATCTGCACATCCTTCGCGCGCAGTTGCGCGAGCTCGACGACGAACTGGCCGCCGGCAGCCTCGACACACCGCAGCATGCCGCGGCGCGCGCCGAGCTCGAGCGGCGCGTACTCGACGAGACCGCCGTGCCTTCGACTGCGCCGCGCGCCACGCTTGGCCGCAAGAGCGCGATTGCGCTGGCGCTCGCGTTGCCGCTCGCGGCCACGGTGCTGTATGCGCATCTGGGCAGCCGCGACGCACTGAACCCCGCCGTTGTTGCCGGCAGCGCCGCGCCGACGCCAGCGATGCCAGCCTTGCCGGTCGACATGGAGGCCGCGCTGCAAACCCTGGCTGAGCGCTTGAAGGCCGAGCCGGACAACGTCGAGGGCTGGGCGCTGCTTGGTAGATCGCTGCTGCAGCTCGATCGGGCCGAGCCCGCGCGCGACGCATTCGCGCAAGCGCTGCGGCACCGCGACAACGATGCCGGTCTGCTCGTCGACTATGCCGACGCGCTCGCGCGCGTGCAGGGCCGCAACCTCGCCGGTGAGCCGGAGACGCTGCTGCAGCGCGCGCTCGCGATCGATCCCGACCACGGCAAGGCATTGGCCTTGGCTGGTGCGGCGGCGATGGCGCGGAAGGACCATGACGCCGCGCTCGCGCACTGGACGCGACTGCGTGCGCGCCTGCCGCCGGACACGCCGATGGTTCAAGACCTCGATACAGCGATCGACCGTGCTCGTGCGGCCAAGGGCTTGCCACCGCTGGCAGAACAGTCCGCGTCAAGAGCGCCGGCGGCACCGGCCGCGGCCGCCGCCGACCGCGGCGCGCTGCGCGTCACCGTCACCGTCGCGCCTGAACTCGCCGCCAAAGTGCATAGCGGCGACACGCTGTTCGTTTTCGCGCGTGCCGCAGAAGGCCCACGGGTGCCGCTGGCCGTGTCGCGTCAGACGCTGTCGTCAGCGCCGAAAGCGCCGATCCAGGTGCAGCTCGACGATTCACTGGCGATGACGCCGCAGGCGAAGCTGTCGACGGCGAGCCGCGTCGTCGTCGCCGCGCGCATTTCACGTTCGGGCACTGCCGCACCCGATTCCGGTGACCTTGAAGCGCGAGACGTGCCGGCGCCGCCGCACGGCGAGCTCGCTGTCGTGATCGATCGCGTGCGCCCTTGAGGTCGAGGCGGCGGCGCTGCTACGGCGGCGCAGCGAGAGCGATGGGCCCGTCAGACAGGGTCCGTCCATGTTGGGGCACTTGACTCTGTAGTTGGTGCAGGCTCAAGAATGTCGGTTCACCGAACTTCTGTTGTTCATCATGGATCGCCGCCATTTCGTCAAGATCGCCGCCGCTTCGCTTGCCACCTCGCCGTTGCTCGCCGCTGCGCAGGAGAGATTCACGGAGGGCAAGCACTTCGTGACGATCTCGCCGCGTCAGCCTACCCGCGATCCTAAGCAGGTCGAGGTGCTTGAGTTCTTCGCCTACGGTTGCTCGCACTGCAACGCATTCGAACCGGCGATCGACGCCTGGCAGAAGAAGCTGCCCTCCGACGTGCTGTTCCGTCGCATACCGGTTGCCTTCCGCGAAGTCCCGTTCGTGATGCACCAGAAGGTGTATTTCGCGATCGAAACGCTCGGTCTGGTCGAGCAGCTGCACCGCAAGGTTTTCGCGGCCCTTCACGCTGAGCGCCAGCGCCTGGAGAAAGCCGAGGAGATCGCCGACTTCGCGGCAAGGAACGGCGTTGACCGGACCCGCTTCCTGGACGCGCTCAACTCCTTCGCGGTTGCCACCAAAGCGAAGCAAGCCACCGCGCTGGCCACTGGGTACAAGATCGAAGGCACACCTTCGATCGGTGTCGACGGCAGCTGGCTGACCACTGGCTCGATGGCGGGGACGAACGAACGCTCGTTGGTGGTGACGGAGTACCTGGTGGGTTTAGCTCGAAGGGGCGCCTGAGCGACCCGCAACCGCCGCGCGGCGTTGGCAACCAGCAGCCGCTGTGCTGGCCATCGGCTAGCCTAGACACATGACGCGGACGGCATCCACACGACGATGGCCCGCAGCCTTGGCCGCTGCTTGCCAGCTGTTCGCGCAGATGGCTCGCGCGGCCTATGCCTGTCCGGTAGAAGCGGCCGCCCTCGCCAGCGCTCCCATGCCGTGCGAGGAAGGAGTGATGACGCCGGGCGCCGGCATGGATCCCGACCAGCCAGCGCTCTGTGCCGAGTACTGCCAACGCGAAGCGGCGCAGCCGGCACCGGACCTGACGCCGTCTTCTGCCGCTGTCGCTCCGGCCTTGGCACTGTTGTTCGTGCTGGTGCCCGTCGGCCGTGTACCTTCTGTTGCGCCGTGACCGCCTATAGGCCAACCTCGATCGGTAAGATGAGAAGCACCGCCCGAGCCCCGGGGCGCCACGAAAGGGACGACAAATGGATCGGATGAGCGTCAATCGAAACGTGTTTTTGACGAGACGTTCGGTTCTGTCGCTGGCCCTGGCCTCGCCGCTAGTCACACAGGCGCAGGATTCGCCTATCGGAATGCAAGTGTGGAAGGGTGCCCGATGCGATTGCTGCCAGGATTGGTTGGACCACATGGAGAAGAACGGCTTCGTCGTCGTGCGGGTACATAACGAAGGCAACAAAGAGGCACGTCGGCGGCTGAAGATGCCGGAATCGGTGGGCGCATGCCACACGGCGGTCGTGCGTGGCTTCGTGATCGAAGGCCACGTTCCGGCCGCTGACGTGCACCGGGTCATCAAGCTGCGCACCGACGCCGTGGGGCTGGCGGTGCCCGGCATGCCGGTGGGTTCGCCTGGCATGGACGGCCCGAAGTACGGCAAACAGAGGGAGGCCTACGACGTGCTCCTGGTTGGCGCAGATGGCACGACCACGGTCTTCTCGCGCTACGCTTCGAGCGAATCGGATCGGAAGTAGAGGGCGCGCGGCATGAGATAGCGCTGCGCCCATGGCGCCTATCTCGCGGAACGAGTGGCTCGAGGCCATGGCATCGCCGACGGCAGCGCCTACCGCCGTCTTGATCCGGACAGCCCCTTGTTCCTGAGTGCCACGGGCGAGGGCTTCTGCATCACGCAGTACGGCGCCGAGGGTCGGCGGCGCTGCCTTTGCCGCCCGATTCTCGAGACCTACCGCAAGCTGTTCCGCTACGCGGAGCTTGAGTGGGCGACGCCACTGTCGATCCGCCGCACGGTGGTGGCGCGCCTGTACGACCGCGGCGCCGACGAGGAGCAGGTCGGTCTGGTGTTGGGCATCAGCGAACGCAGCGCGGTACGCGAGCAGTTTCCGCGAGCCCGACCCACCATGGCGAGCCTGGTGCAGGAACTGGTCTGAGCGTCGGCGGGCGCTGCTGTTGAGATCCACGAACCCCACTAGCCATGTCCACGAACCGTGCTAGCGAGACTTGCGGCTAAGGTATTGATTCAACAAGGCAATTCGGGCTCTGAACCCCTCTCGCTGTCTGTTGCGAGTTGAC
>JBFLWE010000075.1:0-28723 GCA_040758375.1 Pseudomonadota bacterium
GGACGCCTGGTTCTGATGTGGCCCCCCCCCGGAGCGCCTTCGGCGCTTCCCCCTCCAGGGGGCGCCACCAGCGGGCCGGCAGAGCCGGATCCGCGGTGGCCGCCGGGCTTCTGTCCGCGTTCTACGACGGCCTCCTCCTGCTCGCCTGTCTGTCGATGGCGACGACCCTGGTCACCATCCTGCTCGGCATCGTGGGCCGCCAGGCCGGCTGGGACATCCCCGGCCTCGATGCCTACGCCGGCTACTCGATCGCGGCGGCACTGTTCCTTGCGCTGCCCGCCACCTTGCGGCACGGCGACCACATCCGCGTGACGCTGGTGCTGCAGAAGCTGGGGCCGCGCGGCCGCAACGCGCTGGAGTACTGGGCGTTGCTGGCCGGCCTGGTCCTGGGGTGCTACATGGCCTGGTTCGCGGGTCGGCTGGTGTGGGGTTCGTACGTCACGCACGACGTCTCCACCGGCGCCGATGCCACGCCGCTGTGGATGCCTCAGGTGCTGATGGCGCTGGGCTGCATCGGCTTCGCGCTCAGCTTCGCCGAGGCGCTGCTGGCGCGGCTGCAGGGCCGCCGCTTCTTCGACGAAGCCGCCGACGAGTTGGCGCGGGTGGAATGACCATGGACATGCTGATGGCCTTCTTGCTGATCGCGGCGCTCTTCGTGGTGCTCGGCTCCAGCCTGTGGATCGGCCTGTCGCTGCTGGGCGTGGCGGTGCTCGCGATGGAGCTGTTCACGCAGCGTCCGGTGGGCGACAGCATGATGCTCACGATCTGGGGCTCCACCTCCAGCTGGACGCTCACCGCGCTGCCGCTGTTCCTGTGGATGGGCGAGATCCTGTTCCGCAGCAAGCTCTCGGAAGACATGTTCAAGGGCCTGGCGCCCTGGCTCGACAAGCTGCCCGGCCGTCTGCTGCACACCAACGTGATCGGCTCGACCATCTTCGCGGCGGTGTCGGGCTCGAGCGCGGCCACCTGCGCCACCGTCGGCAAGATCACGCTGCCGGAGCTGAAGAAGCGCGGCTACCCCGACCACATGGCCATCGGCACGCTGGCCGGCGCCAGCACGCTGGGGCTGCTGATCCCGCCGTCGATCATCATGATCGTCTATGGCGTGGCGGCCAACGTGTCGATCGCCAAGCTGTTCATCGCGGGCGTGGTCCCGGGCTTGCTGCTGGCGCTGCTGTTCATGGGCTACATCGTCGTGTGGGCGCTGCTCAACAAGGAGCAGGTGCCCAAGGCCGACCAGGACACCACCTTCTTGCAGAAGCTGCACGCTTCGCGCCACCTGATCCCGGTGGTCACGCTGATCGGACTGGTGCTGGGCTCCATCTACACCGGCATCGCCACCGCAACAGAGGCGGCGGCGCTGGGGGTGGTGGGTGCACTGGCGCTGGCGGCGATCGAAGGCTCGCTCGACTGGAAGAGCTTCCGCGAAGGCATCGTGTCCGCCGTGCGCGTGTACTGCATGATCGGCTTGATCCTGGCCGGCGCGGCCTTCCTCACCCTGGCGATGGGCTTCATCGGCCTGCCGCGCCACCTGGCCGAGTTCATCGGCAGCCTGAACCTGAGCCCCTTCATGCTCATCCTCGGCCTCACCGCCTTCTTTATCGTGCTGGGCTGCTTCCTCGACGGCATCTCGATGGTGGTGCTGACGATGGCGGTGCTGTTGCCCACGGTCGAGAAGGCCGGCTTCGACCTGGTCTGGTTCGGCGTCTTCGTCGTGCTGGTGGTGGAGATGGCGCAGATCACGCCGCCGGTGGGCTTCAACCTCTTCGTGCTGCAGGGCCTGACCCGGCGCGAGATCACCTACCTCGCGCGCACGGCGCTGCCGCTGTTCCTGCTGATGCTGGTGGCGGTGCTGGCCACCTACTTCGCTCCGGAGGTCGTGCTATGGCTGCCGCGCCACATGATGGGTTGAGGGGCTTGCTGCGCGGGCTGTTCGCCGCGATGGTTTGCGCCGCCGGCACGGCCGGTGCGCAAACGGCGCAGTGGCAGCTGGCCACCGGCTACCGCGCCGAGGTGTTCCACACCGAGAACCTGCGCCAGTTCGCACGCGAAGTGGGGGCGGCCACCGGCGGTGCCCTGAAGATCGACGTGCACCCCAACAACCAGCTCGCCAAGCTGAGCGAGATCCGCGCGCAGGTGGAAGCCGGCAAGATCGCCGCCGGCGAAGTGATCATGACCAGCCTGGTCAAGGAAGTGCCGGTGGCGGGCGCAGATGCGGTGCCGTTCGTCGTGGGCAGTTATGAGGATGCGCGCCGCTTGTGGCAGCACCAGCGGCCGATCATCGACCAGGCGCTGGCGCCGCGCGGGTTGCTGGCGCTGTATGCGGTGCCCTGGCCCTCACAAGGGCTGTACACCACGCGGCCCATCGCCTCGATCGCCGACCTCAAGGGCGCCAGGATGCGCACCTACAACGCCACCACGGTGCGCATTGCCGAGCTGCTGGGCGCTTCGGCCGTGGATGTGCCGATGGTCGAGGTGGGCAAGGCGCTTGCTGCGGGCCGTATCGACAGCATGATCACCTCCGGCGTGACCGGCGTGGAAAACAAGGTCTGGGACCACCTGAAGTATTTCTATGACATCAAGGCCTGGTTCCCCAAGAACCTGGTCCTCGTGAACAAGGCGCGCTTCGAGGCTTTGACACCCGAGCAACGCGAGGCAGTGCGCCGCGCTGCGCAGGCGGCTGAGGAGCGTGGCTGGGCCGCGAGCGAAGCCGCCTCGGTGGCCTCGCTGAAGGAGCTGGCCGCCCACGGGATGCGCATCGAGTCGCCGGGCTTCGAGTTCCGCAACGAGCTGCGGCGCTACGGCGACAAGTTTTCGCTCGAATGGGTGCGCACCACCGGGCAAGACGCCAGCGCCATCCTGATCCCCTACTACACGGCGGGCGTCGTGAAAGGCGCGCTCGTCGCACGCTGAGAAAAACGCTACTCTGAGGACACATGGACAACACTCCCAACCGCCGCTGGCAGTTCTGGATCGACCGCGGCGGCACCTTCACCGACATCGTGGCCAAGCGGCCTGATGGCAGCCTCGCCACGCTGAAGCTGCTGTCGGAGAACCCCGAGCAGTACCGCGACGCTGCGGTGGCCGGCATCCGTCGCCTGCTGGGCCTCAAAGCCGGCGAGCCCATCACACCGGCACAGGTGGAGTGCGTGAAGATGGGCACCACCGTGGCCACCAATGCGCTGCTCGAACGCAAGGGCGAGCGCACGCTGCTGGTCACGACCCGCGGCTTCCGTGATGCGCTGCGCATCGCCTACCAGGACCGGCCGCGCCTGTTCGACCGCAACATCGTGCTGCCCGAGCTGCTGTACGCCAAGGTGATCGAAGCCGATGAGCGTGTCGGCGCCCAGGGCGAGCTGGTTCAGGCCTTGGACGAAGCGGTGCTGCGCGAGCAGCTCAAGCGCGCTTACGACGAGGGCTACCGCAGCGTGGCGGTGGTGTTCATGCACGGCTATCGCTTCACGCAGCATGAGCGCGCCGCGGCGCGTATTGCGCGGGAGATCGGCTTCACCCAGGTGAGCAGCTCGCACGAGACCAGCCCCTTGATGAAGCTGGTGAGCCGAGGCGACACCACGGTGGTGGATGCCTATCTCTCGCCCATCTTGCGCCGCTATGTCGATCAGGTGGCCAGCGAGATGCCGGGCGTGAAGCTGTTCTTCATGCAATCGTCCGGCGGCTTGACCGATGCCCACGCCTTCCAGGGCAAGGACGCCATCCTCTCCGGCCCCGCCGGCGGCATCGTGGGCATGGTGCGCACGGCCGAGCTGGCCGGCTTCGGCCAGGTGATCGGTTTCGACATGGGCGGCACCTCCACCGACGTGTCGCACTACGCCGGCGAGTTCGAGCGCGCCTTCGAGACCCAGGTGGCCGGCGTGCGCATGCGCGCGCCGATGATGAGCATCCACACCGTGGCCGCCGGCGGCGGCTCGGTGCTGGCCTTCGACGGCACGCGGCTGCGCGTGGGCCCCGAGAGCGCGGGCGCCAACCCCGGACCGGCCTGCTACCGGCGCGGCGGGCCGCTGGCGGTGACCGATGCCAACGTGATGCTGGGCAAGATCCAGCCGGCGTACTTTCCCAAGGTGTTCGGCAAGGGCGCCAACGAGCCGCTCGACCGCGACGCGGTGGCGCGCAAGTTCGGCGAGCTGGCCGCCGCCATCGAAAGCGCCACTGGCACCCAGCGCACGCCGGAGCAGGTGGCCGAAGGCTTCGTCGACATCGCGGTGGGCAGCATGGCCAACGCGATCAAGAAGATCTCGGTGGCGCGCGGCTACGACGTCACGCGCTACACGCTGCAGTGCTTCGGCGGCGCTGGCGGCCAGCACGCCTGCCGCGTGGCCGATGCGCTGGGCATGAACACCGTGTTCGTGCACCCGCTGGCCGGCGTGCTCTCGGCCTATGGCATGGGCCTGGCCGACCAGAGCGTGATGCGCGAGGCGGCGGTGGAGCAGGTGCTGTCGGCCCAGGCGCTGCCGCAGGTGCACGGCAAGCTGCAGGCGCTGGCCGACGAGGCGCGCGCCGAGCTCACGCGCCAGGGCGCCAACGCCGGCGAGGTGCGCACGGTGCCGCGCGTGCACGTGCGCTACGAGGGCACCGACTCCGCGCTGGTCGTGCCCTACGGCGACGGCAGCATCGCCGCCATCAGCGCCGGCTTCGAGGCGGCCTACCGGCGCCGCTTTGCCTTCTTGATGCAGGGGCGCCGCCTGGTCGTGGAGGCGGTGTCGGTGGAGGCCATCGCCGCCGGCGACGCGCCGGCCGAGCCGCGCTACACCGCGCTGCCCGACGTGCCCGCGCCGGTGACCGAGACGGTGAAGATGTTCTCCGGCGGCCGCTGGTGGGACGCGGCGCTGATCCTGCGCGAGCGCGTGAAGCCCGGCCACGTGATCCCCGGCCCCGCCATCGTGGCCGAGAAGAACGCCACCACCGTGGTCGAGCCCGGCTGGCAGGCCAAGGTGACCGACTACGACCACCTGGTGCTGCAGCGCGTGGTCCCGCGCGAGGCGCGCAAGGCCGTGGGCACCAGCGTGGACCCGGTGATGCTGGAGGTGTTCAACAACCTGTTCATGAACATCGCCGAGCAGATGGGCCTGCAGCTGCAGAACACCGCCTACTCGGTCAACATCAAGGAGCGGCTGGACTTCTCCTGCGCGCTGTTCGATGCCCAGGGCAACCTGATCGCCAACGCGCCGCACATGCCGGTGCACCTGGGCTCGATGAGCGAGTCGATCAAGAGCGTGATGCAGCGCAACGCCGGGCGCATGCGGCCGGGCGACGTGTACGTGCTCAACGATCCCTACCACGGCGGCACGCACCTGCCCGACATCACGGTGGTGACGCCTGTTTTCGATGAAGCTGCGCGCCAGATCCTCTTCTACGTGGCCTCGCGCGGCCACCATGCCGACGTGGGCGGCACCACGCCCGGCTCGATGCCGCCGTTCTCGACCCGCATCGAAGAAGAGGGGGTGCAGATCGACAACTTCAAGCTGGTCGAAGCAGGGCAGTTCCGCGAGGCCGAGATGCTGGCGTTGCTGCGCGGCGGCGATTTCCCCTCGCGCAACCCCGAGCAGAACATCGCCGACCTGCGCGCGCAGATCGCCGCCAACGAAAAGGGCGTGCAGGAGTTGCGCAAGATGGTGGCGCAGTTCGGCCTCGACGTGGTGCAGGCCTACATGCGCCACGTGCAGGACAACGCCGAGGAGTCGGTGCGCCGCGTCATCACCCGCCTGAAGGACGGCGAGTTCACGCTGCCGCTGGACAACGGCGCGCAGATCCGCGTGGCGATCCGCGTCAACGCCGCCGAGCGCAGCGCGGTGATCGACTTCACCGGCACCTCCTCGCAGCTGGAGAACAACTTCAACGCGCCCACGGCGGTGTGCATGGCTGCGGTGCTGTACGTGTTCCGCACGCTGGTCGATGACGACATCCCGCTCAACGCCGGCTGCCTGAAGCCGCTGCAGGTGATCATCCCCGAGGGCTCGATGCTCAACCCGCGCCCGCCGGCTTCGGTGGTGGCGGGCAACGTGGAGACCTCCACCTGCATCACCAATGCGCTGTACGGCGCGCTGGGCGTCATGGCGGCCAGCCAGTGCACGATGAACAACTTCACCTTCGGCAACGAGAAACACCAGTACTACGAGACCATCTCCGGTGGCTCGGGCGCCGGTGCGCTGATCGACGCTGCTGGCCGCATCGTCGGGGGCTTCGATGGCACCTCGGTCGTGCAGACCCACATGACCAACTCGCGCCTGACCGACCCCGAGGTGCTGGAGTTCCGCTTCCCGGTGCGGTTGGAAAGCTACGAGATCCGCCAGGGCTCGGGCGGCAAGGGCCGCTGGCGCGGCGGCAACGGCGGCGTGCGGCGCGTGCGCTTCCTCGAGAAGATGACCGCCTCGATCCTCAGCAACGGCCGCCGGCACGGCGCCTTCGGCATGGCCGGCGGCGCGGCGGGCGCGGTGGGCATCAACCGCGTCGAGCGCGCCGATGGCCGCGTCGAGACGCTGGGCCACATCGGCTCGGCCGAAATGGAGCCGGGCGACGTGTTCGTGATCGAGACGCCGGGCGGGGGAGGCTACGGCGCGGCGTGAGGCGTGCCGGCAGAATCGCCTGAATGCTGCTGCTCAAGCTCGCCCTCGTCGCGGCCACGGTGCTGCTCTCGTCGCTGGCCGCGCGCCGCTTCGGCCATGCGGTGGGCGGCACGATCGCCGGCATGCCGATGATCGCCGGGCCGATCATCGGCTTCGTGCTGTGGCAGGAGACGCCGGAGCGCACGCGCGAGATCGCGCTGGCCACGCTGGCCTGCCTGCCGGCGGCGATGGTGCACATGGTGAGCTTCGCCTGGGGCGCCACGCGCTGGCGCTGGCCCTTCGCGCTGCTGGGTGCCAACACCGCATTCCTGGCCGCCGGCTGGAGCCTGGTGGCGCTGGACCTGCCCGTGGTGCTGGCGCTGGCCTTCGCACTGGCCGCGCCCGCGCTGGCCGTGCGCTCGCTGCCGCGCCTGCACGTGCCGGCCGTGGCCGTGCACATTCCGCGCATCGAGCTGGGCTTGCGGGTGCTGGCGGCCGCGGCCATGGCCTGGCTGTTGATGCGCAGTGCGGGTGTCTTGCCGCCCGGCCTGAGCGGGCTGCTGCTGGCGCTGCCGATCGCCGGCAACGTGCTGCCCTGCTTCACGCTGCCACGCCACGGCGCAGCAGCCACCGTGGCGCTGATCGCCGGCTTTGCGCGCGGCGTGTACGGTTTCGCGGCCTTCTTCGTCATGCTGTACCTCGCGCTCGGCACGCTGCCGCCGGCCCTGGCCTACGGGCTGGCCTGGGCCGCGGCGGCGAGTGCCGCGCTGGCCGTGTACGCGGCTGCACAGCGCGCGCGCAGAAGGCAAACCGCGCGCCTGTCCACCTCGGCCTGACCGCAGAAGACAGAGTGATGACCCGACGGGTCATCACCGGATCAACCCTGATCCGCGGGCGGCCGCGCGTCGGCCCCAATAGCCCCCTGCCGTCGATTCGGGACTTCAAGGGTGCTGGAGATGGGGCGAAGCTTGCAGGCAATGCTGTGGGGCTGCGGGGCGCTGCTGCTGGTGGGCGGCTGGGCCTGGGTGTCGTCGCCCGAAGCGCCCAGCCCTGCGCCGCCGCAGCCTGAGCGAGCGGCCCAGCGGCTGCCGGCGCCGCCGCTGGCCCCGGCCCAGGCTTTGGCCGGAGCGCCGCTGCCCGCCGCGCAGTTCGTGCGCTGGCTCGACCAACAAAGCTCGCTGCGCGGCGCCGAACTCGACGGCAGCTGGGACGTGGACGGCCAGGGCCGCTTCCATCCCACGGTCGCGCTGCGCCGCCGCTTCGACCAGCTGCTCACGCTGGCCGGCGAGACGCGGCTGGAACGCATCACCGCCTTCATCGAACACGACGTGCGCGAGCTGGTGGGCGCTGACGGCGCCCTGGCCGTGCTCGACGCCTGGCAGCGCTACCTGGAGCTGCAGCGCTACGCGTGGCGCACCGGCGTGCAAGGCACCGACCGCGCCGCCCTGGCCGCCGCGCTGGCCGAGCGCCAGCAGGTGCGACGCCGCATCCTGGGCCCTGCGCTCGCGCAGGCGTTCTTCGCCGACGACGAGGCGCAGCTGCAGGACTTGATCCGCTCGCCGGCCGCGCCGCCCGAGGCGCAGACCACGGCCATCGATCGCAACAAGCTCGAGCCCGACGCGCTGGCACGGCTGCAGGCCGAGGAAGCCGCCTGGGCCGACTGGCAGCGCCGCCTCGACGCCGCCCGCCGCGAGATCGAGGCGCTGCGGGCCGCGCCGCACCTGTCGGCCGCGCAGCGCGACGACGCCATCGCGCGCCTGATCGCCCAGCGCTTCGATGCCCGGGAGGCCGTGCGCGTGCGCGCGCTGCTGCACCTGGCCCCCGCTTCTTCATGACCCACGCAACCCACGCAAGGAGACCGCGAATGACCCGACGCCCGTTCCTCGCCCTGCGCAGCGCCCTGGCGCTGTGCGCCTGCCTGCTGCTCGCCCCGCTGGCGCAAGCCGACACCTACACCCAGACGCGCTACCCCATCGTGCTGGTGCACGGTCTGCTGGGCTTTGACGCGATCGGGCCGGTGAACTACTGGTACGGCATTCCCTCTGCACTGCGCGCCGGCGGCGCCAAGGTGTACGTGACGCAGCAATCGGCCTCCAACGCCAGCGAAGTGCGCGGCGAGCAGCTGCTGGCCGAGCTGCGGCGCCTGAAGGCGGCCTATGGCCACCAGAAGTTCAACCTCATCGGCCACAGCCACGGCGGCCACACGGTGCGCTACGTCGCCGCCGTCGCGCCCGAACTGGTGGCCTCGGTCACCACCATGGGCACGCCGCACCAGGGCAGCAAGGTGGCCGACGGCATCGAGCGCGACGCCGGCGCCACCGGCACCACCGGCCTCGTCGCCGCGATCGTGGATGCGTTCTCCAGCTTCCTGAGCTGGATCTCCGGCTCGCCCGGCCTGCCGCAAGACTCGCTGGCGGCGCTGAAGTCGCTGAACACCGCGGGCGCACAGGCCTTCAACAGCCGCTTCCCTGCCGGCAGCCCCACCAGCGCCTGTGGCCAGGGCCCCGCGGTGGCCAACGGCGTGCGCTACTACTCGGCCAGCGGCACCTCGGTGTGGACCAACGTGCTCGACCTGTCGGACCCCGCGCTGGTGCTGACCTCGGGCTATTTCAACGGCGAGGCCAACGACGGGCTGGTCAGCCGCTGCTCCTCGCACTGGGGCACGGTGCTGCGCGACAACTATCCGTGGAACCATCTCGACGAGGTGAACCAGGCCTTCGGCCTGCGCGGGCTGTTCACGCCCGATCCGGTGGCGTTCTACCGCACGCAGGCCAACCGACTGAAGCTGCTCGGCCTGTAGCCCACCCCCGGAGCGCCTTCGGCGCTTCCCTCTCCAGGGGGCGCCACCAGCGGCCCGGCAAAGCCGGCTGCGCGGTGATCAGGCGTCGTCAGCTTCGCGGTAGCCGCGCCAGCGGCCCATCGCCTCGCGCATGAACTGCACCTGCTTCACGAAGCGCGGGCAGGCCTTGCACACCTGCATGTGCAGCCGCACGGCCACCCGCTCGTGCCACACGAGGGCCTGGTCCTCGTGGCGCAGGACCATCTCGGTCACCTGTTGGCAGGTACGGCGGGGCCACATCGGCATGGCATGGAGCTTTCGGATCAGGTCGACATTCAGCGCGCTCGGGCCGCGCTGAACCAGTTGAGTTGAAGGCATTCGCGCAACCGGAGCCGGGCGCGGTGCAGCATGACCCACAGGTTGGTCGCGCTGATCTGCAACTCCTTACAGATCTCGTCGGTGTCCAGCTCCAGCCACTCGCGCATCATGAACACGCGCCCCTGGGCCGGCGGCAGGTGTTCCATGCAGGCCTCCAGCACCTCGAAGAACTGGCGCTGGCCGAAGGCCGACTCGGGGCTGCCCCAGTCTTCGGGAATCTCGCGGAAGTGGCCGTCGGGCCGGAAGAGCTGCTCGTCGAGGTCTTCTCCGTCCTCGCCCACCAGCACGGTGGCTTCGCGGCTGTGGCGGCGCAGCTGGTCCACCACCTTGTGCTTGAGGATGCCCACCAGCCAGGTCTTCAGTTGCGATTGCCCGCCGAACGACTGCGGCTTCTCCAGCGCGGCCAGCAGCGTCTCGGACACCGCGTCCTCGGCCCAGGCATCGTTGCGCAGCTGCGTGCGGGCAAAACGCATCAGCTGAGGGCGCAAGGCCTCGACCTGGCGCGCAAAATCGAAAGTGGAGGGTTCGGCCGACACATCCGCGAGTGTAAGGAATGCGTATGCTGCCGCGACTGCCGCCCGTGCCGCGATGAAGCGACACTCCTTCCCATCCAACACCCCTCGTGGAGACTGCCATGAACCAACGCCTGATCCTTTCGTCCGCCCTTGCTTCCGCCCTGGCCCTGGGCCTGGTCAACACCGCCGCCGCGCAGGAAAAGGGCAAGGAAAAGTGCTACGGCGTCGCCAAGGCCGGACAGAACGATTGCGCCAACCTCAGCGGCACGCACTCCTGCGCCGGCCAGGCCAAGGCCGACATGAGCCCCGAAGACTGGCGCTATGTCGCCAAGGGCACCTGCAAGAAGATGAACGGCCTCACCGCCGAGGAAGCCAAGGCCAAGGTCGAGGCCTCCAAGAGCAAGGGCTGAAGCCGATGCGCGTTGCGGGCATCGGCCTGCGCCAGCCGCACTACCAGGCGGTGCTGGAAGGCCGGCCGCCGCTGGCCTTCGTGGAGGTGCACTCCGAGAACTTCTTCGCCGAAGGCGGCGCCGCGCTGGCGGTGCTGCAGCAGGCGCGCGAGCACTACGAGCTGAGCCTGCACGGCGTGGGCCTGGCGCTCGGCTCGGCAGCCGGGCTCGACCCTTGGCACCTGGAGCGCCTGGCGCGGCTGGTGCAGCGCACCGAGCCGCGCTTCGTGAGCGACCATGCCTGCTTCGCGCGCGCGCCGCTGCGCAGCGGCGGCCCTGTGGTGCATGCCAACGACCTGCTGCCCGTGGCGTTCACCCAAGCCTCCCTGGACCTGATGGCTGCCAATGTGCAGCAGGTGCAGGAGCGCCTGCAGCGCCCGCTGCTGGTGGAGAACCTCTCGGCCTACGTCGCCTGGGCCGACGATGCGATGCCCGAGGCCGAGTTCTTCAACGCGCTCGTGCGGCGCACCGGCTGCGGCCTGCTGCTCGACCTGAACAACCTGGTGGTCAACGCGCTCAACGCCGGCGCCGACCCGGTGGCCACGGCCTGCGCGTACGTGGATGCGATCGACGCGCGGGCGGTGCGGGAGATCCATCTTGCCGGCTACCACGACGACGGCGAGATCGTGATCGACGACCACGGCAGCCGCGTGCACGACCCGGTGTGGCAGGTGTACCGCCACGCGATGGCGCGGCTCGGGCCTGTGCCCACGCTGATCGAGTGGGACACCGACCTGCCCGCGCTGCAGGTGCTGCTCGACGAGGCGGCGCGCGCTGAATCGGTGGTGGCCGAGGTGAGGGACGTGCCCGCATGAGCCCCGCCCGGCCGCCCGAAGGGGCTCGCTCCCGCTTGGCGGGACAGGCCGCAGGCCGAAGGGTGCACCAATGAACGACGATCCGCTGCAACGCGAACGCCAGCGCCAGCAGGCGCTGCTGCAGGCCTTGTGGCACAAGGGCGCTGACGAGACGTTGCTGCCGCAGTTGCAGCCGGGGCCGCTGCGCGGGCGCGGGCTGCAGGCCTACCGCGCCAACGCCGGCGCGCATGCGCAGCGCACGCTGGAAGGCGTCTATCCGGTGGTGCAGGCCCTGGTGGGCGAAGAAGCCTTCGGCGCGCTGGCGCGCGCCTGCTGGCGGCGCCACCCGCCGGAAAAGGGCGACCTGGCATGGTTTGCCGCCTCGTTGCCGGCGTGCATCGAATCCGAGACGCAGCTCGCGGAGCTGCCATACCTGGCCGACGTGGCGCGCCTCGAATGGATGTTGTCGCAGGCCGAAGCCGCGGCCGACCGCGAGCCCGCACCCGGCAGCTTCGGGCTGCTGGCGTCGCAGGCGCCGGAGCAACTGCGCTTCACGCCCGCACCGGGCTTTGCCGTGCTGCGTTCGGCGTACCCGGTGCACACGCTGTGGCGGGCACACCAGCCCGGCGAAGCCGCCGATGCCTTGTTCGAGGCGGCCGGTGCGCAGCTGCGTGCGGGCCAGGGTGAGGCGGTGCTGGTCTGGCGGCAAGGCTGGAAGGCGCGCGCGCAAGCCCTCACG
Organism: Pseudomonadota bacterium; assembly: GCA_040758375.1. Lineage (GTDB taxonomy): Bacteria > Pseudomonadota > Gammaproteobacteria > Burkholderiales > Burkholderiaceae_C > CAMLIZ01. Next base: position 12,215 of record JBFLWE010000075.1, read on the forward strand.
CCCCAGCAGGCCGGCTGGTGCGAGGCGCTGCAGGCAGGCCGCAGCATCGACGCGGCGTTGGTGCAGGCAGGCGAGGGCTTTGCCTTCGAAGCCTGGCTGCACGAGGCGCTGGCGCGCGGCTGGGTGTTGGGCGTCGAGCCCTGCGAGCGCCCAGCGCTGTAAGGCGCGCCGGGCGCCGGCGACCAAGCCCGCAACGCCCATCACAAGGAGAACCTGCATGAACACCGCGCTGCTGATGCGTGCCCACGGATTCTGGCTGCGCCTGGTGCAAGCGCTGGAAGCGCTGCAGCCGCTGGCGCTGCTGGCCGCACGGCTTTACATCGCGCGCGTGTTCTTCCTCTCCGGCCTGACCAAGATCCGCGACTGGGAGACCACGCTGCTGCTGTTCAATGACGAGTACCAGGTGCCGCTGCTGCCGCCCGAGGTGGCGGCCGTCATGGGCACCGGCGGCGAGCTGGTGCTGCCGGTGCTGCTGGCGCTGGGCCTGTTTGGCCGCTTCGGCGCCCTGGGCCTGTTCATCCTGAACCTCGTGGCGGTGCTCAGCCTGCCCGAGATTGCCGAGGCGGCGCTGCAGCAGCATGTGTTCTGGGGCAGCCTGCTGCTGGGGCTGCTGCTGTGGGGGCCGGGGCGGTGGTCGGTGGACGCGCTGCTGGGGGCGCGGCTGCGCGAGCGGCTGGGGCTGGCGGTGCGCGCGGCCTGAACTTGGCGCTCCCATATCCCCCTACTTCTAGGGGGAAGTGTTTCCATCCCTAACTCGTTACATTCCCCGGGCCAAGAACAAGAAGACGGCCACCAACGAGTCATAAGAGGGAGGGGCTGGCATGGCCAACCCAGGGGAATTGGGCAGCGCATCGCGGGCGCTGCAAGAAGCGCTTGTGCCATCCGCGCCGGCCAATGGCGCCCTGGAGGCGCTGGCGCTGGTGGCCCGGCTGCACCGCGTGGCCGCCGAGCCGGCGGCGCTGCTGCACCAGCTGGGCAAGAGCGCGAGCGACACGCTCACCACGGCCGACGTGCTGCTCTGCGCCAAACACCTGGGGCTCAAGGCCAAGGCCAGCCGCTCCAGCCGCGAGCGCCTGACGCTCGTGCCCTTGCCCGCCATCGCGCGCATGCACGACGGCTCGTTTGCCGTGCTGGCCCAATGCGATGGCCAGCGCGTGCTGATCCAGTCGTTCACCGGCGCCGAGAGCCGCCCAATGATCGAGCCGCTGGACGCCTTTTGCGCGCAATGGAGCGGCGAGCTGATCCTGGTGACCAGCCGCGCTTCGCTGGCCGGTGAGCTGGCCAAGTTCGACTTCAGCTGGTTCATCCCCAGCGTGGTCAAGCACCGCAAGCTGCTGGGCGAGGTGTTGCTCGTCTCGCTGTTCCTGCAACTCTTTGCGCTTGTCTCGCCACTGTTCTTTCAAGTGGTGATGGACAAGGTGCTCGTGCATCGGGGTTTGAGCACCCTCGACGTGCTGGTGATCGGCCTCGTTGTGGTCGTGTTGTTCGAGAGCGTGCTCACCGCCTTGCGCGCCTACGTGTTCAGCCACACCACCAGCCGCATCGACGTGGAACTCGGCGCGCGCCTGTACCGCCATCTGGTGAACTTGCCCTTGGCCTACTTCCAGGCCCGGCGCGTAGGCGACTCGGTGGCCCGCGTGCGTGAGCTGGAGAACATCCGCAGCTTCTTGACCGGCAATGCGCTCACGCTGGTGCTGGACGTGCTGTTCTCCATCGTGTTCATCGCGGTGATGCTGTTGTACAGCGTGCCGCTCACGCTGATCGTGCTGACCAGCCTGCCGCTGTATGCCGGTTTGAGCGCGCTGGTGGTGCCCATCCTGCGCGGACGCCTGAACGAAAAGTTCGCGCGCGGCGCCGAGAACCAGGCGCTGCTGGTCGAATCCATCACCGGTGTGCAAACCGTCAAGGCCAGTGCGCTGGAGCCTGCCTTCGCACGCCGCTGGGACGAACAACTCGCCGCCTACGTGTCGGCCAGCTTCCGCACCCAGACGCTCGCCAGCTTCGCCCATGAAGGCGTCAACCTCATTGGCAAGCTCATCAACGCTGCGACCCTGTGGTACGGCGCCCACCTGGTGATGGACAACCAGCTCAATGGCGCAGGATTCACGGTCGGCATGTTCGTGGCCTTCAACATGTTTGCCGGCCGCGTGTCGCAGCCCATCATGCGCATCGCGCAGATGTGGACCGACTTCCAGCAAACCGGCATCTCGATGCAACGCCTGGGCGACATCCTGAACACCCGCACCGAGGTGCCGCCCAGCGCCGCCGCGCAGCTGCCGCCGCTCAAAGGCCGCATCAGCTTCGACAACGTGGCCTTCCGCTACCGCCCCGAGGCGCCGCTGGTGATCCAGGGCGTGAACCTGGACATCCAGCCCGGCGAGGTGATCGGCATCGTCGGCCGCTCCGGCTCGGGCAAGAGCACGCTGACCAAGCTCATCCAACGCCTGTACACCCCCGAGCAGGGCCGCGTGCTGGTCGATGGCGTGGACATCAGCCTGATCGACGCCGCCCAGCTGCGACGACAAGTGGGCGTGGTGCTGCAAGAGAACTTCCTCTTCAACCGCAGCGTGCGCGAAAACATTGCCGTCGCCGACCCGGCGGCGCCCTTGGAAGCCGTGATGCACGCGGCCCAAATGGCCGGCGCGCACGAGTTCATCAGCGAGCTGCCCGAGGGCTACGACACCGTGGTGGGAGAACAAGGCACGGGCCTCTCAGGCGGGCAGCGCCAGCGCATTGCCATTGCCCGCGCCTTGTTCACCAACCCGCGCATCCTGATCCTCGACGAAGCCACCAGCGCGCTCGACTACGAAAGTGAAGCCATCCTGCAAAAGAACATGGCCGCCATCTGCAAGGGCCGCACGGTGATCGTGATCGCGCACCGCTTGAGCGCCGTGCGGCGGGCGAACCGGATCATCGCGATGGACAAGGGCCGCATCGTCGAAGCCGGAGCGCACGACGCGCTGATCCGCCACAACGGCCTGTACGCCCACCTGTGGCGCATGCAAGCCGGGCTACAGCCGGAAGGCGCAGCCCCGCAGGGAGGTGCGGCATGAGCCCGCAGGACCGCTCCAAGGGCGAATTCCCCCTCGGGGGGACGGCGCGCGGCGCCAAGGGGGCTGCATGAACGAAGCAGCCGCGCAGCGCCACCCCATCATCGAACTGCTGGCGCGCTACAAGGCCGTGTTCAAGGCCGCCTGGGAGGTGCGCCACGAACTCGCGGGCCCCAAGCGCCTGGCCGACGAAGCCGCGTTCCTGCCCGCCGCCTTGAGCCTGCAAGAAACGCCGGTGCACCCCGCGCCGCGCCGGGCCATGTGGATCATCCTCGCGCTGTTTGCGATCGCGCTGGCCTGGAGCATCCTCGGGCAAGTGGATGTGGTGGCCGTGGCCCACGGGCGCATCGTGGTGGCCGACAACACCAAGCTGATCCAGCCGCTGGAAACGGCGGTGGTCAAAGCCATCAAGGTGCGCGACGGCGACCGCGTGACCCAAGGCCAGGTGCTGGTGGAGCTGGACGCCACCGGCGCCGGTGCCGACCGCCGCAGCGTGCAGGAGCAGCTGGAGGCCGCGCGCAGCGAGTTCCAGCGCAGCGAAGCCTTGCTCACGGCGCTGAACACCGGCAAGCCACCGCGGCCCAACGGCAGCGCCCCAACGCAAGCCTTGCTGCGCGCCGAATGGGCCGACATCCAGGCCAAGCTGGCGAAGCTGTAGGCCGAGCAACAACGCCGCGAAGCGGAGCTGAGCACGGCCCAGGCCGCGCTGGCCAAGCTGCAGGCCATGCTGCCACTCGTGCGCCAGCGCGAAAGTGACTTCAAGGCCTTGAAGGAACAAGGCTTCGTCGCTGGCCATGCCGAGCAAGACCGCATGCGCGAGCGGGTGGAACTGGAGCGTGACCTCGCCACTCAGCAGGCGCGGGTGACCGAAGCCCAAGCCGCCCTCGCCGAAACCCGCAACGGCCGCGGCGCCTACCTCGCCGAAGTGCAGCGCCAACTGAGCGACCGGCAGGCGCAGGCCCGCTTGAAGAGCGCTCAACTGCAGCAGGAAAGCGCCAAGACCGAACGCCGCGAACAGCTCACCCGGCTCACCGCGCCGGTGAGCGGCACCGTGCAGCAACTGGCCGTGCACACCGCCGGCGGTGTGGTCACCGAGGCGCAGCCGCTGATGGTGATCGTGCCCGACGATGCCGCGGTCACCGCCGAAGTGATCGTCGATAACAAAGACGTGGGCTTCGTGCGCGATGGCCAGCAAGCGGAAGTGAAGCTGGAGACCTTCACGTTCACGCGCTATGGCACGGTGCCGGCCACCGTGCAGACCATTGCCGCGGACGCAGTCAACGACGAAAAGCGCGGTGCCATCTTCCCGGCCACGCTGGTGCTGGCCCGGGACGCGATCAACGTCGATGGCAAGCGCATCCGCTTGAGCCCCGGCATGAACCTCAGCGCCGAAATCAAGACCGGCAAGCGCCGGGTGATCGAGTACCTGTTGAGCCCCGTGCAGCAGACTGCCAGCGAGAGCCTGAAGGAGCGCTGATGCGCGTGTTGATCATCCACCAGAACTTTCCCGGCCAGTTCAAGCACATCGCGCAGGCCTGGGCCCAGCGCCCCGGCTGGCAGGTGCTGGGCCTCGGGCGCGACACCGCGCCGGGGCTGCCCAACGTGCCCTGGGTGAAGTACCGGCCGCACCGCGACATCAAGCCCGAGCAGCACCCGTACCTGCGCACGATGGAAAACGCCGTGCTGCACGGTCAGGCGGTGCTGCGCGTACTGCAAAAACTCAAGGCCAAGGGCTTCCAGCCCGATGCGATCCTGGCGCACCCGGGCTGGGGCGAAACGCTGTACGTGAAGGATGTGTTCCCCGACGCCAGGCTCATCCATTTCTGCGAGTGGTACTACCACGCCGAAGGGGCCGACCTGGGCTTCGACCCCGAGCACCCGCTCACGCTGGACGACAAGGCGCGCATCCGCACCTGGAACGCGCTGCACCTGCTGAACCTGGAGCACTGCGACGTGGGCGTTACCCCCACGCGCTGGCAGCACAGCCGGCACCCGCAGCGCTACCACGACAAGATCGTGATCGCGCACGAGGGCATCGACACCGACAACCTGGGGCCGGATCCCAATGCGACGTTTGTGATTCCGAATGGCCCGAACCAGGGCAAGGTGCTGCAAGCGGGCGAGCCGATCGTCACCTACGTGGCCCGCAACCTAGAGCCGTACCGCGGCTTCCCGCAGTTCATGCGGGCGCTGGAGCGGATCCAAAAAGAACACAAGACGGCGCAGGCCCTCATCGTGGGCGGCGACGAGGTGAGCTATGGCAGCCGGCCGAAAGATGCGGCCCACTGGCGCGAGAAGATGCTGCGCGAGGTGAAGCTCGATCCGAGCCGGACGCACTTCACGGGCAAGCTGCCGTATGAGCAGTACAAGCGCGTGCTGCAGGTCAGTGCCGCCCATGTGTACCTGACGTACCCGTTCGTGCTGAGCTGGTCGATGCTGGAGGCGATGGCGTGTGGGGCGCTGGTGGTGGGGTCGGATACGGCGCCGGTGCGGGAGGTGGTGGAGGATGGGCGCAATGGGCGGCTGGTGGGCTTCTTCGATGGGCGGCGGATTGCGGACACAGTGGTGGATGCGCTGCGGCGGCCAGCCCCACTGACGCCTCTTCGCAACGATGCCCGGAAGCTTGTTCAGGAAAACTATGCGTATGGGATCGGGCTGAGGCGATACAACACTGTCGTCGCCGCACACAACATAGCGGTTCCACCAACTGAGCGTCGACCATCTGTGGCGAATCGAATTGAGGCTTGCTGATGCCGCAAGCCAGCCAGGGAGAACAGATCATGCCAGTGGTGTCCCGCACGAAGAGGATTCATGTGGCGCCCGGGTGTTTGGGCGGGAGCCCGCGTGAACCAGAAGCACTGCGCCGATTGGCCTGAAATCTACCTAGAAGTGATTCGTGTACTTCAACTCATCAGGGAGGCTTGAACATGGCGACCGCGTTGACAGAAGCAGAACTGCAGACGCTGCGGGACAAGCGAGCACAGGCCACGCCAGGAAGCCGACCGCGACAAATCCGATACGGCGGCTGCAGACAAAGCGAACTCTGCCTGGTCCGGCGCGCTGTTGTTCAGCCTGTTGCGAAGCGACGGACATGGCGCTTAGTGTTCACCGGTGCACGACCGGATATTCATAGAAGCCGCATGAACACGACGAAAAACACTTTTGGACTGATTCTCTTGGCCTACCTGTGCGCCAGCACGCTGCAAGGCTGCAAGGCCGAGAACCCCAACGACCTTCCCGTCAGCCACTATCTCAAGGACGGCGAAGACTGCACACGCGCTTCGGCTGCGGCGATCCTCAAAGCTGGTTTGCCCTATCCGAACTACGGCACGGTCGATGATCCCAGCGCTGCCAGCGGAGTGCCGCCAAAGCGGCGCATCAAGACCGTGGACATGTGGCTGGGCGACGTGCGCTTTGTGGTTCCGGCTGAAGTGGCAACCACCAATCCGGGCTATGCGGATCATCATCCGCGGCGCTTTCAGCGGCTGGGCGGGTCGCTTCCCAACTTCTATCCCCGTGGACCCGCGGCACCGGTGGTCGATGGCATGGGGCCCATGGTGGACGTGCGCTTCCAGTGTTCGATGGACCCGAAGTACGCGGCCACGTGGGGCAAAGGGTACCGATCGAACGAGGAAGGGATCGCGGCGGTGAAGGCGAAGTACGAAGAGGAGTTACGTCGCAACTCCCAGTTTCCTGGGGTTGTCACTGTCAATCGACGAGACGATATCGGCATGGTCGAAGTGCTGCTTGATCGGCACCAGGAGGCGAATGGGCAGCATTGGTGGGAGGCGTCGTACTGGCCGATCGACCGGGAGTTGAAGGGTCCAGATGGCTCAGTCAGCGGGATCAAGTGCCAGATACGCCACGACCCAGAGCAGCGTCGGTATGGAAAGCGAGGTTGGCCCTGTGCGTCGAGCTTTGCCCTAACACCAAATGCCGCCGTGACTGTCGAACTCTATGTCTCGCACGTGGCACAAATGCCTGCCGTCTTCGAGCAGGTGAAGCAACTTCTTCTTAACGCCAAACAACCAACCGGGGAGTGAACCATGCCGACTTCGTTTTCCTTCACATCCGAGCAGCTCGCTGAAATATCGCGGTTGCGGTCCATCCTCGCTCAGCCGGCGAACAAGGCGACTCCGAGCGGCGCCGTCCCCCTTTATTCCTACGTCTTCAAATGCGTGACGGGGCTCGATGTGCCCAATCCGCCGCCGGGTGACTTTCTCTCGCAAGCGTTCGTCACCGGCTACCTCGCTGCCTTGCCAGCGGATGTGCGGGCGTCGGCCATCTGGCTGTACGGTGGCATCCAGGTCAACAGCAGCAACGGCGTGTTCTCGAAGGTCATTCGCGAATACAACCTCCGGCAGGGGCAGCTACGCCTCAACAGGACCTTCAGCGAACAGGAACTGCAGGAAGCGTCGAATGCTGTTGGGCTGAACTTTGCCAACAGTATCCTTGATCCAACTCTGCCGGGGGGAACCCTTCCAAACCTTGGCCAAGGCAAGCTCCCAACAGTCCAAGAAATCGGCAACAACGACCTGCTCGGTGTTCGCAACGTTCTCTATCCCGGCAACGAAACCCCCGGCACTGAGTTGTATCTCAACCAAGCCTGGCCCGGCATCGTGATGCTGGGTGCTTTGGGGGGGCAGTACACAGATCGCCTATTGCGCTACGACGACAGCCAGCCCTCGGCACTCGATACGCTGGCCGACGTCAAGAGTCTGCTGTTCTGCTGGGAGTCGTTCCGCTATGCCTTCGAGAGGACTCTCGCCGAGTTCGGAAGTGCCTTCGCCATGAGCGACGCGCTGATCACGATGAATCTGACGCCTGCGTTTGTTTCAAGTGCGATTGATGCATATGGCACCTACGGAGCCACATCTTTCACGCAGGTTGTCTTTTCTCCGTTGGTGCAAAGTCAGCACCCGGAAGCGCGCACGGCGCTGAACGACATCGCCAGCGTCGGAAGCAATCGGTTCCTCGACATGCTTATGGGTGCCGTGCAGGGAAAGTCGCTTATCGGCACGACCACTGACACCACCTTTCGGCTGAACATCAACGCCTTCCTGGGCAAACTCAGCTCTGGTCAGCTTCAGGTGCTGGAGGCCGGGTGGCTGCCGAAGGACAATGCGGCGGTTGTATCGCTGGCCTTGGAAGACGTGAACGCGAGAGCGGCGCTAAACGCGCTGTCGATCGTCAGCGTGCAGGTGCCGGAGTCTGTGGCACAGCGGTTCAAGCTGTACGACCCGCAAAGCGGAAGTGGGGAAATCACCCCTGAATGGCTTGCCGACAGGGCGGAGATGACGCACTGGGTGGCCCAAAGCGATTGGGTCAATGGAGGTGAGCTTGAGGTGGCGCCTGGAACGCCGACGGCGCTTTTCAGCGATGTCGCATCGACGGTCGAGTTCTTTTTGACTCAGCCCGATCGCTATGAAAGCGTGTTGCGACAGATCGAGTTCGGCGGTGATGGTGGCGATGTGTTGTCCGGCGAGCGACTGGATGACCGGTTCTATGGAGGCCGCGGCAACGACACGCTGCTCGGGGCTGAAGGCAGGGATTACCTCGAAGGGGGCCTCGATAAAGACAGTCTGGACGGCGGCATCGGCAACGACACGCTGGCAGGCATGGCGGGTAACGACACCCTTTTCGGAGGAGACGGTGACGATCTGCTGCGCGGAGGTGCCGGCGACGACTCCCTGGAGGCCGGGATGGGCAACGACACGCTGTGGGGAGACGAATACGCCACGGTCGGCACGCTGGGCAGCGACACGCTGGCCGGCGCTGCGGGGTTCGACAGCTACCGCGTGTGCCTGCCGTGCAGCAGGGCCTACTCGATCGACACCACGATCATCGACAGCGACGGGCGTGGCGAGGTGGACGTGGGCAGGTACGTGCTGACGGGGGGCTCCGCGGTCGGCAGCGTGCCCAACCTGTACCGTGACGCGATCGGCTATGCGCACTATCTGCAGCTTGGCAACACGTTGTTTACGACCTTCACAGGGCTTGGCGGCGCGATCACCTTCAGGAACTGGCATAACGGCGACCTTGGCATCGTGCTGACTGGCAGGGCGGTGCCGCACCCCCCTCGCACCGTGTCGCCGATCGTGCTGGACATGGGCGGCGGCTTCGCGGCGTCATCGGTTGCCAGCGGCGCGTACTTCGACCTCGACGCCGATGGTGTGAAGGAGCGCACCAGTTGGTTCGGCCATGGGCAAGGGTTGCTGGTGCGCGACCTCGACGGCGATGGAATGATCACTTCCGGGCGCGAACTGTTCGGGTCCGAAACCTTGCTGGCCAACGGCAGCAGGGCGGCCAACGGCTTTGAAGCGTTGGCGGAGCTTGACACCAATGGCAATGGTTTTATCGACGCGAACGACAGCGCATTCAGCCAACTGGCCGTCTGGCAGGACGCCAATGGCAACGCGCAGGTAGATTCAGGCGAAATCACAACCCTGGGCGGTGGTGCCGCTCCGAAGATCTACACCCGCTCCCGTGAAGCGGTTCTGGTGGACACGAACGGCAACGAGGCGAGGCAAGTCGGGTTCTTTGTCGATGCCACAGGCCAGAACCGGGCGATGGCGGATGTGTGGTTGCAGACCTCCCGCACGGACGTGCGTCGCTCGGATGCTCCAGCCACCTTACCCGACGATGTGGTGGCGCTGCCCGAGCTGAACGGCGGGGGGATTGGCTTGAGCCTGCGCGAGGCGATGGCCTTGGATGCAGGACTTCAGGCGCTTGTCCAGGATTTCGTCACAGCCCCGGACCGCAGCCAGACCACCGAGCTCGCCAGAAGCATTTTTTGGCGCTGGAGCGGCGCGGAACTGCGTTCGCCTGACAGCAGAGGTGGGCATCTCTCAGACGCCCGCTGGTTGTACATGCTGGAGGCTTTCAATGGTCAGCCCTACCAGCAGATCGAGGGGCCCGATGCCGGCGCCGCAAATCCAGGGCCTGCCGCCGCAGCAGACATCTATCGCAGGAGCGCCGAACTTTTCGAGCAGCTTTACTCGCAGCTAATGGCGCAGACGCATCTTGCCGCGCTCTACGACCAACTTCAGGTTCAGTGGGATGCTGACTACAACAAGTTCAGGCTGGACTTGTCGAGCGTTTCGCAGTCGCTGGTTACCGCCACACAGGTTGATTCCGCTGCCGGCCTCGCGCTGATCAAGGACTTCGTGCGCTCGCTGGCGGGTGCCGGTCAACTCACGCCGGATGTCGTGGTGGCACTTCGCCTCGGGCTGGCGCCGTTGGGTGAACAAGCACAGTCGCTGGTCACAGCACCTTCTGACTCTGCTCTGCCCGCTCTGCCGCAAGAGGCTGCGAGGCAGGGCAACGACACGGTGACGGGTACGTTCACGGCCGACGTGCTGTACGGAGGAGCGGGAGCCGATAGCCTTGCCGGCGCAGGAGGTGAAGACGAACTGATAGGAGGTGCCGGAAACGACACGCTCGAAGGTGGCATCGGCAACGATGTGCTGAGTGGCAACGATGGTGCTGACACTTACCTGTTCTCAGCCGAATTTGGGCAGGACACCATCTACAACTGGGATCAGGAAGCTCCGGGAGGAGAGCTACGGGATGAAATCCGCTTCGGTGTAGGAATCGCCAAGGCAGACGTTTCAGTGGCGCGTGAAGGGGGCGATTTGGTGCTGGCCGTGATTGGCGGCAACAGTGTTCGCGTGAAAGGCTACTTCGACCGTGATGCATATGGCCCGGCCGCCGTCGAGCGCATTGCCTTTGCGGACGGTTCCGCATGGACGCGCACTGAGGTCATGACGATGTCCATTACAGCGACCCCGGGCGACGATGCCCTTGTAGGCTTCACCTCTGCCGATTCGATACAGGGCGCCGCTGGCAATGATGTCCTGCGTGGCAGTGACGGCGACGACACGCTTGATGGGGGTGCCGGCAACGACCTGATCGAGGGCGGGGCAGGGCGAAACACCTTCTTGTTCGGCCGTGGCGACGGGCAAGACACGATCTCCAGCCAATGGGACGGCACGGGCAAGAGCTTTGGTACGCTCCAACTCGAGGCTGGTGTTGCCGCGTCCGATGTCTCCATGCAGTACGACGGGGACGATCTCCTGTTGAGCATTAACGGAACCACGGATTCGATCCGGGTTCAAGGCTTCCTGTCCCCGCAAACGTGGTTCGACGCGGTGAACCCGGTGCAGCAGATTCTGCTCGCCGACGGAACGCCGCTTTCCTACGAGGCGCTGGGTGGGGCCGCGTACACGCTGACCAGCGGCGATGACAGTTTTGTCGGTACTGCATTGGCGGACACCGTACAGGGCGGGACCGGCAATGACACCATCGACGGCGCGGACGGCAGTGATGCGCTATACGGAGGCGACGGATGGGACTCGCTCGTTGGGGGACAAGGTGACGATCTTCTCGACGCGGGGCCGGGCGGCGGCGTCCTTGTCGGGAGCGGCGGTGACGACACTTATGTGTGGAATCCGGGTTCGGGTCCGGTGGAGATTCGCAACCACGAGTGGACCTCCGTTCTGTCTGGGTCGGTATTGGTGGGACAGGGCATCGATCCGAATGACGTGGTCGTGAGATCCAAGGACAACGGTGACACCGTGCTCACCGTACCGGGCACGAGCGATTCGCTGACGTTCGTGGACGCACAGGTTCGTTTGATGAGCCTTGCTGGGACGGGGATCAAGCGTCTGATCTTTGCCGATGGCACTGTCTGGACGGGGGACGACCTTGTTGCGAGGCAGTTGCTCGGCACCGCGGGGGAAGATCGCATCTACGGCTACTACGACCGTGATGACATGATCAGCCTCGGCGCTGGGAACGACTGGGCCGACGGAGCCGACGGCAATGACACGCTGATAGGCGGCGATGGCGACGACTACCTCAAGGGCGGTACGGGTGATGACCAATTCGATGGCGGTGCCGGTGACGACGCCTATGCCGGAGGAGATGGCAACGATACCTTCTATTGGGGACGCGGCGATGGGCGCGACGACATCATTGATGACGATGCGCTGGGCCGGAATCAGGCCGTCGTTTCGGCGGCATCTACTGACGTTTCGGTCTCGCGGTCTAGCGTAGATGGCCGTCTGCAGATTGCTGGAACAAACGATGAGCTGCTTTTGCGGGGAGTGTTTGCACCCGATCGGGCTGGCGGTCTCGTACGCCGGGCGGTTGACCAGGTGACATTCTTGGATGGAATCAGCTGGACGCTCGACGATCTACGTGCGCGTTCGATGATCGGCGGTGCTTCGAGAGACGTGATCTCAGACTTCTCGACTGACGACTACCTCTTCGGGGGTGCGGGCAACGATGCACTGATGACAGATGTCGGTGCAGACACGTTGCAGGGAGGCGAAGGGGCTGATGAGTTGTTCGCGAACAGCGGAGACGACGTTTACCTGTTCGATCGAGGCGATGGTAGCGACTCCATCTACGGCAGCGCGTACGCCGACGACGGCATCGACACGCTGCGGTTTGGGCAAGGCATTTCTGCCGCCGACATCAAGGCGGTGCGACTGGGAGACACGGCGTACATCGGCATAGAAGGCACGAGCGATTCGATCGCATTGGAAAACTACTACGTTGGTGATCCGAGAGCACTGCGCGCAGTCGATCGTATTGAATTCGTTGATGGCGACAGCATGGACGCAACGACCGTTGCTGCGATGCTGAATTCGCCCTACATCGACGCTGCACCGCAAGCTGATGCCGCCATCGGGCCGTTGAGGGCGTACGTCGGCTCGACGTTTACATACACACTTGCGGCAAATGCGTTCGTGGATCCCGATGGTGATTTGCTTACGATCGAGCTGCGGTCCGCATCAGGCATGGAGTTGCCTGCTTCGATGTACTTTGACGCTGCCGCGCGCACGTTGAGTTGGACGCCTCTGTCTGGCGATCAAGCGACATGGTCGCTTGAATTCGTGGCAACCGACCCCTACGGTGCGGAAGCCGCAGTGCCGTTCAGCCTTGAGGTGAAATCCGCCAATCGGTCACCGATTGTCGCGAATGCGATCGCTGACGCCACAGCGACTCTGAACGGTGATTTCAACTATGCGGTTTCGGCCAGTACCTTCTCGGATCCAGATGGCGATTTGCTGACGCTGTCCGCAACCCTCGCGGATGGCAATACGCTTCCGAGCTGGCTGAGCTTTGACCCAGCTACCCGTGTCTTTTCGGGGGTGCCCGCAGTGGCAGGCTCCGTTGATGTCCGGCTGACCGCCAAGGACGGCTGGGGAGGAGTGGTCCATGAAGACTTCACCATCACGGTGGGCGCACAGACTCCTTCCACCCTCACCGGCACCTCCGACAACGACACTCTCACCGGCTCCTCCGCCAGCGAAATACTCTCCGGCCTGGCTGGCAACGACACCCTGTGGGGCTCTGCGGGCAACGACACGCTGATCGGTGGCACCGGCGCTGACACCTACGGCTTCGGCCGAGGCGATGGCACCGACACGGTCCAGGAAGACGACCCCGCCACCGGCGTGAGCGACCGGGTCTATTTCCTCGGCACCTTGCGCCAATCCGACATCCGGTTCCAGCAAAACGGCAACAACCTCGAAGCGCTGATCACTGGCAGCACCGACAAGCTGGTCTTCCAGAACTGGTACCTCGGCAGCCGCTACCACGTGGAATCGTTCTTCTTCGCCGGCGACAACACCACCCTGCTCGAAAGCCAGGTGCCCGCCGCGGGCAACCTCACGGGCACCTCGGGCAACGACAGCCTGAACGGCGGCGACGGCAACGACTCGCTCCGCGGCCTGGCCGGCAACGACACCCTGAGCGGTGGCGCCGGCAATGATGATCTGGCGGGCGGCACCGGCACCGACGTGCTCCAAGGCGGCATGGGCGACGACACCTACCGCTTCGCAGCCGGCGACGGGCAAGACCAGATCAGCGAAACCGCCGGCGCCAGCGACAGCCTGGTCTGGACCGGCGTGCTGCCCCAGAACGTGAGCGCCCAGCGCAGCGGCGACGACCTGCTGCTCAGCGTGGCGGGCTCCACCGACCGCATCACACTGCAGGCCTTCTTTACCGCCCCAGCCAACGAACTCGAAAGCATGAGCTTCGACGACGGCACCACCTGGAGCGCCGCCACGCTCAAGGCCATGGCCAGCGGCCTCTACGGCACCGCCGGCAACGACACGATGGTCGGCACTGCCGGCGCCGACGCGATGTACGGCCTCGCCGGCGACGACACCTACGTGGTCGACCACGCGGGCGATGTGGTGAGCGAGAACCCCGATGAAGGCACGGACACCGTGCGCGCAAGCGTCACCTACGCACTGCCGGTCAACGTGGAGTCGCTCGTGCTGGTGGGCGATGCGGCCCTCAGCGGCACCGGCAACGATGCCGCGAATACGCTCACCGGCAACGCCGCGGCCAATGTCCTGTCCGGCGGCCGCGGGGCCGACACCCTGGCGGGCGGCGCCGGCGACGACAGCTATCGCTTCGCCGCTGGTGACGGACAAGACGTGATCATCGAAACAAGCGGCGCCGGCGACGCGCTCGTGTTCGCCGCCGGCATACTGCCGGGCAACGTGAGCGCACAGCGCAGCGGTGACGACCTGCTGCTCACCATCGCGGGCGGCTCCGACCGCATCACCCTGCAGGGCTTCTACGCCAACGCAGGCGCCGAGGTCGATACGGTGCAGTTCGCCGACGGCACCGTGTGGAGCGCATCGACGCTCAAGAACATGGCCAACACGCTCCAGGGCACCGCCGGTGACGACACGCTCGTCGGTTCTGGTGCCGGCCAGGTGATGCGCGGCGGGGCCGGCAACGACACGTACGTCGTGGACGATGCAGGCGACCTGGTGATCGAGAACGCCGGGGAGGGCACCGACTCGGTCAGCGCATCGGTCAGCCATGTTCTGGCGGCGAATGTCGAGAACCTCACCCTCACGGGCATCGAGGCCATCAATGCAGGCGGCAACGCGCTCAACAACAACCTGGTCGGCAACGGCGGCGCCAACGAGCTCACCGGTGCCGTAGGCAACGACAACCTCCAGGGCGGCCTGGGCGACGACACCTATCGGTTTGCGGCTGGTGACGGCCAGGACGTCATCGTCGAGTCCGGCGGATCGAACGACCGCATCGTGCTGTCGGGCGTTTCGTCCGGCAACGTCAGCGTGCAGCGCAGCGGCAACGACCTGCAGCTGTCTGCCGTCGGGTCGTCCGACCGCATCACGGTCCAGGGCTTCTTCAACGGGGGCGCGGCCGAGGTGGAGGCGGTGCAGTTCGACGATGGCGCCGCATGGGACGTCGCAGCACTGACTGCCAGGGCGGGCGCCGTCAATGGCACTGCGGGCAACGACACGGTCATGGGGGCGGCCGGCGCCCAGCTGATGTACGGCTTTGGCGGTAACGACACCTTGTACGGCGCTGCGGGCGCCGGCAACGACACGATGGCCGGCGGCGCCGGTGCCGACACCTATGGCTTCGGCCGGGGTGATGGCGTTGACGTGGTCCAAGAGAACGACAGCACGGCGGGCGTGAACGACATGGTGTACCTGCTCGGCACGCTGAGGCAGTCGGATGTGCGGTTCCAGCAGAGCGGCAACCACCTGGAGGTGCTGATCAACGGCACGGCCGACAAGCTGGTGGTGCAGGACTGGTACCTCGGCAGCCCCTACCACGTGGAGCGGTTCTACTTTGCCGGCGACGGCAGCACCTTGACCGACACGCAGGCGCAGGGCCTCGCCACCAATGCGGCCAGCTCGTCCACGACAAGCCTTTCCACCGCCCGTATTGCCATCCCCCGGGGTGGCGATGCAGGCACCGGTGGCTTGATGGCGCGAGCCACCGACGGCCTGATCGCGGCCATGGCTACGTTCGCGCCGCCGGCGGGCTCGGTGGCGGCGGGCAACTGGCGGCACGGCAGGCACGAGCTGCACGGCCACGAGCGCATGGCGGTGAGCCCTTTCTGAGCCGGGGCACAAGCCGGCCGCCCGCATGGCGCGGCGGCCGGCGGCCTCAATCCTTCGGCCGGAACGCGATCACCATCGTCGGCGGCACGCGCCCGTCGGTGTCGCGCGGCAGCACGCCGGTGCGGTCCACCGCGCGCAGCACCGTCTCGTCCCAGGCGTCCACACCGCTGGACTTGATGATGCGGCGGCCCAGGATGGTGCCGTCGGGCGCCACGCGCAGTTCCACCTCGGCCACCGGGTTGCCCGGCAGCGACTGGATCTCGTCGGTGAACACGATGTTGGGCTTGATGCGGCCCTTGATGCGGCCGGCGTAGCTGGCCGAGGGCCCGGCGTCTCGCGCGGCGGTGCCGGTGGCCGACGGTGCGCCGGTGCCGCCCAGCGCGCCCTGGATACGCTGCAGTTGCTCCTGGCGCAGCTTTTCGCGCAAGGCGGCCTGTTGGGCCTCCTGCTTCTTGCGCTTGTCGGCCTCGGCTATTTCCCGGCGTTCCTTTTCGGCCTTTTCCTTCTCGGCCTTCTCACGCTCGAGCATTTCCTTCTGCTGCTTCTCG
>JBFLWE010000076.1:0-28524 GCA_040758375.1 Pseudomonadota bacterium
CGGCATCGGCCAGGTCAACACCGCCGTGACGCAGCTCGACCAGATGACGCAGCAGAACGCCGCGCTGGTGGAAGAGTCGGCCGCCGCCGCCGAGAGCCTGAAGGACCAGGCGCACAAGCTGGCCGGCCTGGTATCGACCTTCCGGCTGGGCGACGGCAGCAGCCAGCGCCTGGCTGCCGCGCTGCAAGCCACCGCCGCACTGGCCAGGCCGGCGCCCGGCGTGGCACGCAGCGCCCCCGCGCCGCAAGCCGCGGCGCACCAGGTGGCCGCGCAAGAAGTGATCGCCAAGGTGCGCGAAGAATCGCGCCCCGTTGAAGCGCCGAAGCCGCTGGCAGCCCCTGCCGCTGTTGTCGCTGCGCCCGCGCCCGCGGCCGCGCCGGCTGCCGCCGTGCCGCCGGCCAAGGCCGACGACGGCGAGTGGGAAACCTTTTAGAAGTTCACTTGACCCGCTGCTTCTCCAGCTTGCGGGCCAAGGTGCGCCGGTGCATGCCGAGCCGGCGCGCCGTCTCCGAGATGTTGAAGCCAGTCTCGGCCAGCGTCTCGTGGATGCGCTCCCACTCCAGCGTCTTGATGCTGGTGGTGCGCTCGGTGAGCTCGACCTCGGTGTCGCCTTGCGCGCGCGCGAACGCGGCTTCGATGTCGTCGGTGTTGGCCGGCTTGGCGAGGTAGTGGCGCGCGCCGAGCTTGATGGCCTCGACCGCCGTGGCGATGCTGGCGTAGCCGGTGAGCACCACGATCACCATCTGCTCGTCTTGCGCATGCAGCTGCTGAACGCAGGCCAGTCCCGAGGCGCCGCCTGCGAGCTTCAGGTCCACCACGGCGTAGCCGGGCCGCTGCTGCTTCAGCAGCTCGTTCACCTGTTCCAGGCTGGCGGCGCGCAGCACCTGGTAGCCGCGCCGCTCGAACGAGCGCGCCAGCGTGCGGGCGAAGGCATCGTCGTCCTCGACGATCAGCAGCTGCCGGTCTTCAGTCATGGGGGTTCCATTGTGGTTGCGGCCGGTACTCCGTGCCTTACCTTCGCCGTGCGAAGTTGGCCTTCACCGCAACGGCCTGAGGCCGTTGTGGCGGCATCAGCGAAGCCAGCGGCAGCGTGATGGTGACCTCGGCGCCGCCTTCGGGCCGGTTGTGCGCCTCGATGCGCCCGCCCAGCGTGCGCGCCACGTTCACCGAGAGGAACAGCCCCAGCCCGCCGCCGGGCCGCCCCTTGCTCGACTGGTAGGGCTTGCCGAAGCGCTCGAGCATCGGCGGCGCGAAGCCCGGGCCCTGGTCCTGCACGCGCAGCGTGAGCGTGTCGTCGTCGCAGTCCACCACCAGGCGCACCAGGCCATCGGGCGCCGCCTCGAGCGCGTTGTCGAGCACGTTGCCGACCATCTGCTTCAGCGCCGAATCCGAGATGATGGGCAGGTCGGGCACCGTGTCGCGGTGGTATTCCAGCGCCTTCACCGGCCGCGTGCCGCGCCACTGGGCCACCAGCTCGTCGAGGAAGGCATGCAGCGTGGTTTCCACCGGCGCTTCGCCGCGGGTTTCGCCGGCCGACATGAGGATGCCGCTCACGATGGCCTTGCAGCGCTGGATCTGCACCTGCATCTCCTCGATCTCCTCGCGCAGCTCCGGCTCGCCGGCGAACGGCGCCATGCGGGCCCAGTCCCCCAGGATCACCGACAGCGTGGCCAGCGGCGTGCCCAGCTCATGCGCCGCGCCCGAGGCCAGCAGGCCCATGCGCACGATGTGCTCTTCTTCGGCCGCGCGCTGGCGCAGCGCGGCCAGGCGCTCGTCGCGCTCGCGCAGGTTGCGGCCGATACGGCCGATGAAGATCACCAGCAGCGCGGCGTTGAGCAAGAAGCAGATCACCAGCCCAGCGATGTACGGCGTGGACAGCGCCAGGCTGCTCATGTCCGGCAGCGCCAGCGGCCGGTGCCATTGCGTCAGCGCCACGAAGCACAAGGAGGTGACCGCCACCATCGCCCACACATAGCGATGGCGCAACAGCGCCGAGCCCAGCGCCACCTGCAGCAGGTACAGGTAGATGAAAGGGTTGGTCACCCCGCCGGCGTAGTAGAGCTGCCCGCTGAGCACCGCCACGTCCACCAGCAGCCCGGCGAACAGCTCGATGTTGCGCACCGGCAGCACCAGCCGGCTGCGCAGCCAGCTCGCCAGGTTGAACAAGGCCAGCACCGCCAGCAGCGTGAGCATGTCCACCAGCGGCAGCGACACGCCGAGCAGGAACTGCACGCCGACGATGGTGCCCAGCTGCCCGGCCACCGCCAGCCAGCGCAGCTGGACCAGCAGCAACAGATTCTTGCGCCCCGCCAGCCGCTCGGGCGCCTGCCCCACTTCACCCAGTGGCGGATGAGGGTCAGGCGCGGCGGGGTCAGGCGTTGGCAAGTCGCGGGTCTCCAGCAAGGCGCCGCTCGTCCACGACGAGGTAGCCGGCCGCGCAGGCCACCATGGCGGCGAGCGCGAACCAGGTGGCGGCATAGACCGCGTGATTGTTGCTGAAACGCAGCACGGTCAGCCCGGCGCGCGGCCAGCCGTGTGCCGCGGTGGGACCGGCCACCGCATCGACGAAGTACGGCGCAAGGTCTTGCACCGGCAGGCCGCGCGCGAGGGCAATGGCCTGCACATCGCGCGAATACCAGCGGCCCAGCACCGGATCGTTGTCCTGCAGCAGCCGGCCGCCAGGCTCGCTGAAGCGCAGCAGACCCACCACCTCCTGCTCGCCGGTGGGCTCGGCGCCGGCGCGACGGGCACGCGCCTTCTGCTCCGGCGGCACGAAGCCGCGGTTCACCAGCACCCAATCGCCCTGCGCGGTTTTCAGCGGCGTGAGCACCCAGTAGCCGGTGCCCAGCTCGGTGCTGGCGCCGACCAGGGTTTCCAGCTCATGCGCGAAGCGGCCTTGCAAACGCACGCGACGGTATTCGGCCTCGGCGCGCTCCAGCTGCGGCCATGCGGCCGGCCCCGGCGCCGCCGCTGGCGCGGCGTTCACGTTGCGCTCCACGCGCGCGATCAGAGCCTGCTTCCAGGCCAGGCGCTTCATCTGCCACACGCCCAGTGCGGCAAACATGCCGGAGAACACGAGCGCCACCGCGACGAAAAAAACCCAGCGAACACCGCGGATCCGGCTCCGCCGGTCCGCTGGTGTGGCCCCCTTGAGGGGGCGGCCGTCAGGCCGTAGGGGGGGAGCCATATCCATGCATCATGTGGGTGTTGAGGTGGTACATCACCCAGATCGAGCCGGCCAGCAGGATGACCACCAGCGCCACGGTGAACACCAGCGCCAGCAGCGACCAGCCGCCTTCGACCTTGGCGTTCATGTGCAGGAAGTACACCATGTGCACCACCATCTGCACCGCCGCAAAGGCCAGGATCACGACGGCCGTCATGCGCGGCGACGGCAGCACCTGGGCCATCACCAGCCAGAACGGCACCGCGGTGAGCACCGCCGAGAGCAAGAAGCCGACCGCGTAGCCCTTGACCGTGGCGTGGTAGCCCAGGTCGTCGTGAGAAGTGTGTTCCGCGCTCATGGCAGCACGCCCATCAAATAGACGAAAGTGAAGACGCCGATCCACACCACGTCGAGGAAGTGCCAGAACATCGACAGGCAGACCAGGCGGCGCTTGTTCTCGTGGATCAGGCCCAGCTTGTTCACCTGCACCATCAGCGTGACCAGCCAGATCACGCCGAAGGTGACGTGCAGCCCGTGCGTGCCCACCAGCGTGAAGAACGACGACAGGAACGCGCTGCGCTGCGGGCCGGCGCCTTCGTGGACGAGGTGTGCGAACTCGTACAGCTCGATGCCCAGGAAGCCCAGACCCAGCAGGCCGGTCACGGCCAGCCATGCGAGCACGCCCTTCTTGCGGCCGTGCTGCATCGAGATCATCGCGAAGCCGTAGGTGATGGACGAGAACAGCAGCAGCGCGGTGTTGGCGGCCACCAGCGGCAGGTCGAACAAGTCGGCGCCGGACGGGCCGGCCGCGTAGCTGCGGCCGAGCACGGCGTACACGGCGAACAGCACCGCGAACACCAGGCAGTCGCTCATCAGGTAGAGCCAGAAGCCGAGCAGCGTGCCGTTTCGAGGAAGGTGGTCGCCGTTGTCGTAGAAGACCGGCGGCGCGCCGGTGGCGGTGACGGGAGTGGGGCTGAGCATGGTCAGGCTGATGGGCAGGCGATCAGGCGGCGGCCAGCGCCGCCGTGCGCGCGGCCTCGGTGCGGGCCACCGTGTCGGCGGCAATGTGGAAGTCGCGGCGGTAGTTGAAGGTGTGCGCGATCGACGCGGCCACGGTGGCGACGAAGGCCACCGCCGCCGGCAGCCACATGTGCCACACCAGCGCGAAGCCGCAGGCGGTGGCCAGCATCGCGATCACGAAGCCGGCCGCCGTGTTCTTGGGCATGTGGATCGGCTTGAAGCCGGCCAGCGGACGCTGGTGGCCGCGCTTTTTCATGTCGTGCCAGGCATCGCCGTCGTGCACGATCGGCGTGAAGGCGAAGTTGTAGTCGGGCGGCGGCGACGCGGTGGACCACTCCAGCGTGCGGCCGTCCCACGGATCGCCGGTGACGTCGCGCAACTGCGTGCGCCGGCGGAAGCTCACCACCAGCTGCACCAGGAACGCAGCGATGCCCAGCGCCACGATGCCCGCGCCCACCGCGGCGATCTGGAACCAGACCTGCAGCGAGGGGTCATCGAAATGGCTCATGCGGCGCGTCACGCCCATCAGGCCCAGCACGTACAGCGGCGTGAACGCCACCCAGAAGCCGACGAACCAGCACCAGAACGAAACCTTGCCCCAGAACGCGTCGAGCTTGAAGCCGAAGGCCTTGGGGAACCAGTAGTTGATGCCGGCGAACAGGCCGAACACCACCCCGCCGATGATCACGTTGTGGAAGTGCGCGATCAGGAACAGGCTGTTGTGCAGCACGAAATCAGCCGCGGGCACCGCCAGCAGCACGCCGGTCATGCCGCCGATCACGAAGGTGACCATGAAGCCCACGGTCCACAGCATCGGCACCTCAAAGCGGATGCGCCCGCGGTACATCGTGAACAGCCAGTTGAAGATCTTGGCCCCGGTGGGGATCGAGATGATCATCGTGGTAATGCCGAAGAACGAGTTCACGCTGGCGCCCGAGCCCATCGTGAAGAAGTGGTGCAGCCACACCAGGTACGACAGGATCGTGATCACCACCGTGGCATAGACCATCGAGGCGTAGCCGAAGAGCTTCTTGCGGCTGAAGGTCGATACCACTTCCGAGAAGATGCCGAACACCGGCAGCACCAGGATGTACACCTCGGGGTGGCCCCAGATCCAGATCAGGTTCACGTACAACATGGCGTTGCCGCCGAGGTCGTTGGTGAAGAAGTTGGTGCCCAGGTAGCGGTCGGCCGTGAGCAGCGCCAGCGTGGCGGCCAGCACCGGGAAGGTGGCCACGATCAGCACGTTGGTGCACAGCGCCGTCCAGGTGAACACCGGCATCTTCATCATCGTCATGCCGGGCGCGCGCATCTTGATGATGGTGGCGATGAGGTTGATGCCCGACAGCGTGGTGCCGATGCCCGCGATCTGCAGCGACCACAGGTAGTAGTCCATGCCCACGTCGGGGCTCTGCAGCAGGCCCGACAGCGGCGGATAGGCCAGCCAGCCGGTCTTGGCGAACTCGCCGACGAACAGCGAGACCATCACCAGCACCGCGCCGCCCACCGTCATCCAGAAGCTGAAGTTGTTGAGGAACGGAAAGGCCACGTCGCGCGCGCCGATCTGCAGCGGCACCACGTAGTTCATGAAGCCGGTGACCAGCGGCATCGCCACGAAGAAGATCATGATCACGCCGTGGGCGGTGAAGATCTGGTCGTAGTGGTGCGGCGGCAGGAAGCCGGCTGAGTCACCGAAGGCGACGGCCTGCTGGGCACGCATCAGCGCCGCATCGGCAAAACCGCGCAGCAGCATCACGATGCCGAGCACGATGTACATGATGCCGATCTTCTTGTGGTCGATGCTGCAGATCCAGTCGCGCCACAGCGGCGTCCACAGGCGCAGCTTCGTCAGCAGGGCCAGCACCATCAGACCGCCGAGTGCGACCGCGGCGAAGGTGCCCACCAGGATGGGTTCGTGGTAAGGGATCGCCTCCCAGCTGAGGCGGCCGAGGATCAGGTTTTCCGAGGACATGGTGTTGTCAGCGCGCGGCGCCTGCGGCGTTGCGCGTCAGCGTGGCCAGGTTGATGGGGGCACCGGTGGGGTTGGCGGGCGAGCACATCGCAGCCACCACCGTGCGCTGCACCGTGCCGTCGGCGTTGCGCCAGGCCTGTTGCGCGAGGCCGTTGACGCTGCCCTTGCCCAGACCACCGGCGGCGTCGATGGCCATCATCTGGTGCATGCACATCTTGCTGCCGTCGACGCAGCGGTTGACGATGGCATCGAACAGCCCTTCGTCCACCGCGGCATAGCGGCGCACCGGCTCGGCCTCGCTGGGCTGCTCCAGCTGCAGGTAGCCGGCGCGCGACAGCGTCTGGCCCTGCGACTTGTTGCGCGCCACCCAGCGTTCGAAGCCGGCTTCGTCGAGGCCCAGGAACTGGAAGCGCATCTTCGAGAAGCCCGCACCGCTGTAGTTGGCGGAAAAGCCCTCGTACGTGCCGGCCTTGTTGATCACGGCATGCAGCTTCGTCTCCATGCCGGGCATCGCATAAATCTGCCCTGCCAGCGCCGGGATGTAGAACGAGTTCATCACGTTCGAGGCCGTGATGCGGAACCGGATCGGCCGGTCCACCGGCGCGGCGAGCTCGTTCACCGTCGCGATGCCTTGCTCCGGATAGAGGAAGAGCCATTTCCAATCGAGCGCCACCACCTGCACCACCAGCGGCTGGGTGCCGGCCGGCAGCGGGCGCTGCGCGTCGATGCGCTCCAGCGGGCGGTAGGGATCGAGCTTGTGCGTGCTGATCCAGGTGATCGCCCCGAGCGCGATGATGATCAGCAGCGGCGCGCCCCAGATCACCAGCTCCAGGCGGGTCGAGTGGTCCCAGTCGGGCGTGTAGGGGGCTGCGCTGTTCGACTGGCGGTAGCGCCAGGCGAACAACAGCGTGAGCGCGATCACCGGCACGATGATCAGCAGCATCAGCCAGGTGGCGGTGGTGATCAGCTGCGCCTGCTGCACCGCGATGTCGCCGTGCGGCTTCATCACGATGGTGTCGCAGCCCGCGAGCAGGGCACTGGCCCCGAGCAGCCCCGGCAGCGGGGCGCGCACTTTTCGGGTCGGATGGTGGGATGGCATCAGGGATCCGGAGCGCGCGGGTAAACGAGGGTTGCGCGTCGGCCTGGAATGTAGGTTGATTGACCCAAGTCAACCATTGGACATTTTGTCCAAGGCCCCTGTCGTCAAGCCTGATCCCGCTCAACGCCGTACCACTCATGACCGCCGCCGGAACCCACGCCCTTCCCGCTCCTTCGACCCCCTCTGCCGCCCCGTCTTCCCACGATCCCCGCACCGACGACGCCAGTGTGGCGCCCGGCGACATCGCCGTGGGCGTGGTGATCGGCCGGGCCTCCGAATACTTCGACTTCTTCGTCTACGGCATCGCTTCGGTGCTGGTGTTCCCTGCCGTGTTCTTCCCCTTCGTGGACCGGCTGCAGGGCACCTTGCTGGCCTTTGCGCTGTTCGCGGTGGCCTTCGTGGTGCGGCCGATCGGCACGCTGGCCGGCATGCAGATCCAGCGCCTGTTCGGGCGCGGCACCAAGCTGACCGTCGCACTGTTCCTGCTGGGCAGCTCCACCGTGGGCATGGCGTTGCTGCCGGGGTACGCCAGCGCCGGCCTGCTGGCGATCGCGATGCTCACGCTGTGCCGCATCGGCCAGGGCCTCGCATTGGGCGGCTCCTGGGACGGGCTGCCTTCGCTGCTGGCACTCAACGCGCCCGAGAACCGCCGCGGCTGGTACGCCATGCTGGGCCAGCTGGGCGCGCCGCTGGGCTTCCTGGTGGCCTGCGGGCTGTTCGCCTACCTGTGGGGCAACCTGTCCAGCGAAGACTTCCTCACCTGGGGCTGGCGCTACCCGTTCTTTGCCGCCTTCGCGATCAACGTGGTGGCCTTGTTCGCCCGGCTGCGCCTGGTGGTGACCCACGAATACGAGCGTGAGCTGGAAGCGCACGAGCTGGAGCCCTGCAGCGTGCGCGAGCTGTTCCGCAGCCAGGGTCACAACGTGTTCATCGGCGCTTTTGCGGCGCTGGCCAGCTATGCGCTGTTCCACCTGGTGACCGTGTTCCCGCTGTCGTGGATCGCGCTGTATTCCGAACAGGCGATCGGCGAGTTCCTGTCGGTGGAGTTGCTGGGGGCGCTGCTGGCGGCCGCCGCGATGCCGGTGTCGGGCCTGGTGGCCGACCGCATCGGCCGGCGCAGCACGCTGGGCTTGCTGGCGGCGGCCATCGCCGTCTTCAGCATCGCCGCGCCCTGGCTGCTGGGCGGCGGCACCCTCGGGCAGGACGCCTTCATCCTGATCGGCTTCGTGCTGCTGGGGCTGTCGTACGGCCAGTCGGCCGGCTCGGTGACCTCGAATTTCCTGCCGCGCTTGCGCTACACCGGCGCCGCGCTCACGGCCGACCTGGCCTGGCTGGTCGGCGCGGCTTTTGCACCGCTGGTGGCGCTGGCGCTGTCGGCCCGCTTCGGCCTCGGCGCGGTAAGCCTGTACCTGCTTTCCGGCGCAGCCTGCACGCTGCTCGCGCTGCGGGTGAACAAGACGCTGGCAGCCGTGCGCGACTGAGCAACGGTCGCCCGGCCGCTCCGAAGACAGTTGCTCCGCCGCGGGGGCGGACGCGGTACTCCGCGGCCGGGGGGCGACATACGAGACCGGTCCTCGCAGCAAAGGCGCCTGCCTTCCCGGCGGCTTTACATGTAAGCAATCACTCCCCCCAAAACATTGATCGTTGCATTGCGAAATCTCAATCAGCACTCTCAAAGGTCGAGTGCTAATATCGCGGAACCCAATGGGAGATCCGAGGTCATAGCGCACATGAACACAGCCCGTCCCTCCACTGCCGTCGCTGTCCGGGATCCGTGGTCGCTGGTGCCTTCGCTGGGCAACCTCGACGCCTACATCTCGGCGGTCAACCGCATCCCGCTGATCACCCAGGAGGAAGAGGTGGCCCTGGCCACGCGGCTGCGCCAGCACGGCGACCTCGAGGCGGCCGGCCGCCTGGTGCTGTCGCACCTGCGACTGGTGGTGTCGGTCTCGCGCCAGTACCTGGGCTACGGCCTGCCGCAGGGCGACCTGATCCAGGAAGGCAACGTGGGCCTGATGAAGGCCGTCAAGCGCTTCGACCCGACCCAGGGCGTGCGCCTGGTGAGCTATGCGCTGCACTGGATCAAGGCCGAGATCCACGAATACATCCTGAAGAACTGGCGCATGGTCAAGGTGGCCACCACCAAGGCCCAGCGCAAGCTGTTCTTCAACCTGCGCTCGATGAAGCAGGGCTTGAAAAGCGAAGCCGGCGACAACGACACGCACCGCGCCACGCTCACCCCGGGCGAGGTGGACCACGTGGCCCGCCAGCTCAACGTGAAGCCCGAGGAAGTGCTGGAGATGGAAACCCGGCTGTCCGGCGGCGACGTCGCGCTGGAGCCGCAAAGCGACGATGCCGAGGAGAGCTACGCGCCCATCGCCTACCTGGCCGACGAAGCTGCCGAACCCACCCGCGTGCTGGAAGCACGCCGCCGCGACTACCTGGCCGGGGACGGCGTGCAGCAGGCGCTGGAGGTGCTGGACGACCGCAGCCGGCGCATCGTCGAGGAGCGCTGGCTCAAGGTGAACGACGACGGCTCCGGCGGCAAGACGCTGCACGAGCTGGCCGCCGAGTACGGCGTGAGCGCCGAGCGCATCCGCCAGATCGAGGTGGCGGCGATGAAGAAGATGCGCAAGGCGCTGGCCGCCGAGGCCTGAGCGCCTGCTCCTGCGCCCGCGGCAAGGCGGCTCCTTCGGGAGCCGTCGGCCTTTTCGGCGGGCCTTTCTAGGGCCGCGCCGGGCCCAGCCAGCGCGACAAGGTCGCAGCCAGCTCGGCCTGCCTGACCGGCTTGGCGATGTAGTCGTTCATGCCGGCCTGCAGGCAGCGCTCGCGGTCGGCCGCGGTGGCATGCGCGGTCAGCGCGATCACCGGCATGCGCTGCGCTCGCGGCCCCGCGTCGCCGGCACGCAAGCGGCGCGTGAGCTCATAGCCGTCGGTGCCGGGCAGCTGGCAGTCCATCAGTGCCAGCAACGGGTCGTGGTCGCGCAGCGCCGCCAAGGCCGCGTCGGCATCGGCCGCCACTTCCACCTCGAAGCCCAGATGCTCCAGGAAGGAACGGGCCACCACCTGGTTGATCTCGTTGTCTTCCACCAGCAGCACCTTGCCGCGGGGCAGCGCCACCGCCGGCGCCTGCACCACGGGTCCGCCGGGTGTCACGGCCAGGGCGCGTGTCAGGCTGGCGTCGGACAGCGGCCGCTGCAGGCGCACGGCATCGGCTGGCAACGCGGCACCGGGGCGGCGCTCGAGCAGCACCACACGCCAGCGGCTCGCCCCGCTGGCGATGCGCGTCACCAGCTCGGCAGGCCAGCCTTCGACCGGCTCGTCGTAGACCACCGCATCCAGCGCCATCGCCTCCAGCACCTCGGGCTCGAACGCCAGCTCGCGCCAGGTCAACGTCGCCGCCACCGCATGGTTCAGATGCAGCAGCCGGTCGCGCAGCGCGGCCTGGCTGGCCGGCGCATCGCTGACCAGCGCCACCCGCTGTGGTGGATCGGAACCCGGCTTCCGGGCCGCCCCAAGCCCGGGTTCACCCCCCGGGGGGGTGGCGGCGGCGTTCCACGGCCGAGGGGTCCCTTCCCCCGAGGGCACTGGTACGTCAAGCTCCAGCGCCGGCAAGGGCAGCACCACCTGGAAGCTGGCGCCGCGCCCGGACTCGCTGCGCAAGGCGATGCGGCCGTCCATCGCGCGCACCAGCGTGCTCACCAGGCTCAGGCCCAGGCCGATGCCGCCCTGGCGCCGGGCCAGGCTGTCGTCACCCTGCACGAACGGCGTGAAGATGCGCTGCTGCAGGTCAGCCGGCACGCCCTGGCCGGTGTCGCTGACCTCGATGAGCACCGCGCCGGCTTCGCGCCGCGCTGCCAGCACCACCTGGCCCACGCTGGTGAACTTGATCGCGTTGTGCAGCAGGTTGAGGCAGACCTGGCGCAGTCGCTGAGGGTCGGCCTGCACCAGCGGCGGCAGGTCGGGCGCGAGGTGGCATTCGAACAGCAGCCGCTTGTCGTGCGCGCGTGGCTCCACCGCGGCGGCCACCTCGTCGAGCAGCACCCGCAGCGGCACCGCCTGGGGTTGCAGCGCCAGCTCGCCGGCGTCGAGCCGCGCGAAGTCGAGCAGTTCACCCAGCAGGCCGAGCAAGCCGGCGGTAGAGCGCTCGATCAGTTCGAGGTAGTTGCGTTGCGTGCCGTCGAGCGGGGTCTGCGCCAGCAGCTGGGTCATGCCCATCACGCCGTTCATCGGCGTGCGGATCTCGTGGCTGAGGCGACCGAGAAAGCGCGACTTGGCGTGGCTCGCCTCTTCAGCGGCCTGCAAGGCCCGCTCGAGCTGCTCGATGCGCTGCTGCAACTGCGAGACCGTTGCAGCGCCATCGTCGGCAGGGGTCGGCGCAGCAGACGCCGCTGCGTCACAGGCGCCGCTGGCCGGCGCCGCACGCCGGCGGCCAAGCGCGTCCCTCACGGCAGCCAGCAGGCCGCTGTCACTCCTTGCGCCGGTGGAAGGGGGCGGCGTGCTCATGGACCTCCGGAACCGGCCTTGCGAAAGCGTTCCGCAAGGCGTCCGCAAGCATAGCGCCGGGTGACGTGCCCTCGGCCTAGAGAGAACGCGCAGCCGTAAAGGGCTGGCGGCTCCAGGCAGCGGTGGTGCGGATGGCGCCATCGCGTTCGACGGCCAAGGCGGCGCGTCCTGCCAGCAGGGCTTGTGACCGCCGCCAGCCCAGCACCATGGTCGCCGCCCCCAGGCCGTTCACCGCCTCGGCCTGGCCGGCCACCAGCACCACGCCCCGCGGTCCTGCCGTGGGATACCCGCTGCGCGGATCGAGGATGTGGTGATAGCGGCGACCGTCGCGCTCGAAGCAGCGCTCGTAGTCACCCGACGACGCCACCCAGCCGTCGCGCAGCGCCAGCACGCCGAGCAGCCGCGCCGGCGCCCGCGGGTCGCGCACGCCGATACGCCAGGGCCCGGCCGCACTGCCGCCCATCACGCCGACGTCACCGCCACCGTTGACCATGGCGTGGCGCACGCCGTGGCGTCGCAGCACGCCCATGCCAGCCTCCAGGATGGGCAGCTTGGCGATTCCGCCCAAATCCACCCGCATACCGCGCCGGCGCAGGAAGGCAGTATTCGCCTGCTCATCCAAAACCAGATCCCGAAAATCTACGAGTGGCCTTTCCCGTGCAATTTCGGCGGGTGCCGGCATATTCGCTTGATGTGGCGCAAAACCCCAACCAGAATATGCCCCTATGGTGGCGTCGAAAGCTCCCTCGCTGTCGAGCGAAACCCGCCGGGCCTGCCGCAGGACCGACATGGCCTCCGGCGCCATCGAAACCGGCTGCAAGCCGGATGCCAAATGCAGCGCGCTCACCAGGCTGGTGCCGCGGTAGCGGCTCATCAGCCCCTCGAGCCGGGACATCTCGGCATGGGCGGCCTCCACCGCAGCCGCCAGCGCGGCCGGCTCGGCACCCTGCACGACGATGTCGACGGCCGTGCCCATGAGCGCGCGGCTGGACTTCAGCGTCTGCACGGCCGGCGACGACGCCGCCGGCAGCCAGGGCAACAGCAGCCCGGCGGCCAGACAGGTGCGGCGCGTAAGGGGGTTCACTTGGACTGCGCCACCATGTAGTCGACCGCGGCCTTCACCTCCTCGTCGGAGTGCGTGCCGCCGCCGCGTGCCGGCATCGCACCCTTGGAGCCGGTGAAGCCCTCGATCGCGTGCTTGTACAGCAGGTCGTTGCCCTGGGCGATGCGCGGCGCCCAGTCGGCCTTGTCCCCCGGCTTGGGCGCACCGGCCACGCCCGCTGAGTGGCACAGCGCGCAGGTCTTGCCGTAAACCGCCTTGCCCTTGTCATTGGCCGGCGGCGCCGGCGGCGTGGCGGGGGCTGCAGCCACCGGAGCGTTGCTCGCGCCGGCGCCGGAAGCCGCGGGTTCCTGCTTGCCACAGGCTCCCATAGCCAGCGCAGCCGACAGCGCGACAACGGACGTGAATTTCTGCACGGGTATCTCCTTTCAAACTCGGAGCAGATTCTAGGGGGTGCACATCCCAATAATCGGAAAACCCTTCTCGACGAGCCGTCCGGCGCTTGAGCTAGCGCAAGCCCCTCACGCGAGGTTTTCGCGACCATCCAGCCCGAGATATTCACCCGAACCCACCTCACCGAGGATTGAATGGACGAGAAGACTTCCCCCGAAGCACTGCCAGCGCCTTCGCGCCGCCGCTTCATCAATACCGCGGCGCTGGCCAGCCTGGCCGGCCTGGCAGCGGCGTGCACCGACAAGGGCGCGGGCGCAGGAACGGCCGCCTCGGCCGCAGCACCGGCCTCCAGCGGTCACGCCGCGGGCTCCTCGGTGCACCTGAAACCGGGCGAGCTCGACACCTACTACGGCTTGTGGAGCGGGGGCCACACTGGCGACATGCGCGTGCTGGGCCTGCCCTCGGGCCGCGAGCTGCTGCGCATCCCCTGCTTCGTGCCGGACGCGCTGGTCGGCTGGGGCATCACCAACGAGTCCAAGAAGGTCATGGGCACCAAGCCCGACGGCAGCCTGCAGTACACGGTGGGTGACACCCACCATACGCACGCCTCCTACAAGGACGGCAACTACGACGGCCGCTACGCCTGGATCAACGACAAGATCAACTCGCGCATCGCGCGCATCCGGCTCGACTACTTCGTCTGCGACAAGATCACCGAGCTGCCCAACGTGCAGGGCTTCCACGGCATCTTCCCAGACAAGCGCGACCCGGTGAAGCCTGAGGTCAACTACACCACGCGCGTGTTCTGCGGCGCCGAGTTCTCGATCCCGCTGCCCAACACCGGCCTCGACGACCCCACCAAGTACCGCTCGCTGTTCAGCTGCGTGGACGCCGAGACGATGGAGGTGCGCTGGCAGGTGCTGATCGACGGCAACTGCGATCTGGTGGCCACGTCCTATGACGGCAAGCTCGCGGCCACCAACCAATACAACATCGAGATGGGTGCGAAGTACGAGGACATGATGTCCTCCGAGCGCGACGCGTGCCTGTTCTTCAACATCGCCCGCATCGAGGAAGCCGTCAAGGCCGGCAAGTTCAAGACGATCGGCGGCTCCAAGGTGCCGGTGGTCGACGGCACGCGCGAGTCCAACAAGGACCCGAAGACGGCGCTGACCGCTTACGTGAGCGTGCCCAAGAACCCGCACGGCGTGAACGCCAGCCCGGACACCAAGTACTTCATCTGCGCCGGCAAGCTCTCGCCCACCTGCACGGTGATCGAGCTGGCCAAGGTGCTGGACTGGTTCGACGGCAAGCTCGACAGCGTGGACAAGGCCATCGTCGCCGAGGTCGAAGTGGGCCTGGGCCCGCTGCACACCGCGTTCGACGGCCGCGGCAACGCCTACACCACCCTCTTCCTCGACAGCCAGCTGGTCAAGTGGAACGTGGAAGCGGCGATCAAGTTCCACGCCGGCGACAAGAACGCCAAGTACGTGGTGGACCGCCTCGATCTGCAGTACCAGCCGGGCCACGTGAACGCCTCGCAGTCGGAGACCACCGCCGCCGACGGCAAGTGGCTGGCCGTGGGCTGCAAGTTCTCGAAGGACCGCTTCCTGCCCGTGGGTCCGCTGCACGCCGAGAACGAGCAGCTGATCGACATCTCGGGCGAGAAGATGGTGCTGGCGGCCGACCACCCGGTGCGCGGCGAGCCGCACGACTTCATCATCTTCAAGCGGGAGCTGCTCAAGCCCAAGCAGGTGTATGCGCTCGACGACTTCCCCAATGCGGTGAAGGACCCCAAGGAGTCGGGCGTCACGCGCAACGGCAAGAAGGTCACGGTGAAGATCACCTCGCAGGCGCCCGCCTTCTCGTTGCGCGAGTTCAAGGTGAAAAAGGGCGACGAGGTCACGATCATCCTGACCAACCTGGACAAGATCGAGGACCTGACGCACGGCTTCGCGATCCCCAAGTACAACGTCAACTTCATCGTCAACCCGCAGGAAACCGCCTCGGTGACCTTCGTGGCCGACAAGGTGGGCGTGTTCTGGGCCTACTGCACGCACTTCTGCCATGCGCTGCACCTGGAGATGCGCTCGCGCATGATCGTCGAGGCGTGATGCCTCGCGCCGCCCGGCGCCCCCGGCGCCGGCGCGGCGCCATCGGAAGACACGATGATTTCCGTCAGCCAACGGTTCGCGGCCTTCGTGGCCGCGCTTTTTTTCCTGCTGCTGCTGGCCGCGCCGCGCGCGCAGGCCGGCGCCTACGAAGCCGAGCTGCCCGCCGACCTGGCCACCGCGGCCGACCTGTGCGCGCGCGTGCCCTGCGCCGAGGTGTTCCCGGGCGCGAAGCGCTTTTCCGAGCGCAAGGGCCAGCCGCCCTACGTGGAAGCCTACGGCGACGCCGAAGGCAGGCAGCTCATCGGCTACGTGATGCTGTCCACCGACATCACCGACACGCCCGCCTACTCGGGCAAGCCGGTGGTCAACCTGATCGGCATGGACACCAAGGGCCGCTTCGTCGGCGTCAAGGTGCTCAAGCATTCCGAGCCCATCCTGTTGCTGGGCATTCCCGAGTCGGCGCTTTTGAAGTTCAACGACCAGTACCTCGGCAAGTCGGTGGCCGACAAGCTGGAGGTGGGCAGCGCGCATCCCGACGAGGGCGTGGTCGGCGTGGACGCCATCTCGGGCGCGACGGTGACGGTGATCGCGCAGAACCAGGTGATCATGGCCTCGGGCCAGGCGGTGGCGCGGCAGGTGGGCATTCTCGCGCCCACGGTGCGCGAGCCGGCGCGCTACAAGGCCGACGGCCGGCTGCTCGACTGGGCCGCGCTGGTCAAGGAAGGCGCGGTGCAGCGCCTGCGCGTGGCGCGCGAGCAGGTGGGCCTGGAGCGCAACGGCGAGCCCTTCATCGAACTGTGGTTCGGCGACCTCAACCACCCCGACATCGGCAAGAGCCTGCTGGGTGCCGACGCCTGGGCCTCGCTGCGCTCGCGCCTGGCGCCGCACGAGCACGCGTTGTTCGTGATCCGCACTGCCGGGCACGAGTCGTTCAAGGGCTCGGGCTTCGTGCGCGGCGGCCTGTACGACCGGGTGCAGGTGCGCCAGGGCGACGACGCCTTCACGTTCCGCGACCTCGACTACCTCAACCTCTACGGACTGGCGGCCGCGGGGGCGCCCACCTTCACCGAATCGGCCATCTTCGTGGTGCGCTCCAAGGCCTTTTCAGCGGCCTACCCCTGGAAGCTGGTGTTCCTGGGCAATCGCGTCGACCGCGCGAGCGGCACGCGCAGCTTCGCCAGCTTCGACGCGCGCTATTGGCTGGCGGCCGAGCGCCTCGAAGGCGGCAGGCCTGCGCTGCAGGAAGCGGATGAACCCTGGGAGCGCGCCTGGAAGGCGCGCCCGGTGGAGCTGGCACTGTTCATCGCACTGCTGCTGGCGGTGGCGGTGGTGTACGCCAACCGCGAGCGTCTCACGCGCCGCGCCACGCACAAGAACAAGTGGCCGGTGAATGCGTTCAAGTACAGCGCCTGGGCCCTGAGCATCGGCTTCGTGGGCTTCGGGCTGCTGGCGCAGCCCTCGATCACGCAGGTGCTCACCTGGTTCCACGCGCTGCTGTTCAAGTGGACCTGGTCGCTGTTCCTCTCCGATCCGTTCATCTTCGTGTTCTGGATCTTCATCATCGTCACCGTGTTCGTGTGGGGGCGCGGGCTGTTCTGCGGCTGGCTGTGCCCGTTCGGCTCGCTGCAGGAAGGGCTGTACAAGATCGCGCGCGCCCTGGGCCTGAAGAAGTGGCAGCGCCAGCTGCCGCGGCACTGGCACGACCGGTTGAAGTGGCTGAAGTACGCCGTGTTCGTCGGGCTGCTGGCGGTGTCGATGGTGTCGATGACCACCGCCGAGATGCTGGCCGAGGTGGAGCCGTTCAAGACCACCTTCCTGGTGGGCGTGATGAACCGCGCCTGGCCCTACGGCCTGTTTGTCGCCGCGCTGCTGGGCATCTCCATCTTCGTGGAACGGCCGTTCTGCAAGTACCTCTGCCCGCTGGGCGCGGCGCTGGCGATGCCC
Source organism: Pseudomonadota bacterium (assembly GCA_040758375.1). GTDB lineage: Bacteria > Pseudomonadota > Gammaproteobacteria > Burkholderiales > Burkholderiaceae_C > CAMLIZ01. Next base: position 17,275 of record JBFLWE010000076.1, read on the forward strand.
AGCACCTTCCGCTGGTTCGGCCTGAAGCGCAAGCCGGACTGCGCGAGCTGCAAGGCCTGCGCGGTGGGCTGCGGCGCACAGGCGATCGATGCCGACGGCCGCATCGACCACCGCGAATGCCTGCACTGCCTGGACTGCATGGTGCTCTACACCGACACCCATGGCTGCCCGCCGCTGGCCAAGGAGCGCAAGCGCCGCGAACGCGAAGGCCTGCCGCTCACGCCGATCGGGAAGAACGGCTACTTCATTCCCATCCACCCAGTGCAGGAAGCGCCCAAGACGCCGCGCGTGGACCCGCGGCTGCCCACCGACCCGGTACAGCCGCCGGTGCTCAGCGGTCCGCGCGGGCTGCAGTGGCTGTGGGCCGAGATCCACCACCACCTGTTGCCCTGGAGCGCGCACGGCTGGCACACGCGGCGCGCGCTGCAGTTGGCCGGCGTGGGCCTGGCCATCGCGGTCACCATCGCATGGGCCTACGCGGCCGACGGCCGGCTCGGCTCGGGCGCCATCATCGGCTGGTGGTTCGGCTGGAGCGTGTACGAGGTGCTGCTGCGCATGAACGGATTGCGTTTCGTCAAGGACGGCCCGTGGTGGGGAACGCAGTACCGCGCCGCCGGCTGGATGGACATGTCATCCTACGTGGGCTTCAAGAACCTGCTCATCGGCGCCGCGCTGTTCCTGCTCATCAAGAGCTCCGGCTGGCTCGCCTGACCCCCAGATGCTCCGCGCCCTTTGCCTCCTCGTGCTGGCCCAGGCCCTGCTGTTCGCGGGCGGGCCATCGGCCGCCGCCGTGCTGCGCGTGCAGCCCGGCGACGACCTGCAGGCCGTGCTCGATGCCGCACGGCCCGGCGACGTGGTGGAGCTGCAGCGCGGGCGCTACGTGGGCAACTTCGTGATCCGCAAGCCGCTCACGCTGCGCGGGCTGCAGCGGCCCACGCTCAGTGGCGGCGGCAGCGGCGACACGGTGCGCGTGAAGTCGCCCGACGTCACGCTCGAGGGGCTGCTGGTGCGCGACTCCGGCGCCTCGCTGAAGGACCAGAACTCGGGCATCTACATCGAGCCCGGCTCTCATCGCGTCACCGTGCGCCGCTGCGAGCTGAGCTACAACCTCTTTGGCCTGTGGATCGAGAAGGCCGACGACGTGCGCGTGGAGCACAACGTCATCACCGGCAAGCGCGACTTCTCCTCGCCGATGCGCGGCAACGGCGTGCAGCTGTACAACACCCTGCGCGCGCGCATCGAGCACAACGAGATCAGCTTCGTGCGCGACGCGCTGTACGTCGACGTGTCGCACGACGCGGTGTTCCGCGGCAACAAGCTGCACCACAGCCGCTACGGCACGCACTACATGAACTCCTACCGCAACCTGTGGGAGGACAACGACAGCTACCGCAACCGCGGCGGCCTGGCGCTGATGGAAGTGCGCGACCAGGTGGTGCGCAACAACCGCACCTGGGCCAACACCGACCACGGCATCATGCTGCGCACGCTGCAGGACTCGGTGGTCGAAGGCAACGTGGTGGCCGGCAACGCGCGCGGCTTCTTCATCTACGACGTGGAGTACGCCACCTTGCGCGGCAACCTGGTGGTGGACAACGACGTGGGTGTGCACCTGTCGGCCGGCTCCACACGCAACGTGGTGCAGCGCAACGACTTCATCGCCAACCGCGAGCAGGTGCGCTACGTGGGTGCGCGCGACGAGCGCTGGGGCGGCAAGCCCGGCGAAGGCAACCATTTCAGCAACTACCTGGGCTGGGACCGCGACGGCAACGGCGACGGCGACCTGCCCTACGAGGCCAACGACCTGGTGGACCGCATCACCTGGCGCCACCCGAGCGCCAAGCTGCTGATGGCCAGCCCCGCGGTGCAGGCGCTGCGCGTGGTCTCGAAGCAATTTCCGGTGTTGCGCGCGCCGAGCGTGGTGGACGACAACCCCCGCATGGGCGCGGGCCATGCCGATTGGAGTACCTGGATTGGCAAGCATTGATTCCATCAGCCTGGCGGGCGTACGCAAGGCCTTCGGCCCCGTGCAAGCCGTGGCCGGCGTGGACCTGGCCGTCGCGCCCGGCGAGGTGTTCGGCCTGATCGGCCACAACGGCGCGGGCAAGAGCACGCTGTTCAAGCTGATGCTGGGCCTGCTGGCGCCCGACGCCGGCAGCGTGCGGGTGGCCGGCGCGGTGGTGGGCGGTCGGGCCTGGCGCGAAGCGCGGCGTCGCATCGGCTACCTGCCGGAGCACCTGGCGCTGTACGACAACCTGAGCGGCCTGGAAACCCTGCGCTTCTTCGCGCGGCTCAAGGGCGTTGCCGCGTCGCAATGCGGGCCGCTGCTCGAACGGGTGGGGCTGTCGGCCGCGGCTGGCCGCGCGGTGCACGGCTACTCCAAGGGCATGCGCCAGCGCCTGGGCTTCGCACAGGCGCTGCTGGGCCGGCCGCAGGTGCTGTTCCTCGACGAGCCCACCAACGGCCTGGACCCCCAGGCGATCCGCGACTTCTACGAGATCCTCGCCGGCCTGCGCGCACAAGGCGTCACGGTGCTGATCACTTCGCACATCCTGGCCGAGCTGCAGCAGCGGGTCGATCGGCTGGCCATCATGGTCGAAGGCCGCATCTGCGCGCTGGGCAGCGTGCAGCAGCTGCGCGACGAGCTGAAGCTGCCCTTGCTGCTGGAGCTGCGCGGCGAACCGGCGGCGCTGGCCGCGGTCAGCGCGCGCCTGGGCGACGCCGAGGCCACGGCGGATGCCGACCCGCGCGTGCTGCGCGTGCGCTGCCAGCGCGCGCAGAAGATGGCCTTGCTCGAGCGCCTGGCGCCGCTGGCCGGCCAGCTGGAGGACCTGCAGATCCACGATGCGTCGCTGGAGGATCTGTTCTTCGGGGTGCGGGCATGACGTTGAGCGCCGCCACCATCACCACCCTGGCCGCCAAGGAGCTGCGCGACCGCCTGCGCAACCGCTGGGTGATCGCGGTGGCGCTGGTCTTCACCGCCTTCTCGCTGCTGCTCACCTACTTCGGCGCCGCGCAGCAGGGCGTGGTGGGCCCGCGCTCGGTGCAGTACACCATCGCCAGCCTGGTGAGCCTCGTCATCTACCTGATCCCGCTGATCGCGCTGCTGCTCGGCTTCGACGCCATCGTCGGCGAGCGCGAACGCGGCTCGCTCGACCTGCTGCTGGCGATGCCGCTCACCCGGCTGGAGCTGCTGCTGGGCAAGTACCTGGGCCTCGCGGCGGCACTCACGCTGTCCACCGTGGCCGGCTTTGCGCTGGTGGGCGTGCTGCTGTGGCGGCAGTTCGGCGCGCCGGCGCTGCTGCACTACGGCGGCTTCGTGCTGAGCGCGGTGCTGCTGGGGCTGGCCTTCCTGAGCCTGGCGCTATGGGTTTCGGTGCTGGCGCGCGAGCGCACCCGCGCCTCGGGCCTGGCCATCGTGCTGTGGTTCGGCTTCGTGCTGGTGTTCGACCTCGCCCTGCTGGGCCTGCTGGTGGCCACCGGCGGCCAGTGGAGCGGCGACTTCGCGGCCTGGCTGCTGCTGGCCAACCCGGCCGACATCTTCCGCATCCTCAACGTCTTCTCGCTCGAGGAGTTGCGCTCCAGCTTCGGACTGTCCCAGCTGGTGCCCGCCGCCTTCGGCTCGCCGCTGGCCATGGGCGGCGCGCTCGTGGGCTGGATCGTCTGGCCGCTGGCCGCCGCCTTCTGGAGATTCAAACCATGATGCTCACCCGCCGCCGCTGCCTGGCCTGCGCGGGCGCGCTGCTGCTCGCAGGCTGCGCCGATCGCAAGGACGAGGCGGCGCTTGCACCGGCCGAGTTCACCGGCGCCACCTCTTGCGCACTCGACGGCATGCTGCTGGCCGACTACCCCGGCCCCAAGGCCCAGATCCACTATGCCGACGCCAAGGAGCCCGAGTTCCTGTGCGACACGGTGGAGATGTTCTCGCTGCTGCTCAGGCCCGAGCAGGTGCGCAAGCTGCGCGCGGTGTACACGCAGGACATGGGCGCGGCCGACTGGGACCAGCCGCGCGGCCACTGGTTCGACGCCAAGGCCGGCTTCTACGTGGTGGGCAGCAAGCGCCCTGGCGCGATGGGCCCCACGATCCCGGGCTTCCGGCAACAGGCCGACGCGCAGAAGTTCGCCGCGCAATGGGGCGGCAAGGTGGTGGCGTTTGCCGAGGTCACGCCGCAGATGGCCGACCTGTCGGGCGGCGCGCAGCAGGACACGCGTATGTAGCGCGCGGCACGCGGCGCTATTCCGATTCCTTGACCATCCGCCCCGCGGCCGGCTGCACCGGCCGCGCATTCATCGGGTACAGCCGCGCGAACAGTTCGATCTGCGCCGGCGTCAGCTGCACCGGCTGCTTCATCACCATCCACAGCACGCCTTCGCTGCAAGGCGGCGTGGTGAGCGAGCCCATGAAGGTGTAGTAGCGCTTGTCTTCCGGCAGCAGCGCCATCGGGTCCAGGCTCACGCGCGCCGCCTGCTCCTCGCCTTTTTCGAGCGGCAGGTTGTTCCACACCTGCTGCACCGTCGGGTTGCCGGCGCCGCGCTCGAACAGCACCGACACCACCGCGAGCCGGCCCTCGTCGTCGCGGTGCACCAGGTGCGCCTCCATCTCGAAGGCACGCCCCGCGATCTGCATCTCCGACGGCCGGTGGAAGTGGAACTGCTTGAGCTCGTAGCGCCGGCCCAGCACCGACAGGTGGTTGTCCGGCGCCAGGTTCACCTGCACCGTGTGGCCGTTGTCGATGACGCGAAACGCGCTGGGCCGGTAGTCGAACCCGATCGGCTCGAGCTGCACCTTGAAGCCGTTGCGCAGGTCGATCGGGCTCTGGCGTTCGCCGCTGCCACACTTGGCGTACTCGGGCTTGAGCCGGCCCCAGGCTTCGGGCCCGGTGGCGCCTTCATAGCTCCAGTGGCCATGCGGCGCCGGCTCGGCCGCCGTGGGGCGCTTGGCAGCGGTCTTGCGCTGCGGCGACGCCTTGGCCGGGGCCTCCGGCCGCGAGGGCACGCGCAACAGCATGGTGCCGTCGTCGGTGGGCTGGCGCACCGAGCCCAGCTTGTCCGACAGGCGCTGGTACAGCCGTTCGATGGTGTCGTTGCCGGAGGCCGCCGTCGCGGGGGCCGAGGCGGCGCCGGCACCGAATGCCACAGCAGGGACAGCGCAAGCGAGCGCCAGCAACGCCCGCACACCAGTGTCTTTCATCGTCTTCGGCGTATCGGCCGCTCGCGGCCGATCTTGAGCTACGTGACCCTTGGTTTCACCCAGATCCACGCGAAGATGCCGATGCTCATCATCAGCAGCGAGGCGGTGGCCAGCGCCACCGTGGAATGCATCACCAGCGGCGAGATCACGCCGGCGACGAAGCCGTTGGCCATGCTGCCGACGAACGCCTGCAGCGACGAGGCCATGCCGCGCCGGTCGGGCGCCAGGTCCAGCACCATCAGCGTGACCACCGGCACCATCAGCGCCCAGCCGAAGGCGAAGATCGCGATCGGAAACAGCGCCCACCATGGGCTCGGCTCCAGCAGCAGGTTGAGCGCCAGGTTGGCCAGCGACACCAGCAGCATGATCAGGAAGCCGTGGCGGATCTGGTGCTTGGGCTTGATCTTGCCGGCCAGGCGCCCGCTGAAATAGGCGCCGCCCATGATGCCGCCGATGGTCAGGCAGAAGAACCAGAAGAACTGCTGCGGCGCCAGCTGCAGGTGTTCGCCCAGGAACACCGGCGCCGACAGCACGTAGAGGAACATGCCGTTGAACGGGATGCCGCTGGCCAGCGCCAGCATCAGGAAGCGCGGGCTGGAGCCGAGCTGCCAATAGCCCTTGAGCAGCGGCTTGGGGTGGAACGACTGCCGCTGCGTGGCGTGCAGCGTCTCCGGCAGCAGGCGCCAGTTGGCGACCCACAGCGCAGCCCCCACCAGTGCCAGGAACCAGAAGATCGCGTGCCAGTCCACGTGCACGTAGAGGAAGCCGCCCACCATGGGCGCGATGGCCGGCGCGATGCCGAAGTAGATGGTCACCTGCGACATCACCCGCTGCGCGTCGGCCGGCGGGAACATGTCGCGGATGATCGCGCGCGACACCACGATGCCGGCGCCGGCCGACATGCCTTGCAGCGCGCGCATCAGCACCAGCTGCCCGATCGATTGCGACAGCGCCGAACCGATGGAGGCGAGGGTGAACACCGCCATGCCCCACAGCACCACCGGGCGGCGGCCGAAGCTGTCGGACAGCGCTCCATGGAACAGGTTCATCACTGCGAAGCCGAACAGGTAGGCCGACAGCGTCTGCTGCATCTGCACCGGCGTGGCTTCGAGCGAGCGCGCGATGCCGGTGAAGGCCGGCAGGTAGGTGTCGATCGAAAACGGCCCCAGCATGCCCAGGCAGGCAAGCAAAAAGGCGAGCGTCCAGCGCGGATGGCGCCAGAGAAGTGCAGCGTCGGGGTTCATCGGCAGCCGACGAGTGTAAGAGCCTTCAGTTGGCTCGGCTGCGCCGCCACTTCACGGCCCACTTCGACAGCGGGGCAAACGCGTCCACCAGCTCGCGGCCCAGCGCGGTGAGCTCATAGCCCTGTTCATCGTTGACGAGCAGCCCCACCTCGCGCAACTCGGCCAACCGCTGGTTGAGCACGGTGGGCGAGATGTCGCCGCACGCCGCCTGCAGCGCGCGAAAGCTCAGCGCGCGGCCGCGCAGCTCCCAGATCACGCGCAGGATCCAGCGGCGGTGGAACAGCTCCAGCGCCTCGTTGATCGCCTGCTTGGCTTCTTGCGGTGTTGTCGCCATTGCTACGTTTAATGTAGCATGTGCAATCGCTACGCTTTCCGTAGCAACCGAAGGAGCATCCATGGCCCGCATCGAACCCGTCGCCCCGCCCTATTCCGCCGCCCTTGCCGAACGCTTCGGGCGGCTCATGCCGCCCGGCATGGTGCCGCCGGCGATCTTCCGCGCGGTGGCGCGCAACGAAGGCCTGTTCCTGCAGCTGGTGGACAGCGGCCTGCTCGGCCCGACCGGGCTGCTGGACCGGCGCATGCTGCCATCTGCCCTGCGCGAGCTGCTGATCCTGCGCACCTGCGTGGCGGCGCGCAACGACTATGAGTGGCACCTGCACGTGGACACGATCTCGCGGCGCATGGGTCTCACGCAGGACCAGATTGCCGACACGCGCAGCGAGCTGCCTTCGCAAGCGCTGTGGAGCGAGGCCGAGCGCGCCGCGATGGCGCTGGTCGACGCGCTGGTCGGCCGCATCGAGGTGGGCGACGCGCTGTACACACGGCTGCGCCGCCACTTCGAAGAGCCCGCATTGATCGAGATGACCCAGCTCGTGGGCCTGTACACCGGCGTCGCGATGCTGGTGGCGCTGGTACGCCCCGAGCGCGACGGACATGCAAAGAAGTGAAGCGAGCCGATAGGCCGGATTCTGTGCGCCCGGTTTCCCGGGCGTGACCGCCATTCCTCTGGGCCGTGGGTCGCCCACACGGCTCGGTGCTACCTACCCGCCGGCTCCGCGGAGCCACATCATCGCCGGCCTATTTGGTATTGCTGCGCGTAGAGATTGCCCGTTTCACCCGGCAAGCGGCTCATCGCCACCCGCCGACTCGTCTCTGTTGCTCTGATCCTCGCCTCTCGGCGGACAGGTGTTGCCTGCTACGCTGCCCTGTGCAGTCCGGACCTTCCTCCAGTGCGGCCTTTCGGCCCGGCGCTTTCGCGCCGCCCTTGCGGGTTGCACCAGCGGCGGTCTGGCTCGCTTCACGCGTCGGATTATCCTCGCGGCTGGAAGTTCCCACTGGAGACCGCCCGCATGAAAGCCCTGAACGTCCTCGCCACCATCGGCAACACACCCCACATCCGCATCAACCGCCTGTTTGGCAGCGGCCACGAGGTGTGGGTGAAGTCCGAGCGCGCCAACCCCGGCGGCTCGATCAAGGACCGCATCGCCCTGTCGATGGTGGAGGCGGCCGAAAAGAGCGGGCAGCTCAGGGCCGGCGGCACCATCGTCGAGCCCACCTCGGGCAACACCGGCATCGGCCTGGCAATGGTGGCCGCGGTCAAGGGCTACACGCTGGTGCTGGTGATGCCCGAGAGCATGTCCATTGAGCGCCGGCGCCTGATGCTGGCCTATGGCGCCAAGTTCGTGCTGACGCCACGCGAGCAGGGCATGAAAGGGGCCATCGCCAAGGCGCAGGAGATCGTGGCGTGCACGCCGGGCGCCTGGATGCCGCAGCAGTTCGACAACCCGGCCAACATCGAGGTGCATGCGCGCACCACCGCGCAGGAGATCGCGGCCGACTTCCCCGAAGGGCTGGACGCGCTGATCACCGGCGTGGGCACCGGCGGCCACATCAGCGGCTGCGCGCAGGTGCTCAAGGCGAGGTGGCCCAAGCTCAAGGTGTTCGCGGTGGAGCCCACGCTCTCGCCGGTCATCTCCGGCGGCAAGCCCTCGCCCCACCCCATCCAGGGCATCGGCGCCGGCTTCATCCCCACCAACCTGAAGACCGAGCTGCTCGACGGCGTGGTGCTGGTGGAAGCCGAAGACGCGCGCGAGATGGCACGCCGCTGCGCGCGCGAGGAAGGCCTGCTGGTGGGTATTTCCAGTGGCGCCACGCTGGCGGCCATCGCGCAGAAGCTCCAGGAGCTGCCCGCCGGCGCCCGCGTGCTCGGCTTCAACTACGACACCGGCGAGCGCTACCTGTCGATCGAGGGTTTCCTGCCCGCGGAAACCACCTGAACGGTGCCCGGGCCCGGCGGCCGGAACACCGTCGCGTCGCCGTAGAACGCCACCGCCGCGTTGCCGGGCCACCAGCCCGGCACGCCCAGCACCGGCAGCGGCCAGAAGGGCTTGGCCACGGGCGCGAGCGGCCGGCCCTGCGCATCGGCCGCCACCACGTGGGCGGTGATCGCCTTGCGCGGCCGGACCAGCTTTTCCAGCAGCGCATGGCCCACCAGCCACAGGCGCGCCGCGCGCCACAGCGGACGCCGCTCGACGAACAGGCGCTGCCAGTCGCGTGCGCGCAGCGATTCGGTCAACGCCGGGGGCGCGCACAGCAGCGCGCCGTTCTCGTCGAACAAGGTCAGCGCATCGCGCAGCGCTCCGCGCGTGGGCCCCACGCCACCGCGCGCGATCTCCGCCGCCTGCTGCGCGTTGAGCCCGGCCTTCAGCGCCGGCCAGTGCAGCCACATCAGGCCATTGAAAAAGTCGTGCAGGTTGTCGCGCGTGGGCACGCAGGCGGTGCGGCGGATGAAGGCTTCGTACGCCTCGCCCGGCGGCAGCGCCCCCTGCGCCACGAAGCGCAAGGCGCCGGCCTCCCACGAGACCGGCGCCTGGCGCGCCAGCGCCTCGTTGAGCGCCGCGCTGACGCTCATGCCGCCGGCCACGCGCGCGGCCAGGGGTTCGCCGATGGCCCGGTAGGTCGCCAGCCACGGCCGGGTCCAGTCGATCGCGGGCAGGCTCATGGACGGCCCGGCGGCGCGGGTGCCCGCTCGTCCACCACCAGCATCTCGACGCCCTGGGCTGCCACCTCCGGCCAGGCGCGGTCGGTCACCAGGGTGTGCACCTGGGCCCACGGGGCCACCACGAAAGGCGCCACGCTCTGGTGCTTGGAATGGTCGGCGAGGATCATTGTGCGCGCCGCCGCGCCGATCATCGCGCGCTTGACGGCCGCGTCGGCCTCGTCGGAGGCGGTGACGCCCATGCGCACGTCGAGCGCGCAGGCGCCCGGCACCGCCCAGTCGGCGCGGCAGGCGGCCAGCTGCGCCAGCACCGCCGGCCCCCACAGCGCGCGCTGCTCGGCCTGCCAGGTGCCGCCGGTGAGCACGAGCTGCACGCGCGGGTCGCGGTCGAACAGCTGCGCGACGTCCAGCGCATTGGTGATCACGGTGAGCGGCCGTGCCCTGAGCGCACGCGCCATCGCCAGGGTGGTGGAGCCGGCGTCCAGGATCACCGTCTGCCCGGGTTGCACGCGCTCGGCCGCGGCCTGCCCGATGGCCTGCTTGGCCTGCGGCAGCACGCCCACCCGCGCCTCGAACCCGAGCCGGGCCGTGTCCAGCGCCACCGCGCCGCCATGGGTTTTTTGCAGCGCGCCCTGGGCCTGCAGGTCCAGCAGATCGCGCCGGATCGTGTGCTCGGAGACGCCCAGCATCCGAGCAAGATCGAGCACTTCCACGCGCCCGTGCTCGCGCAGCCATTCGAGGATGCGGGCGCGCCGCTCCGGCGCGAAGCGCGGGCGCTCCTCGGTCAACAGCGGCTCAGCGGTCGTCGGTGTCTTCGCCATGCGGGGCGTGGGGAATCGGGCGCGTGGGTTGCCGGATTCTAGTGCCGGTGGCATGCTGCACACCGCTCGAATTTGCTCGATATATCTCGAATACTCTCATGTCGCCCCCCGTCCCCCTCGGCGCCAGCGCACGCTGGCCGGTCGCCGCGGTCTTCTTCGCCAACGGCGCCGGCTTTGCCAGCTGGGTGTCGCGCATTCCTGCGGTGCGGCAGGCCCTTGCGCTGGACGACGCGCAACTGGGCATGGCCTTGTTCGCGCTGGGCGCCGGGGCGCTGGCGGCGTTTCCGCTGGCCGGCCGCGGCTGCGCGGTGCTCGGCGCGCGCCAGCTGACCCTGGCCGCCTCGCTGCTCTACTGCTTCGCGCTGCCCTTGCCGACCCTGGTGGGGCTGCTGCCTTCGCTGGCGCTGACCCTGTTCGTGCTCGGTGCCGCCAGCGGGGCGATGGATGTCTCGATGAACGCGCTGGCAGCCGAGACCGAGGCCCGCCTGGGCCGGCCCATCATGTCGTCGCTGCATGGCATGTGGAGCGCCGGCGGGCTGGCGGGGGCGGCCTTCGGCGGGTTGATGGCGCGGCTCGCGGTGCCGCCGGCCTGGCACCTGGCAGGCGTGGCGCTGGCACTGGCCCTGACGGTGCTGGCCGCACGGCGCTGGCTGCTGGCGGGCGAGGCGCGGGAGCCGGCGGAGGCATCGCCTCGTTTCGCCCGCCCCGATGCGGCGATGGCCGGCCTGGGCGGCATCGTCTTCTGCTCCTTCCTGATCGAAGGCGCCATGGCCGACTGGGGCGCCGTGTTCCTGCATGAAAGCCTGGGCACCACCGCCGCGGTGGCGGCGCTGGGCTACGCCACCTTCTCGCTCACGATGATGGGCATGCGCTTCGCGGGCGACGCGCTGGTCGCGCGGCTCGGGCCGGTGGCGCCGCTGCGGGCGGCCAACGCGCTGGCGGCCGTGGCGCTCGCGCTGGCCCTGGCCAGCGGCAGCACCGCCGTCGCGCTGGTGG
>JBFLWE010000077.1:0-27636 GCA_040758375.1 Pseudomonadota bacterium
CCCCGGCCGCCTTGCGGCCGCCCCCGAGGGGCTGCAATCCGCGACCGGGAAACCCGGATCGCGGATTGGGCGCTATGTGATGTGGGCCCCGGCCGCCTTGCGGCCGCCCCCGAGGGGCTGCAATCCGCGACCGGGAAACCCGGATCGCGGATTGGGCGCTATGTGAGGCCGACCCTGGCCGCGTTCGCGGCCTGTCCCAATGGGACTCCGGCTCCTTGGGGCGGGTGGATCTATCGGCCGTCGCGGTCGGAATCGCCGGGGATCGCGCGCTCGGTGGCTTCCTTCACGCGCTGCCAGCTGTCGCGGGCGGCGTGGCGGGCCTCGTTCCAGCCCAGGCCCGAGGTGCCTCGCACGTCGTCCCAGCCGGAGCCGAGTTCGTTTTCCATCTCTTCCCAGCTTCGCCTGGGGCCCAGGCGGGCGTAGGAATCCACGCCGTAGCGGTAGGCGGGGCCGTAGTCGTCATAGCTGGCGCCGGGGCTCACGTAGGCGCGGCTCGTGTAGTTCTGGCGCCAATAGGTGTCTTCCTCCACCGGATCGACCATCTCGGCGATGCCGCCTCCGGCGATGGCGCCGGCCACCGCGCCCACCGCCGCGCCGGCGAGCGAGCCCACGGGGCCCGCCGCGCTGCCGATGGCCGCACCGGCGGCGATACCGCCGACCGCGCCCGCACTGGTGCCCACCGGGTGGGCGCCAATGGTGTCGCGCAAGCTGTCGCTCGGGGTTTCGATGTCACGCCGGGTTTCGCCCTTGGCGCGTGGCTTGTCTTCCTTCATCGCGTCGCTCCTGATTGGCACAGGCCCCATTGCAGCGCGCGCGCGCCGGTGTGCCCATCATCCGCAGGCGCGCCGGCTTGTAGGAAACCGATGACGCGGCTCGCCCGCTACTGGTGGCCCAGTACCGGGTGCGGCTCGTAGCCCTGCGACAGCTGCTGCAGCTCCTCGGCGCTCAAGCGCAGCTCCACCGCCGCCACCGCGTCGTCGAACTGCGGCAGCTTGCTCGCGCCGACGATGGGCGCCGTGACGCCCGGCTGGTGCAGCAGCCAGGCATAGGCCAGCGTGGCAGCGCTCACGCCGCGCTCGGCCGCCATGGCCTTCAGGCGCTCGACGATCTGGAAGTCGCTGTCGCGGTAGTAGTAGCTCTGGGCGATGTCGTCGGTCTGCGCGCGCGAGGTGGCGCCGCCTTGTTGGTCGCCGCGCCCGCGGTTGCCGGCCAGGAAGCCGCGCGCCAGCGGGCTCCAGGGGATGAGCGCCACGCCCTGGTCGCGGCACAGCGGGATCATCTCGCGCTCCTCCTCGCGATAGACGAGGTTGTAGTGGTTCTGCATGCTGGCAAAAGGCGTCCAGCCGTGGCGCCGCGCCACCTCCTGCGCCTTGGCGAACTGCCAGGCCCACATGGAGCTGGCGCCCAGGTAGCGCACCTTCCCGGCCTTGACCACCTCGTGGAGCGCCTCCATGGTCTCTTCGATCGGCGTGTGCGCGTCCCAGCGGTGGATCTGGTACAGGTCGATGTAGTCGGTGCCCAGGCGTTTCAGGCTCTCGTCCACCGCATGGAAGATGCGCTTGCGCGACAGGCCCTGCAGGTTGGGGCTGCCCTGCCACGCGCCGCCCTTGTAGTCGAGGCTCACGGGGAAATACAGCTTGGTGGCCAGCACCACCTCGTCGCGCCGGCAGAAGGCGCGCAGGAAGCGGCCGGTGAGCAGCTCGCTCTCGCCGGCCGAGTACATGTCGGCGGTGTCGAAGAAGTTGATGCCCAGGTCGATGGCGCGCTTGACCAGCGGCCGGCTGGCCGCTTCGTCGAGCACCCAGGGCCGCCATTGCGGCGTGCCGTAGGTCATCATGCCCAGCGCGATGCGCGAGACGCTCAGGCCGGTGCGGCCAAGCCGGGTGTATTGCATGCGGCGGTCCTCCAGTGTGTCGGCCGAGCGCGAAGCCTACGCGCTCGGGGAGAACCGTGCTGATGGACCTAGAACAACCCTGCCTTCTCGCCGGCCGCGAACAGGGTGCGCGCCAGGTCGCCCACCTGCTGTTCGAGCTGGTCGGAGGGCCGCGCGCTGGCCTTGGCGGTCCACAGCACGCGCCCGCTGGCCACTTCGGTGAGCTTGCCGTTGGCCGCATAGCCGTTGCTGGCCTGGCCACCGCCGATGGGCACGCTGACGCCGATGCCGCCGCCCACGTGGCGGCCACCGCCGAAGCCGCCCAGGCCCACCGACAGGCCGGTGCCGGGCGACTGGTCGGCGATCTGCATCGTGGTGGACCACACGGCCTTGGCGCCGGCCAGGCGCGCAGCGTTGAGCAGCTGGCCATCGCCGACCGGACGGCCCGGCGTGGCCTGGGGCGCATCGGGCGCGAGCACCGGCGAGGCGCCGCGCGCGGTGAGCTCGGCGGCCATGTGGTCCAGGCACAGGCGCTTGACCACCGGCTCGTAGGCTTCGCAGGCCACCAGCACCTTGGCGCCGCGCAGCACGCCGCCGGGCAGCTGGGGATCGGCCCACTGCGCGTCGAGACGGGTCGAGGCGCAGCCGGCGAGCAGCAGGCCGGCGCCAAGCGCCAGGCAGGGGCGGGAGACGATGTTCATGATCCGCCTTTCGTTTCGTTCAAGCCATGGGCAAGCGCTGTGCGCACGCTGCCCTGGCCGGCAGCCAGCAGCGCCTCGGCGCGGGCCACGTCGACACCGCGCAGGATCGCGACGATGGCCACCTTGACCCGGTGGCCGCAGGCCTGCAGCGCGCGGCGGGCAGTGTGCTCGTCGCAGCCGGTGGCGCGCATCGTGAGCGACACCGCGCGCTGGTGCAGCTTGGTGTTGGTGGGCTGCACATCGACCATCAGGTTGCCGTACACCTTGTGCAGCCGCACCATGATCGAGCTCGACAGGGTGTTGAGCGCGATCTTCTGCGCGGTGCCGGCCTTCAGCCGCGTGCTGCCGGAGATGATTTCGCTGCCGGTGTTCAGGGTGACGGCCAGGTCGGCCTGCTGCATCACCGGCGTGCCCGGGTTGTTGGCGATGCCGATGGTCAGGGCGCCCGCCGCGCGTGCGGCTTCCAGCGCGCCGATCACATAGGGCGTGGTGCCCGAGGCGGCCAGCAGGATCGCCACGTCGTGCGGCCCTGGCTCCACCGCCGCCAGGTCCAGCGCCCCCTGCTCGCGCCGGTCTTCGGCGCCCTCCACCGAGCGGAACATGGCCCTCCGACCACCGGCGATGAGGGCCAGCGCGCGCTCGCGCGGCCACGAGAAGGTGGGATACAGCTCCACGCTGTCGAGCACGCCCAGGCGGCCGGACGTGCCGGCGCCCACGTAGAGCAGCCGTCCCCCGGCTGCGATGCGCGGCACGGCAGCTTCCACCGCGGCAGCGATCTGCCGCGCCGCGGCGCGCACGGCCTGCAGCGCCAGGCCCTGGTCGTCCACGAAGGCTTCCACCAGCGCCTCCGTGCTGTAGAGGTCGAGGTCGGGATGGGCGTCGCTGGGGGTTTCGGTGTTGAGCATCGCCGCGCGGCGAAAAAGCGCTGTGATGGAGCTTATACGCCCTGTCCGGCAAGACCCGCACCTGCTCGGCAACGCGGACGCTGCAGACGCACCACAAGCGTGCTCAAAGTCCGCCCGCGAAACACCAACTCGGGGCGCTTCGCACGCAATTGGTTCAAACGCGGCGGGCTAGCGGCGCCCCAAAACGGTCCGCTTCTTGCATTTCGCTGGTGCACGAACCGGTCTGATGCGCCTGCACGGTGCGCCCTGCGCGCCACGTGGGCTCGCCGCAGGCCGGTTTTCGCGTGTCCTTTGCTCATCACACACCGCCTCATGGAACAGCTCAAACAGGGCAGCGACGCCCTTTTCATCCTGCTCGGCGCCATCATGGTGCTCGCGATGCATGCCGGCTTCGCCTTTCTGGAGCTGGGCACCGTGCGCAAGAAGAACCAGGTCAATGCGCTGGTGAAGATCCTGGTGGACTTCGCGGTCTCGACCATCGCCTACTTCTTCGTCGGCTACACCGTGGCCTATGGCGTGCAGTTCTTCAGCGGCGCCGAGACCCTGGCGCAGAAAAATGGCTACGAGCTGGTGAAGTTCTTCTTCCTGCTCACCTTCGCGGCGGCCATTCCCGCCATCGTGTCGGGCGGCATCGCCGAACGCGCGCGCTTCCAGCCCCAGCTGCTGGCCACCGCGGTGCTGGTGGGCCTGGTCTATCCGGTGTTCGAAGGCATCACCTGGAACCAGCGCTTCGGCATCCAGGCCTGGCTGAAGGCGGCCACGGGCGCGGAGTTCCACGACTTCGCCGGCTCGGTGGTGGTGCATGCGGTGGGCGGCTGGATCGCGCTGCCGGCGGTGCTGCTGCTGGGCGCCCGCTACAACCGCTATCGCAAGGACGGCGGCATCTCGGCGCACCCGCCTTCGAGCATCCCCTTCCTGGCACTGGGCGCGTGGATCCTGGCGGTGGGCTGGTTCGGCTTCAACGTGATGAGCGCACAGACCATCGACAAGATCAGCGGACTGGTGGCGGTGAACTCGCTGATGGCGATGGCCGGCGGCACGCTGGCGGCCGTGGTGATCGGCCGCAACGACCCGGGCTTCGCCTACAACGGGCCGCTGGCCGGCCTGGTGGCGGTGTGCGCGGGCTCGGACCTGATGCACCCGGCCGGGGCGCTGGCCACCGGCGCGGTGGCCGGGGCCCTCTTCGTCGTGATGTTCACGCTGACGCAAAACCGCTGGAAGATCGACGACGTGCTGGGCGTGTGGCCGCTGCACGGCCTGTGCGGCGCCTGGGGCGGCATCGCGGCCGGTGTCTTCGGCCAGCAGGCGCTGGGCGGGCTGGGTGGCGTGAGCCTGCTCGCGCAGCTGATCGGCACGCTGATCGGCGTGGCCTGGGCGCTCGTGGGCGGCTTCGTGGTGTACGGCGCCATCCGCGCAGTGCTCGGGCTGCGCCTGTCGCCCGAAGAAGAATTCGAAGGGGCCGACCTCAGCATCCACCGGATCACGGCCACGCCGGAGCGCGAAGTGAACTGGTGAGACGACAGCGCTTGTTGACCTGGCTCGGCAACGCGCGCATCTTGGCGCGCACTCCTCAGCATCCGGGAAAGCTGAGGACCTCGACCCAGTGCGGGTTCTGCCCCACGGGCGTGGAGCCGCGCCGCGCGAGGCCACCGCTGGCGCCGTCGATGGCATGCACGCTCACCGCATGCGAGAGCTGGCCCGCGGCCACCAGGTAGCGGCCGCTGGGGTCGATGTTGAAGCCGCGCGGCTGCTGCTCGGTGGGGCTGTGCCCCAGCAGGGTCAGGCGCCCGCTGGCCGCATCGACTGCAAACGCTGCCAAGGTGCTCGACGTGCGCTCGGAGGTGTAGAGGAAGCGGCCATCGGGCGTGAGATGCAGGTCGGCCGCCCAAGGCTTGCCTTCGAAGCCCGCGGGCAGGGTCGAGAGCGTTTGCAGCCATGACAGCGTGCCGCGCCCGGCGTCGAAGGCCAGCGCCTCCACGCTGGCGTCCAGCTCGTTGAGCAGGTACACGAAGCGGCCGTCGGGATGGAACACCAGGTGGCGCGGGCCGGCGCCGGCGCGCACGGGGTAGGCAGGCGGCTCGTTGGGCGCCAGCCGGCCGCTGGCGGCGTCGAAGCGCCACTGCGTCACCGCGTCTTCGCCCAGGTTGCTCACGAACACGAAGCGGTTCGATGGGTCCACCAGCGTGGCATGTGCGTGCCGGCCGGTGGGCAGCACCTGCGTGGGACCGCGCGCCACGCCGTCGGCGCCGATCGGGCTGCAGCTCAACTGGTGCGCATGGTACGAAGCTGCCAGCAGATGCCGGCCGCTGCGGTCGGTGGCGACGTGGGCCATGCCCGCGGGCAGCGGCGCGGCGCCCAGGGCCTGCAGCCGGCCCGTGCCGGGGTCGATGGCGAAGCTGTGCACCGCGTGGGGCGCCGAGCGCAAGGCGGCGTACAGGAAGCGCCGGTCGGGACTCACTGCCATCGGACCCACCTGGCCCGGCAAGTCCACCGACTGCACCGGCTGCAGCGCGCCGTCGGCCATGTCCAGTCCCAGCACGCGGATCTCGCGGCCGTCGCCATGGGCCACATAGACAAGACATCTCAAGGCTGATCCTTTGCAATCGTCACGGTGCGCAGAAATCGCCACGCCGCCCCCGGAGTATGGCGGCGACCTCGCTGCAGCACACCACGCATATTCGAACGCCGTGGCCGTCACGGTGACGGCTACGCGAGCAGAGCCGATACGCAGCGGAGTCCTATGCCGCCGGGCTGAAGACGGCCTGTGCCGCCGCCCGAAGGGCGTGCCAGGTCCGGTCCAAGGCCCAGGCCACGGCCCAGCACAGCGCGATTGCCAGCAGCAGGTGCGACAGGAAGTGCGCACCGCGCACCAGCTGCGCGAGCGCACTGCTGGTCGCAAACAGGGCCCACGCCGGCGCCCACCCCTTCACACGCGCCCACGGGGCGGCCGCGGGCCAGCGGCGCGCGGCGTAGAACGCGCCGATCCACATGAAGCCGGTGGAGGCATGCCCGCTGGGCAGGCAGTGCCCTGGCCCTGGATTCGCCGGCGGCGTGCCGAGCAGGCGGAAGTAGTCGAAGCCGCCGCCGAACAGACTCAAGTCCCACGGACAACTGTGGGCCGAACGGTGCTTGAGCGCGGCCACCAGCCAGGCGCTCAGCAGCGCGGCCAGCAGGGTGAATGCAGCCGGCCCGCGCAGCGCGCGCCATCGCTCGTTGGGAGCCCAGGTGCCGACCAGCAGCGGCCCGAGCAGGGCCAGCGCTGCGAATGCGGAGACCCAGCGCGCGCCGTCGTGCAGCACACCCGCGGCAAACCATTGCTCGCGCCACGGAAAACGGCGCGTCACCGGGTCGAAGAACACCTGCGTGAGCCACAGGTCGAGGTCGCTGTAGCGGCTGGCGGCCAGGGCCAGCAGCGCAAGCGCCAGCATCGCGCCGGGCTCGGCCCAGCGCAGCGTTGCGCACCCCGCCTGGGCGCGCGGTCCCAACATGTCCATCGTGTCGTGTCCGCCGATGAGCCGGCATCGGGCGCATGCTGCACGCCGCCGATGAAGCGCCGCTTAACGGCCGCAGGGCTCACGGCCAGCTCGTCTCGCGCATCGGCAGCACCATCACCTCGGGGATCACCGTTTCCTCCGGCTGCAGCAGCACGAACTTGACCGCCTGGGCCACGTTCTTCGGGTCCTGCAGCACATTGGGGTCGATGTCGGGGAAGCGGTCGAGCAGGAAAGGCGTGCGCATGCCGCCGGCCACGATGGCCGAGACCTTGATGCCCCGGGGCCGCAGCTCCGCATGCAGCGCGTGCGACAGGCCCAGCAGCCCCCACTTGGTGGCGTGGTAGGCAGCGGCATTGGGCCAGGCGCGCTTGGAGGCGGTGGAGGCAATGTTCACGATATGGCCCGCCACGCCGCCCTGGCCGCTGCGTGCGCCCATGGCTGCCACCACATGCTTGGCCATGTAGAACGGGCCCGTCAGGTTGGTGCGCACCACCCGCTCCCAGTCGCCGCCGGCCAGCTCGGCGATCGGCACGGTGATATCGATGGCCGCGTTGTTCACCAGCACGTCGAGGCGGCCGAAGCGCTCGCGCACCTGGGCAACGGTGCGCTCGACCTGGCGCTCGTCGCCCACGTCCAGCGGCACCCAGGTGGCCTCGATGCCGCGCTCCACGAGCGCGTTGGTGCGCTGGGTGGCCAGGTCGGTGGCCATGTCGGCGATCACCAGCCGGGCACCGGCCTCGCCCAGCGTTTCGGCGATGGCGGCACCGAGGCCGCGCGCGCCGCCGGTGATGATGACCGTCTTGCCCTTCAGCGTGGGCTCGGTGTCGGTTGTGCTTTGCATTGGCAATTCCCTCGGGTCAAGGTTGAACGACAAGGTGGTGCAGGTGGGCCCGCGGCATCAGGCGGCAGCGGCCTGCAGCCGGGCGAACTGGTCGGAGCGGCCGGTCTTGTAGAGCTGGTACCAGGCGTCCAGCGCTTCGTCCGTGTAGATACCAAGGCGCCGGAAGATCGCGCGCGAAAACTCCAGCGGCGCCATGCCGCCGGCGGTGATCAGCAGGCCGTCGTCGAAGGCGGGGACGTCCTCGTAGCGGTCGGTGCCGCGGTAACCCGTGCCCTTGAGGTAGGCGATGGCGTTGCTGGTGTGGCGCCGCTCGTCGAGCACACCCACGCGCGCCAGGCCGGCCGTGGCGCCGCAGATCGCGGCCACCGGCACGCCGGCGTCCAGGAAGGCGCGCGCCTTCTGAGCGGCCTGCAGATGCTGGCCTGAGTCCCAGCCCAGCCCGCCGGGCAGGATGAGCATGGCGCTGTGCGCCGGCTCCAGGCTGAGCAGGTCTTCGTCAGGCAACACCGCCATGTTGCCCATCGAGCGGACCACGCCCTGCGTGAGCGCGACGGTGCGCACGCGCCAGCGCCCCGGTTCGCGCTGAAAGTCCGGCTGCTGGATGCCGGCGATGGCAAAAGCCGCCTCCCAGTCGGCAAAGCCGTCGAAGACGAACAGGTGAACCGTGCGCGGCGAATGCGGGCTGAGGTCGGACACGAGCGTGCTGGCAATCAAGCTACCGCCTGCAGCAGGCAGCCGGCGTGCCCGTGACGCCGGCAACGAGGCGCCGCCATCAGGGCCTCGATCGCCGGCGCGCAGCAGAAGACCGCGCGCATGAAAATCAGCCCCGAACGAGAAGGCCCCGGCCGCTGTCCGGCGCAAGCAACACACCCACCATCAGCATGCACAACCCCACCACGCGAAGAAGGTCCATGCACGCGGTCCTGCGCGCCGTTGCAGCAGCCCTGACCCTGGCGCTTTCAGCCGCACCGGCGCACAGCGGCGCGGCCGGCGGGCCCGATGCCGGCGCGCAGCGGCCCGTGCGCGTGCTCTTCATCGGCAACAGCTACACCTTCTACCACCGCATGCCGGCCACCGTGTCGGCCATGGCCAGCGCCGACGACGCGGCCCGGCCGTTCGACACCAAGGTCGTCGCGATCCCGGGCGCGACGCTGCAGCAGCACTGGGACAACGGCGCCGCCGTGGCGGCCATTCGCGAGCGCCGGTGGGACTACGTGGTGCTGCAGGAACACAGCCGCAGGCCGCTGCTGGACCGCCCGCTGATGCACCGGTACGCGAGCCTGCTGCACCAAGAGATCCAGCGCAGCGGCGCACGCACCGTGTTCTTCGCCACATGGCCCCGGCGCGATCATCCGCAGACGCTGGCCGGCCTGAAAGACGCGTACGAAAGCATCGCCGCCGAGCTGCGCGCCAAGGTGGCGCCGGTGGGCGCCGTCTGGCAACGGGCACGCGAACGCGATCCCGGCCTCGAGCTGTACACCGACGACGGCAGCCACCCCACCGCGACGGCCTCGTACCTGGTGGCCTGCACCCTCTACCTCACCCTGCGGGCGGACCGTGCACGCTGCCCGGTGGTACCGGCCGAGGGCGTGTCGCCGCTGCAGGCCGAGCGCGTGAGCGAGCACGTGGCCAGCGCGTTGCCGGCACTCGGCCCAGGGCCGTCTGCGCGGCAGACGCAGCGCTGAAGCATCGCCCGCCTGCCGACCCTGCGCCCGCGCCGTGCGCGAAGCGGCCGCCCTCACCCGTCGGTGAGGGCCAGCAGCACGTCGGCGTACCAGGCGCAGTTCAAGCCGAGCGATTCGTCGGCGACGGCATCCCGGTCCAGCATGTCCATGCGCGACGAATGCACCCCCAGCAGCCGCCACGGAAGCTGCTGCACAGTGCCCGCATGGCGCTGCACGACGGGAGCGCCGCTGCTGCCGCGGTGCGTGCGCACGTCGGTGAGAAAGAAACCCTGGCCCTGGAAGCGCACGCCGAAGGAGGACGCCACGCAACCCGCGCGCACCACCGGCAGATGGTGGACGGTGTCGAAGAAGCCCAGCGGGTAGGCCGGCACCAGCACCGGCGTGCCGACCTCCACCTGTTCCAGCGCGCCGGCCACGCTTTCGGGTGCGAAGCGCTCGATCACGGCGCCCGGGGGCAGCACGCCGGCGTCCAGCGGCAGGGCGGCCACGTCGACCTCGCCGCCGGTGTCGCATGCCTGCCGCCAGACCGCGCGCCCTGCCTGGTACAGCGGCAGCGACACGTTGGCCGTCAAGGCCATGCGGTCCGGATCCACATGCACCGTCAGCTCCACCCGGTCGGGCAGATGGGCGCTGGCCTGGTCGTACAGCACATGCCGGCTGGTCACCAGGTAGAGCCGGCCCTCGCGCTCGAAGAAGAAGCTGCTCGCGGCGCTGAGCAGCCGGTCTCCCGCGAAAGTGCACAGTCGAGGCGTCGTCAGCAGCAGAGGCTCTATCACCTGATCACCCTTTCGCGGCAGCGCCGCCCCCCCCGCAGAAGCCGTCGCATGAAGCGCCATTGTGCGCGGGAAAATCCGCGATGATCCCGAGACGGGAGACAAGCCCATGCAACCGACCGAACTCGAGCGCTACCTTCATGACCACATCCCCCTGTCCCGGGCCATGGGGGTGACGGTGCTGGCGGTGGACGAACACGGCGTCACGCTGCAAGCGCCGCTGGCACCCAACATCAACCACCGCGAGACGGTGTTCGGCGGCAGCGCCTCGGCGCTGGCCATCCTGGCCGCCTGGTCGCTGGTGCACACGCGCATGCTGCGCGAAGGCCTCGCCGGCCGGCTGGTGATACAGCGCAACAGCATGGACTACGACCAGGCGATCGAAGGCGACTTCAGCGCCCGCGCGCGGCTGGAACACCCAGGGGAGTGGCCGCGCTTCACGCAGATGCTGGCGCGCAAGGGCAAGGCCCGCGTGAGCGTGGCGGCAATGCTGGAGCACGATGGCACTCCGGTGGGCCGGTTCACGGGCGAGTTCGTGGCCTTGGCATGAGCCACCCTCAGCAAAGCTACTTCGTGCATCGCGACGCCGCGGCGCGGTACGAGCAGTACAGACCCAAGGTCCATCAGATCGCGGTCGAGTGGCTTCGAGCCCATGGCTGGGGCCGCTTCCAGCGCGCGCTCGATATCGCCTGTGGCACCGGCGATTCCATGCTGCCCCTGCTGAATCTGGCCTCGCAGGTCGAGGGCATCGACCTCTCCGACGCGATGCTCGACCACGCCAGGAGCAAGGGGCTGTCGGTGCGGCGCGCTTCGTATGAAGAAGTCGCACCCGGCATATACGACCTCTTGTCCGTCTGCATGGCCTTTCACTGGTTCGATGCCCCGACGGCCGTCCAGGCGTTCAAGCGCGCGTCCTCGGAGCGCGCTGTCTGGCTGATCTACAACTTCTGGCTCGGCGGCGCACCAGGAAACGCGATGTTGGACGAATGGCTGCGCTCCGGCTACCTGCAGCGCTTCCCTTCGCCTCGGCGCAGCAGCACGAGGTTCGCCTTGCCCGAGGGCGACCGCAGCCTTCGCATCGCAGGCGAAGGCCGGGGGGCGCTGACGCTGCAGCTTCACCGCGACCAGCTCGTCGGATACCTGACCACGCAGTCCAACGTGGAGGCTGCAATCGCAGCAGGCATCAGCTACGCACAAGCGGAGCAACTGCTCGACGCGGAAATGCCGCCGTTTTCGCTGGTCGAAGATATGTCCTACGCATACGACTACGCGATCGTCGAGTTCCGGCGTGCAGCCGCGGAGTGACGCATGCTCCACCGACTCGCGGCCGACGCGATCGTGCTGCTCCATCTCGCCTTCATCGTCTTCGTGATGCTGGGTGCCTTGCTGGCGCTGCGCTGGCGCTGGGTGGTGCTCGTCCACCTGCCCGCGGCCGCCTGGGGCGTGTTCGTGGAGCTCACCGGCCGCATCTGCCCGCTCACGCCGGCGGAAAACGCGCTGCGCGTCAAGGCCGGGCAGTCGGGCTACAGCGAAAGCTTCGTCGAGCACTACCTGCTGCCGGTGCTCTATCCCGAAGGGCTGACCGCCGGCGTGCAGCTGGCGCTGGCTGGCGCAGTGCTGGTCGTCAACGCGGCGATATATGCTTGGCTGCACCGCTTGCGGCGCCTGCCCTGGCAGGCCCCGGCAAGGCCTTGAACCAGACCCTTCGCCCCTGGAGCAGCATGTACGCCGACCCCCTCGCCGCCTGGCACCAGCTGGTGCACGACCGCAACCCGCGCCTGCTGGAGGAACTGCTCGCCGACGAGGTGGTGTTCCACTCGCCGGTGGTGCACACGCCCCAGGTGGGCAAGCTCATCACCAAGGCCTACCTCGCCGCGGCGCTGCACGTGTTCTTCAACGAGAGCTTCCGTTATGTGCGCCAGGTGGCAGGCGAGCGCGATGCGGTGCTGGAGTTCCAGGTCGAGATCGACGGCATCCAGGTCAACGGCGTGGACATGATCCGCTGGAACGACCAGGGCCGCATCGTCGACTTCAAGGTGATGATCCGGCCGCTGAAGGCCGTGAACCTGATCCACCAGAAAATGGCCGCGATGCTGCACAAGGCCTCGTGACCTCAACCTCTCAGCGCTGCGGCGGCGGGCTGCCGGCATAGAGCTGGCGCGTCTGCGCCGCGTGCTCCCAGCGCTGCTTGGCCACCGCGCGCAGGCAGCCGGCCACCGCGGTGGCGAAGGCCTCGTCGTAGTACGGATGCGCCCCGCTGACGCCCACCACGATGCCGTCGAGATTGACCGCGCCCCACAGCAGCGTGTCGCCCTCGCCGAGCCGGTGGGGCCTCAGCGCCTGCAGCGCATGGCCGTCCACGCCCTGCTCCCAGCTCGCCTTGGCCTTGGCGCGGGCGAAGGCCGCGTAGTCGGCGTCCCAGCGCGAGCGGTCGCCGATGGCGTACTCCAGCAGGATCGCCTCTTCAAAGGGCACGCTGCCGGGCTTGAGGGCAGGGTCGACGATCACGATGCACAGGAAGCCGCTGCCCACCACCTCGGGGTTGCGCATCTGCGGCTCGATCATCGGCAAGGCCATCTGCAGCGCCTCGCGCGCGGCCTCCACGTCGGCAAAGTGGCTGCGGGTGGGAACTCGGTTCATGCGTGTTGCTCCTCGTGGTGGTGAAGACTCGTGGTTCAGGCTGCAGCCGCGGGGCGGCCGCCCCCGCCCGACAAGGCGATCAATGCCGACACCAGCTCCTGCGGGTCCACCGGCTTGGCCAGGTGCACCTGGAAGCCCGCCATCAGCGCCCGCATGCGGTCGCCGGGCTGGGCCAGGCCGGTCAGCGCAATCGCGGGCAGGCGGTCGTCGAGCGCCACGCCGCGCTGCTGCTCGATCTGGCGGATCTGGCGCATCACCTGGTGGCCGTCTTCGTCGCCCAGCGCAATGTCGCAGATCAGCACCTGCGGCCACTGGTCGGTGGCGTGCTGGTCCAGCCATTGGACCGCCGACACGCCGGTGGCGAAAGCCTTGACCTGCGCGCCCTCGCCCTCTAGCAGCTGCTGCAGCGATTCGCGCGCGTCGGCATGGTCATCGACCGACATCACGCGCAGGCCCTGCAAGGGCTGGTCTTCCGGCAGCGCGGCGCTCTCGCCCTCGGCCGGCGGCGGCGGTGCGGGCCGGGCCTCGCTGCTCACCGCGCGCAGCGGCATCTCGATCACGTAGCGCATGCCGTGCAACGAACCCGGCGGCTCGATGCGGAACTCGCCACCCTGGCGCTCGATCGTGGAGCGCAGCTGCAGCGGGTCGAGCGGGGTGTCGGTGCCGCGCGGCAGCAGCGTCTCGGGCGGCGGCGTCGGCGCTACCAGCCGCAGGCGCGGCGCCTCTGGCCGCGCCACCGGCACGCCGCCGCCTTGCGGCGCCGCGACCTGGCCGTGGCGACCGTCGGTGATGGACAACCGGGCGTTGGCGCCATGGCGTTCGAGCTTGAGCTCGATGCGGCCGTCCACCGGCGTGGCCTGCACCGCCTGGCTCAACAGGTCGCACAAGGCCTGTGACAGCGTGCTCGGGTCGCCGGTGACGCGTGCGTTTTCCAGGTCCACATCGGAATACAGCTTCACGCGCCGCAGGTCTATCAGCTCGCGCAGCCCGTCGACGGCGTTGGCGGCCAGCACGGCCAGGTTGAGCGGCTGCCGCGCCAGCCGGCGTTCGAGGCGCTCCACCTGGGCCTGCTGCAGCTGCAGGTTCCACAGCTGGGCATACAGGCCGTCGCGCTCCAGCAGCTCGTCGTGGCGGCCGCGTTCGACGATGCGGCCCTTGTCCATCACGATGATCAGGTCGGCATTCACGATGGTCGAGAGCCGGTGCGCGATGATCAGCGTGGTGCGGCCCTGCGCGATGCGGTCGAGTTCGGTCTGGATCGCACGCTCGGCGCGCGTATCCAGCGCCGAGGTGGCCTCGTCGAAGATCATGATCGGCGGGTTCTTCAGGAAGGCGCGCGCGATCGCGATGCGCTGCTTCTCGCCGCCGCTCAGTTTCAGGCCGCGCTCGCCCACCACCGTGTCGTAGCCTTCGGGCAGCGAGAGGATGAACTCGTGCACCTGCGCCGCCTTGGCGGCCTCGATCACGTCGGACATGCGCGCGGTGGTGCGGCCGTAGCCGATGTTGAAGGCGATGGTGTCGTTGAACAGCACCATGTCCTGCGGCACCACGCCGATCGCCTCGCGCAGCGAGTGCAGCCGCACCATGCGCAGGTCCTGCCCGTCGACGGTGATGCGACCGGCGTTCACGTCGTACAGCCGCAGCAGCAGCCGCGCCAGCGTGCTCTTGCCCGAGCCGCTGCCGCCCACCACCGCCACCGTCTTGCCCGCGGGAATGGAAAAGTCCACTTCCTGCAGGATCTGGCGCCCCGGCTCGTAGCCGAAGTCCACGCGCTCGAACACCACCTCGCCGCGCTTGACCTGCAGGGGCTGGCTTTCCGGCCGGTCCTCGATCTCGGGCCGCTGCTCCAGCAGCGCAAACAGCTTCTCGGTGTTGACCAGTGCGTCGCGCGTCTCGCGGAACACGAAGCCCAGCGCGTTCAGCGGCAGGCAGATCTGGATGATGTAGCTGTTCACCAGCACCAGGTCGCCCACGGTCATGACGCCTTGCAGCGTCTGCTGCGCGGCCAGCAGCATCACCAAGGCCACGCCCACGGCGATGATCGCGCTTTGCCCGATGTGCAGCGCCGACAGTGCCTTCTGGTTGTGCACGCTGCTGTCCACCCACTGCGCCAGCACCCCGGCGTAGCGCTGGCGCTCGAACTCCTCGCGCGCATAGACTTTCACCGTCTCGTAGTTGAGCAAGGTGTCCACCATGCGGCCGTTGGCGCTGGAATCGAGTTCGTTGACGCGGCGCTGGCGCAGCTCGCGGCGGCCGGTCATGAAGGTGGTGTAGGCGCCGTACACCACGAAGGTGGTCACGATGAGCAGCGTGAACCACAGGCTGTAGCCGGCGATCAGCATCACCAGCAACACCGCCGAGAACTCCACCAGCGTCGGCACGATGGTGAACAGCGCCGAGCTGAGCAGGAAGCCGATGCCGGCGGTGCCGCGCTCCACGTCGCGGATCAAGGTGCCGGTGTTGCGCTGCACGTGGAAGCGCGGGCTCAAGGACAGCAGATGCGCAAAGGTGCGCTCCGCGTAGCCCAGCACGGTCAGCCGCGTCACGCGCGCGAACACCAGGTCGCGCAGCTCGTTGAACAAGGTGCCGGCAAAGCGCAACAGCGCATAGCCCAGCAACAGGAACACCGGCAGCACCAGCACCGTGGGCGTGCTCTCGGGCATGGGGCCGGCGTTGCCGCCCAGCGCCCCGGCCATGTCGTTGGGCTTGCTGAACTGGTCGACGATGGCCTTGAGCAGCAGCGGCACGAAGACCGCCGATACCTTGGCCACGATGAGCAGGCCCATGGCCAGCAGCGTGCGGCGCCTGTAGCGCCACACGGCCTCCCACAGCCCCGAGAAAACCCGGTGCCGTGCCTGCTTGCCGCCGTCTGTAGCCATCTACGCGGCGGGCGCAAGCGCCGTGCCCGCCACGGCCGGCGGCGGGCCGGCATGGTGCGTGGCCGTCTGCGGCAAGAAGTGCCGGAAGAACTGCGGCCGCTTGCGCGCCGGCCGCATTGCGTCTCGGTGCTTCTGATCCTTTGAACAGTCGGCCGGCGAACGACATCGCGCGCTTGCCCGGTGCGCGGCCGCATCGCGTCGCGGCACAGCAATTGCCGAAGGGGGGAACCACCACGCAAGGACTTCGAGCCATGAGAATCGCGTTGATCAGTGAGCACGCGTCGCCCCTTGCCGCGCTTGGCGGAGTCGATGCTGGCGGGCAGAACATCTACGTGGCGCACGTGGCGCAGTGCCTGGTCGACGCAGGGCACACGGTCGATGTGTTCACGCGGCGCGACGAGCCCGCGCAGGCCCCGGTGGTGTACGTCAAGCGCGGACTGCGGGTGCTGCACATCCCGGCCGGCCCGGCGCAGTTCGTGCCCAAGGAACAGCTGCTGCAGTACATGCCCGAGTTCGCCGAGGCCTGCATCCGCTTGTGCAATGCCGGACTGCACTATGACGTGGTGCACGCCAACTTCTTCATGTCTGGCTGGGTGGCGCTGGAGCTCAAGCGGCGGCTGGGCACGCCGTTCGTGATGACCTTCCATGCGCTGGGGCTGGTGCGTCGCGAGCACCAGCGCGAGGCCGATGCCTTTCCGTCGGAGCGCATCGACATCGAGCGGGTGCTGGTGCGCGAGGCCGACGCCATCATCGCCGAGTGTCCGCAGGACCAGCAGGACCTGCAGCGCCTGTATGGCGCCGACCCGCACAAGATGACCATGGTGCCCTGCGGCTTCGACCCGCAGGAGTTCGCGCCGATGAGCCGGGTCGAGGCGCGCGAGCGCCTGGGCCTGAGCCTGGACGAGTTCATCGTGCTGCAGCTCGGCCGCATGGTGCCGCGCAAGGGCGTGGAGAACGTGGTGCGCGCGATGGCCCTGCTGCCGCGCGACATACAGCCGCGGCTGCTGGTGGTGGGTGGCGAGTCCGACCAGCCAGACCCGCGCAAGACGCCCGAGATCGGCCGCCTGCAGCGCATTGCGCGCGAAACCGAGGTGGAGGACATCGTCACCTTCACCGGGCGGCGCCAGCGCGACCAGCTGCGCGCCTACTACTGCGCGGCCAACGTGTTCGTCACCACGCCGTGGTACGAACCCTTCGGCATCACGCCGCTGGAGGCCATGGCCTGCGGCACGCCGGTGATCGGCAGTGCCGTGGGCGGCATCCAGTACTCGGTGGTGGACGGCCTCACCGGCTACCTGGTGCCGCCCAACGACCCGAAGGCGCTGGCCGAACACCTGGTGCACCTGCAATCGCGTCCGGCGCTCGCGCGCGCGCTCGGCCTGGCCGGGGTGCGGCGGGCTCAGATGATGTTCACCTGGGAGCAGGTGACGGCGCAGCTGGCTGCCACCTATGCGCGGCTCGCGGCCGTGCCGGCAGCCACTGCCCAGGGGCGCGGACCGCGCCTGCGGCTGGTGCGCGGGCGTGGCGAGGCGGCCGCGGCGCGCGGCGCCAACACACCGGGTGGCTTCGTCGCAGCCAAATGATCCTCGAGCCGCTCTTCGACGCGCCACGGAGCGCGCCGCCGAACAAGGCGGTGTTCCTCGACAAGGACGGCACGCTGGTGGAAGACGTGCCCTACAACGTCGATCCGGCGCGCCTGCGCTTCACGCCCAACGCCTCGGCGGGCCTGAAGCTGCTGCAGGCCCATGGCTACCTGCTGATCGTGGTGACCAACCAGCCCGGCATCGCACTGGGCCATTTCGACCGTGCGGCGCTGGCCCGGCTGCAAACGGCGCTCCAGCGCATGCTCGCCGACGAAGGCGTGCACCTGCAGGGCTTCTACGCCTGCCCGCACGCCGCCTCGCCCGACCCGAAGCGTCCCAACTGCCTGTGCCGCAAGCCGGCCCCCGGGCTGCTGCGCCAGGGCGCACAGGCGCACCAGGTGGACCTGGCGCGTTCGTGGATGGTGGGCGACATCCTGCACGACGTGGAAGCGGGCCGCCGCGCGGGCTGCCGCACCGTGCTGCTCGACGTGGGCCACGAGACGCAGTGGCAGATGTCGCCGCTGCGCCAACCGCACCACCGCTGCCGCGACCTGCTGCACGCGGCCGAGACCATCGTGCGGGCGGACGCTTCGCCCGCCCCGAGCCGCGAGGCCGCTGCCGATGCCCTCTCCCACGAAGCCTGATCCTGCCGCATGGGCCCGCGCGCGGCGCGTGCTGGCCGTGCGCATGGACAACCTCGGCGACCTGCTGATGACCACGCCGGCGCTGGCCGCCATCAAGCAAAGCCTGCCCGGCGCCGAGCTCACGCTGCTCACATCGCCCTCGGGCGCCGCGCTGGCGCCGCACCTGCCCATGGTGGACCGGGTGATCGCCCATGCCGCCTCCTGGGTGCGGCAGGCGCAGCCCGCCACGGCGCTCGAAGAATTCATGCTGGCGCAGGCTTTGGCCGAGCAGGGCTTCGATGCGGCCGTGATCTTCACCGTATGCACGCAAAGCGCGCTGCCGGCCGCGATGTTGCTGCGGCTGGCCGGCGTGCCGCTGCGCGCCGCACACTGCCGCGAGAACCCCTATGCGCTGCTGAGCGACTGGCTGCCCGATCCCGACACCGATTTCCTGCACGCGCGCCACGAGGTTCGGCGCCAGCTCGAGCTGGTGGGCGCGCTGGGCTGGCACACCGACGACGAACGCCTGCGCTTCGCGCTGCGCGAGGCCGACGGCGAGAGCCTGGCCGCCAAGCTGCGGCTGGCCGGCCTGCCGCCGGGCGCGCGCTGGATCGTCGTGCACCCCGGCGCCACCGCCGCCTCGCGCCGCTACCCGCCCGAGCGCTTCGGCATCGCGGCCGACGCCGTGGCCCAGGACAGCGGCTGCAGCATCGTGTTCAGCGGCTCGGCCGACGAGCAGCCGCTGATCGCGCAAGCCCAGGCCCGGATGCGCAAACCCTCGGTGTCGCTGGCCGGCGCATTGAGCGTGGGCGAACTCGCGGCACTCATCGCGGGCGCCGCCGTGCTCATCTCCAACAACAGCGGCCCGGTGCACCTGGCCGCGGCGCTGGGCACGCCGGTGGTGGACCTGTATGCGCTGACCAACCCGCAGCACACCCCCTGGGCAGTGCCCGCGCGCGTGCTCAACCACGACGTGCCCTGCCGCAACTGCCTCAAGAGCGTGTGCCCGCAAGGGCATCACGACTGCCTGCTGAAGGTGCCGCCGCAGGCCGTGGCCGAGGCTGCGCTGCAGCTCGCCGTGCAAGGCAAGCCCACCACACGGACACGGAGCGACCACGCATGATCACCCTGGGCATCAACGCCGCCTTCCACGACAGCGCCGCGGCCCTCGTCATCGACGGCCGGCTGGTGGCCGCCGCCGAGGAAGAGCGCTTCACGCACGTCAAGCATGCCAAGCGGCCCGTGCCGTTCACGGCCTGGGAGCTGCCCTTCCACGCCATCGAGTACTGCCTGCGCGAAGCGGGCCTGAACCTGGTGGAGGTGGACCACGTGGCCTACAGCTACGACCCGGGCCGCTTCATCCGCGAGCGCATCCAGGGCGACACGGTCACGCTGCCGATGCAGCCCTCGGCCCATGGCGCCGGCCCCTGGGAAAGCGTCTGGGACCCGCTGTTCGCCTGCTACGTGGCCAACGCACCACGCCAGCTCGCCGGCGGCGCGCCGCACCACCTGAAGAAGCGCTTCGCCGGCGCGCGCCACGACGGCCCCTACAAGTTCCACTTCGTCGATCACCACGTGGCGCACCAGGCCAGCGCCTACCTCGCTGCGCCTTTCGATCACTGCGCGGTGATGACGCTGGACGGCCGCGGCGAGGAAGCCACCACCACCTACGGCCGCCATCGCGAGGGACGCTACGAACCCATCGGCGAGGTGCTGATGCCGCACTCGCTGGGCATGCTGTACGAGCGCATCACCAGCCACCTCGGCTTCCTGCATTCGAGCGACGAGTACAAGGTGATGGCGCTGGCCGCGCTGGGCAGGCCGGTGCACCTGGACACCTTCCGCCGGCTGGTCAGCGTGGGGCCCGAGGGCCGCTACCGCGTCGAGCCTTTCGATCCGGTGGCGCTGTTCGGCCCGGCGCGCGAGCGCGGCGGGCCGCTGGAGCAGGCCCATTTCGACCTCACCGCGTCGCTGCAGGCCATCCTGGAAGAAACGGTGCTGAAGCTGTCGCACTGGCTGCGCGTGGCCAGCGGCGAGCGCCAGCTGGCCATGGCCGGCGGCGTGGCGCTGAACTGCGTGATGAACGCCCGCCTGCGCGACGCCAGGGTCTTCGACGAGGTGTGGGTGCAGCCGGCCGCGGGCGACGCCGGCACCGCCCTGGGCGCCGCGCTGCACGTGGACGCCGAGCTGCGCGGCCACCCGCCGCGCAGCTGGACCATGGACCACGCCTACTGGGGCCCCGGCTACGGCGACGACGAGATCGAGCAGCTGCTGCGCTGGGCCAGGCTGCCGTACCGGCGGCTGGACGACGTGGCCGCAGAAACCGCCGAGCTGCTGCTGCAGGACAAGATCATCGGCTGGTTCCAGGGCCGCATGGAATTCGGCCCGCGCGCGCTCGGCGCGCGCTCCATCCTCGCCTCGCCGCTGAAGCCCGAGATGCAGCAGCGCCTGAACGAACTGAAAGACCGCGAAGACTTCCGCCCGGTGGCGCCGGTGGTGCCCGAGGACGAGCTGGCCGCCTGGTTCAGGCCCGCCGACGCCAACGGCGGCCAGGCGCGCTTCATGCTTTTCATCTACGACGTGATCCCGCAGCAGGCCGCGCGCATCCCCGCGGTGTGCCACGCCGACCGCACGGCCCGCGTGCAGACCGTCACGCGCGAGATCAACCCGCGCTACTACGACCTGCTCAAGGCCTTTGGCGCGCGCACCGGCGTGCCGGTGCTGGTGAACACCTCGTTCAACGTGCGCGGTGAACCGATGGTGTGCTCGCCCAAGGACGCGATCAACGCGTTCTTCAGCACGCCGCTGGACGCGCTGGTGATCGGCAACTTCCTGCTCGAGAAACGATGAACGCCTGCGACGTCTCCGTGGTCATCCCCACCTGCCGGCGGCCCGACCTGCTGCAGCGCTGCCTGGCACCGCTGCTGCAGCAGACGCTGGAGCCCGGCCGCTACGAGATCGTGGTGGTCGACGACGGCCAGACCGAGGACACGCGCGCGCTGGTCGAGCGGCTGGCCGCCAGCACGCAGGGCCGCCCGCTGCTGCGCTACCTGCGTCCGCAAGGCACCAAGGGGCCGGCGGCGGCGCGCAACCGCGGCTGGCGCGCGGCGCAAGGCGAGGTGATCGCCTTCACCGACGACGACACCATCCCCGACATCGACTGGTTGCGCCAGGGGCTGCGCGCGATCGCGGCCGACAAGGCCGCCGTGCGCGGGCAGGTGCAGGTACCGGTGCTGGGCCCGCTCACCGACCACGGCCGCATGACCAAGGGGCTGGAAGCGGCCGAGTTCGTCACCGCCAACTGCTTCGTGCGCAAAAGCGCGCTCGAAGCGGTGGACGGCTTCGACGAGCGCTTCCTGCGCGCCTGGCGCGAAGACTCCGACCTGCATTTCAAGCTGATCGAGCGCCACGGCGAGGTGCCGAAGGCGCCGCTGGCGATCGTGCTGCATCCGGTGCGCGAGGCGCCCTTCGGCATCAGCCTGAAGCAGCAGGCCAACATGATGTTCGACGCCCTGCTGTTCAAGAAGCACCCCCGGCTGTACCGCAGCAGGGTCGGGCGGCTGCGCGCGCCGGCCAGCTACTACGCGATCGTCGCAGCCACCGCCGCCGCGCCCGTGGCCGGGCTTGCAGGCCATGCGCTGGCCGCGGTCGGACTGCTGGCGGCTGCGGCGGTGTTGATCCTGCGGCTGGCGCTCAAGCGCCTGCACGGCACCGCGCGCACGCCGCAGCACGTGGCCGAGATGCTGCTCACCTCGGCTGCGATCCCGTTCCTGTCGTTGTTCTGGCGCGTGCGGGGCGGGTTGCGGTTCAGGGTGCCGTTTTTCTGAAGGGCGCATCGATGGCGGCATGCGCAGGCAGGAGCGGCAGTGCTGGGGCGCGCATCGCGGTCTTCCGGGCCCTCATGCTCGGCGACCTGCTCTGCGCCGTGCCCGCCATGCGCGCGCTGCGCGCAGCCCATCCCGGAGCCACGCTCACGCTCATCGGGCTGCCCTGGGCCCAGGCGCTCGTGGACCGGCTCGGTTGCCTCGACGAGCTGATGCCCTTTCCCGGCTACCCCGGCCTGCCCGAGACGCCACCCGACACCGGCGCGCTGCCCGGCTTCCTGGCCGCCGCGCAGGCGCGCAAGTTCGACCTGGTGATCCAGATGCACGGCAGCGGCATCCTCACCAACCCGCTGGTCGCCTCGCTCGGTGCGCGCCGCCTCGCGGGCTTCTGCCAGCCGGGTGCCTATTGCCCCGAGCGGCAGCGCTTCATTGCCTGGCCCGAACACCGGCACGAGATCGAGCGCTGCCTGGCGCTCACCGACGCGCTGGGCGTGCCGCGCCAAGGCCTCCACCTCGAATTCCCGCTGCGCCCGGAAGACCACCGCCGGCTGCAAGGCCTCTGGCCGCAGCGCGGGCCGCGCTATGCCGTGGTGCACCCCGGCTCGCAGCTGCCCTCGCGCCGCTGGCCGGTGGAGCGCTTCGCGCGCGTGGCGGAAGGCCTGGCGCGCGAAGGCCTGCAGATCGTGGTGAGCGGCACCGCGGGCGAGGCCGGCCTGGCCGCCGCGCTGCGCCGCATCTGCCCCGCGCCGGTGATCGACCTCACGGGCCGCACCGACCTGTGGAGCCTGGGCGCGCTGCTCGAAGGCGCGCGCCTGCTGGTGAGCAACGACACCGGCGTGTCGCACATCGCCGCCGCGCTGGGCACGCCCAGCGTGGTGGTCGCCTCCGGCGGCGACGCGCGGCGCTGGGCGCCGCTGGAGCGCGAACGCCACCGCGTGCTGTGGCACGACCTGCCCTGCCGGCCTTGCGCGCATGCCGTGTGCCCCACCGGCCACGAGTGTGCGCTGGCCATCAGCGCCGAGGCGGTGCTGGCCACGGCGCTCGAACTCCTGCATCGCCACGAAGGCCCCTCACCATGCCCCACTCGCCCAAGCGCCTGCGCGTCCTCACCTGGCACGTGCACGGCAACTACCTCTACTACCTGACCCAGGTGCCGCACGAGTTCTACCTCGTGGTGGACGACGAGCGCTCGCCCCACCACAGCGGCCGCAGCGGCACCTTGCCCTGGGGGCCCAACGTGCACGAGGCCCACGTCGACCGCATCCGCGAGATGGATTTCGACGTGATCCTGTTCCAGTCGCGCAAGGCCTACGAGGAGGAGCAGTTCCGCCTGCTCTCGGCGGCGCAGCAGCGCCTGCCCAAGGTGGTGCTGGAGCACGACCCGCCGCAGCAGCATCCCACCAACACGCGCCACTGGGCCAACGACCGCAACGTTCTGCTGGTGCATTGCACGCCCTTCAATGCGCTGATGTGGGACTCCGGCGACTGCCCCACGCAGGTGATCGAGCACGGCGTGCGCCTGCTCGCACCGGCGCGCTACAGCGGCGAGCTCGCGCGCGGCGTGGTGGTGGTCAACAACATCGGCGCGCGCGGCCGGCGCCTGGGCGCCGACCTGTTCGCCCAGGCCGCCGGGCAGGTGCCGCTCACGCTGGTGGGCATGGGCGCGCAGCTCGTCGGCGGCCACGGCGAGCTGCCCAACGCCGAGCTGCCGGGCTTCATGGCGCGGCACCGCTTCTTCTTCAACCCCATCCGCTACACCAGCCTGGGCTTGTCGATCATCGAGGCCATGATGGTCGGCCTGCCCGTCGTGGGCCTGGCCACCACCGAGCTGGTCACCGTGGTGCGCAACGGCGACAACGGCTTCATCGACACGCGCATGGATCGGCTGGTCCAGGCCATGCATGCGCTGCTGGACGATCCCGCCGAGGCCCGCCGCATGGGCGAGGCCGCGCGCCGCACCGCCGAGGAGCGCTTCAACATCGGCCGCTTCATCGACGACTGGCTGCGCGCCTTCCAGCGCGTCACCGCGTGAGCGGCCGGGACGGGCGCAAGGCGTGAAGTAGTCGACACGACGCCCGCCCCCGTTTGACCGTCGCCGGCGCGCGCATTCAAGCCGCAGCCGGCCCCGCCGATAAGGCAGCGATGCCCCCGTTGTACGCGTCCGCCGCCCGCCCTGGCTCCGCATCGCTGCTGCCGCGCTGGGGCTGGCTGACCCTGCTGGCCGTGCTGCTGACCGGCACCGCCGTGTCGCTGGCCGCCTGGCGCCACACCCGCGCCGCCGAGCAGGAGGCCAACCGCATCCGCTTCGACAGCCGTGTGGCAGACCTGGTGGGCGAGCTGCAGCAACGCCTGAACGAAAGCGCCCGCCTGCTGCGCGCGGCCGCCGGCCTGTTCGCCACCTCGCACGAGATGGGTCGCACCGACTGGAAGGCCTTCACCGAAGGCCAGCACCTGGAAGACGCCTACCCCGGCCTGCTCGGGCTCGGTTACGCGATGCTGGTGCCGGCCGCCGACCTGGAGCGCGTGCAGACCGCGCTGCGCATGGAAGGCCTGTCCGACTACGCGGTGTGGCCGCCGGGCGAGCGGGCGCTGTATGCGCCGGTGCTCTACCGCGAGCCGATGAACGAACGCACGCAGCGCGCGCTGGGCTTCGACTTCCTCACCGAGCCGGCGCGCCGCGAGGCGCTGGAACGCGCGCGCGACACCGGCGCACCCGCGCTGTCGCGCGGCACCTTGCTGCTGCGCGAAACCGACGGCACGCGCTACGCGAGCGCGCTGCTGGCGATGCCCGTGTACAGCAAGCTGCTCCCGCAGGACACGCTGGAGCAGCGCCGCGAAGCGATCGGCGGCTGGGTCTACACGCCCATCCACCTGCCGCCGCTGATGAACGCGCTGGTACAGCGCCGGGCCGACGACATGGTGGTCGAGCTGTGGGACGGCAGCCCCGGGGCCGACGGGCCCGGGCAGCGGCTGTACCAGGCCCATGCCGACGCCGCCGCGCGCATCGCACGCTTCGAGCCCAGCCACCGCGCCGAGCGGCACGTGGACTTCGGCGGCCGCCGCTGGACGCTGAAGGTCACGGCGCTGCCCACCTTCGACGCAGCGCTGCCCTCCAGCCGCTCGCAGCTGGTGCTGGCCGGCGGCGCGGCCATCACGCTGCTGGTGGCGCTGCTGGTGGGCACGTTGCTCAACATGCGCGGCCGTGCGCTGCGGCTGGCCGAGCGCCTGTCGGCGGCCTACCGCGCCAGCGAGGCGCGGGTGCGCGCGGTGCTGGACAACGCGGCCGAGGGCATTCTCACCGTCGATGACCGCGGTCGCGTGGTCAGCGCCAACCCGATCGCCTGCGCCCTGCTGGGCCTGCCGGGGGGCGAGCCGGTGGAGCAGCCGCTGTCCGCGCTGCTGCCGGTGGAGCTGGACGAGATCGCCGGGCGCCTGCAAGGCGGCGGCCCGGCCGCCCAGCGCAGCTGGCGGCGCGAGGTCAAGCTGTGCCGCGTGGCCGGCCGCGCCGAGCTGACGCTGATGCTCGCCGCCAGCGAGCTGCACCAGGAAGACGGCAACCACTTCTACGTGCTGCTGCTGTCAGACGTGAGCGAACTGCAGCGCGCCCGCGCCCGCGCCGACCAGGCCAGCGCGCTCAGCGACACCATCCTGGCCAACGCGCCCTTCTGCGTGATCGCAACCGACAAGGTGGGACGCCTGTGCAGCATCAACCCGGCGGGCGAACGCATGCTGGGCTACACGTTGCAGGAGCTGAGCGGTCGCGATGCCGCGCGCACGCTGATGCTGCAGGAAGAGCTGGGCATGCATGCGGCGCGCCTGTCGGCCGAAACCGGCCGCAGCGTGACCCACGACACCGTGCTCGGCGTGCGCGCGCTGCGCGGCGAACGTGAGGAGATGGAGTGCACCTTCGTGCGCCGCGACGGCAGCCACGTGCCGGTGGTGCTGGCACTGGCACCGCTGCGCGACACCGACGGCGCGCTCACCGGCTTCTTGGGCATTGCGCACGACATCACCGAACGCCGGCGCAACGAGGCCTACATCCGCCACATGGCCCACCACGACGAGCTGACCGGCCCGCCCAACCGGACACTGCTGCAGGAGCGCGCCGCGCTGGCCATCGACATGGCACGCGGCAGCGACAAGCTGCTGGCCGTGCTGCTGATCGACCTCGACCGCTTCAAGCAGATCAACGACTCGCTGGGCCACCACGCCGGCGATGTGGTGCTGTGCGCCGTGGCCGCGCGCTTCAAGCAGTGCCTGCGCTCCAGCGACACGGTGGCCCGCATGGGCGGCGACGAATTCGTGATCCTGCTGCCGCAGATCGACTCGCCGCAGCAGGCCGAGCGCGTGGCCGCCAAGCTGCTGGAGGCCATGGCCGAGCCGGTGCAGGCCGGCCCGCACCGGCTCACGGTGACCCCCAGCATCGGCATCGCCTGCCATCCGCGCGACGGCGAAGACCTCACCACGCTGCTGCGCAACGCCGACGTGGCCATGTACCAGAGCAAGAGCAGCGGGCGCAACGGCTACACGCTCTACACCGCGCACATGCACAACGGCATGGCCAAGCGGCTGGAGCTCGAAGGCGACCTGCGCCACGCGGTCGAGCGCGGCGAGCTCGCGCTGCACTACCAGCCGCTGGTGCGCCTGGCCGACGGCAGCGTGGTCGGCGTGGAGGCGCTGCTGCGCTGGACGCATCCGCAGCGCGGCGCCATCCCGCCGGCGGATTTCATCTCGATCGCCGAGGACACCGGCCTCATCGTGCCCATCGGCGAATGGGTGCTGCGCACCGCCTGCCGCGACATGAAGCAGCTGCAGCAGGACACCGGCCGCACGCTGAAGGTGGCGGTCAACCTCAGCCCGCGCCAGCTGCGCCATGCGGGCCTGACGGCGATGATCGCCGACGCGCTGGCCCAGTCGGGCTGGCGCGCCGAAGACCTGGAGCTGGAGATCACCGAGTCGATGATGGTGGACAACCCCGACATCTCCATCGCCGCGATGCAGCGCATCCGCGCCATGGGCGTGGGCATGGCGATCGACGACTTCGGTACCGGCTACTCCAGCCTTTCCTACCTCACCCGCTTCCCGGTGGCCAAGCTCAAGCTCGACCGCAGCTTCGTGCGCGGCCTGCCGCACAGCGAGCGCGACGCCGCCATCGCCCATTCGGTGGTGGCCATGGGCCACGGCCTGAAGCTGCAGGTGCTGGCCGAGGGCATCGAAACCGACGCGCAGGCGCAGTTCCTGCGTGGCCTGGGCTGCCAGATGGGCCAGGGCTGGCTGTTCGCCAAGGCCATGCCGCTGCAGGCCTTGGTGCTTCATCTCCACGCCGAGAACGTGGCGGTTCAGCACGTGGCCGCTGCATAGCGCTCTCCCTCGTGGGGCACGGCGGCAGGGTGGCGGCCACCGGATTTTTTATTCCCCGAGGGCAGCAGGTGGTGTCCTGACTCTTTGCCCGGCCAGGCTCGTGTTGACGAGGCAATGGCGACGGCGCTCGGTGGCGCCCCGCGAGCGTGGGCCGGAGCACGCATGCCCGTGCCCCCACCCGGCGCTCGGCACCACAAGCGAATCAACAGCCTCCACCTCAACCTCTCCGACACCGAAGCACGCGCATCTGTGTGCCGGTGGGAAGAGCAGCATCAGCGTCGCACGCGAGAAGGCGCAGCAGCAGGGTGGTGGCGGCACCTGCGTTCTCCGGCCCACACTCGCGGGGGCACCACCAAGCACCCCAACGGTGGCCTCGTCAACACGAGCCAAGCACCCCTCGAGCCAGGACACCGCGAATGGGGCCTGCGCCCGCAGGCACCGCCACCACCCTGCA
>JBFLWE010000078.1:0-26359 GCA_040758375.1 Pseudomonadota bacterium
TTCTTGCTCTTCACTGAGGATGACAACCGGGGCAACTCGCAATTGCTCGCTCCAATGCAGACCGAAGTAGAGCATTGGAGGCGGGTTTCGCAATTAAGTTCGCTCAAGAAGCGAACACTACACTAGCCCGTGGCCAACACGCGCAGCGTGCGGCCGATCAACACCAGGTCTGTCCACACCGACGCGCGCTCCGCGTACGCCATCGCGTGCTGCAACTTGCGCGGCATGATGACCTCCACGTACTCGCGCTCCGGGTCCTTCGCCTGCGCCAGCATCTCCGCCTCGTTGCGGAACGCCAGCGAAGACGGATCCGTGATCCCCGGCCGCACCGACAGCACCTTCTCCCTCACCTCCGGTGCATACATCGCCACATAGCGTGGCACCTCCGGCCGCGGCCCCACGATGCTCATGTCGCCCTTCAACACGTTGATCAGCTGCGGCAGCTCATCGAAGCGCCGATCCCGGATCCAGCGGCCCACGCGCGTGATGCGCGCATCCTGCCCCACAGTGATCTGCCGCCCCTGCTGTTCGGCCCGGTCCACCATCGTGCGGAACTTGTGAATGCGGAACAACCGGCCGCGGAGCCCCACCCGCTCCTGCCGGAAGAACACCGGCCCCGGCGAGTCAAGCTTGATGGCAAGCGCGATGATGAGCATCAATGGACTGAACAGCACCAGCCCGCCAATCGCGAACAACAGATCCATCGCTCGCTTGCCCACGCCCGTCACGCGCCCAGTGCCTGCCGCACCGCCGCCACCACACGATCCGCATCCGCGTCATTCATCTTCGTATACAGAGGCAAGCTCACCATGCGCTCATACGCCCGCTGGCTGTGCGCAAACTGCTCCGGCTTCAGCCCATAGCGCTGGCGCCAGTACGGGTGCAGGTGCAGCGGGATGTAGTGCACGCTGCAGCCGATGCCCTGCTCGAACATGCGCTCGATGAAGCGGTCGCGCGGCACCTTGGCCTCGTCGGTGAGGCGCACCACGTACAGGTGCCACGAATGCCGGTCGCCGGCCTTCGGCCATGGCGGCAGCACCAGCGGCAGCCCGGCCAGCCCCGCATCCAGCCGCTTCGCCAGCGCCACCCGTCGTTCGTAGAAAGCCGGGATGCGCTTGAGCTGCTGCAGCCCCAGCGCCGCCGCGATGTCGGTCAGGTTGTACTTGAACCCCGGCGCCACGATCTCGTAGTACCAGCTCGGCACCTTCGCGGTGAAGCGGTCGAACGCGTCGCGGCTCATGCCGTGCAGACGCATCACCTTCGCCCGCGCGGCCAGCGCCTTGTCGCGCGTGACCAGCATGCCGCCCTCGCCGGTGGTCATGGTCTTGTTGGCGTAGAAGCTGAAGACGGTGGCGTCGCTTTGCAGCGTGCCGACCAGCTGGCCGTTCACGGTGGTGGGCAATGCGTGCGCGGCGTCCTCGATCACCTTCAGGCCGTGCCGGCGTGCGATGTCCAGGATTGCCGGCATGTCGGCCGCCAGGCCCGCGTAGTGCACCGGGATGACCGCCTTGGTGCGCGGCGTGATCGCCGCCTCCACCGCCTTGGGATCGAGGTTCAGCGTGGCCGGGTCGATGTCCACCAGCTTCACGTCCGCCCCGAGGTAGCGCACCACCTCTGCCGTGGCCGTGAAGGTGTGCGTGGTGGTGATCACCTCGTCGCCCGGGCCGATGCCCACGGCCTCCAGCGCCAGGTGCAGCCCCGCGGTCGCCGAGTTCACCGCAATCGCCTCCAGCGAGGCATCGCCGAGGAACTCCACGAAGGCCTGCTCGAAGCGCTTGGCCTTGGGGCCGGTGGTCACCCAGCCGGACTTGAGCGTGTCCACCACCTCGGCGATTTCTTCGTCGCCGATGTCGGGCAGGGCAAAAGGCAGGAAGGGTTGGGTCATGTCGTGCTTCAGATCAGGGTGACCAGGTGCTTGCGCTCGGCCCCAGGGACCGCGGCGGTCGCGATGCCCCGGTCAATGGTGACGAAGCGGCCGCCATGCTGCGCCGCCAGCGCCAGCAGGTAGGCATCGGTCACCTGCCGAGGCCCGAGGATGTGCTGCCAGTCGAGCCGGCCTGCCTGCAGCAGGCTGATGCTGTCGGGCCAGAACTGATGGCTCGGGTCAGCCGCCGCTTCGGCCAATCGTGCCGCCACTTCCCCCGCGGGCACCGGGTTGGGATAGCCGGACTGCGAGAGGATGCGGATGCAGCCGTTCTGCGTGATCGGGCAAGACGCCCAGCCTTGCCGCAGGTTGGCCGCCAGCCAGTCGGTGGCACGCCGGTGATGCAGATGGCCGGCATCAAGCAGGGCGACCAGCACGTTGACGTCGAGCAATGCGCGCACGTGGCCAGCCTCTACACGCCTTCGGCATCGCGCAATGCGTTGACCTGCTCGTCGCTGGCCACCACGCCCGGCCGCGCCGCGAAGGGGCGGAACCCGCCCACCTTGCGCGGCGACCTGCGGGCTGCGGGGGCCGCGCGACCGGTGAGCGATTGCCGCAACAGCGTGGAGATCACCTGCCCGGCCGTCTTGCCTTCATGCCGCGCCAGCTCTTTGGCTGCGGCCAGCAGGTCGTCGTCGATGTCGAGTGTGGTGCGCATGGCATCTGATGCAGAGATGCAGTGATGCGCAATTGTAGAGGGCCACGCGCGCAGCGGCGCACCGCACATCGGCCTGCTTGCCGCTCGGCCGCACCTCGAATCAAGCGGAACGGCCGGCGGCGCTACCGTCCAAAATGCAATGGCGCTGCACTTTGGGCGACAGTCGCTACAGAGATGCCACCTGTACATGGCGACGTTTTCGCCATTCCGTGGCGAAATTTCAGCCACAGAAAATCACCGCTGCAAAGGCTTCTCGATCCAGCAAAGCAAGTGCGTACGCAGCAGCGGCAGGGTGTTCAACGCGGTATAGAGCCCGGGGTGGACACGGCAGGCCAGCCGCGCCAGCGGCGGCGCCAGCGTCACGCGCCGCGACTGCAGCCGCCCCTCAGGGAACAGCGCCCTCACCCGCTTCAGCGGCACGCCGCGCACATCGCGGTTGCGCGGATTGTCCACCGTGAAGTCGTACCACAGCACGCCGCCCCCCGGTTTCACCCAGCGCCACAGGGTTGCCGCCAGACGCTCCTGGAACGCATCGTCCAGCAGCGAGGAGAACACCGTGTGCTGCGCCACCACGTCCTGGCTCGCCTCGGCCACGGGCGCGGCGAGCGCGTCGCCCAGGTACAGCGTCACCGCCTCCGGCAGCACGCGCCGCGCCATCGCGTGCCGCTCGGGCAGCAGCTCCAGCCCGGTCAGGTGCTCGGGCATGAAGCCGGCGCGCAGCGCCTCCAGCAAGGCCCCGCCTGCGCCGCAGCCCACTTCGCAGTAGCGGCGCTGCGACAAGTCATGCCAGCCCAGCCGCGCCCACAGCCGCCATTCGGCCCGCTGGCGCTCCTGCAGGCTTTGCCATACGTCAGGCCGCAGCAGGCTGTAGCGGTCAGCGGCGCTGCGCCGGGCGTAACGCTCGGCCACCGCTTGCGGCTCTTGCGGCTGGTTCATCGCGCCGATCCGAATCCGCACGCCTGGGCAAAGCGCTGCGCCAGCACCGGATAGGTGTGGTGCTGCAGCACGAAGGCCCGCCCTCTTTCGCCCATCGCGCGGCGCTCCTCGGCCGGCAGCGCGGCCAAACGCCTCAGCCCCTCGGCAATCGCCACAGCCGACTCCGGCGCCACCGTGACCCCGCAGCCGGCTTCGGCCACCGGGTCGTTGCCCGCCTCCACCGAATGCAGCACCACGCAGCCGGCCATCATGTAGTCCATCAGCTTGTTGGGTGCAATGCCGAAGCGGTAGATCGGCACCCGCTGCCAGCCGATGTAGGCGATGTCGATGGCCGCCAGCAGCGAGGGGATCTGGGCCTTGGGGACCGGCGGCAGCATCGTCACATTGTCCAGGCCTTCGTTGCGCACACGCTGCTCGAGCCGCCCCTTCTCATGCCCGTCGCCCACCATCACGATTTGCAGCGGCTCGCCCTTCAGCAGCGCCGCCGCGTCCAGCAGGTGGTCCAGCGCGTTGGGCAGCCCGTGCGAACCGGCGTAGCCCACCACCGTGCGGCCGGCCGCCCGGGCCGCGGCCATGGCTTGCGCCACGTCGGCGCGCAAGGCCGGCGGCTCGCCTTGCCATTCGTCCAGCGTGATGCCGTTGGGCACGATGTGCAGCTTCTTCAGGTCGAGCCCGCGCGAAGCCATGTGGTCGTGCACCTTGGGCAGCATCGAGACCACCACGTCGGCGTCGCGGTAGGCCGCGTCCTCCGCCCACTGGCACAGCAGCGCAAACGGATGCCGCGGCGACATGCCCGACAGCTCGATCGGCGACAGCGGCCAGAGGTCGTGCACCTCGAACACCAGCGTGGCCTTCGCCAGCCGTGCGATGCGGCGCGCCACCCAGATGTCCATCGGGTAGGTGCTGGAGGCGATCACCACGCCGGGCTTGAACTGGGCCGCCAGGCGCGGTGCGTCGCGCCACACCTGCGACAGAAAGCGCCAGATGTTGCGCACACGACCGAGGCCGTTGCCCTGGTACGGCGGCGCGGGGTACCAGCGGTAGGCAATGCCGGCTGTCGTCTCGTCCACGGGCGCTTCGCCCACCGCCGGCTGGCGCGCCCGCACGTGCGAGAAGCCCGCCGCGAGCATCTGCACCCGGTGCCCCATGCGCACCCACTCGCGCGCCAGGTAGTAGGGCCGGTACTCCATGCCCAGCGCCGGCGTGCCCGCGTAGTGGTTGAGGTAGAGGATGTTCATCGGCGCTCCTGCAGCGCCTGCAGCCGTTGCAGAAACCGCTGCACCGCCGGGCCGAACAGTGCGTTCGCGCGCACCCAGTCCCAGTTGTGCTCGGCAATGGCTTGCGCCTGGGGCAGCAGCAGCTCCAGCGTGGCCAGCAGCCGGTCATCGTCGCGGTCGAGGATCAGGCCGTTCTGGCCGTGCTGCACCAGCTCGCGGTTGGCCGGCAGGTCCGACAGCAGCGGGATGCAGCCGTGCGCCATGGCCTCCAGCACCGACACCGATACGGCATCGCTTTGCGGCAGGCTCAGGTACCAGCGCGCCTTGGCGTAGCAGGCATCTTGCGTGCGTGCGTCCAGCCGGCCGGTGAACTGCACGCGTTGCTGCAAGCCCAGCGAGCGCACCTGCTCTTCCAGCGCGGGCCGCAACGAGCCGTCGTTGGCCACCACCAGCCGTGCCTGGGGCCAGCGCTGTGCAATGGCCGCAAACAGCGCGATCACGCGTTGCGGCGCGTAGATCGGCTCCAGCCCGCGGTTGGCGAAGAAGAGGCCGTCGTCTTTCTGCTTCGGCAGGGCCGGCATCGCCTCCAGCCCGAACGGCAGGATCATCACCTCGCGCGCGCCCAGCGCCTGCATCTGCGCGGCCATGTGGCGCGAGTCGCTGGTGGTCAGCGCACAGGCCTTGAGCACGCGCCGCGTGAGCCAGCGCAAGGCGCGGCTTTGCTGGGGCGCGACCAGGATGTCCGAACCCCAGGCCGAGCCCGCGATCTGCGCGCGCACGCCGAAGAACCGCGTCGCACCCCAGGCCAGCGTGCCATGCGAAGTCAGGTAGTGGGCGTGCAGCCAGTC
The DNA here is from genome assembly GCA_040758375.1 of Pseudomonadota bacterium. Taxonomy (GTDB): domain Bacteria; phylum Pseudomonadota; class Gammaproteobacteria; order Burkholderiales; family Burkholderiaceae_C; genus CAMLIZ01. The sequence continues at coordinate 5,584 of JBFLWE010000078.1, forward strand.
GGGCTGTACCGTTTTCAGCCAGCGCGCCAGCCGCGGCAGGTGGCGCAGCAACGCAGCGTTGCCGCCTTCGAAGTTCGGTTTCGTCTGCAATGCGAGCCGGCGCGGCGGCGGCAACACCGCATCGAAGCCCGGCAGGAAGCCACGGCTTGAGGCCGCCCACAGCTCCACCTGCGGCGCCAGCGCACGCGCCCACTTCAGCAGGTGCGGGCTTTCGCCGTCACCGATCAGCACCAGCCTCATTCCAGATTTGCCCAGGCGTCGTAGTGCGCCCGCAGTTCCGGGTGGCGCTGCAGCAGCTTCTCGTCGGCGCGCCGCGCGTCGCCCACCACGCGTGCGGGCCGGCCCTCCAGCACCACGAAATCGGGGTACTCGCCGCGCACGAAACTACCCGCGCACACCAGCGTGCCGCGGCCCAGGCGCGTGTTCGCCTCGATCAACGAATGCGGCCCAATGAAGCTGTAGGCGCCAATGTGGACAGGCCCGCTGATCCAGCCCGGCCGCTCGGCCGTGTGCACGAACTGCCGGCCCAGCAGGCGCTGGCTGCGGTGCGAGCTGTGCGTCACGATGCTGCAGTGGCTGGTGATCTGCACACCCTCTTCGATGGTGATGCCGCCGCTGGCCTCGATGAAGTTGAACGGGCCGATGTACACATGGTCGGCCAGCTGCAGCCGGCTTTCGTATTCGATGCAGCACGAAGGCGAGATGCGGGTGTTGGGCAGCCAGCGCCCGCCCGAGCGCTCGCCGAACACGATGCGGAAGAGAAGCGCACGCGCCACGCGGCGGCGCCAGCGGTTGATCAGGGCGCGCAAGATCACCATCACGCTGCCACCGGCTCGACCGGCCAGGTGGCCAGCTTCCAGAAGTACCAGCCGAAGTACAACGCCATCGCGGCCGACACGGCCCAGCCTGCGCCCTGCAAGCCACCATAGGCCAGGCCCGCCGCCAGCGCCGCCACGAACAACCCCTGCCCCACCAGCGCGAGCCGCAGCGCCCAACCTTGCGCTTTCCAGGCCATGGTCACCACCGCGAGCGGCGAGGCCACGAAGTGCAACCCGATGTAGGGCGCCAGCGCACGCGCCAGTTCGCCGGCCTCGCGCCATGGCGCGCCGAACGCCCGCTCGAAAGCCCAGGGCCCAAAGGCCACCAGCAAGGCCACGATCGGCAGCGCCACCAGCGCCAAGGTGCCCATCACGCGCACGGTGGCGGCGCGTGACGCGGGCGTGGCCCGGTCGCCCGCCTGCGCGAGCTTCGGGTACAGCGCCTGCGACACCGCCCCGCCCACCAGCGTGGCGGGCGCCTTCAAATAGCGCAAGGTCAGGCCCCAGAACCCGGCCGCCGCAGGGCCCTGCCAGGCCGCGATCAAGGCCACGGCGGCGGTGTCCTGCAAGGCTCCGGCAAAGGCATGCGGCGTGTTGAGCAGCGGGAACTGCCGGTGCGCCACCGCCACGCTGCGCAAGCGCGACCAGGCCAGCCCCCAGCCGCCTTTCCAGCGCCAACCCAGCACCGCCAGCGTGGCGGCGCCGGCGAGCAAGGGGGCCACGATGAGGCCATGCAAACCCGCCTGGAAGACACCGGCCACCGCCTGCGCTGCCGAGCCGCCACCGTGCTGCACCACGCGGCCCGCGGCCAGCGCGTTGAAGCGCTGGTCGCGCGTGGCGTCCAGCGTGGCCAGCGACAAGGCACCCAGCACGAACACCCCCACCGGCAGCCACAGCGGCCAGGTGTCCTGGAGGCTCCAGGCCCATGCCGCGCCGGCCAGCATGCTGATCAAGGTGATGGCCAGCAGCACCCAGCGGCACAGCGCACGCAGCGCGGTGGCCTGCTCGTCGCTGCGCTCCAAAGGCAATGCGAACTCGTAGCGCGCGCAGGCCACCACCGCGATGTTGGCCGCCACCGCGCTGAACAAGTGGTAGTGGCCAAACTCCTGCGGCGTGTACAGCCGCGTCAGCAGCGGCCCCAACAGCAGCGGCACCGCTTGCGCCACGGCGCCGCCGGCCAGCAGCGTGAGCGTGGCGCGCACCAGGCCGGCGCTGCGGGTGGACGCCTCTGTGTTCATCAAGCGGCAGCAGGCTGCCGGGCCAGCGCGTCGGCCAGGGCTTGCACCACGCGCTCCTGGTCGGCAGGCGCCAGGTCGGCGCTCATCGGCAGGCTCATCACCCGTTGCGCGGCCTGCACGCTCACCGGGCAGGCCTCGGCCGGTGCCAGCCCGGCGTACGCCGGCTGGTGGTGCAAAGGCTTCGGGTAGTGCACGGCGGTGGGAATGCCGGCCGCCTGCAGCGCGCGCTGAACCTCGGCACGGCGCTCCAGCATCACGGTGAACTGCGCCCACACGCAATCACGGTCTTCGCGCACCGCCAGGCGTTGCACGCCCGGCACTTGCGCCAACAGCTGCTGGTAGCGCGCACCGATCTTCAAGCGCTGCGCAATCTCCCACTCGAAGCGCTCCAGCTTCGCGAGCACGACGGCACACTGCAGCGTGTCCATGCGCCCACCGACGCCCACGCGGGTGTGCGTGTAGCGCGCGCTCTGCCCGTGCACGCGGATCTCGCGCGCGGCCTGGGCGATGGCATCGTCGTCGGTGAACAGCGCGCCGCCGTCGCCGTAGCACCCCAGCGGCTTGCTGGGGAAGAAGCTGGTGCAGCCGATGGTCGAGAGCGCACAGCTCCTGCGGCCCTTGTAGCTGGCGCCGAAGCTCTGCGCCGCGTCTTCGATCACCGCAATGCCGTGCCGGCGGCCGATGGCGTTGATCTCGTCCATGTCGGCCACCTGGCCGTACAGGCTGATCGGCATGATGGCCTTGGTGCGCGGCGTGATCGCGGCCTCGACCTTCGAGGCGTCGATGTTGCAGGTGTCGGGCTCGATGTCCACGAACACCGGTTTGCCGCCCAGGAGCACGATCACCTCGGCCGTGGCTGCAAACGTGAAGGGGCTGGTCACCACCTCGTCGCCGGGCTTGAAGTCGAGCGCCATCAAGGCGATGAGCAGCGCTTCGGTGCCGCTGGCCACCGTGACGCAGTGCTTCGCGCCGGCGTAGGCGGCGAGCTGGCCTTCCAACTCCGCCACTTCGGGGCCCATGATGTACTGCCCATGGTCGAGCACGCGCTGGATGCGCGCATCGATGCTGGACTTCAGCGCCGCGTACTGCGCCTTCAGGTCGATGAACGGCAGGCTGCTCATGTGTTCTCCTGTCCCAACAGCTGGCAGACCTTGCCGCGCAGCAGGTAACGTTCGCCGGTGGAGGGGCAGGCGGCCTCGCGCTCGGAGCCGGCATCGGCCGACGCCGGCAGGTCCAGCCGCTCGCCGTGGCGGCTCATCCAGCCGATGCGCCGGGCCGGCACGCCCACCATCAGCGCGAAATCGGGTACGTCGGCGTTCACCACCGCGCCGGCGCCGACGAAGGCATAGCGCCCGATCGTCACGCCACACACGATGGTGCAGTTGGCGCCCAGCGTGGCGCCTTGCTTCACCAGCGTGCGGCGGTAGTCGTGCTTGCGCGACACGGCCGAGCGGGGGTTGTAGACGTTGGTGAACACCATGCTCGGGCCGCAGAACACGTCGTCTTCCAGCGTCACCGCGTCGTACACCGACACGTTGTTCTGCACCTTGACGTTGCGGCCGATCGTCACGTCGTTGCCCACGTACACGCCCTGCCCGAAGGAGCAGCCCTCGCCGATGCGCGCGCCGGCGCAGATGTGGGCGAAGTGCCAGACGCGGGTGCCGTCGCCGAGCTGGGCGCCTTCATCGACGATGGCGCTGGGGTGGATGGTCACGGCCATGGCGTCTTCAGAACACCAGCGGCAGGCCCACGCGCTGGCCGTCACGCGCCGAGCGGTACGCGGCGATGATCACCTCCAGCGAGCGCAGGCCTTCGTAGCCATCCACCGCTGCATCGGTTTCGCCGCGCAGCGTGCGGATCACGTTGTCGTAATAGAGCGGATGGCCGAAGCCGTACACAGAAGGCGGCGCGTAGTTGGCGCTTTTCACCTGGGCGTCCTCGGGCCGCGGGTCCTCGAACTCCCAGTGCTGGATCTCGTTGACCGCCACGCCGCCGATGCGCACCGTGCCCTTCTCTCCCAGCACGGTGATGCTGCCCTCGAAGTTCTTGCCGTGCGTGAGCATCGTCACGTTGATCGAGGCCAGGCCGCCGGAGCGCAGGCGCAGGCTCATCACGCCGGTATCTTCAGCCTCGATGTCGCGCGCCAGCGTGGCGGTGTAGGCATGCACGTTGTCCACCGGGCCCACCAGCCAGTCGACCATGTCGACATAGTGGCTGGCCTGGTTCATGAAGGCACCGCCGTCGAGGTCCCAGCGGCCGCGCCAGGGGGCGTCGTCATAGTAGCTCTGGGGTCGCGTCCAGAACACGTTGACGTTGACCATGACGATGCGGCCGAAGCGTCGCTGCTCGATCGCGCCCTTGAGCAGCTGCATCGTGGCGTTGAGCCGGTTCTGCTTGACGACGAACAGCTTCACGCCGGCCTCGCGGCAGGCGCGCACCATCTGCATGCCTTCGTCGAACTTGGTGGCCATGGGCTTCTCGGTGAGCACATGGCGGCCGGCCTGCGCCACCTTGATGGCCTGGCGCGGATGCAGCCCGCTGGGCGTGGCCAGCACCACGATGTCGGCGTCGTTGCCGGCCAGCAGCGCATCGAGCGAGGCAAAGCCTGCCGCCCCCGTCTTGTCCACCGCCGCCTGCAGCGCCTCGGGCCGGTTGTCGCACACCGCCACCAGCTCGGCGCGCTCGCCATGCCGCTGCAAGGCGGCCATGTGGTTGGCCGAAATGCGGCCGCAGCCCACCAGCGCAAATCGGATCTTGCGGTCGCGGATGGGCAGGTTGACGGTCATGGGACGCTCGGGCGAAAAGCTGCTGATTTTAAGGCCGCGGGTGTGGCCTCGCCTAAAATTGCAGCAGATTCAACGAGTTGCACGATGACCGAGCCCACCCCGCCCCTGACCCCCGACGAGAACCAGCTCATCGCCGAACGGCGCGAAAAGCTGGCCGCCCTGCGCAAGACCGGCATCGCCTTCCCCAACGACTTCAAGCCCGACCGCCATGCAGCCGACCTGCAGCGCCAGTACGGCGCGCAGCCCAACGAGGAGCTGGAGCCGCAAAACGTGCAGGTAGCCGTGGGCGGCCGGCTGATGCTCAAGCGCGTGATGGGCAAGGCCAGCTTCGGCACCTTGCAAGATGCCTCGGGCCGCATCCAGCTCTTCGTCACGAAAGACGGCGTGGGCGAAGCGGCCTACGAGCAGTTCAAGCACTTCGACCTGGGCGACATCCTGGGCGCGGTGGGCACGCTGTTCAAGACCAAGACCGGCGAGCTGTCGGTGCGCGTGCACACGCTGCGCCTGCTCACCAAGAGCCTGCGGCCGCTGCCCGACAAGTTCCACGGCATGACCGACCAGGAGCAGAAGTACCGGCAGCGCTACGTGGACCTGATCACCGACGAGGCCGCGCGCGCCCGTTTCGTGGCGCGCAGCAAGGCGATCAGCTCGATCCGCACCTTCATGGTGGAGCACGGCTTCCTCGAGGTGGAGACGCCGATGCTGCACCCCATCCCGGGTGGCGCCAACGCCAAGCCTTTCGTCACGCACCACAACGCGCTCGACCAGGAGATGTTCCTGCGCATCGCGCCGGAGCTGTACTTGAAGCGCCTGGTGGTGGGCGGCTTCGAGCGCGTGTTCGAGATCAACCGCAACTTCCGCAACGAAGGCATCTCGGTGCGCCACAACCCCGAGTTCACGATGATGGAGTTCTACGCCGCGTACTGGACCCATCACGACCAGATGGACTTCACCGAGGCCGTGCTGCGCCATGCCGCGCGCGCGGCCACCGGCTCGGCACAGCTCACCTATGCCGGCAAGCCGGTGGACCTGGACAAGCCCTTCGCGCGCCTGTCGATGCGCGACTCGCTGATCGTGCACGCCGGGCTCACCGAGGCGCAAGCCGATGACGCGGCCTTCCTCCACGACAAGCTGAAGTCGCTGGGCGAGGAGCCGCCCGCGCACTGGAAGCTGCCGGAGCTGCAGTTCGGCCTGTTCGAGGCGGTGGTGGAAGAAAAGCTGTGGCAGCCGACCTTCATCACCGACTATCCGGTGGAGGTGTCGCCGCTGGCGCGCGCCTCCGACACGCGGCCCGGCATCGCGGAGCGCTTCGAGCTCTTCATCACCGGCCGCGAGTACGCCAACGGCTTCTCGGAACTCAACGACGCCGAGGACCAGGCCGCACGCTTCCAGGCGCAAGCTGCCAACAAGGCCGCCGGCGACGAGGAGGCGATGTACTACGACGCCGACTTCATCCGCGCGCTCGAGTACGGCATGCCGCCCACCGGCGGCTGCGGCATCGGCATCGACCGGCTGATGATGCTGCTGACCGACAGCCCCAGCATCCGCGACGTGATCCTGTTCCCGGCCTTGCGGCGCGAGGGCTGACGCACAAGAAGAAGGGCCCCGCCGCGGATCGCGCTGCGGGGCCCACACCCACCCGTTTACGGGCGAATGTTGATCGAAGGCCTCAGCGGGCCTGGGCCAGCGTGGGCGCCAAGGCCGCCTTGCGCGGGCCTTGGGCGAGGACGGAAGAGCCGCTGTCCTCGGAGTTCAGCACCGCGTACTCACCGCTGTCGCGTGCGGCATTCAGCTCGGCCACCACTTGGTCACGCGTCTTCACCGAGCGCGCCACCTTCAGCGGGTTGTAGGTGGTGGACCACACCTTGATCGAACCGTCGGCCTTGGCCTGCGCCAGCTCGGCTTGGACCTGGGCGCGGGTCTTCACCGAAGGCACGGCGTTGTAAGGGTCGGGGGTGATGTCGTCGGCGAACGCGGCGCCCGCCACGGCGAACATCAGGGCAGCGAGAGACAGCTTCTTCATACGGGATCCTCAGCGTTTCTTGGATGCAGGACACGTCGTCCGTGGAACGCATAGTAGAAACCCGAGTCTCTAGGAAAAACCCTTAAATCGCGAAGAGGATCTTGCGGTTCTAGAAAGAATCGTTTTGTTTCGCTGCCGTTTCTGTGCCGAGATGTCTGCCCCCGGCTGCGGAGTACGCAGCTTCGCCCCGAGGGGGCGCCAAACCGGCCTGGGCGGCTTGGCGCCGGCCGGGCTAGCGATGCCTGAAAGCGGGCTTGCGTTTGGCCAGGAAGGCCTCCATGCCCTCGCGCTGGTCTTCTGTGCCGAACAGCGCATGGAACATGCGCCGCTCGTAGACCAGGCCCTCGGACAACGGGCTTTCGAAGGCGCGATTCACGCACTCCTTGGCGATCATCACGCTGGGCATGCCCAGCGCGCAGATGGTGGCCGCGGCGGCCAGCGCCTCGTCCATCAGCTTGTCGGCCGGCACCACCCGCGACACCAGCCCCGCGCGCTCGGCCTCGGCCGCGTCCATCATGCGGCCGGTCAGCACCATGTCCATCGCCTTGGCCTTGCCCACCGCGCGCGGCAGGCGCTGGGTGCCGCCGGCACCGGGCACGATGCCGATCTTGATCTCGGGCTGGCCGAAGCGGGCGCTCTCGGCCGCGATGATGAAGTCGGCCATCATCGCCACCTCGCAGCCGCCGCCCAGCGCAAAGCCCGCCACCGCGGCGATCACTGGCTTGCGCACCTGGCGCATGGTTTCCCAGTTGCGCGAGATGTAGCCGGTCTTGTAGACGTGCATAAAGTCGTAGGTGGCCATCGCCGAGATGTCGGCGCCGGCGGCAAACGCCTTCTCGTTGCCGGTGACCACGATGCAGCCGATGCCGTCGTCGCGGTCGAAGGCCAGCAGCGCCGCGCCCAGCTCGTCCATCAGCTGGTCGTTGAGCGCGTTCATCTGCTTGGGACGGTTCAGCTGGATCAGGCCGGCTTTCAGCGGGCCGTCGCCGTGCTCGCTGGTGAGGATGCATTCGTAGGTCATGGTGCTTCTCCGGGGCTTCTTGACGCCTAAGGCCGGGGAACTATACGTGTCAAACGACACGCGCAAGCCCCCTGGGCGGGTTCGCCCGCTGTCAGTTTCGAGCAAGCAAGCGCTAAGCTCCGATCAAATCCGCCTACAGTCGCAGGGAGCGACAGCAAAGCCCGCATGGCACACATCTATCGCAAGACCGACAAGGGTCACGCCGAAATCGAGACCAGGGCCCACCGGCTGGCCCCGCGTCTGCGCAGCGCGCTGATCCTGGTCGACGGCAAGCGTTCCGACGAAGACCTGCGCAAGCTGATCCCGCAGGAGCCCGACGAAACGCTGCGCCAGCTCTTGGAACAAGGCTTCATCGAGCTGATCGCCACCACCGCTGCGCCCAAGGCCGCGGCGCATGCGCCCGCCGCCGCGCCCGCGCCGGAGCGCGAGACCGAAAAGGTGATGTCGGTGTCGCCCTCGCAGCTCGAGCAGATCAAGCGCGAATCGGTGCGTTCGCTCAACAACCACCTGGGGCCCATGGCGGAGACGCTGGCCATGAAGATCGAGCGCGCGCGCAACATGGCCGAGCTGCGCCCGCTGCTCGAAACGGCGTCGCAGATCATCCTCAACGCCAGCGGCACCGGCGCCGCCGCCGACTTCACCAGCCGCTTCCTCGAGCCTTACGGGGGCTGAGCCTTTCGGCAGCCGTCACGGCTCGTCCGCCTGCAGCGGCGGACTCTCCAACAGCAAGTCGAGGTAGGTCTGGGCGTCGCGCTCGATGCGCAGGCGCGCCGGCAGGTACTGCAGGCCCGGCGCAAACCAGCCTTCCACCGTCAGCACATCGCCCGGCCCCGAGGGCCGGCGCGGCTTGACATGCACGGTGTCCACCGCGCCGAACGGCGTCTGCACCGTCTGCGGCTCCAGCACGTCGAACACCCAGGGGTCCACGCGCCAGGGCAGGGCAATGGGCAGCTCGATGCGCTGGCCCGGCGTGAGCAGCTCGGGGCGCATCGTGAACAGCCACACCAGCTGCACCAGCTGGCTCGCGCCATCCTGCACGCCCGGGGGGCGCGGCACCGCCCGGCCGTTGTTCAGCACGATGTACGTGTCCTCGAAGCGCACCAGCACGTGGCGCGACGTTCCGAGCAGGAACTGCGTTTCCTCGTGGAAGCGGCGCGGCCTCAGACCCAGCTCGCTGAGCTCGCCATCGCTGGTGACCTTGCGCGTGGCCACCAGCGCGACCCAGGTGTCCATCTGCACCTGGTAGCGCGAACCGGTGCGGATCCACTGCACGCGCGCGCTGCCTTCCACCGGGCCCCGGTAGTTGCCAGTGACGGCGTAGCGCAGCTGGCTCGAAGGCGGCCATTCATAGGCCACGTTGGCCGGCTGCGAGGCGGCCGGCGCCGGCTCGGCAGCCGCGCTGGCGGCTGCCGCGAAGGCGTTCTCCGGCTTCGAAGCAGCTTCGGTCACAGCCTCTGCCGGCACCGGGGCCTGCGAAGCCGCCTCGGCCACGACCGCCGGCTCGGGCGCCGATGCCGCGGCAGGCAGGGCTGCCTGCACTGGCGCCTGCCGCGGTCGCGGCGCCGGCTTTGGCTTGTGCACGGCCACCGGAGGGGTGCTGGGCCTCAGCTCGCGCACGAACGCCACGTCCAGCCGCTGCGGCGGCCTGTGGGCGGCGCCCCAGCCCACCCATGCGTCGGCCAGCCGGTTGCCCAGCCAACTGTGCAGGCCGGCCACCGCCAGCACCACCGCGCACCAGCCGGCACCGCGGCGCCAGGCGCGCGCGCTGCGCGTGATGGGCTTCAGCTTTGCAACCATGCGCGGCGCATCGCCACCGCGGCTTGAGGCGCCTTGTCGGCCAAGGCCAGGGAGGCCGTGCGCCCGCCGTTGCCCGGCGCCGGTGGCATCAGGCGCAGTGTCAGCACGCGCTGGTCGCGCACCAGCAGCAGCTCGAAGGGCTCGCCTGGCGCCAGCCAGGCCTGTGCATCGTCGAGCCGGCGCACGCGCCAGCCGTTCACGGCCAGCAGCTCGTCGCCGGGCGACACGCCAGCCCGCTCCGCCGCGCTGCCGCGCAGCACCGACTTCACCTGCACGCCGCTGACGGGCCCCTCCGAGAGCTTCAGGCCGAGTTCGGCCGCAAGGCCGGGCGCGGCCTCCTCGCGCAGCGCCACGCCCATGCGCTGCAGCAGTGGCGCCAGGGGCAGGTCGTCAGTGCCGTGCACCCACTGCCGAAGCGCCAGCGCCGTCTGGCGGCCCCCCAGCACCTCCAGCTCCGAGAGGATGCCTGCCTCGTCCACCGGCCCGCCCCCGCTGCGCGACCACAGGCGGCGCATGAGCTCGTCCAGGCTGCCGCGCTTCAGGCTGCGCAGCGTGAGGTCCAGCGCCAGCGCCACCAGCGAACCTTTGGTGTAGTAGCTCACCGTCGCGTTGGGCGTGTTCTCGTCGGCGCGGTAGTACTTCACCCAGGCGTCGAAACTCGATTGCGCAACGCTTTGCACCTGGCGCCCCGGTGTGCCCAGCACGCCGGCCAGCGTGGTGCCCACGAGCTTGAGGTAGCGTGCCTCGTCGATCAGCCCGCTCCTCACGAGGAACAGGTCGTCGTAGTACGAGGTGAAGCCCTCGAAGAACCACAGCAGCCGGGTGTAGTTTTCGCGCGTGTAGTCCAGCGCGGCGAACTCCGCTGGCTTCAGGCGCTTGACGTTCCAGGTATGGAAGTACTCGTGGCTGATCAGCCCGAGCAGCCGCACGTGGCCGTCGGTCTGGGCCTTCTGGTGGCGCCGCGGGAGATCGCGCCGCGGGAAGATCAGCGCCGTGCTCGCGCGGTGCTCCAGACCGCCGTAGGCGTCTTCCACCGCGTTGAGCATGAACACGTAGCGCTCGAAGGGCGCGCGGCCGCCCGCCTTGGAGCCCGCGCGCGGGCCGTGCCAGAACGCGATCTGGGTTTCGCAGATGCGCTGGGCATCGGCCAGCAGCCGGTCGCCGTCGAAGCTGGGCAGTGCGCCGGCCACCACGAACTCGTGCGGCACGCCGGCCGCTTCGAAACGACCGCGCCAGAAGCGGCCCAGCTCGAAGGGGTGGTCCACCAGCTCGTCGTAGTCGGCCGCCTGGTATCGGCCCTTGCCGGCCGCTGGCATCGCGGTGGCCACGTCCCATCCCTTGGGTAGGGTGCCGATGCGCACGCAGTGCGGCTCGCGCTCGCGCCCTTCGGCGCGCAGGAACAGGCTGGTGCCGTTGAAGAAGCCGCGCTGCGTGTCGAGGAAAGCCGTGCGCACCGAGGTGTCGAAGGCGTAGACCCGGTAGCTCAGCGTCAGCGCCGCGCGGCCGCTGCAACGCACCCGCCAGGTGGTCTTGTCCAACTGCTCCAGCGGCAGCTCACGCGTGCCCTGGCGCGCGTGCAGCTGCGACACATGGCGGCCGAATTCGCGCACCATGTAGCTGCCGGGTATCCACACCGGCAGCGACAGGCGCTGCTCGGCCGCCGGTTGGGGCAGCTCCAGCGTCACGCGGAACTGGTGGGCGTGGGGTTCGTCGACGTCGACGCGGTAGGTGATCATCGGGTGGGCTTGCATCGGCGCGCATTGTCACCGCAGCGGTGCCCACCTCAGGCGCACGGCCCGACGGGCCCCGCCTTCGGCTCAGCCCTTGGAGGAGGCCTGTGCCAGCCGCTTCTCGATCTGGTCGGCCGGCAGCGCGCCGGGGGCGCGCGTGCCGTCTTCGAACACCACCGCCGGCGTGCCGTTGATGTTGTGCTTGCGGCTGAAGTCCAGGTTGCGGTCGATGGCTGCCGCATCGCAGCGGCCCATCACACGCGGCGGCATCTTGCCGTCGAGCATCCAGTTGCGCCAGGCGGCGGTGTTGTCCTTGGAGCACCAGATCGCCTTGCTCTTGTCCGGCGAGTCGCCGCCCAGGATGGGGATCAGGAAGGTGTAGACGGTGATGTCCTTCACCTCCTGCAGCGTGCGCTCGAAGCGCTTGCAGTAGCCGCAGTTGGGGTCGGCGAACACCGCGATCTTGCGCTTGCCGTTGCCGTTCTTCCAGACGATGGCGTCCTTCAGCGGCAGGCTGGCGAAGTTGATCGCGTTGATCTTTTCCAGGCGCGCCTCGGTGAGATCGGTGCGGGTGCGGGTGTCGAGGATGTGGCCTTCGATCAGGTGGTTGCCCTGCTCGTCGCTGTAGAAGAGCTGGCCGCCCACGCGCAACTCGTACAGCCCGGGGATCGGCGTCTTGCTGATCTCGTCGATGGGCGGGAAGTTGGGCAGCCGCTCGGCGAGGTTCTTGCGAATGGCCGCCGCATCCTGTGCCTGCGCAGCCGGCACCCCCAGCAAACCGACCGCCAGCCCGAGGGCCAGTGCCAGCGCCGCGGGGCGCAACTTCAAAAATTCCATCGACATCGAGTGTTCCTTCAACTGCCCAGGGCACGCGCGGCCAGCCAGCGCTTCAAGGGGGGCAGGCCGTTGACCAGACCCAGGCCGCGGTTGCGAAGTTCCCGCACCCAGGGCGCGGGTTGAGAAAAAAGCTGCAACAAGCCGTCGGTCACCTGGCCCATGGCCCAGGTGGGCAGCGTGCGCTCGCGGGCATAGCGGCGCAGCAGCTTCTCGTCGCCGAGGCTGCGCCAGGGTTCGCGCCCGGCGATCAGGCGCACCAGTGTGCCCACGTCGGCCAGGCCGAGGTTGAGGCCCTGGCCGGCCAGCGGATGCACCAGATGGGCTGCATCGCCCAGCAGCACCCAGCCCGGGCCGCACACCGGCTCGGCGCGGGCGATGGCCAAGGGCCAGGCGGCGCGCGGGCCCGCCAGCTTCAGGCTGCCGGCGGCGCCACCGCTGGCTTCGTTCAGCGCCAGCTCGAAGCCTGCGTCGTCAGCGTCCAGCAGGGCCTGGGCCCTGTCGTCGGGCAGCGACCACACCAGCCCGTAGGAGCGCCCGGCTTCGGGACGGTCGAACGGCAGCAGGGCCAGCACGTCGGGTGAGCGGAACCACTGGCGCGCCAGCCCCTGGTGCGGCTGGCTGGCCACCAGCCGCCCGGCCAGCGCACGCTGGCCATAGGGCTGCACCGACCAGTGCACGCCATGCGCCGCGCGGCCGGCGGAATCGCGGCCGTCGCACAGGGCGGTGAGCGCCGCCTCCACCGGCTGCTCGCCCGCCAACTGCACATGGGGGGCAAACCGCAGCGCGGCGGCCAGGGCGTCTTCGAGCGCGGCCGCGTCCACGATCCAGGCCAGCGCCTCCACCCGCTGCTGCCAGGCCGAGAACTCGATGGCCGCGCCGGGCAGGTCGCCTTCGACATGCATGTCGTACACCGCGGTGGCGGCATCCGGCGGCAGCGCCCCCCAGACCTTCAGGTCTCCCAGCAGCGCCACCGACGCCGCATTGAGCGCATAGGCACGCACGTCGTTCGACGCACGTGGGCGCTCGTCGGCGCCCTGCAGGGCCACGCTCAGGCCCTGGCGCGACAAGGCCAGCGCCAGGCTGCGACCCACCACGCCCGCGCCGCGGACACATACGTCGGCTGTGAACATCGAAGCATTGTAGGAAGACAATCGCGCGCCATGAGCGACATCACCCTGCGCATCGCATCGCTGCACATCCACCCGGTCAAGTCCTGCGCCGGGCTGGACGTGGGGCAGGCGCTGCTCACGCCGACCGGCCTGCAGTTCGACCGCCGCTGGATGGTGGTGGACCCCGACCGGCGCTTCGTGACCCAGCGGCAGCTGCCTCGCATGGCGCTGGTGAAGCCCACCCTGGGCGCGGGGCTCGAAGGGCTGGTGCTGACGGCACCGGGCCAGCCGGCGCTGACGCTGGACCATCACGCCGCCGGGCGGCCGTGCCGGGTGACGGTGTGGAACGACGACGTGGCCGCGCGCGACCTGGGCGACGAGGCCGCGCAGTGGCTCAGCCGGTTCCTCGGCCGGCCGCTGCGCCTGGTGGCCTTCGAGCCCGAGCAGCCGCCGCGCCTGTCCAGCCGCGAATGGACAGGCGAGATCGAGGCGCCCAACCACTTTTCCGACGGCTTCCCGGTGCTGGTGGCCTCGACCGCGGGGCTCGCAGAGCTGAACCGCCGGCTGGCCGAACGGGGGCAACCGGCCGTGGGCATCGAGCGCTTCCGGCCCAATCTGGTACTCGACGGCCTGGAAGACGCCAACGGCGAAGACTTCATCGACGTGTTGCGCTTCGGGGCCGAAGGCGGCCCGGTGGTGCTGAAGCTGGTGAAACCCTGCGTGCGCTGCACCATCCCCAGTGTGGACCCGGCCAGCGGCGAGCAGGGCCACGAACCCGGCGACACCTTGAGCGGCTACCGCGCCGACAGCCGCATGCGAGGCGGCATCACCTTCGGCATGAACGCGGTGGTCGTCGAAGGCGTGGGCCGGGTGCTGCGCGCGGGCATGCCGGGCGAGGCGACGCTGGCGTTCTAGGGCAAAGCCCTAAAATTCCGCCCTTCCGCGCCCGGCACCGGGCCCCTGACGAAAGCCTTCCATGAGCCTCAAATGCGGCATCGTGGGCCTGCCCAACGTGGGCAAGTCCACCCTTTTCAACGCGCTCACCAAAGCCGGCATCGCCGCCGAGAACTACCCCTTCTGCACCATCGAGCCCAACGTGGGCGTGGTGGAACTGCCCGACCCGCGCCTGCAGAAGCTGGCCGAGATCGTGAAACCCGAGCGCATCGTGCCGGCGATCGTGGAGTTCGTGGACATCGCAGGCCTGGTAGCCGGCGCCTCCAAGGGCGAGGGACTGGGCAACCAGTTCCTCTCGCACATCCGCGAGACCGACGCGATCGTCAACGTCGTGCGCTGCTTCCAGGACGAGAACGTGATCCACGTGGCGGGCAAGGTGGACCCGATCTCCGACATCGAGGTCATCCAGACCGAGCTGTGCCTGGCCGACCTGTCCACCGTGGAAAAGAGCCTGCAGCGCTACACCAAGGTGGCCAAGGCCGGCGGCGACAAGGAAGCCCAGCGCCTGGTCGACGTGCTGAAGAAGTGCGAGGCCGCGCTCAACGAAGGCAAGCCGGTGCGCACCATCGACTTCTCGAAGGAGGAGCTGGTGGTGCTCAAGCCGCTGTGCCTGATCACCGCCAAGCCGGCCATGTTCGTCGGCAACGTGGACGAAGGCGGCTTCGAGAACAACCCGCTGCTCGACCAGCTGAAGGACTACGCCGCGAAGCAGAACGCGCCGGTGGTGGCCATCTGCGCGAAGACCGAGTCCGAGCTGGCCGACATGGCCGACGACGACAAGCTGATGTTCCTGCAGGAGATGGGGCAGGACGAGCCGGGTCTCAACCGCCTGATCCGCGCCGCCTTCAAGCTGCTGGGCCTGCAGACCTACTTCACCGCCGGCGTGAAGGAGGTGCGCGCCTGGACCATCCACGTCGGCAACACCGCGCCGCAGGCCGCCGGCGTGATCCACACCGACTTCGAGCGCGGCTTCATCCGCGCGCAGACCATCGCCTACGACGACTTCGTCCAGTACGGCGGCGAACAGGGCGCCAAGGACGCCGGCAAGATGCGCTCGGAAGGCAAGGAATACGTGGTGCACGACGGCGACGTGATGAACTTCCTGTTCAACGTGTGATGAGCGCCGCGCTGCCGCTGCAGCCGCTGTGCGACGGCGGCCCCGCCCTCTCGCCCCTCGTGGCCGGCGCCTGGCGCATGGACGCCTGGGGCTGGAGCGCGCAGCAACGCCTGCGCTGGATCGAGGCCTGCATCGACCGCGGCGTGACCAGCTTCGACCATGCCGACATCTACGGCGGCTACACGGTCGAGGCGCTGTTCGGCGAGGCGCTGGGGCTGGAGCCGGCGCTGCGCCAGCGCATGCAGCTCGTCAGCAAATGCGGCATCAAGCTGCTGTCGCCGCAGCGCTCGGCGCACCGCATCAAGTCGTACGACACCTCGCGCGTGCACATCGTCGCCAGCGTGGAGCATTCGCTGCGCGCGCTGCGCACCGACCGGCTCGACCTGCTGCTGATCCACCGGCCGGATGCGCTGATGGATGCCGCCGAGGTGGCCGAAGCCTTTGCGCAGCTCAAGCGCCAGGGCAAGGTGCTGCACTTCGGCGTCTCCAACTTCACGCCCTCGCAGTTCGAGCTGCTCGATGCCGCCACGCCGCTGGCCACCAACCAGGTCGAGCTGCATCCGCTGCACCGCCGGCCGCTGCACGACGGCACGCTGGACCAGGCACAGCGCCTGAAGCGCCGGCCGATGATCTGGTCGCCGCTGGCCGGCGGGCGGCTGTTCACCGGCGTGGACCAGGCGGCGCTGCGCGTGCGCAGCGTGCTGGAGGCCGCGGCCGAACGCCTGGGCTGCCGGCCGGCCACCGTGGCCTATGCCTGGCTGCTGCGCCACCCGGCCCGGCCGCTGCCGGTGGTCGGCTCGCGCCGCATCGAAGCGCTCGACGAGGCGCTGCAGGCCCTGACGCTGAAGCTCGACGCCGAGACCTGGTACGAGCTCTGGCAGGCGGGCGAAGGTCACGAAGTGCCCTGACACGCGATGCCGCGCGGGGCGCGGCCGGTGTTAGGCTGTCGCCGCCTTCGATGACACGCGACCTGCCGCCCCCTTCGTTCCTGGTGATGCTGGCCACCGCCGCGGCCTACCTGATCGTGGGCACGCTGTCGCTGTGGCTGGCCTTCACGCCCAGCTACGCGGTGCCGCTGTACCCGGCGGCCGGCATCGCGCT
Source organism: Pseudomonadota bacterium (assembly GCA_040758375.1). Taxonomy (GTDB): domain Bacteria; phylum Pseudomonadota; class Gammaproteobacteria; order Burkholderiales; family Burkholderiaceae_C; genus CAMLIZ01. The sequence goes on from JBFLWE010000078.1 coordinate 22,115, forward strand.
GGCCTGCGTGCTCAGCTACGGCCGCAGCGTGCTGCCCGGCGTGGCGCTGGGGGCCTTTGGCGTGAACCTGTTGCTGACCGGCAGCCGCGACATCGCCGCCGAGGGCGTTGCGCTGTTCGTGGTGCCGCTGGCGGTGGCGGTAGGCGCAGCGCTGCAGGCGGCCGTGGGCGCGGCCCTGGTGCGGCGCTACGTCGCGCAGCCGCTCACGCTGAGCGAGCCGCGCGACGTGGCGCGCTTCTTCGCCCTCGGCGCGCTGCTGGCCTGCACGCTCAGTGCGAGCTTTGCCGTGCCGGCCTTGAGCGCGATGAACGCGCTGTCGCCCAGCGGCGCGGTGGGCACCTGGTGGATCTGGTGGGCCGGCGATTCGCTGGGTGTGGTGATCGGCGCCCCGGTCGCGCTCACGCTCATCGGCCGTCCGCGGCCCGAGTGGGTGCACCGCCGCCGCACGGTAGGCCTGTCGCTGGTGCTGGTGACCGCGCTGCTGGCCGTGGCTACCGCGCAGGTGGCGCGCTGGGACGAACAGCGCACGCGTGTGATCTTCGAGCGCGACGCCAGCCGTTCGGCCGACGCGCTGGCCGCGCAGCTGGAGCATCCGCTGCATGCGCTGGAGGCCGTGCGCGGCACCATGGCCGCGATGGGGGGGGTGACCCAGGGCGCGCTGCGCGAGGCCAGCGCGTACTGGCTGGCCCAGCCCTTCCACCTCAAGGCCATCGGCTGGGCGCAGCGCGTGCCGCGCAGCATGGTGCCGGCCTACGAGGACGCGGTGCGCGCCGAGCTGCGGCTGCCGGGCTACCGGGTGTTCGACCGCGGCGACGCAGACGCTTCGCCGCAGGCCCGCCGCGATGCCGAGGTGCTGGCCATCCGCTACATCGAGCCGATGCAGGACAACGCGGCCGCGCTGGGCGTCAACCCGCTGTCGATCGGTCCCGCCCGGCCCGCGCTGCAGGCCACGCTGGCCAGCGGAAAACCGGCCGCCAGCGGGGGCTTTCGCCTCACCCAGGAAACCGGCGAGCAGACCGGCGTGGTGATCTACCTCGGGCTGGACGACAAGACGCTCGGGCGGCTCGATGCGCGAGGGCACATGGTGGGCGCGCTGTTCGCCACGCTGCGCATGGAAGAGGCGGTGCGCAGCGTGGCCGCCACGCTGCCGGCCTACCTGCAGTGGTGCCTGCTCGACAACGACCCGCGCGGCGGCCGGCGGCGCCTGGCCGGCGCCCCGGGCTGCGAAGAAGACGCCGGCACCGGCTTCGTGCAGCGGCGCCGGCTCGACTATGCCGGGCGGCAGTGGGAGGTAAGGCTGTCCGCGGCGGCGCACGCGGTGCCTGACAGCCGAAACTGGCGCAACGCGTCGCTGTTCTCGCTGGTGGGCCTGATGGCCACCGCCTTGCTGGGCGCGCTGCTGCTCACCGTGACCGGGCGCACCCGCCGCATCGAGGTGGCCGTGGCAGAGCGCACCGCAGACCTGCAGCACGAAGTGGCCGAGCGCACGCGCACCGAGGCGGCGCTGCGCGAAAGCGAGCAGCGCTTCCGCAACATCCTCGACCACGTGCCGATCGGCGTGATCTACACCGACTTGCCGGGGCGCATCAAGGAAGCCAACCCCAAGTTGCGCGAGATGGTGGGCTACCAGGCCGAGGAGCTGGCCACGATGAGCGCGGCCGACCTGACCCACCCGCAGGACCGGCCGGCCTTCGTCGAGCTGAGCCAGCGCCTGGAGCGCGGCGAGATCGCCACCTTCCGGCGCCAGAACCGCTTCGTCGGCAAGGACGGCCGCGTGATCTGGGTGCAGGTGGGCGTGTCGCTGCTGCGCGACCCCCAGGGCCGGCCGCAGCGGCTGGTGGGCGTGGTCGAAGACATCACCGAGCACCTGAAGCTGCTGGAGGCCGAGCGCGCGCGCGAAAGCGCCGAAGCCGCCAACCGCGCGAAGAGCGACTTCGTCTCGCGCATGAGCCACGAGCTGCGCACGCCGCTCAACGCGATGCTGGGCTTTGCGCAACTGCTCGACCTGGACCGCCAGTCGCCGCTGGCGCCGCACCAGGTGGAGTGGACCTCGCAGATGCAGCAGGCCGGCTGGCACCTGCTGCGCATGATCAACGACACGCTGGACCTCTCGCGCATCGAGTCGGGCTCGATCAAGCTCGACATCCAGCCCGTCCTGGTCACCCGGGCGGTGGAGGCCACGCGCGTGTTGGTCGAGCAGGAGGCGCGACGCCGCAACCTGCGCGTGCAAACCTACCTGGACCCCGAGGCGCCTGCGCTGCTGGGCGACGAAACCCGCGTCAAGCAGATCCTCACCAACCTGCTGAGCAACGCGGTCAAGTACAACGTGCAAGGTGGCAGCGTCACCATCAGCAGCCGCCGCGCCGACCCGCGCACCGTGGAGATCGAGGTGCGCGACACCGGCCTCGGGCTGAGCCCGCAGCAGATGGCCGAGCTGTTCCAGCCCTTCAACCGCCTGGGCCGCGAAGGCCACGGCGAGGGCACCGGCATCGGCCTGGTGATCAGCCGCCGCCTGGCCGAGCTGATGGGCGGCTCCCTCAGCGCCGAAAGCGAAGCCGGCGCCGGCTCCTGCTTCCGGCTGCGCCTGCCGCTCGCGATGGAGCCGCATCCGCCCGCCATGGCGCAGGCCGACGGCGGCGGCACCGGCGCGCCGCCCGAGTACCACCAGCGGCTGCTGCTGTACATCGAGGACAACGACACCAACGCCGAGGTGATGCGCGGCATCATGGCCCAGCGCCCGCAGGTGCGGCTGCTGGTGTGCAAGACCGGCGCCGAGGGCCTGGCCGCCGTGCGGCGCGCGCCGCCACACCTGGTGCTGCTCGACATGCACCTGCCCGACATGGATGGGCTGGCGCTGCTGCAAGCCCTCAAGGCCGACCCCGCCACCGCCGAGGTGCCGGTGATCGTGGTCTCCGCCGACGCCACCGCGGCGCGCATCCGCCAGGCGCTGGCCGGCGGCGCCGTGCACTACGTCACGAAGCCGGTCAATGTGGCCGAGATGCTGGCGCTGCTGGACGAGACGCTGGAACCGCAGGACACGCGTTACGGCGCCGACCTGTAGCGCCGGGCAGAACTGGCCGCTGTTCGCCGGCTTTTTTGCAGCGCTCACCGGCGCGGGCGCTGTCAACAATCGGACGCCTGCCCTGCGCGCACCTTTTAAGTCCAGGCGCGGATCGGCCGATACCTTGCCTGACCCCTGCCGCGCCGGATTGGCGGCGGGCCATTCATGGTCTGCTCCATTTCGAGGAAGAACACCCATGATCTCGCTACGCAACATTTCGGTCCGCTCACGCTTTCTCCTCGTGATGGGCGTTGTCACCGCCTCACTGCTCGGCCTGGGCGCGTGGGGCTTCGTCTCCAGCAAGAACGCCAACGACACCACTTCGCGCCTGTTCGAGCAGGCCAATGCCGCCAACAGCGAGGTGGGCAACTTGCGCAAGGCCTTGTCGGACCTGCAGCGCAACGAGGCCTCGATGATGGCGGTGTCGAGCACCAACCCCACGGCCGTGGGCGACTACGTCAAGGCCTGGAAGCAGGAGATCGCCAATGCAAAGGGCGCCGGCGAGCACCTGGTGCAGGCCAACGAGGGCAATGCCGAGATCGCCAGCCTGGTGGCCGCGCAAGCCAAGCTGCTGGACGAGTACGCGGCCGTGATCGCACCGATCGCGCAGCAACTGCAGGACGCCAAGATCGACGCCTCGGTGGCACTGGCCTATGCCGGCAAGGCCGAAGACACCGTCAAGCAGCTGCAGGCCAATGCCGACGCGCTGCTGAAGGCCCAGCGCGCACGCCTGGCCGCCTTCCGCACCGAAATGGCCGACAGCGCCACGCTGGAATCGACGCTGCGCCTGGTGCTGGTGGCCGGCACGCTGGCGCTGTTCGTGCCGCTGATGTGGCTGACGCTGCAGTCGGTGTGCAAGCCGCTGGACGAGGCCATCACCGTGGCCAGCCGCATCGCCACCGGCGACCTGAGCGTGAGCTGGGCGGTGCAAGGCCGCGACGAGCCGGCCAAGCTGATGCATGCGCTGCATGCGATGCAGGACTCGCTGCGCAAGCTCGTGGGCCAGGTGCGCGAGTCGGCCGAAAGCATCCAGGTCGCGAGCACCGAGGTGGCCTCCGGCAACCAGGACCTTTCGCAGCGCACCGAAGAGGCCGCCTCCAGCCTGCAGCAGACCGCCAGCTCGATGGCCCAGCTCACCGGCACCGTGCGCTCCAGCGCCGAGGCCGCGGCGCAGGCCAACCAGC
>JBFLWE010000079.1:0-26254 GCA_040758375.1 Pseudomonadota bacterium
CCGAACAGGACAGTGAAACGCCTCTGCGCCGATGATAGTGCGGGTTCCCGTGTGAAAGTAGGACATCGTCAGGCTATTTATCCCCTCCACCCCCGCTTCGCATACCGCAAAGCGGGGGTTCGTTTTTTGGGAAATGGGGATCCGCAGAGCGATAAACTGCGCAATCCGCCGGGCCGTCTTGCTCGGCGACACGACGCTTCCGGCATGTACGCGCCCTTCTTCGGACTGAAGCACGAGCCGTTCTCGATTGCGCCCGATCCGCGCTTCTTGTTCATGAGCGAGCGCCACCGGGAAGCACTCGCGCACCTGCTGTACGGGCTGCGCGGGGGCGGGGGCTTCGTGCTCCTGACTGGAGAGATCGGTGCGGGCAAGACCACCGTTTGTCGCTGCTTTCTGGAGCAGATCCCCAAACGCTGCAACGTCGCGTACATCTTCAACCCGAAACTCACGGTCGAAGAGTTGCTCAGGTCCGTATGCGACGAGTTCCGCGTGCCTTGCGAGCATCAAGGTGCGGGCGTCGCGACGGTCAAAGACTATGTAGACGCGCTGAACAACTTCCTGCTGCGCACTCACGCGGTGGGTCAGAACAATGTCTTGATCATCGACGAGGCGCAGAACCTTTCAGCCGATGTGCTGGAACAGCTGCGGCTGCTGACCAACCTGGAGACCAGCGAGCGAAAGCTGCTTCAGATCATCTTGATTGGGCAGCCTGAGTTGCGCGCCATGCTCGCAAGGCCGGAGTTGGAACAGCTGGCCCAGCGTGTGATCGCGCGCTACCACCTGGACGCCTTGTCCGAGCGTGAAACCGAGCAGTACATCGCTCACCGGCTGGGCGTGGCCGGCATGCGCAAGGCGATGCCTTTCGACCGGGCCGCATTGCGCGCGATCCACTCGATCTCTCGCGGCGTGCCACGTCGCATCAACCTGCTGTGCGACCGGGCGCTGCTCGGTGCCTATGCGACAGGCAAGGCCACCATCGACCGTCGTGTCGTCGAGCGCGCCTCTTCGGAGGTGTTTGACGCGCCGCCCCGGCGTGTCGCCGCGCTGTGGCCGCGAGCCAGGCGGTACCCTGCGGTAGGCGTGGGACTCGGAATGGCCGCGGGCGCGGCCATGTTCGGCGTCGTCGCCATGGCCTTGGACGGCGGCTGGCGCAGCGCTTCGCCGGCAATCGCTGCTGCGGCACCGCCTGCCTCCGCAGTGGCAGCAGGCCGTCCGGCGTCTACAGCCGCGTCTTCCGCTGCTTCATCCCCGCTGCAAAGCGGTGCCGCGGGCGGCGCGTTGAGCTGGGGCGGCTTGATCCAGAGCGAGAAAGAGGCATGGCGCCAGCTGGCGGCTGCCTGGAATCTTGCCTTGCCTGATGGCGACCCTTGCCAGGCGGCGCAGCAGGAGCAGGTGCAGTGCTTCAGGAGCAACGGCAGCAGTCTGGCGCAGATCCGCCAGCTCGACCGTCCGGTGATCCTGACGCTCTACGAAGCAGCAGGGAGCCGGCCGGTCTATGCCTTGTTGACCGGGCTGTCGGAGCACGCCGTCACCCTGCGCAGCGCCGAGGCGGCCCAAACCGTCTCTCTGGCGGCTTTGGCAGGGGCTTGGCGCGGTGAGTTTTCAACGCTGTGGCGGGCGCCACCCGGCTACTCTTCTGCGGCGGCCGTCGCAGAGCCAGGGCCGTTGCGCGACTGGCTGGTGGCGCAGCTGAGCAAGTCGGCGCCGTCGACAGCGCTTGCCGCAGCGGCACCAGGCGGCGGCCTTGCGCAGCTGAAGTCCCGCATTGCTGCCTTCCAGTTGGCGCAAGGGTTGAAGCCCGATGGCCTGGCCGGGCCGATCACCTTCATGCAACTCAACCGTGCAGCCGGCGTCGACGAGCCGCGGCTGCGCCAGCCGAGGTAGTGCCGTGTCGTATGTGCTCGATGCGCTGAAAAAGGCCGATGCCGAACGCGAGCGCGGTGCAGTGCCGGGCTTGCATGCGCAGCCGGTGCCGGGCCTGCTGGACGTGCCGGTGCGCAGGCCTGTGGTTCCGGCGTGGGCGTGGATGCTGGCCGGCGCAGCCGTGATGTTGCCGGCGGCGTGGCTGGGCATGAGCCTGCTGCGCGACGCTCCGGTCGCACCACAGCAAACGGTGGCGCAGGCTCTGCCTCCAGCCCCTGTTGCGCCAGCGCAGGTGCGGCCGTTGGAACGCAGCCCGGCGCAGCCGGCTGCTGCGCCGGTGCCCGCGCCTGTCAAGCCGGTCGCCGTCGCGCCCCCGGCGCCGCCGCAAGCGGCCGACTCGACGCCTGCCGCCGAGGCGGTGCAGGGCCCGGTTGCTGCACGGACTGCCCGTTCGCCCGCCGCGGAAGCAGCTTCCCGCCGTACCGGGGGCATGACGCCGCAGGCGGCGACGACTGGTGCGGACGGCAGTGCGCAAGGGCGCATCCTGGCGATGAGCGAGCTGCCCGAGGCGATTCGTCGGGAGCTGCCGCCGCTCACCGTGGGCGGCTCGATCTACTCCGAGCATCCGGCCAGCCGGTTCCTCATCCTCAACGGCCAGATCTTTCATGAGAACGACAAGGTCGGGCCGAACCTCACGCTCGAGCAGATTCGCCTGAAGCTGGCTGTGCTGCGCTACAAGGACGTTCGGTTCCGCATCATGTATTGAGTTCGTCCGGAGCTCCCCGCTCGCGGGGACCGCGGGTGGAGGTATGTGCACCTCGCGGGCGAAGGCGGGAAGGCGGCTTCGCGCTCGTCCCGGGCGCTTGTAGGCCGGCGCCTTCAGGGCACAGGGCTTGCCGTGTCAAGGGCGCGGGCAGGGGCCCGTAGTCGAGCGAGGCACCGCAATGGCAGACATCCACGAGTACATCGCGGCAAACGACCGCATGCGCATTCTTCTCCATGAGCCGTGGCAGGTGGCGTACTGGACGAGGGTGCTCGGGGTGACGGAAGAAGAACTGCGCAGGCTTCTCGAGGAAGTGGGCAACGAAACGCACCTGGTGCGTGCCCGCCTGACCGAGCTGCGCGAAACGGGTGAGCAGCAGGCCGCCGCCTGACGCCGTTTCGGGCTGCCGACCCCTGGGACCTGCCCGGTGTGGACGGGCCGCCGACATGATCGAGCGTGCCTGAACCCGTTTCCAGCGGCATCATGGGCCGTCCCGAGGAGGTGACCGGCCGTGCACAAGCTGGTGTGGGTGGCGCTGCCGCTGCTGGCGGCGGCAGGGTGGCTGCTGTTGCAGGTGCTGCGGGGGCGCACGCCCTCGCGGCAGGCGGTGAACATGGTGTCGAGCCTGCTGCTGCTGGCTTACGTGCTGACCACGGCGGGCCTGGGCATCTTCTGGGTGGCCAACCAGCAGCTGCCGGTGTTCGACTGGCACTACCTGTTCGGCTACGGTACGGTGCTGCTGCTGAGCTTGCACCTGGCGTTCAACCTCGGGCTGGTATGGCGCTTCCTGCTCCGCCGCAGGAGAAGACTGCATGCAGCGGGCGGCTCCGGCGACACGCAGGAGTTGCCACGCCGCAGCCTGCTGGGCGTCGTGGGGGGACTGCTGGCACTTGGGGCGGCGTTCGTGCTGGGCATGCGGCACGGGCGCACGGAACTGCGCCTGGGCACCGCGTCGGCAGAACAAGCTGCCGGCGTCGCCTCGACCGCCGACGCAGACGCGCGGGCGTTGGTCGAGCGCTTCCATGCGTTCTCGTCGCATTCCCGTGCCGCCGCGTTGCAGCGTGCCCCGAGCGCCGAATGGGGCCCGCCACCGCCGGCGTTCAAGACCTACGCGGGTGCGCCGCGCATACCCGTGCCGCGCGCGGCGCCAGCAGGGCCGATCGATGCGGCGACGCTGGGGGCCGTGCTGTGGCACACCGCTGGTGTGACCGCCGAGCGTGGCGGCCTGCTGCTGCGTGCATCGCCTTCCTCGGGGGCCTTGTTTTCCACGGAGTTGTATGTCGCGTCGCGCTCGGTGGCCGGCATCCCGGCCGGCGCCTGGCACTACGATGCCCGCGGCGAGGCGCTGGAGCATCTGGCGCAGGCAGCCGCCGCCGATGCCGTGTTCGACGCGGCCGAACGCACGGAGCTCGGGGATGCCGCGGCCATCATCGTCGCCTCCGCGGTGTTCCGCCGCACCGGCCAGAAGTACCGCGACCGGACCTACCGCTACGTATGGGCCGACCTTGGCCATGCATTGGAGAACCTTCGCGTCGCAGCGGGCGCGCTGGGGTGCCGGGTGCGGCTGGTGCGGGCCTTCGACGGTGCGCGAGCTGCCCGCGTTCTGAGCCTCGATGAAGCCGAGGAGGGGGTGCTCGCCATGGTGGCACTGCGCAGCACGCAGGCCGGCGCGCGCGCCGAGCCGCCGCCGGTCACGGGCCCGCGGTGGATTCCCGGCGCAGTGCGGGCCGAAGCCGCTTCCAGGCTTGGCGTGACCGCAGCAGTGCACGCCGCCACGGCCTTGCGCACCGCGCCGGCCGAGGATGCTGCTTCTGCGCCGCTGACGGACGATCCGGCGCGGCCTGGGGTCCGCCTGCCGGCGGCGGAGCCGTTGCGAGTGGACATGCTGCGCTTGATCCAGCGGCGCCGCTCGGTGCGGCGTTTCCTGCAGGCGCCGCTGAGGCTGCAAGACGTGTCGGCCGTGTTGTCGCGCATGTTGCGGGACACGAGCCCGCTGCTGTCGGATGCGGTGCGGGTGGACGTGGTGGTGCGCTCGGTGACCGGGCTGGCGCCCGGAGCCTACCGCTACGAAGCGGCGCGGCATGTGCTGCTGCCGCGCCGAGGCCCGATGGACCTGGCCGCGGCGGCGCAGTCGGCTGCCCTGGATCAGCAAGTGATCGGCGACGCGGCCGCTGTGCTGGTGCTGTCGATCGACCGGCGCGCGCTGGCTGCCGACGCGCTGGGGCCCGCGCGAGGCTACCGGCATGCCTTCCTCGAAGCCGGCTTGGTCGGTGAGCGGGTGTACCTGGAGGCCGGAGCCCGCAACCTGGGGGCCTGTGCGGTCGGGGCGTTCTACGACGAGGAGGCGGCGGCGCTGGTGGGCATCGACCCGGGCCGCGAATGGGTCGTGCACTTCGCGGCGCTGGGCGTCCCGGTGCGGACATGAGGCGCCTGTACTGACCGCGTGTTGGGGTTGCCACCAGGGCGCAATCGCCATGCCCGGATTTGGCTTGTTGAAGACACCAACTTGGCGCGATCGGCCAATGCGGCCGCAGCCGCTGCGCCCGACCATGCAGCCCGCCCGCTTTCGGGCCGTCAAGGAGACCTGCATGAGAAGAGACGGAAGCATCGTTCGGCGCCTGCTCGGCGCGGCAGCCGGCCTGTGGCTCGCGTCGGCTCTGTTGCCGGCGTGGGCGGCCAACAACCATCCGGTGGTGCTGCTGCACGGCTTTGCCGGGTTCGGGCGCAGCGAGATGCTGGGCTACAAGTACTGGGGCGGGCTCACCGACCTGCAGACGCAGATCCAGTCGAAATACCGCGACCAGAAGGTGGTGACCGCGGTGGTGGGGCCGTTCAGCTCGAACTGGGATCGCGCGGTCGAGCTGTTCTATCAGATCAAGGGCGGCTGCGTCGACTACGGCATGCTGCACGCCAACAACGCCGGCCACCTGCGCAAGCCCGAGGACTACTACCACAACGGCCGCACCTGCTTTCCCGGCCTGTACCCTCAATGGGATGCGAACCATCCGGTGCACATCGTCTCGCACAGCATGGGCGGGCAGACCGCCCGCATGCTGGTGCAGATGCTGGCCGACAATGGGGCGCCGACCAATCCGGGGCTTTTCCCGTACGCGGTGAACGCCAGCTGGGTCAAGAGCGTGACCACCATCGCCACGCCGAACGACGGCACCACATTGGCCTACCGCGTGCTCGACTGGGTGCCGGTGGCGCAGCAGTTGGTCGCGGGCATCGCGGGGCTGGCCAGCGCCACGGGTGCCGACCGCATCTACGACTTCAAGCTCGACCAGTGGTACGTGGGCGCGCAGGCACCCGGCGAAAGCCATGCCGACTACATGCGGCGCGTGATGGGCTGGCCGCTGTGGAACAGCGGCATCAAGGACCTGGCGCCGTACGACCTGAGCCCAGCGGGCGCGATGGAAGAGAACCACTGGGTGAAGGACCATCCGAACGTCTATTACTTCTCCGTGAGCACCAAGGCGAGCTACAGCGGGCCCATCACCGGCTGGTCGTATCCCAACCTCGATGCCAACCCGCTGATCGCGGCCTTTGCCGGCCCCGGCTTCATGGGCAACTACACGCGCGACAGCCGGCCGTTCCCGCCGGTCAGCGATGCCACCTGGTGGCCCAGCGATGCGGTGGTGAACACCGTTGCGCAAAAGGCGCCCAGCTGGGCCATGAATGCCGCCGGCCAGGTATATGCGCGGCCGGTGAACATCCGTGACATCAGCGGGGGCGGTGCGCCGCAGCCGGGCGCGTGGAACTGGAAGGGCCTTATGGGGGGGTACGACCACTTCGACATCACCGGCTGGACCTTGTTCTGGGACAGCGTTGGGTGGTACAAGCGCCACGTCGACCAGTTGAGATCGCTGTAGCGTGCCGGATACCGTGCCTTCTTCCTCCGTGACACCCATCGCCGTGGTCACCACCGTGGCCACGCGCGAGCAGGCGCGGGCGATGGCCCGCGCGCTGGTGGAGCGCCGGCTCGCGGCCTGCGCCCAGATCAGCGAGATCGAGAGCTTCTACACCTGGGAAGGCACGGTGCAGCACGAGCCGGAGTGCCGCGTGCTGCTGAAGACCACGCGCGAACGCTACGCCGCGCTGGAGGCCGCCATTCGCGGCTTGCACCCCTACGAGCTGCCGGCGATCCACGCCTTCGCGATGGACCAGGCCTACGGCCCGTACGCCGCGTGGATCGACGAGGGCACGCGCGCGCAGTAGCCCTCCAAGGCACGTCGTTGGCTAAGCTGTCGGCAGGCGCCCCAGCAAGGAGATGAGCCATGGCCCTGCCGCACGCCAGCCCCTGGCAAGCGATCGATGTGTCCCCGCTCGGCGCGGCGATCGCCGATACCCCCACCCATGCGCTGCTCAAGACCCATGTGCTCGAGCTGATGCGCGTGGTGCTGCGGGCCGGCGAGACCCTGCCGCCGCACAGCGTGTACGGCGAGCTGACCCTGCACTGCCTGGAAGGCGAGGTGGTGGTGGAGGGCGACGGGGTGGAATGCCCGCTGAAGACGCAGGAGATGGTGCTGCTGCCGGCGCAGGCGCAGCATGCACTGCGGGCGCTGCGCGACAGTTCCTTGCTGCTGACGGTGCAATTGCCGCCCGGCCGGCCGGGCAGCGAATCGTCCACGCTGTAGAGGGAAGGGTCAGTGCGCCTGCGTGGCGGCCTTGAGCCGGTCGAGCTTGGCCGAATAGAGGTCGCGGTCGCTGCGCGTGGTGCTGTTGTCGAGCGCGAGCTTGAGCTGCCTGCGTGCTTCGTTCACCTCGCCGAGCTGCAGCGAGGCCACCGCGAGCCAGAAGTGGAACTCATGGTTGTAGGCGGCACGGTCGACTTCCTTGGCGAAGTAGCTGCGCGCGGCCGGGTAGTCGCCGGAACGCAAGGCGGCCATGCCGAGGTTGAAGTAGTGGAAGGGCGGCTCGGGCTCCAGTGCCGCCAGGCGGCGTTTGACGGCTGCTGACTCGTCGTGGCGGCCCTGCTGGTGGAGCGCGCTGGCCAGGTTGGCCAGTGCCTGGCGATTGCCCGGCTCACGCCGCAGCACGTGGTCGAAGGCCTGTTCGGCCGCGGCGAGGGCGCGCCGGTGCAGGTAGACCACGCCCAGGGTGTTGTAGGTGGACAGGAACTCGCTGCTCTGGTGCAGGGCCTCACGGGCCCACCAGTACGCATCGTCCACCTGCCCGGCGACCAGGGCCTCGGCCGCGCGGTTGTTCATGTACATCGCCAGCACGGTGTGCTCTTCGATCGGCCGTGTGCGCAGGCCGCGCAGCTCTTCGGGCGGCAGGAAGTCGACCGTCAGGTACTGCTCGGCGTCGTACGCCGAGCGCTGCGCCGGGCGGCGGCCGAGCACGATGTTCACGTGCCCGCTCACGAAGTAGAGGTTGCCGCTGCGGCTCCAGGTTTCGTCGACGATCGCGCTCTGGTAGGTGACGGCCAGGCCCAGCTCCTTGGCGAAGGCGGCGGTCATCAGCACCAGCGAAAGGCAATTGCCGGTGCGGGCGGCGAACGCCTCGCGCGCGTTGCGGGTGGTGGCGGCGTCGTACTCCAGGCGCAACGCGCCGTGCTGGTGCAGCGACTCGATCAGCGTGCGCTGGCGGCCGTCGCGCATGCGCGGACGCAGCTGCTCGTGCAGGTAGCGCCGCATGTCGTCGTCCAGCGCGAACACGTCGGCCGCGCGGATGGGCTGCGAGGGCGGGGCGAACAGCGCATCGTGGAAAAGCCGCGGCTCCGGCGCCGCAGGTGGCGCCACCGGTGCGCTGCTGCATGCTGCCAGCAGCGCACTGAGTCCCAACACGATCCAGCGACGCATCGCCTTTCTCCTTGCGTCTTGCAACGCTAGCAGCGCGACGGCCACTGCGCCAGTGGTGGCTTTGCCGAGCTCGGTGGGCGGGCGTGAATTGCGACCGGGCCCGGGCAGCTTGGAGTCCCGGGGCTTCGGTTCAGTCGGTGGCCCGCGCCGCCACCACCTTGCCGTTGCGCGGATCGAGATCGCAGCGGTAGCGGAAGGCGTTGGGGTTCATGCCGGGAGCGCGTTTCAGCGTGCCCTGGCCTTCGAGGCTCATCAAGGCGCCGCCAGCCGGCTTGAGCTGGCGGGTGTCGGACAGGAAGGCGATGCCATCCACACGCGGATGCTTGTCCTTCAGCAGCGCCGCCACCGTGGCCTCGCAGGCTTCGGGCGACATGTTGGTGAGATCGGGTTGCCAGGGCTTGGACTGTTCGGCCAGCGCCTCCGGCGCTTCCTTGAACACCACGCCCGAGGTGGCACCGGTCTTCAGATTGACGGCACAGCTGTAGGTGAAAGGCACGCTGGCGCCGGCGCGGCGGTACAGGCCCTCGCCCTTGACGCCGATGTCGTCGCCGTCCACGGTGAGGGCGCGCTTGGCGCCGATGAACTGCACGTCCTGCACGGCCTTGCCGCGCACCCGCTGGAGGGTGGAGGACACCGATTCCTCGCAGCGCTGGGCGGCAGCGTTCTGGTCGGTGTCGGCGGCGGAGGCGGCCAACGCCGCGAGGCCGAGCGCGATGGCAAACAACGGAGACAGCGGCTTCATGCGTCGGGCAGGCGGTTGGGAGTGGATCGGATGGATGGTACGCCGGGCCGTCCTCGGCGGAACACTCAGCGGAACAGCGCGGCCAGCTTGCGCCAGGCCTCGGGATGCTCGTCGCGCAGCGCCTGCAACTCCTGCTGCAGGCGCTGCAGGCGCTGCTCGGCGCTGGCCTGCTTGATCTCGCGCACCTCATGGGCCAGGGCCTCGAACTGCCTGACGCGCGGGTCCTGGGCAACTTGTGGCAGCGCCGCGGTCACGGCTTGCAGCGCGTCCATCATGCGGCCGATCTGGCGCCCGTAGCTGTGGCGGCTGACCACGGCCTGCTCCACCTGGGGCGCGGAGGAGTTGCCGTTGTTGACCACCAGGTTGCCGAAGGTCCAGCCGGGGTTGATGGGCTGGTTCAGGTCGCGCGGCGCCAGGCCCCACCAGGACCAGGGCTGCAGCCAGGCGGTCAGCGGATCAGGCTGCTCGGGCCGGTCGTTTGCCATCGCGAGGTCTCCCTTGGGTAGCGCGGCCTTGCTCTGGGCGGGCTTGCGGCGGGCGGCCATGCGGCCGCTGGTCGGGCCGGCCCTGCGGGCGGTCGGGGTGGCGGCGCGGCGGTGCCGCGGCTGCCTCTTCGCGCGCTTGTGCGAGCAGGCGGTCGAGGTCGGCTTCGGCAATGCCCTTGAGTGCACAGAAGTTGGCGCGCGTGAGCGTGGTGCGCTCGTAGTCGCGCAGCAGGTTGAAGCGCTCGCGGCGTTGCGCTTGCTCCTGCTCGCGCTTGGCACGGTGGTTGGCGCGCCGCCGCGTCAGCTCGTCGGCGGCGACCTTGCGGTGCTCGTCGCTGATCTCGCCGGCGGGCTGGCCGTCGAGGTCGAAGCGGTGCGCGGACTTCGTCAGCGCGATCAGGTAGGCCGTGCTGCCGGTGTAGCGCCGGAAGAAGGCCGACAGTGCCTGCTTGGTGAACTGGCCCGGCGCGCGCTGCTGGATGTCGGCCTGGATCTTCAACTTCACCGGCTTGGCCTCGGCGCCGAAGAGCGCCGGGAACAAGGCCTTCAGACGCTCGGCGCATTCGGCCATGGACAGTTCGGGCGGCGCGATGGGCGCAGGGCTGGAAGACATGGAAGGCGGGCTGGGAAGCTGGGGATCGGTCGATTGTGCCGGCTCTCGCGCGAAACAGGGGCTTATGCAGCGAAGCGACGCGCGCGCGTGGCGAGATAGAACCATTCTTGCCCAGGGCCGGCGGCCGGGTTGGGGAAGACGATGAAGCCGTCGCTTGGTGCGAGCACCTGCGAGCCGTCGGCGCGCAGGCCGATGAGTTCGCCGCCGCGCACCGGCTCGAAGCTTTTCCATTCGCGCGCGAAGCGGTCGCCCGCGTCGATCTTGTCCACCACATCCACCAGGCGCAACAACTCCATTTCGGCGGGGCAGGGGTCCGGCGCGTCGATCAGCCGCAGATGCGCCAGCGTGTTCAGGATCGCGCGGTACGCGACTTCGGGGGCTGCGGGGTCCTGGTGCTGTCCGCATTCGAGCGTGAGCGCCATGCCCCCGAGCGAGCGCATGTACTCGGTGGTGCCCACGCCGTAGCGCGGGTCCAGGTCGACCTGCGCACCGGGATGCTCGCGTGCCCATTCGCGCCGTCTCTGCACCCCTTTTGCGTAGGTGGAAAGCCAGCCGTCCACCGCACGCCGCACGCCTACCCGCTGCGCCAGCGCCTCTTCTTCCCTGGCATGTGCAAACGGCTCCAGCGGACCGGCGTTGTCTTCAGGACCCACCATCACGAACGCCGGCCCCGGCGTATGGAAGGAGTGCAGGTCCAGCAGCACCTCGTGCTGCGCCAGCAGCGGGCACAGCCAGTTGGCGACATGGTCCTCGAACTCGCGCGGCTCGGGCGTGGGCGCGAGCCTGCGGTTGAGGTTGCGCTCGCCCTGGCGCTGCCGTCGTGCGTAGGCCAGGGGGTTGGTCACCGGCACGAGGGTCAGCGCGCCGCGCGCCAGCTTCAGCGTGCCGGCGGCCAGCTCGGCGGCCACGCGGTGGATGGCCTGCGTGCCGCAGGTTTCGTTGCCGTGTACCGCGCCTGTCACGATGAGGCGCGGGCCGGCCAGTGGCGACACGTAGGCAATGGAGTGGAACGCATGCATGGCAGCGATTGTCGTGCGGCCGCTTGCGGGGTGCGGACTCTCAGCCTCTCAGCTGCGGCCCTCGAGCATGCGCTCGACGTACAGCTTTTGCACCAGCACCATCGTCACCACGATCAAGGGCGTGCCCAGGATCAGCCCCGCGGGGCCCAGCAGCGCGCCGAACAGCAGCACCCCGCCCAGCGCAAGCACCGGCGGCAGCGCCACCGCCCAGCGCTGCACCAGCGGCACCAGCAGGTGGTTCTCCACCTGTTGCAGCGCCACGAACAGCAGCGCCACGTACAGCGCCTGCTGCGGCCCCTGCACGAAGGCCACCAGCACCGCAAGCAGGCCCGAGGCGATGGGCCCGATGTAGGGCACGAACTCCAGCAACCCGGCGATGAGGCCCAGCGCCAGCGCCATCGGCATGCCCAGCAGCGTGAGGCCGATCGATACCGCCGCCCCCACCACCAGCATCGTGATGCCCTGGCCGCGCAGCCAGCGGGTCAGGGCCCGGCCCGTGGCGTCCAGCGCCTCGCCGACGGCTTCGCGCCGCGCCGGAGGCGCCAGGCGCACCAGGCCGTCGCGGTACAGCCGCACGTCGAAGGCCAGGTACACGCCCATCAGCAAGGTCAGCACCGCGGCACCCAGCCCGTGCAGCACGCGCGTGGCCGCGCCGGCGATGCCGGCCAGCGGCAGCTCGCCGTCGCGCACCTCGCCCACCAGCTCCAGCAGGCGATTGCCCAGCGGCAACTGCTGCAGCCAGCGCTGCAGCGCCGACCAGGCGCGCGGCAGCTCGGTGCGCAAGGCCTGCAACTGCTGCGACAGCGGATCGCCCAGCAGCCACAGGCCCAGCGCGGCCAGCGCGACCAGCCCTGCCAGCACCCAGGCGGTGGCGGCGCGCTCCGAAAGGCGCGCGCGCCGGGCCAGAGGTTCGGCCAGCGCGTGCAAGGCGGCGGCCACCAGCACCGCACCAAAGAACACCATCAGCGGCTGGCGCACCTGCCACAGCAACAGCAGCAGCACGGTCGCCGCGACCAGCTGCCACGGCGACGCGCGGGCGCGGCCGGTCATCCTTGCTTCTTGGCGATGGCGCGGGCCAGGGCCTGCTTGTCCATCGTGGAGCGCCCGGCAATGCCCAGCGCACGGGCACGCGCGTACAGCTCCTTGCGCGTATGGCCGCGCTCATCGACGCCGCCGAAGCCCTGCCCCTTGCTTTCGCGCGCGGCACGGCCGGACCTGGCGGCCTGCGGGTCCGAAGGGCCCTTGTGGTCCTTGGCTTCCCAGTGGTCACCCACCTTTTCGAAGCCGTGCTTGAGCGAGGCGAACGCCGTGCGGCCTGCCCGCTCGCCGCTGCCGTATTCCTGCTCCGCCGCGCGCAGCGTCTTGGCATAGGTGCGCTGGGCCTTTCCAGGCGAGCGCTCCAGCGTGCCCGGCATCTCGACTCCGTATTTCCGCTTGCCCATCTGGACCTCCTGGCGCACCGGAAGGGTTGACGCGCGACTTTGCCGCCGCAGGGCCGAGCCGGTGCCTGCACGCCCTTGCAAGCCCTCCAGCAAGCGCCATGCTTGGGTGGGCACTCTGCTTGCCTCATGGCACCGACGCATTGCAGGAGGAACGCATGCTCCCACCGCATCTCGCCGAACGGGCCCCTGCGCCGGACGAAGCCCTGCACCCGGAGCTTGCCGGCCGCCAACCCACGGCCCAGGACGTGGTGCACACCTATGACCGCTACGCCCCGCTGTACGACAGCGTGTTCGGCCGCGTGCTGGAGCCCGGGCGACGGGCGATGGCGCAGGCGGCGGCCGCCATGAACCCCACGCATGTGCTGGAAGTCGGCGTCGGCACCGGGCTCACGCTGGGCCGCTACCCGGCGACCGCGCACGTGGTCGGCATCGACCTGTCGCCGCTGATGCTGGAGCGTGCGCGCTGGCGGGCGGCGCAACTGCCGGGGCGCGACATCTCGCTGTTCCAGATGAATGCCGAGCGCATGGAGTTCGCCGACGACAGCTTCGATTGCGTGACCGTGCCGTACGTGCTGTCGGTCACGCCGAATCCGGCGCGCCTGGTGCACGAGGCGCGCCGCGTGTGCCGTCCGGAAGGCGCGATCCTGATCCTCAACCACTTCAGCGGCAGCCGCTTCTGGTGGCTGATGGAGCGTGCGGTGCGCAGCATGGCCGACCGCGTGGGCTTCCGCTCGGACTTCAGCTTCGAGCAGCACATCCTGGCGCACGACTGGCGGGTGGAGTCGGTGCGGCCGGTCAACCTGTTCCGGCTCTCCAAGCTGGTGGTCTTGCGCAACACGAAGCGCTGAAGCGAGCAGCGCCCCGGGACGCAGCGGCGCAATATGCTCCGCGCTGATGAAGACCTTGTTGATCGTGTACCACAGCCACACCGGCGGCACGCGGCAGATGGCCGAGGCGGTTGCCGCCGGTGCGGCCGACGAAGCCGGCGTGAGCGTGCGGCTGCTGCGCGCGCCGCAGGCCGGGCCCGACGACCTGCTCGCGGCCGACGGCTTCGTGTTCGCCACGCCGGAGAACCTGGCTTCGATGGCGGGGCTGATGAAGGACTTCTTCGACCGCTGCTACTACCCCGCGCTGGAGCGACTCAACGGTCGGCCCTACGCCAGCTTGGTCTGTGCCGGCAGTGACGGGCAGGGGGCGGCGCGGCAGGTCGAGCGCATCGCCACCGGCTGGCGGCTGAAGGCCGTGGCGCCCGCGCTGATCGTCTGCACGCATGCGCAGACGCCTCAGGCGATCCTGGCGCCGAAGACCATTTCGGCGCAGGACCTGCGCCGGTGCGAAGAGCTCGGCAGCGTGCTGGCCGCCGGCCTGGCGATGGGGGTGTATTGAGCTCTTCGGTGCCGGCGGCGTCGGGGCCTTATCGGTAGTCACCCGAATATGACGCGCGGCTATGCGCGTACGAATTTTCGGTATCGCCGCTCTCGAGCCCCATGCCTACACTGGCCCGTGCCCCGTGCAAGGAATGACGGGCCGCGGCGCCAAGCGCCGCTCTACGCCACTCGAGGAGCACTCCACATGAAGGTCTTGAAGCCCCTGGCCGCTGCGGCCGCGCTGGCGGTCTCGGTTGCCGCTGCGCCCGCGCAGGCCCAGGCCCAACAGCAGTTCGTCACCATCGGCACTGGCGGCATCACCGGTGTCTACTATCCTGTCGGCGGCGCGATCTGCCGCTTCGTCAACCAGGGCCGCAAGGAACACGGCATCCGGTGCACGGTCGAGTCCACCGGCGGCTCGGTGTTCAACGTCAACGCGATCGCCAGTGGCGACATCAGCGTGGGCGTGTCGCAGAGCGACGTGCAGTACTTCGCCCTCAAGGGCGAAGGCCCGTTCAAGGACAAGGGGCCGCAGAACGAACTGCGCGCGCTGTTCTCGCTGCACCCCGAGGCGTTGACGCTGGTGGTGCGGCGCGACAGCGGCATCCGCTCCTGGACCGAGGTGAAGGGCAAGCGCATCAATATCGGCGACCCCGGCTCGGGCAACCGCGTGATGACCGAGGACCTGATGCGCCAGTCCGGCGTGAAGACCGCCGACTTCCGCCTGGCCACCGACCTCAAGCCCAGCGAGATGGCCAGCGCCTTGTGCGACAACAAGATCGACGCCTACACCTACGTGGTGGGGCATCCCAACGCATCGATCAAGGAGGCGGTGTCCACCTGCAACGCGCAGGTGGTGCCGGTGCCGGAGGCCGACATCGGCAGGATGCTCAAGCAGTCGGCCTACTACTCGGCCGCCACCGTGCCCGCCAAGATGTACGGCGACCATCCCGATCTCAAGACCTTCGGCGTGCGTGCCACGCTGGTCACCAGCGCCAAGCTGCCGGAGCCGGTGGCCTATGCGGTCACGAAGGCGGTGTTCGACCACCTCGAAGACTTCAAGAAGCTGCATCCGGCACTGGAGCACCTGACGCCGCAAGAGATGCTCAGCGGCAACACTGCGCCCTATCACCCGGGGGCGGTGCGCTACTTCCGCGAAAAAGGCTGGATGAAGTAAGGACGCGGCCATGACGAACGCTGTTGCCGACGCCCCGGGCGTCCTCGATTGGATCCTGGAGCGGGAATCCGGCGGCCGTCGGCTGGCGGGCGCTGCCGGTCGCATGACCGCGGGGCTCGCGATCGCCTGGTCGCTGTTCCAGCTCTGGACCGCCTCCCCCTTGCCGTTCGCGTTCGGCTTCGGCGTGCTGCACGACACCGCGGTGCGCTGCATCCACCTCGCATTTGCGCTGCTGCTGGTGTATTTGCTGTTCCCCGCGCGCAACGCCAGCGCACGCGGGCATGTGCCGCTGCACGACCTGCTGGCCGGCGCGCTGGCCGTGCTGGGCGCGCTGTACATGGTGCTGTTCCAGCAGGAGTTGCTGATGCGCCCGGGTGCTCCCAACGCCCAGGACGTGGTGGCCGCCTGCGTGGGCATCCTGCTGCTGCTGGAAGCGGTGCGGCGCTGCCTCGGCTGGCCGATGACCATCATCGCCGTGTTGTTCCTGTCGTACACCTTCCTGGGCCCTTGGATGCCGGAGCTCGTGGCGCACCGCGGCGCCTCGCTCTCGCGCGCTGCCTCGCACTTCTGGCTCACCACCGAGGGTGTGTTCGGCGTGGCGCTGGGTGTGTCGGCCAGCTTCGTGTTCCTCTACGTGCTGTTCGGCTCGCTGCTGGAAAAAGCCGGCGCGGGCAACTACCTCACCGGCGTGGCTTTCTCGCTGCTGGGCCACTTCCGCGGCGGTCCGGCCAAGGCCGCTATCCTGTCCTCGGGCCTGCACGGCATGGTGTCGGGCTCCTCGGTGGCCAACGTGCTCACCTGTGGCGCGGTGACCATTCCGCTGATGAAGCGCGTGGGCTACCCGGCCACCAAGGCGGGCGCGCTGGAGGTCGCGGCCGGCTCCAACGGACAGATCATGCCGCCGGTGATGGGCGCGGCCGCGTTCCTGATGGTCGAGTACGTCAACATCCCGTACACCCAGATCATCAAGCATGCGCTGGTGCCCGCACTGCTGGCCTACGGCTCGCTGCTGTACATCGCCCACCTCGAGGCGCTGAAGATGGGCATGGTGGGCCTGCCGCGCCGCGCCTCGCCGCTGCGTGCGCGCCTGCTCGGCTGGGGCCTCACGGCGGCCAGCCTGGTGATCGTGATCAACGCCGCGCTGTGGGTCTCGCAGACCCTGCCGCGGCTGGTGGGCGACCTTGCCACGCCGATCGGCGTGGCGCTGGTGGCCGCGACCTATGTGGGGCTGCTGTGGATCGCGGGGCGCCAGCCGCGCAAGGACTTCCACGACCCCGCCTCGCTGAGCGAGCTACCGCCGGTGGGCACCACGGTGCTGTCCGGCCTGCATTTCCTGCTGCCGTTGTTCGTGCTCGTGTGGTGCCTCACGGTGCTGGAGCAGTCGCCCGGGCTGGCCGCGTTCTATGCGTGCGTGCTGATGATCGGCATGCTGCTCACGCAGGGGCCGCTGCTGCGCTGGTTCCGCGGCGAGTCGCAGGCCGGCGCGTTCGGCGAGGGCGCGCGGCTGCTGGTCAGCGGGCTGCACGACGGCGCGCGCAACATGGTGGGCATCGCCATCGCCACCGCGGCCGCTGGCGTGGTGGTGGGCTCGGTCAGCCTCACTGGCATCGGCCAGGGGCTGGCCGAAGTGGTGGAGGCGGTCGCCGGCAACTCCATCCTCGGCGTGCTGCTGCTGACGACCGCGCTGTCGCTGGTGCTCGGCATGGGCCTGCCCACCACCGCCAACTACATCGTGGTGTCCACGCTGCTCGCGCCCGTGATCGTGGCGCTGGCAGCCTCCAACGGGCTGGAGGTGCCGCTGATCGCAGTGCACCTGTTCGTGTTCTATTTCGGCATCATGGCCGATGCGACTCCACCGGTGGCGCTGGCGGCTTACGCGGGGGCGGGCCTGTCGGGCGCCGATCCGCTGAAGACGGGGGTGCAGGCCTTCATCTACGAGATGCGCACTGCCGTGCTGCCTTTCGTGTTCATCTTCAATCCCGAGCTGCTGCTCATCGGCGACAGCTCGCCCTGGTACAAGGCCTTGGTGATCGGCTGCGCGGCGATCGCCTGCGCCACCTTTGCCAGTGCCACCCAGAGCCAGCTCCTCACCCGCAACCGCCGCTGGGAAACCGCGGCATTGCTGGCTGCCACCTTCTTCCTGATGTGGCCGCAGGCCGCGCGCGAGCTGGTGTACGACCGCTGGGTGCTCGAGCCGGCTTCGCGCACCGAGCAGCTGCTGGCCGAGGCCCAGCCCGGCAGCTCGCTGCGGCTGCGCGTGTCGGTGCAGGACGCGGACACGCAGCACATGGTGGAAAAGACCTTCCTGCTGCCGGTGGCGCAAGGGCCGGTGCAGGCGCGGCTGATGCACATGGGCATCACGCTGGAGCCGCGGGATGGCGGGCTGTACATCGGCATGGTGGACCCCGGCAGTCCGGCCGAGCGCGTGCGGTTGAACGAGCAGGACACCAATCGCGTGGTGGGTGTGGAGCTGCGCAATCCGGCGCTGCCCGACAAGCTGCTGTTCACGCTGCCGGCCTTTGCGCTGCTGGCGCTGGTGATGGCGTCGCAATGGTGGCGCCGCGCACGCGCCACGCCGGCGCTCAAGCCCGCATGAAGCTGCGCCACATCGAGGTGATCAACGCGGTGCTGCAGACAGGCAGTCTCAGTGCCGCGGCACGCCTGCTCAACATCTCGCAGCCTTCGGCCACCAAGCACCTGCAGCATGCCGAAGCGACGGTGGGCTATCCGCTGTTCCGCCGCCACGCCGGCCGGCTGCATCCCACGCAGGAGCTGATGCAGCTGGCGCCAGCGATCCGCAACGCCTACGCGGGCTTCGACGACGTGCGCCGGCTGGCCGGCAACCTGCGCGGCCGGCCGCAGCCGCGGCTGCGCGTGGGCACGGTCCCGGCCATGTCGGTGCTCGTGTCGCCCGCGTACGCGGCGCTGCGCCAGCAGCACCCCGAAGTGCGCTGCGAGTTCTCCACCGGTCACCACCATGAGCTGGTGCAGTGGCTGCTGCTGCGCGAGATCGATCTCGCGATCGCGTTCGACCCGCCCACGCATCCGGCGGTGGCACTGGACGAACTCGCCAGCCTGCGCCTGGTGTGCGCCGGGCGGCCCGAGGTGCTGGGCAAGTACCGCAGCGCGGCCAGCGTGCCGGCGGCGGCACTGGCCACCATGCCGGTCATCGAGCTGGTGAACACCGACCCGGTGGGCCGGCTGATGGCCAGCTATGCCGAGCAGTTCGACTGGCGCTTTCCGGCGCCGCTGGTGGTGAAGACGCACCAGGTGGCGCTGCAGCTGGCCGCGCACGGCTTCGGCGTCGCAGTGGTCGATGGCCTCAGCGCGACCAAGTTCGAGCCGGCGCTTCGCGTGCTGCCCATCGAGCCGCAAGGCGAGATCGTGCTGCGGGCGATGTTCCTGCAGCCGGGCGCGCTTTCGGCCGCCGCGAGCAACTTCATCGCGGCCTGCCGCGTCGCACTGCAGGCCGCCTCGGAGAGCACGCGCGTGCCGGCAGCGTCACGCGCCGCTTCCGACGGAGGCGGCGCGCAGGTCACGGTCTTCCCCGATTGAGGCGCCGCGGCGCTATGCAACGTAGGCGAAATCGCGCGCGGCCACGGTGTCGCCGCGCAGGCAGCGTTCAACCAGGCGCGCGCTGCCCATCGCCAAGGTCAGGCCGAGCGAGCCGTGGCCCACGTTCAGCCACAGGTTCTCGTAAGGCGTGGCGCCGATCACCGGCATGGAGGTGGGCGTGCACGGCCGCAGGCCGGTCCACGGCTGAGGGTCGGCCTGGTAGTCGCATGCGTCGGGAAAGGTCTCGCGCGCGGCGTCCACCAGGTGGGCGATGCGCGTGGGGTTGAGCTGCAGGTCTGGACCCACCAGCTCGGCCATGCCGGCCACGCGAAGCCTGCCCGGCAGCGGCGCGTACACCGTCTTGCGCCGCAGGTCGGTGACGCTCACGCGCGGGGCGCTGCCGGCGTCGCGCACCGGCAGCGTGATGCTGTAGCCCTTGACCGGGTACAGCGGCAGCTTCAGGCCCAGGCCGCGTGCCAACGGGGCGGCGTCGCTGCCGTTGGCCAGCACCACGGCATCGCTGGCGGGCAGTTCATCGCCGCCTTCCAGGCGCAGCGCCTGCACGCGTGTGTTGTGCGTGCGGAAGCCGCTCACGCGGGTGCGGTAGCGCACCAGGCCCCCCATGGCGCGCAGGCGGTCCACCAGCTCGCGGGTGAGCAGCCAAGCGTCGCCCACCGCCTCGCCCGGCGTCCACACCCCACCAGCCACGTGCGGTCGATAGGCCGCGAGCGCGGGTTCGCGCGCGATGCACTCTTCGGCATCGAGCATGCGTTGCTCACAGCCCAGCGTGCGCTGGTATTCCACCTGCCGGCGCGCCTGTTCCAGCGCCTTGGGTGTGTCGAGCACCACCAGCTTGCCGGGCACTGCATGGTCGAAGCGCAAGTCGTCCGCGGCGCGGGCGGTTTCCAGTTCGTCGCGGCTGAGGAAGGACAGGCGCAGCAGCGCCTGCGTGGCGCGGCGCACCTGGGCTGCATTGCACGCGCGCAGGAAGCGCAGGCCCCAGGACAGCTGCGACCACTCGCCGGTGAGCTTGAAGCGCAGCGGCGAGTGGCGGTCCAGCAGCATCGAAGGCAGCTTGCGCAGCGTGGCCGGCGTGGCCAGCGGCTCGACATAGCTGTAGCTGAGCTGCGCGCCGTTGGCAAAGCTGGTCATGCGGCCGGGCGCCTCGCAGGCTTCGAGCAGCGTCACGCGGTGGCCGGCACGCGCGAGCACGTAGGCAGCGGCAGCCCCCACGATGCCCGCGCCGACCACATGGACCGACAGCGGCCTCATGCGGGTTGACCGGTGGCTGCACCGTCCCGCAACACCTTCCACGCGAGCGAGGCTGCGGCCAGGTCGGCCAAGCCCACGCCCACCGACTTGAACACCACGATCTCCTGCTCCGCCGCGCGCCAGCGCGCCTGGCCCGCAAACAGCTCGGCCAGATCGACGATGCGCGCGTCGTCCACCGCGCCGGCCAGGCGCCCGAGCACCAGTTCGCCGGCTTCGGCACCGCTTTGCGGCCGCCATTCGACGATGATGCGCCCCGCGCGCGACAGCGTCGCATCGTCGAGTTCGCGGCCGGTGGGCAAGCTGGTGCCGACGGCCGCGACGAAGGCACCAGGTCGCAGGCGAGTGCCGTCGAACACCGGTGTGCGCGAGCGCGTGACGGTGACCACCAGGTCGGCATCGTCCACCGCCTCGTCGGGCGTGCGCTGGCGCACCGCAAGCCCGAAGCGGCGCGAGGCCTCGGCGCACCACGCCGACTGGTCCAGCGGGTCGACCACGTCCACCTGCTCGAAGGGCAGGGCGTGGGCCAGGGCCTCCAGATGCGCCCGGCCCTGCACGCCGGCGCCGAACAGCGCCAGCTTGCGCGTGGCCCCTGCGCAGCGCCGTGCCACCATCGCGGTGAGCCCGGCGGTGCGCAACCGCGTGAGTTCGTTGGCCTCCATCACCGCCAGCGGTCGGCCTTGTTCGATGTCGAACAGGTTGAACAGGAAGCTGTAGCGGCCCTCCACCGTGGGATAGACCTTTTCGCCGGCCAGGCCGGCATCGAGCCACAGCGCGCCCATCGAGCTGAGCTTGACGTTGCCGCAGTCGATGCGGGTGCGGGCCTTGATCGCCGCGCGGCGGTGGGCCAGGGATTCGAAGGCCTGCTCGAGGGCTCCGATGACGGCGGGGAAGTCGAGGCAGCGCGCCACCTCTTGGTCACTGATGAATCTCATCGCTGCAGAAGGTGATGGAACTTGTCTGCAGCT
Source organism: Pseudomonadota bacterium (assembly GCA_040758375.1). GTDB lineage: Bacteria > Pseudomonadota > Gammaproteobacteria > Burkholderiales > Burkholderiaceae_C > CAMLIZ01. The sequence continues at coordinate 21,068 of JBFLWE010000079.1, forward strand.
TATCGGCCGCCCTGGTGCGCGGGGGCGCCGGAACTTGCGCGGCCCATAGCCTCAGGGCATTGAAGGGCGCGCGCCGCGCGCTACTGCAGCGCCGGCACGGCCCCGGCGCGCGGGCTGCCGGCCTGGGCCGCCTGCATCAGCTGCACGCGGTTGCGCACCGCGAAGCGCCGGCGCAGCTGGCGCATGTGGTAGTCGACCGCATGGGAGGACAGCTGCAGGTCGTAGGCGATCTGCTTGTCGCTCGCACCGCGCGACAGGTGCGCGAGGATCTTGCGCTGCAGTGGTGTCAGCGTCGCGTCGGGGCCTTCGACGCTGGGCAGGCCGGTGTAGCGCGTGTAGAACTCATGCAGGCACAGGCCGAGCGTGAGCACCTGGCCGAGCAGCGCGCCGTCGTTCCACGCGTGCGTGCTCTTGCGTGACAGCAGGCTGACGAAATGGCGCTCGTGGCCGCCGGTGCCGGGCAGCAGCAGCAGCGCGCCGGCGCGCATGCCGGTGTCGGCGAGGTCGGCCACGAAGCTGCGCACCGGCGCGCGCAGCGGCGCGTGGCGCACGCGGTCCTGCAGGCCCTCGATGGTCCAGCCGCAAGGCAGGCTCGATTGCATGGCGTCGTGCACGCGCGGATCGACGTCGAAATAGGCCTGGCTGCAGTAGTGGCGCGCCCAGCCCTCGTCGACATGGGTGGTGCACAGCGACAGCGGCTGCACCTTGCCGCCCAGGCACAGCAGCCGGCCGTAAGCCAGCCAGTCGAAGTCGATCGTGCGCAGCATCCTGCCCACGATGCGGCGACGTTGCTCGGGCCCTTCGGCGGACACCAGTTCGGCCAGCAGCAGCGGGCGGTCGGCCAGCGCGTCGCGCGCGGTGGGCAGGGTGGTAGCGGGTTCCCCATGCAGCAGCACCTGCATCGGCGGGCAGGAGCCGGCCAGCTCCAGCCCCTCGGTTTGCGAACCTTGTGCCATGGACTCTTGCTCCTGTTGTCGGACCCTCTCGCTGCGTTCAGCGGAGAAGCCGGGCGCTCGGGCTCATTCGTTTCACACGGATACTTCTCGTGGGGTGCCGCGTGAAGACGTCTGCGATCCAGTCTATAGAGCGGTCGCACGCAAGCGCATTCGCAGGTTTGCGTTGCTCATGCACGCCGGCAATGGGTCGGTGCAGCGGCGGGACCAAAAGAAAAGCCGCCGGGCCAAAAGGGGCCGGCGGCGCGAAGGGGCCCGGGGGGCAGCCGTGCTGCCCCAGGCCACTTCAGGGCTTGTCCAGGCGCAGCGTGTCGGAACCGGAGAGGTTGTCGGGATCGCGCCGGCTGCGGCTGCGCTGCCCGTCGGCCAGGGCGGGGTCGTGGCCGTTGCGCGCCATCAGCTCCCTCCAGGCGGCATCGGTCAGCGCGGCCCGCCCACCGGCCTCGCGCGCGCGCTGCTGTGCCGCGGGGTCGAGCATCTTGTCGAGGAAGGCCTGGCCGTGCTGGTCGATCAGCGACTCGGTGACCTGCCAGTAGCCGCCGCGCGCCGGCACGGTGGCCGGCAGCTGCGGGGTGGCAGGCGCCGGCGTCGGCGCGGGCGTGGGCGCCGGTGCCGTCGCCGGGTCGGGCGCCGGCGGCCCGTAGGTCAGCGGCCTGGGCAGCGGCCCGTAGGTGCGCGTCATCCACTGGTACAGGCCCTCCAGGCTCTCGGCGTCGCGGCGCTCGCGCACCTGCACCGTGGCCGCACCGCCGTGCGCACCCGGGTAGGTCTTGGTCACGGTGTGCCAGGTGCCGGCCTGCCGGGCCGTGGGGTCGGTGCCCGGGAAGCTGCCGTTGTCGTCGTCCATGTGCCGGTCGGTGAAGCGGTGCACCTGCTGCGTCCACTCCTTCAGCTTGGCGCCTTCTTCGCCCGGCTGGTCCTCGAGGTGGGTCTGCAGCCAGTCCAGGCCCTGCTCGACGCTGATGCCGTACTTCGCCAGCATGCGGTTGTAGCCCTGCATCGGCGACACGCCTTCGTGCGTGCAGTCCAGCAGCGCCTCGGTCTGCTGCTCGGTGAAGCCGCGCGCCAGCAGCATGTTGCGCAAGGCGGGATCGCGGCTGGCCTCGCGCGCGTCGACCTGGTCGTAGTGGTGGCGGATGTTGTAGAACTGCTTGATCCCGGTGAACAGGGCCACGCCCAGCCCGCCGATGGTGGCGATCTCGCCGGGGATCGCCAGCAGCGCGCCCAGCTCCACCGCCCCGGCGCGCGTGAGCGCCGCGCCGGTGGCGTTGACCAGCGTGACACCGCCGTCCACGATGCCCGACACGCCCATGCCGTAGTTGACGAAGGTCACCCAGTTCGGCACGGTGCCCTGCTGGCCGATGCCCAGCGAGGTGTCGGCAATGCCCACGCCCAGCGCGCCGGCGCCGAAGAAGAACTTCCACTTCAGCAGGCTCTCGATGTCGGCCGGCTTGCCGGCCTCGAGCCGCCGCGCCACGTTGCTCGGCATCTCGGAGGCCGAGGTGAAGGGCTTGGCGTAGAAGAAGGCCTGCGTGGGCGCGTAGATGCGGTGGTACCACTTGGTGTAGTCCTGCACGCCGTCCTGCAGCATGGGCCTGAGGTTGGTGATCTCGGTGCTGATGTTGTGCGTGACGAAGCCGGCGTTGGCCACCCAGCGCAGCGTCTGGCCGAACACCGTGTGCGCGTTGGCCACGTTGTGGATGGTCTTGGCGCCGATGCCGGTGATGCGCTTGATCTCGCCGTCGAGCTCGGTGCCCAGGCGTGCCAGCTCCTGCAGCCGCTTGGCCTCGGGCAGCGTGCTGTCGAGCGCGCGCACCTTGGCCAGGTAGTCGTCCACCACCTGGTTGCCGCGCTGGATCTCGTCGGCCGACACGCCCAGCGAGGCGGCCATGCGGGCGCTCTTGCCCTTGAACGCCTCCCAGCGCCTGGTGAACCCGGTGGGGTCGGCCAGCATCGCATTGAACTCGGCCTCGGCCAGCAGGGTCCAGGTCATGCGCGTGGTGCCGGAGATGTGGCGCGTGACGAACATCACCGGGTTGGCCAGGTACTCGACCGCGGTGCGCGGATCGGGCACGTCCTGGCGCACGCGGCTGGCCATCAGGCGCTTGAGCGCGGGGCTCTGGCGCATGGCGTCGTCCACCTCGGCATCGTTGGGCTTGCCGGTCTTGTCGTCGGCGCCGAACAGCTCGCCGTAGGTCTTGTCGAGCCTGCGCGCGGCCTCGCTGCCGGTGGGCTTGCCCTCGAGCCGCTCGAGGTCGATGCGCGCGTTGTACAGGTGCATGCCCCACTCGCTGATCACGCGGGTGGACTCGTCCATGCGGTCGGCCACGCCGGGGTTGACGCGGCGGAAGTCCTCGGCGGCCTGCGCACGCGCCTGCGGCGTGTCGTCGGCAAAGTGCGCCAGGTAGAACATCATCGAGGCGCCCGCGGCGTTGTAGCCCGCGGTGCCGCGCAGGTTGCCCAGCGCGTCGCCCAGGTGCTTGCGCTGCGCCTGCAGGCCGCTGTCGATGCCCGAGAGCACGCTGTCGCGCAGGAACGCCGGCTCCTTGCCCTGCAGCGCGTTGGCCAGCGCCACCGGCAGCTTGGCCTGGCCGGACTCCACCGCCTGCGACACCGAGCGGGCGAGCTGCAGGCGGAACTCCTGGCGCTCCATCAGGCCGCCGGTGACCATGTCGCCGGCGAGGCGCTGCGACCATTTCGGTTCGGCCGAGCGCGAGTCGGCGGCCTGCGCGATGGTGGCCACCCCGCGGAAGAAGGACGGATAGGCCGCGCTGCCCGCCAGGCCGAGCTGCTGCTTCCAGTGGCCGTCGCGCAGCTTCTGCGACACGCGCTCGGCGAGGGGCTCGGCCAGCTCCGGCGCCGCGCCGCGCCACTGCGACAGGTAGTCGCCCACCTGGTCGGGCCGGGCGCTGTCGAGGTAGGCCAGCCCGCGCCCGGTTTCCTCCTCGAACAGCGGCGCCAGCGCATCGCGCGTGGCGGCGCGCTGCGTGGCATCGGCCGCCGCGTCCAGGCGCAGCGTGGCTTCGCGCGCGGCGCCGGCCACGTCGCCCTTGTCGAGCAGCGTGCGGATGCGCTCGGCCGAGTATTCGCGGCCCACGCGGGCGGCGTTGTCGCGCACCCGGGTGTGGAAGGCGGCGTCCATCGGGCCGCTTTCGATCAGGCTGGCGGCTGCAAAGGCCACCGGGTCGTCGTGCGCCAGTTCGCGGTGGGCGCCGTCGTTGACGAAGGCCTTGTGCTCGGCCACCAGCTTGGCGTATTCGATGCCGGCTTCGAAGTCGCGCGCGTCGCCGCGCACCTGGCCCGAGTCGCGCAGGGCCGCGAGCACGGCCTTGTCGGCATGGGCGTCGAAGCGGTCCATCGCGATCAGCTGGGCGCGCAGGCGGTTGGCCGACGCCACGGCGCTGCCGCCCGCCGCCACGTCGTCCTGGATGGTCTTGGTGGCGGCGGCGGAGAACTTGGCCCACCACGCGTCGGCCTGGTCCTGCAGCGGCTTCACCGCCTTGGGGTCGGCGTTGGGCACCATGCGCGCGCGGTCGGCCGCGGCCTGGCGCTCCACGGCGGTGGCCAGCGCGATGCGTGCGTTGGTGGACAGCTCGCGCGGCGCGGCGCCGAAGGCGCCCGCGTCCAGGCCGGCGAACTGCGAACCGCTGATCGGGTTGGGCGGCATGCCGGGTTCGCCGGTGGGCACGTCATGGCCGGTGTCGAGGGGGCTGATGGTGTTGGCCACCGCGATGCCGCCGAACGCCACCAGCGCCAGCCCCACCTGGTGCTTGATGATCTTGCCGCGCGACCAGCCGCCGGGCAGCGTGGGCGTGCTCTCCTTGTCGGGCAGCGTGAACTTGGCGTAGCCGCGCGGCACCTCGTGCAGCCCGCCGGCGGCCGCCACCTCCTGCGGCGACCTGTTGGACACCACGAACCAGGTGTCGCGCGGCTGCGCGGCGGCCTGCCTCGGCCTGGCGCTTTCCAGCCCCATGGCCGCGCCCATCTCGCGCTGCGGCAGCATGCCGCGCAGGCCTTCGCCCGGCATGGTGCGGCCGTACCAGCGCACGGTGTTCGTGCCGGCGGCCACGCGGCCCCAGCCGTCGATCTGGTCGAAGCTGAAGCTCTCGGTGTTGCGGCTCTTGCCCTTGTAGGCGCGCGGCTGCTCGCTCACGCGGTACACGTACACGTTGTCGTTGGTGATCTCGCCATCGCGCAGGCGCTGCACAACCGGGGCCACTGCGTGCCGCGGAAG
>JBFLWE010000080.1:0-26070 GCA_040758375.1 Pseudomonadota bacterium
GCGCCGCCGATGCGGGGCGCGCTCCGGGTGGTGGTCTGGGGTGCTGCTGCCATGCTCGTCACCGGCCTGGCCGGTGCCTTGGTTCCACTGGGGGTGTGATGCGACTGCTGCTGCTCGAGGACGACCGCATTCTGGGTGAGGGCCTGCGCGCCTACCTGTCAGGCGAGGGCCATGTCGTCGACTGGTGTCAACGCATCAGCGAGATCATCGCCTTGCGCAATGAGCCTTACGACGTGTTGCTCGTCGATTGGCAGTTGCCCGATGGATCGGGCCTGGACTGGGTCCGCTCGATCCGTGCCCATGGCGTGACCACGCCGGTGTTGATCCTGACGGCGCGCGACCTGCTCAGCGACCGTGTACGCGGCCTGGACACCGGAGCCGACGACTACATCGTCAAGCCCTTCGATCCCGAGGAGCTGGCTGCGCGCATCCGGGCCGTGCGCCGCCGCGTCGCTGGGGCCGCGACGTCGGTGCTGAGCTTCGGCCCGGTGGATCTCGACATGGCCGCGCGCATCGCGTCGGTCGACGGCACCGATGCCGAACTGACGTCGCGCGAGTGGGCGCTGGTCGAGGCGCTGGCCTTGCGCGCGGGCCGATACGTCGCCAAGCCCGATCTCGAAGCCTTGATGCTGGGCATGGATGGGGAAGTCAGCAGCAACGCGCTGGAAGTGCATGTGTCCAACATCCGCCGCAAGCTGGGCCGCGACTTCATCGAGACGGCTCGCGGCATGGGCTACCGGGTCGCCACGTGAACGGCCTTCCGACCATTCGGGCGCGCCTGTCGATGGCGCTGGTCGCGGTGTCGCTGGCTTGGGGTGCCGCGGTGTCGGTCGCAGTGTGGCTGACCGTGAGGCACGAGGTTGACGAGTTGATGGACACGACCTTGCAGGAGTCCGCCGAGATCCTCTACGGCTTGCTTCAAGCCGGCGATGGCCGTTGGCTGGCCGAAGGCGGAGGCGCGCTGCCCGCCACGCCGCACGACGAGCGACTGGTCTGGCAGGTCGTGAGCGTCGATGGTCAGGTGCTGGCCCGGTCCTACCGCGCGCCCACGGCAGCGCTGGCTCGAGCGGCGACTCGCGGCTGGACCGATGCCGGCGACACCTGGCGCGTATTCGCCCTGCCCTTCGCCAGCGGCGGCCGGATGCTTTATGTCGCCCAAGCCGGCGCCGAGCGCCGCGAAGCCCGGCTGGAAGTCGCGAAGTTCACGGCCGGCAGCGCCCTGCTGGTCGGCCTGCTGTGCGCGGTCTGGCTGCGCTCACGGGTAGCGGTCGAACTCGATCCCATCACCGAAATGTCGGCCTCGGTCGATCGCTTCGAGCCAGGAGACACTGCCGCCGAACTGCCTATGCCGCGACGCGGTGAACTGGTGCCGATGCACCGGGCGATCGTTGATCTGGCGCATCGGCTTTCGCAACGCATCGCCAACGAGCGAGCGTTCGCAGCGCATGCGGCGCACGCCTTGCGGACACCTCTCGCGGGCATGGTCACCCAACTCGCCGTGGCACAGCGCTTGGCAGGAGGCGCCGTGCGATCCCATCTGGACCAAACGCGGGAAGCAGCCGACCGCCTGCAACGCGTGGTCGCGGCGCTGTTGACAATGTTTCGAAGCGGGGGCGAGCCGCACTTGCGGACGGCGCACTTGCGCGACCTCCTGGGGCATGTGCGGTTTGGCAAGATGCAAGTCGATGTCGATAACGACGCCATCGTGCGCGTCGATCCCGACCTGATGGCGGCGGCGCTGATCAACCTGCTCGACAACGCGTCCCGACTGGGGGCGACCCGTACGGTCGTGAGTTTTCATGCTCCTACCCAATCGATCCGCGTGACGGACGACGGCCCGAGCATGACGGAAGCCAAGCGCGAGGAGCTTCAATCCGCGATCAACGATCAGGACTACGAAGATCACACGGGCTTGGGCTTGATGCTCGCGGACCTGGTGGCGCGCGCCCATGGCGGCCATCTCTACCTGCGCCCCATGGCTCGCGGCTGCGTGGTCGAGATTCACCTGGGCGATACCCAGGATCGGCTCACCCCCGAGCGAGGTACCGGCGCGCACTCCATCAAGCTCTCCTCGGACCACGACGATGATCGAAAAGCATGATGCCTTGCCCAACCCTTGCGGGTTCAAGAGCAGCGGCGGACTCGGCCGCGTCTGGAAAGCTTGCAGCTACTCGTGGCACGGCCTGGTCGAGGCCTACCTTCGCGAAGCGGCGTTCCGCCAGGAACTGGCGATCGGCCTGCCACTGATTGCGATGTCCTGGTGGCTGGCGCCGGATCGGCCCACGGCGCTCGCCATGTCGCTGTCGATCGTGCTCGTCTTCGTCGTCGAACTCATCAACTCCGCGATCGAAGCTCTGGCGGACACGATCACGACCGAGAACCATCCGCTGATCAAGCGCGCCAAGGACATGGGCAGCGCCGCTGTGCTTCTGAGCATCCTGGGTGCGGCGGCGACCTGGACGACGGTTCTGTCGGAGTGGGTTTGAGGCTTTTGGTCCAGCCTGGCTCTGGGAGAAGGTCACCACACGGCTGTCAGCACGCGCGCCTGCAACGCAAAGGACTCGCGCTCGTGGTGCCTGCTTCGTTGCCACGAACATGCGAATCCACGCGCGCTCGTCTCCGGTCATCGGGTTGACGCTCTTCGCGCTTTCCGGCTCGCTGTCGTGCACTTCGATGCCCAAGCGCTGATGCGCCCCCGGACAACCGGGCCGCCGCTTCGATCCGGGTGCGGACCGCCACCACGACTTCAGTGTCGATGCGCGTGGTGCGCGTCAGGCACGTGGGCATGCCCATGCCGTTGTGGCTCGTGCCGATGCCGATGACTGTGTTCGCCCGCCGGCATGGGCTCGTGCACGTGGGCGTGGTGGCCGTCGTCGTGACGGTGGGCGTGCTCGTGCTCCAGCGCTTCATGCTCGTGTTCGTGGCCATGCGATTCCGCCAGGTGCAGCACGACGCCGGCCAGCATCAACCCGCTGCCGAGCACCATCAGGCCACTGGCGTAGCGGTCGCCCAAGGCAACGGCGAACGCGGCACCGATGAAGGGCGCGAACGCAAAGACCGAACCGGTGCGCGCCGCACCGAACGCCCGCTGCGCCAGCAGGTAGAAGCGCAGGCTCAGGCCGTATCCCGAGGCACCGATGGCGAACAGGGCCAGCGCGGTGCCGGCCGAGGGCAAGGGCTCGGCGAACAGCAGCGCCAGGGCCACGGTGGCCGACGCTCCCAGCACCGCCTTGGCCATCACCACCTGCCCCGGATCGCGCTCCGCCAGCGCCCGCGACAGCGTGTTGTCCACGCCCCATGCCGCGGTGGCCAGCAACACGGCCAGCAGGCCCCACAGTTGCGCGCCGCCGCTGCGCCCCTGGTCGAGCACCAGCACCATGCCGCCGGCCAGCAGCAGACCCATCGCCATCCAGACCCGCCCGTCCATCGTCTCTCGGTACAGGCGCCAGGCCAGCACGGCAGTGAACAAGGCTTCCAGCGTCAGCATCAGCGAGGCGCTGGTGCCGCTGGTGTTCTGCAGCCCCCAGGCCAGCGCAACCGGGCCGATCACGGCACCGAATCCCGCCATCGCCAGCAGCCGGGGCAGATCGGCGCGCTGCAACCGTGCCTCGCGGTCGATGCGCTGGCGCGACAGCAATCCGACCGCGGCCGCCCCGGCGTAGAGGAGTGCGGCCGTGCTGAAAGCCCCAAGCCCGGCGCCGAACTGTTGCACCAGCGGCGTGCTGACGCCGAACAGCGCCGCGGCCAGCAGCGCGAGCAGGCCGCCACGGATGGCAGGCAAAGTCTGGACAGACAAAGTCATCTGCTTGGCGGTAAAGCGAGCATGTTCGCCCATTGCAGCCGGCGTCGCGACCGCGCTCAACCGATTCTTCTTCACCGCTTCGATCTCCTTCCACGGCGCGACGGAGGCTGCCAAGCCCGACTTGAACTCGGTGGACTGACCTCCCGGGCGACACGCACGAGCCGCGACGCGCAGCGTCATCGAGGCTCCGAGCCCGCCCATCGCAGGTCCGCGACAAGGCGTGTGCTGCGCGCGCGCAGCTTCGCTCCGGCTGGATCGGCGTCCGACCAGTGGTACTCGCGGTCCAAGGGCACCGACGAGCCGGCCAGTTCGACCACGCGCAGTTCCCCCGCCTCCCCGGCGACGGTCAAGCCATGAACTCGCCCGTTCCATTCGAAGGCGAGTTGGTGCTCCCCTGGCGGCAGGCGCAGCCGGATCAGCGAACGCGGCAATGTTCCGACTTGCGCAGCGCCATCCACCATCACGGTCAGGGGGCGGACCGCATCCGTCCAGGCGGATCGCACCACGTACACCGTGAGCAGGCCGGGGGCGGCCCCGAAGCGCTTGGCGTCGGCCTCCGAGGCCGCAGAAGGGACTGGTTCGGGCGTACAGACCGTACGTCGCGTTCGAACCGTCGACATGCAGTAGGTCCGGCCGTCGACGCTGCGGGGCTCGGGCGCACTGGCACAGCCGACCAGCAAGGCGGGCGCTGCTGCAGCGCAGAAGAAGAGGCGTCTCCGAGAGATCATGCGATGCTCCTTGATCGAATCGATATGCGCGGCGCAACCCGCAGGGGTCGCGATGGCCGTCGTGTTCATGCACGGACTCTTGTCGCGGGAAACCGGCGCTCAGTCATTCGCCAGATCCCAGACCAGTTGGGCGTCGATCAGCAGGCGATAGTTCCAGCGCAAGGCCTCCGCGCGCGCCTCACCCGCGGCGCGCAGGGCGTCCAGGGACTGCCGGCGCACGAGCAGCAGCGATTGCAGGTCCACCTCGCCAAGGGAGTAGGCGCGTTGGGTCAGGCGGGCGCTCTCGCGCGCGGCCTCGGCGCCCCGCTCGGCGATGCGCCAGCGCTCGACGCCGCCCACGGCGTCCGAAAAGGTCTCGGCGATCTGGATCTCGATGCCTTGGCGGGTGCGGTCGAGCGCCGCGCGTGCCACCTCCACCTCTTGCAGCGACTGTTGCAGCCGCCGCTCACGCGCCGTGCCGCCGAAGGGGATGCTGACGCTGATGCCGACCACTCGCTCGTTGCGAAAGGCTTCGTTCGAAGTGAACACGCCCACGGTCGGATCCGCCACCTTGTCGGCCCGGGTCCGCGAGGCGGCCAGCTCGGCCCTGCGCAGCTGGGCTTCGGCCACTTTAAGCGGGCCGGCTCCAGAAAGAATGCGCTCGCGCCAGCGGGCCTCGGGCCATGGCGGATCGGTCGGATCAGAGAACGCTCCCGGCGCCAGCGAGGCCTCCGGGAAGCGCAGCTTCAACTTGGCGCGCGCCTTGGCCAGCGCAGAATCGGCCTGGCTGGCCTGGCGCCGCACCTCGGCCAGGTCGGACTGCGCGATGCTGAGGTCCAGCGCCGAGGCGTCGCCGGCACGTTTGCGCTTGTCGACGGCGGCCAGGTTGGACTCGACAAACGACAGTTGTTCCTTCAGCAGCGCTTGGGCGCCATGGGCTGCCTGCAAGTCGAGCCACAGATCCGACAAGGCGCGCGCCACCTCGCGACGCGCGTCGCCCACCCGGGCACGGCCGGTCTCGATATCGGCATCGCCCAGTTGGCGGTCGAGCCCGGCCTTGCCGCCAATGCGGATGCTGCGCTCGACCCCCACCGACCACTCGGTGGTGTTGCCGACACCGCCCACGTTGCGCCGCTGCGTGCTGGCGTTGGCCGTCCACTCATACGGGCCGGCGGCCAGCACGGCGGCGCCGTGGCCGGCGGCAGCCAAGGCGCGCCGCGCCTCGATCACGGCCGGATCCTTGTCGATCCAGGCCACGGCCAGTTCGGTCGAGGGCAAGTCTCTCGGTGTCGCCACGCCTTGTGCGGCAGCCGCCGTGCCGATCAGCAGGGCCACGATCCCCGCCAGTCCCTGTTGCTTCATGCGAACTCCCCTTCGAAGGCCAGCGGCGTGGCCCAGTATCGAACACCGGTGCCGGCAAAGTCGCGTTGCAGCAGGTCGCGCAGCTGCCCGAGTTCCTCGTTGGTCAGCAGCACGTTGATCTGGATCGCTCGGCTGCGGCCCATCACCTGCTCGGTGGCGCTGAGCCGCTGCTGGCCACTGCCGTGGCTGTGGGTCGGCGTGCTGGTGAAGACCTCGCCGCCGGCCTGCGCCAGCAACACGTCGAGCAGCTTCTCCTCCACCGTCGGTGGGCAGATCAGGGTCAGGCAAAAGTCAGCCATGGGCGACCTCCGTGGGCAAGGCAGCTTCGCGCTCGGCCGCGCGCGAACCCGGCCGCGGATGGGCAAAGCGCAGGTAGAGGATGGGCAGCAGGATCAGCGTCAGCGCGGTCGCGGTGATCAGGCCGCCGATCACGACGATGGCCAGCGGGCGCTGGATCTCCGAGCCTGGCCCGGTGGCGAACAGCAGCGGGATCAGGCCGAAGGCCGTGATCGAAGCCGTCATCAGCACCGGTCGCAGGCGCCTGCGTGCGCCCTGCGTCACGCTGGTGAGCAGGTCATGCCCCTCGGCGTGCAACTGGTTGAAGTAGCTCACCAGCACCACGCCGTTGAGCACCGCGATGCCCAGCAGCGCGATGAAGCCCACCGAGGCCGGCACCGACAGGTATTCGCCTGTGACCCACAGCGCCACGATGCCGCCGACCAGCGCGAACGGGATGTTGCTCAACACCAGCAAGGCCTGCCGGACCGAGCCAAAGGTCGAGAACAGGATCAGGAAGATGAAGCCGATCGCCAGCGGCACCACCAGTGCCAGGCGCGCCGCGGCGCGCTGCTGGTTCTCGAACTGGCCGCCCCAGCTGATGCGGTAGCCGGTCGGCAGCTTCACTTCGGCGCCGACCTTGGCCTTGGCCTCGTCGACGAAGCCCACCAGGTCACGCCCGGTGACGTTGGCGATGACCACGCTGTAGCGGCTGCCCATTTCGCGGTCGATCTTCACCGGGCCGCTTTCTCGGGTGAGCTTGGCCAGGGTCTCCAGTGGCACGTTCTGCCCGTCCGGCGTGGCGATGCGCAGCGCGGCGAAATCGGCCGGTGAGAGCCGGACCATGTCCGGCCCACGGATGACGATGGGGATGCGCTGGTTGCCGTCGATCACGGTGCCGGCGCGCTGGCCCTCGATCTGCACGCGCAGCGCATCCTGCACGTCTTCGACCGAGAGGCCGTAGCGGCCGGCGGCCAGACGGTCCACCACCACGCGCAGGTACTGCACGCCATCGTTCTCGACCGTGTAGACATCCTGGCTGCCCGCCACCGACTTCATCAGCCCCTCGATCTGCGCCGCCAGTTCGTTGAGCTTGGCGAGGTCGGGGCCGAAGATCTTGATGGCCAGATCACCGCGCACGCCGATGATCATTTCCGACACCCGCATGTCGATGGGCTGCGTGAAGCTGTAGCTGATGCCGGGCATCTGGTCCAGCACCTCGCGGATGCGATCGATCAACGCCTCCTTGCTCGCCATCGCCCATTCCTCGCGCGGCTTCAGCACCAGGAAGGTGTCGGTCTGATTCAGCCCCATCGGGTCGAGGCCGATCTCGTCGGAACCGGCGCGCGCGACCACGCCGGTGATCTCGGGGATGTTCTTCATCAGCGTCTGGTGCACCATCAGGTCCAGCGCCGCGGTTTCCTCCAGGCTCACCGAGGGCAGCTTCTCGATGCCGACGATGATGTCGCCCTCGTCCATCTCGGGCAGGAAGGTCTTGCCGACCTGGGTGTAGACGCCGGCCGCGAGCACCAGCAGGGCTCCCGCCGCGACGAAGACTACCGTCTGCCGCTTCAGCGCCCAGGCCAGCGTCGGCTCGTACAGGCGCAGCAGTTGGCGCGGGAGCCAGGGTTCGTCGTGCGAGACCTTCTTCAACAGGAACGAGGCCAGCACCGGGATCACGGTCAGCGACAGCACCAGCGAGCTGGCCAGCGCGAACACGATGGTCAGCGCCACGGGCACGAAGTACTTGCCCTCCAGGCCCTGCAGCGTCAGCAGCGGCAGGAACACGGTGACGATGATCAGCACGCCCGCCGCCACCGGCACCGCCACCTCGCGCACCGCGCGCAGCACGATGTGCAGCCGCGGCAGCTTGCCGCCGGCGGTCTCGCGGCCGAGGTGCTGCACGATGTTCTCGACCACGACGATGGCCGCGTCCACCAGCATGCCCAAGGCGATGGCCAGACCACCCAGGCTCATCAGGTTGGCCGACATGCCATAGCCGCGCATCAGGATGAAGGTGCCCAGCGCCGCCAGCGGCAACACCACCGCCACGGTCACGGCGGCGCGCAGATTGCCCAGAAAGGCGCCCAGCAGCACCAGCACGATCAGGGTCGCCTCGAGCAAAGCCTTCGAGACCGTGCCCACGGCCTTCTCGACGAGCGAGGCGCGGTCGTAGAAGACCTTCAGCGTGACCCCTGCCGGCAGCGTGGGTTGCAGCTCGGTGATCTTGGCCTTGACGCCATTCACCACCTGCTGCGCGTTGGCGCCGGCCAGGCCCAGAACCAGGCCCTGCACGGCCTCGGCCTTGCCGTCCATGGTGACGACGCCGTAGCGCGTGGTGCTGCCGTCGCGCACCAGCGCCACGTCGCCCAGGCGCACGGCCGTGCCATCCTTGCGCGCCACCACCACCGCACGCAGATCGTCCTGCGTCTTGATGCTGCCTTCGGTGCGCACCAGCAGCACCTCGCCGCCCTCACCGAGGCGGCCGGCACCGTCGTTGCGGTTGTTGGCTTCGACGGCGGTCTTGATCTGCGCCATCGACAGCCCCAGCGCCTGCAGCTTGGCCGGGTCGAGCAGCACTTCGAAACTGTGCACCTTGCCGCCCAGGGCGTTGACGTCGGCCACGCCGGGCACGGCGCGCAACGCGGGGCGGATGACCCAATCGAGCAGGCTGCGCCGCTCCTCCAGCGTGAGCTGCGGCGCCTCGACGGTGAACATGAACATCTCGCCCAGCGGCGTGGTGATCGGCGCGATGCCGCCGGTGATGCCCGAGGGCAGGTCGCCGACGATGTTGTTCAGCCGCTCGGCCACCTGCTGGCGGGCCCAGTACAGATCGGTGCCGTCCTGGAAGTCGATCGTGACGTCGACGAGGCCGTACTTCGTCACCGAGCGCAGGATGCGCTGCTTCGGGATGCCCAGCATCTCGACCTCGATCGGCACCGCGATGCGGCTCTCGATCTCCTCGGGCGTCATGCCCGGCGCCTTCATGATGATTTTCACCTGCGTGCTCGACACGTCGGGGAAGGCGTCGATGGGCAACGTGCGGAAGGCGAACCAGCCAAAGCCGGCCAGCAGCACGGCGGCGAGCAGCACGAACAGGCGCTGCGTGAGCGCGAATTGCACGAGGCGGTTCAGCATGGCCGGGCTCCCGTCGTGGAAGGTAGCGTGTGGAGGGTGTTCATTTGTCACCTCCGCTCTTGCCCTGCCACGCCGCCTTCAGCGCGATGACCGAGGCGGTCGCCACCTCCTGTCCGGGCTTGAGCTCGCCGGTGACCTGCACCGAAGCGCCGGCACTCGATGCCACGCTCACCGGCCGGGCGATGAAGCCCTTGTCGGTGCGCACGAAGACGTAAGCCTGGTCGTCCTGCCGCGCCAGCGCCTGCAGCGGCAGCGCCCAGCCGGCGGCGTTGGCCGCAAACGGCACACGAGCCTGCACCACCTCGCCGGGGCGCAGCCGGTCGGCGCCGCGCATGACGCGCGCACGCAGTGTCACGGTCTGGCTGTCGCTGACCATGGCGCCCACGGACAAGGGCATGGCCACCGCATCGCGACCCACGATCTCGATCGCCGCGGCCTTGTTGTCCTTCAATAGCGTGGCCGGCTGGCGGTCGGCCGGCATGGCGATGTCCAGCCACAAGGTCTGCAGGCTGGCCAGGCGCAGCAGTGCATCGGCCTCCTGCACGCGCTGGCCGGGCTTGATGTCGACGCCCAGCACCACGCCGGCGGCACGGGCCCGAACCACCACGCCGTCCTGCACCGTGCCACCTGCGGCGATGCGTCGGATCGAGCCCGCGTCGATACCCGCCAGCCGAAGCGCCGCCTCGGCCTGGCGCTGGCGCGCGGCATCGTCCTGCGCCGCAGCCTCGGCCTCCTGCACGCGCCGCTCGGGGATGATGCCTTCGGTCAGCAGCGCCTTCTCGCGCTGCAAGGTCTGCTGCGACAACCGGGCCCGGCTGGCGGCTTCGAGCAGCTTGAGCTGCATCTCGCCGAACTGCGGGCTGTTCAGCCGCAGCAGCGGCTGGCCGGCCTTGACGGCTTGCTGCTCGCCGACGAGCAACTGATCCACCACACCGGCCACCGGGGCACTGACCATCTGTTCCTGGCCCGGGGGCAGCGTCACCTTGGCGGCATAGGCAATGCCGGCGATGGCGGCGGGTTGTTCGAGTTTGAGCAGCGTGACGCCCAGCGTCTTCATCTGCGCGGCGGAGACGGCGAACTCGGCATTGGGTTCAGCGGCCAGGGCAGGCGCCAGTACGGCGTTGCTCAGAGCAAGGGACAGGCAGACAGCGCCGCGCAAGGCGCCGCGCGAGCGAAGATGGGCAGGCATAGGAACTCCACGGGCAGAAGGCCTCGCCCCGATCGCAGGGCGAGTGCTGGCGCAGCGCGGGCGGCGCTGCGGCGGCTTCAGGCGTGGAGAGGCGGTGCCCTGCCGTGGGGCGGCAGGCTCTTGAAGGCACCGGCTCCCGCTCGGTGCCCGTCTGGCGGCCAGACCCATGCAGCGGCACGACCCGGCGACCACGGGGCCGGAACGAACCCGTGCGCCGCAGCAGCAGGTTCATCCGAGGGCTGCGCACCGACCATCACTTCGGTCGGACTGCGCAAGGCCGAGATCGAATGCGAGATACCGGGCCCCTCGTCCCGGTCGACATGCGTGAGGACGCCGACGCTGTCTGCACCGAACAGATCGCTCGGATGTTCTGCGGACGCCACCAGGCCTGCACCGGCGGACCACTCTCCGTCGTGGCGATGTGCATGCAGCGGCGAAGTGACCAGATCGACGGCCAGCACCGCCACCAGCAGCCAACTGAACACCAGACGCAACAGCGCCGCAGCATCGCGGGGACGCTGGTGCTCGGGCGGCTGGGCTGTCGATGTCATGGCGGACGCGGGTCAGGTGGTGAGCGCGGTCGGCTCAAAGGTACTTGGTGATGAGCTTGAACTCGCCCAGCGCCTGCCGCGACGACGTGGCAGGTGTACCCAGGGCGTGGTCAAGACAGTGATCGATGTGGTCATGAATCAGTTGCTTCTTTGCCGCAGCGACAGCACGCTCGACGGCATGCAACTGCTGCGCCACGTCAAGACAGGCACGATCTTCCAACAACATGTCGATCACGTTCTGCAAATGACCATGGGCTCGCTTGAGGCGTTTTGCGACAGCGTCATGCGAAACGTGGAGTCCGGTTTCCGCCATATCGATATCCTATCCTAGTGGAGAGGATACGGCGTGACAGATTCGCGACGTGCAGCCCTTGCCCTGCCATGCATACGACGGCGCCGCCAAGCATTCCCGAACCGTGGCTCAGCGCACCGTGAAGCGCACGGTGATGGCCTTTGCCGCCGGCGTCACCAGCGCCGCGACGACCTTGGCACCCTTGACCAGCTTCACGCCCTTCGCTTCGAGCTTGTCGCCCGCGACCACCAGTTCGGCCTCCGACTTCTCGGCGCCGTTCAGCACGGTGAGCTTGCCCTTCATGCCCGCGGGCGCCATCGGCTTGCCATGGTCCTCGACGTAGATCACGGCGTTGCCGCCATCGGCGACGAGTTCGAACGACAGGTCGCTGGAGGTCGCCACCACGCCACCATGCTTGGCAGGGCCGCCACCGTGGGCAAATGCGGCATTGAAAGACAGGGCCGACAGGCCCAGCACGACCGCGGTCAACAGCTTCTTCATCATCTCTTCGATCTCCTGCGAGGGTGCGGCGCTCTGGAACAGGCGGCGCCGCCGGGCCTGATGTCATCTCAATAGGCTTCCTGGGTGCCGGCGGCGCCCTGCGGCGCCTCGGCTTCAGGCTGGGTCAGGCGCTGTGTCGCCTGCTCGCCGAACAGCCAGAACAGCACCGGCGTGAGCAGGGTATCGAGCAGCGTCGAGCTGACGAGACCGCCGAAGATCACCACCGCCACCGGGTGCAGGATCTCCTTGCCCGGCGCGTCGGCGGCGAGCAGCAGCGGCGTCAGCGCAAAGGCCGCGACCAGCGCCGTCATCAGCACCGGCGTCAGCCGCTCCAGCGAGCCGCGCACGATCATGGCCTGGCCGAAGGTTTCGCCCTCGAACTTGCACAGGTTGATGTAGTGGCTGATCTTCAGGATGCCGTTGCGCGTGGCGATGCCGGCCAGCGTGATGAAGCCCACCATCGACGCCACCGACAGGCTCACGCCCGCGATCCACATCGCCACCACCGAGCCGATCAGCGCCAGCGGGATGTTGGCCATGATGATGCCGGCCAGCACCACCGACTGGTAGCGCGAGTACAGCACCAGGAACATCAGCGCCAGCGACACCACCGACAGGCCGGCGATCAACCGGGTGGCCTGCTCCTGGGCCTGGAACTGCCCCTCCAGGCTGACGAAGTTGCCGCTGGGCAAGGGTGTGCCGTCGATGACCCTGCGGATGTCGGCAATCACCCGCCCCATGTCGCCACCATCGGTGTTGGCGTAGACGATGATGCGGCGGCGGCCGTTCTCGCGCCCGATCTGGTTCGGCCCGTCGGTCTCTTCCACCGTCGCGATGGCCGACACCGGGATGCGCCCCGCCGGCGTGTCGATCAGCGTGCGCGCCAGATCCTGCGGCGTGCGCTGGTTGTCGGGCAGGCGCAGCACCAGTTCGTAGCGGCGCGGGCCATCGACGATCTGCGCGCCATGCGCGCCATCGGTCAGCGCCTGCAGCACGCGGATCGCCTCGCCCGGCGCCAGACCCATCTGCGCGGCCTTGCGGTGGTCCAGCCGCACGCTGATCTGCGGAATCAGCACCTGCTTCTCGACCGTGAGGTCGACCAGCCCCGGCACGGCCGCCAGCTGGCCGCGCATCTGCTCGGCCAGGCCGCGCAGCGTGTCGGTGTCGTCGCCGAAGATCTTCACTGCGATCTGCGCACGCACGCCGGAGAGCAGGTGATCCAGACGGTGGCTGATCGGCTGGCCGATGGTCGCCTGCGCCGGCAGCGACGAGAGCCTCTCGCGGATGTCGGCCATGATGGTCTCGCGGTCACGCTCGCTGCGCTTCAGGTCGACGTCGATCTCGGCCGAGTGCACGCCTTCCGCATGCTCGTCGAGCTCGGCGCGGCCGGTGCGGCGGCCCACCTGCGTGACTTCGGGCACCTCGCGGATCAGCGTCTCGGCGACGGAGCCGACGCGGTTGGCTTCGGCCAGTGAGGTGCCCGGCTGCATCACCAGGCCCAGCACCAGCGAACCCTCGTTGAAGGCCGGCAGGAAGGCACGCGGGAACATGGGCACCGTGGCCGCGGCGCCGGCCACCGCCAGCGCGGCGATCGCGATCAGCATCTTCGCGTGCGGGAACGACCAGGCCAGCAGCTTGCCGTCCTGGCGCTTCAGCCACGCCACCAGCGGGCTGTCGCCGTGGTCGAGCCGCTTCATCTTCGGCAGCAGGTAGTAGCAGAGCGCGGGCGTCACCGTCATCGAGACCAGCATGGACGCGAGGATCGACACGATGTAGGCAATACCCAGCGGCGAGAACAGCCGCCCTTCGATACCCGGCAGCGCAAACAGCGGCACGAACACCAGCACGACGATGATCGTCGCGTAGAGGATGCCCGATCGCACCTCGACACTGGCCCGCTCCACCACGTCGAAGACCGGCAGCGGGTTCGGCGCGCTGCGGTTCTGACGCAGCCGGCGCACGATGTTCTCGACGCCCACCACCGCGTCGTCCACCAGCTCGCCGATGGCGATGGCCAGGCCGCCGAGTGTCATCACGTTGATCGACTGCCCGAGCCACTGGAACGCCACCGCGGTGACGGCCAGCGACAGGGGGATCGCGACCAGCGAGATCACCGTCGTGCGCGCCGACAGCAGGAAGGCGAACAGCACGATGGCGACCATGATGGCGCCGTCGCGCAGCGCTTCGGTCACGTTGCCGATCGAGGCCTTGATGAAGTCGGCCTGGCGGAACAGCACGCGCGGCGCGGCAAGCCCCGGCGGCAGGCCCTGCTTCAGTTCGGAGAGCGCCGCCTCGATTTGCGCGGAGAGCTTCACCGTGTCGGCATCGGGCTGCTTCTGCACGCTGACCACCACCGCCGGGAGACCGTTGTAGCCGGCGTCGCCGCGCTTCAGGCCGGCCGCGAACGAGACCGTCGCCACCTGCTCGAGCAGGATGGCACGGCCCTCCTTCCAGGCCACGGCCACCCCACCCAAGTTCGCCGCCTGGTCCTCGGCCCGGTTGCTGCGGCCCAAATGGCGGATCAGGTACTCGCGGCTGTTCAGGTCGATGAAGCCGCCGCCGGCGTTGCCGGCGTAGCCCTTCAAGGCCTGCTCGACCTGGGACAGCGAGACGCCGAACTGCGCCATGCGCGCCGTATCGGGTGCCACGCGCAAGGTGCGCACCTCGCCGCCGATGGGAATGACCTGCGACACGCCGGGGATCGACAGCAGACGTGGGCGCAGCACGAAGTCGGCGTACTCGCGGGCCTGCATCGGTGTGGCCACCGGCGACTTGCCGTCGCCCAGCACCAGCGGCAAGGCCACCAGCATCACCTCGCCCATGATCGACGACACCGGGCCCATCACCGGCGTGATGTCGCCGGGCATCTGCTCGCGCACCAGCGCCAGCCGCTCGGCTACCAACTGGCGGTTTCGGTAGATGTCGGTGCCCCAGTCGAACTCGGCATAGACCAGCGACAGGCCCACGCCGGAGGTCGAACGCACGCGCGTCACGCCCGGCATGCCGTTGAGCGCGGTCTCGAGCGGAAAGGTGACGAGCTGCTCGACCTCTTCCGGCGCCATGCCGCCCGCCTCGGTGAGCACGGTGATCAGCGGCTTGTTGAGGTCGGGGAAGACATCGACCGGCGTGCGCCAGGCCGTCATCGCGCCGTAGACCATCAACAGCGCCGCCACCGCCAGCACGAACAGGCGGTTGTGCAGGCTGTAGCGAACGATCCAGTTGAACATGATCGTTCCTCGCTCAGCGGATCTGCGCGATCAGCGGCGCGCCCTGGACCACGACGCGGTTGTCCGCGCTCAGCCCTTGGGTCACCACGACCGTGCTCGCGTCCAGCGGCCGGTACTGCACCGGCTGCGGGATGAAGCGCTCGGCGCCAGACTTGATCCAGACGATGGGTTCGTTGGACGGGTTCCGCACCACGGCCTGGGCCGGCAGCACCACGCCCTTGATGCGATCCTTCGACTGCGCCACGACGGTGACCGGCTGGCCGATCGCCAAAGGCAGGGATTCGCGCTGAGCTGCGCCCGGCTTTGCCGGCGTCACCGCGAAAGTCAGCGGCAGCACGCCGTCGCGCAGCGAGCGCGATACCCCGAGCAGGCGCAGCGTCACCTCAGGCACACCCTGCAGCGACGCACCGGCGACACGCGCGGCCACGGCCGCATCGGCAGTGGTGGCCTCCACCAGCATGCGCGCCGGGTCCACCACTTCGAACAGCACGTCGCGCGGCTCGACGACCTGGCCGACAACGAGATCCGCGCGGGCGATGACGCCGCTGACCGGCGCGGTCAGTGTTTCGCGCGCCACCAGGCTGCCGCCGATGCTGCGCTCGCGCTCGGCTAGGCTCATCGCTTCGCTGCGCGCGGCCTCGATCTCCTTGCGCGGCACCGTGCCTTCCAGGCCTTCGAGTCGCTGCACGCGCTGCTCGGCCAGTTGCCGCTGCGCACGCAGTTCGGCCAGCTGGGCCTGCTGCGTGCCCACGGCGTAGGGCTCGGCGCTGGGGCGTACGTAGGCCAGCACCTCGCCACGCTTGACGGACTGGCCAGCGACCGGCAGCCCTCTCGGCCCAGGCTCGATGCGCCCGCCGTACACCGCCTGCACACGCCCGCTGGCGTTCGGGTCCATCACCACCCTGCCCGGCATCTCGACCGTGGCGGCCGCGTCGGACTCCGGCGCCAGCACCGTGCGGATGGCCATGCGCCGCTGCGCGAGCTTGGGCACGTTGACGCTGCCGTCGGGCAGCCGCGCCAGACCGGAAGCGTTGACCGCGGCGCCGGGTGCGTCGAGGTGCTCGCCGTTCGGGCCATGCGCGCCCGGGGCTGCATACGCCAGAGACACCAGAAGCATCCAGGCGACGAGCGCCGCGAGAACCAGCAGGCCAAGGCCGCCGCCGAACCACCAGGACTTGTGCTTCATCACAGGCCCCCCTGCGGCTTGCCAGCATCGCGGCGGCGTCGGCGCCACCAGGCGATGCCACCGATCAGAGCCAGGGCTGCGGCACCGGCGCCGATCCAGGCTGCGCGCTCCAGCTCATGGCTGTGTCCGTGGGCATCGTTGCCTGGGGCGTGTCCGTGATCGCTCGTCGCAACGGCGGCCGCAGCGCGACCTCCGGTGTTCACCAGCGTGCCATCGAGCAAGTCGCTGTCCTTGCCTGCCACCAGCGTGAACACGAGGCCGTGCTCGCTGGCCGCGCCCAACGCCTTGAGCATGGCCGCATCGGTGACGACATAGTCGCCTTGCTCGGCGCGGAACACGCCCGCGGCCTTCAGCGATCCGCTCTCGACTTCGAGCTTTGCACCCAGCACGGGCTCGTTGGTTTCGTAGCGGTCGATCACGATGACCAACTCGCCGGCACGCAATTCGGCGACCAGCTCGAAGGCTTCGGACTTGGCTTCGATGCGCGGCAGGGCCGATGCGGCCCGCATCGTCGTCGGGCTGTCCAGATGCTCGCCATTGGGGCCGTGGGCACCCGGCGCGGCGATGACGAAAGCGCTCGTCGTCAGCAGCATGGCGCAGAGGGCCCTGGGTGCCCTGGGCAGTGGGTGCTGCGAGGCAATGCGATCGGTGAGTGAGCTCATGGAAGAAGTCCGAGGGTTTGTTGGAGTCGGGCGCGGGCCAGGCCCAGCGCGGCGGTCTGGCGTACCACGGCGCTGTCGGCCTGCGCCGTGGCGGCTAGCGCACGCAGCAGGTCGGGCAACGGGGTCTCGCCAGCGCGGAAGGACTTGTCGATCAGGCTGGCGCGCTCGCGCAGCAGGCCTGCACGCGCGGTCTCGGCATCGAGTTGGGTCTCGGCCGAGCGCTGGGCCTCCCGGGCGGCGGCGATGTCGCTGTCGATGCGCTCATGTAGGCGTTGCTCGTGGGTTTCTGCGACGTCCAGTTCCGCGAGCGCCGCCGCTTCCAGCGGCCGGTTGCGGTCGTCGGTGCCGAAGGGCAGGCGCAGGCCGACGACCAGGCTGCCTTGCGAGCCCTCGGCCCGGCCGGGGACGTCCTGCCGCACTCCCACGCTCAGCTCGGGCGCATCGCGCCGTGAGTGGCGCATCAGTTCCACCCGCTTGCGCGCCAGTTCACGGGCCTGGCCTGCCAGTTGAAGCTCCGGATGCGGCGACGTGCCTACCGGCGCTGCATCGGCCGGCGTCGCAGCCGACAGGTCCGGCCCGGCGGTCAGCCCGGTGAGCAAGGTCCAGCGGGCTCGCGCCGCCTGCAGGCGCTGGCGTGCGTCGGACTGCAGCGCGGCCGCCGACAACTGCTCGGCCTGGGCAGCCAGGGCGTCCGCACGCGCGAGATCGCCGGCGCGCACACGGCGCTCGACATCGTCGGCCAGTTGCTTCAGCCCCTGAGCCTGGATGTCGGCCTGCGTCACCTCGGCCTGCGAGGCCGTCAGTTGCCATGCGGCTTCACGCACTTCGCCGGCCAGGCGCAGGCGCGCCGCCTGTTCCGCGGCGAGTGCCTGAGCCACCGCGGCCTCGACCGTGCCCGAGCGGGCGGCCCGCTGGCCGGGCAGCCACAGCGGAACGGCGACCCCGATCTCGGTCTCGCGCTTGCCGGCGTTGCTTTGCAGGCGGTCGTCGCGGTGGCTCAGTGCCAGCGACGGTGGCGCAGCCCAGAAGCTGCCCGCGGAGGCACGATCGGCCTCGGCGCGGCGGCGCTGGCCATCACTCTCGCGCGCCGCGACGGCGCGCTGCCAGGCGGCGTCCAGGGCCGTGCGAAGGCTGACGGTGCCGGCCGCCGGGCCGGATGCGGAGGGGAGCGCCGCGCTCGCGCCCCGTGGGATTTCGGCAGGCTGGGCCCGGACGAGCCCGCCGGCCAGGCTGCCCGCGATGACGCAGGCAGACAGCCAGAGAGAAGACTTCACGATGATCCTGACGATTCAACGGCCCGGACCGGCGGGGTGCGCGTTCGGTGCGCGCCAGGGGCGGCCGAGAACGTGCGCGGAGTGCCGGTTCAGCGGAAGGCCGGGCGCCCATGAGCGGACGCCCGCCGCGAAGGCGGGTCAGGAGCGGGACCGAGGTGGCCTGAGCAGGCCGTCGAGCGTGGGGTCGGGCACGAGTCTGTCGTGCAGGCCGCCAGGCGCGGCCGACCCCGGGGGTGGGAAGGCGTGTGAGGCCGCGACCATCAGCGCAGCTGCCGCACTCACGTGATCGCTGAGCACGTGCTGCGCCGATTCCTTCGACTCGTCCAGGTGGTACGAGCCATCCTCGTGGTGGTGATGGCCCTCCTCCTGCCAGTGCAGCGCGGCGTGCCCCAGGTCGGCCAGGGCATTTGCCGTCGAGCCGGCGCGGGCGAGCGCCACCGATTGCCAGAGCATGGCAAACATCATCACGAAGAGGACGGTGGATCGGCGCATCAGCCCATGAGTGTATCGAAGCAAGCGACACCCGGCCGTTGCGCTGGGACATTGGCGTGCATGGCGTCCAGATCGATGACTGCATCCGCCATGGCCGTCAGCTCGGGGGTCTGCGACACGAAGAACTCGCGCTCGTACCCACCGAGCCTCAGAACCTCGCGTTTCATCGCCATGAACATGCGCTTGCGGTCGGCATCCAGTGCGCCATCGGCCTCGTCGCAGAACAGGGTCATGCAACGCCGGCCCGACTGCTGCGCGAGGTACAGCGCCACCGCGCGTGTCAGGCATTCGTTGATCCACTATGCCGAGAACTGGATCATGCCGAATCCGACACTAGACCAGCAGAGTACCGTCTGCGATTGCCCGCCCAACTTCTGTCGTGAGGCGCGGCATAAAACGGCCCGGGCTGCCGCGTTCACTTCGGGCGCGAGCAGGAGCATCAGCCTGATGAGCGGCGGCGAACGGACCTGGATCGATGCCTGCATGACTCGGGCGATCGCCCTGTACCTCACACAACACTCCGGGCGGCGCTACGCGACGCTGTTCTCAGACGAGGCAGACGGACCCCTCGACCCCGAACACAAGCGCATGTTCATGGCCATGAAGAGCGAGGTCCTGCGGCTCGGCGGCTACGAACGCGAGTACTTCATCACTCAGACGCCCGAACTTGCGGTGATGGCCGACGTGGTCATCGACCTGGACTCCATGCAGGTCGACGGCCACTGACGAAGTCACGGCTGCGGGTCCGACGGTGCTGCATGAACTGCCCAACGTTACCCACCCTGAAAGCTCTGCCAGCGCATCCCGTGGACCGCGCAAGGCCACGAACTGTGTGTGGTTTTGGGCCCATCTCCGCAAAGCAACGATCAGAAGTGTCGGAAATCATTCAAGGGTTCGAAGACCAAACCGAAGAACGGGTGCAAGAGCAGTCGCAGTGCGTCCGACCGATGGATGGCCCCGCCGTCAACGGCCGGGGTTCGGCAGCACCGATGCGTCGCAGATACCAGTCTGTTGAAGGAACCGAGGCATGAACGCAGCAGCGCAAGCGGTTTTTGCCCCCCCCCCCCCCCCGCGAAGTTAGTTAGGGGCAACCGAAACCTGGAGCCGCGGCCGCAGGCGCACCTGTCGATCCGTGAGTTCCTCGCCTTCAAGCTCGGCGCCGAGGAGTACGGCATCGACATCCTGCGCGTTCAGGAGATCCGCAGCTACGAGGAGCCCACGCGGCTGACCAACTCACCGGCCTTCATCAAGGGCGTGGTCAACCTGCGCGGGGTGATCGTGCCGATCGTGGACATGCGGCTGAAGTTCAACCTCGAGTCGGCCCGCTACGACAGCTTCACGGTGGTGATCGTGCTGAACATTGCCGGCCGCGTGGTCGGCATGGTGGTGGATGCGGTGTCCGACGTGATCACCTTCACGCCCGAGCAGTTGCGCCCGGTGCCCGGGTTCAGCTCGGCGATCGAGAGCGCCCACCTGCTGGCCATCGGTTCGATCGACCGGCGCATGCTGATCCTGGTGGACATCGAAAAGCTCATGACAGGCCCCGAGATGGGGCTGGTCGAGCAGACCCTGCAGTGAACCGTCTCAAATCCAACATCAAAGGAATGCATCATGAAACTCACCTCCTTCAAGGTCGGCCCGCGCCTCATCGCGGCCTTTGCGCTCGTAGCGGCGCTCTCGGCGGTGATCGGCGCGATCGGCATCCGCGGCATGCATATGATCGACACGGAGGCCGAGTACCTCTACAAGCATGAGCTGCTCGGCTTGTCCTACGCCAATGAGGCGACGATCGACCTGCTGCACGCCGACAGCGCGCTGCGCACTTCGATCCTGGCCGATACCGCAACACGCCGCGACATGGCATTGAAGGAGGCCGACAAGTACCTCGTCAAGTCCCGCGAGCAGATTGCGCTGGCCAAGCCGCTGTTCGACAACCCCGAAGCGGTCGCCGACATGGCCGAGGTCGAGAAGCACCTGAAGAGCTACACCGACATGGTCGAGCGCTTCAAGAGCGTGATGGCCTCCGAGAAGCTGATGGACGGGCGCACCGCGGTCGGCTTCGCCTTCGGCGACATGCAGCGCTACGTCGGCGAGATCGACAAGTCGATGACGCTGATGACCCAGCACAAGGCTGACAACGCCAGGAAGGTGATGGAGGTGACCACCGAGCATTACCAAGAGGCGCGGCTGCAGATGATCGTGCTTATCGTGATCGCGGTCACCGGCGGCGTAGCGCTCGGCTGGTGGATCAGCCGCTCGCTGACCGGTCCGCTGGCCACTGGAGTGCAAGCCGCACAGCGCATCGCCGAGGGCGACCTGACCGTCGAGCTGAATGTCGACGGCAGGGACGAAACGGCGCAGCTGCTGGGAGCGCTGGCCAACATGAAAGACAACTTGGTGCGCATCGTCTCCGGCGTGCGCGGCAACGCCGACGGCGTGGCGACGGCTTCGGCTCAGATCGCCCAGGGCAACAACGACCTGTCCAGCCGTACCGAGGAACAGGCGAGTGCGTTGGAGGAAACGGCCGCATCGATGGAGGAACTCAGCTCCACCGTCAAGCAGAACGCCGACAACGCCAAGCAGGCAAATCAACTGGCTCTCGGTGCTTCGACTGTCGCGATCAAGGGCGGCGAAGTCGTCGGCCAGGTGGTCGACACGATGAAGAGCATCAACGATTCAAGCAAGAAGATTGCCGACATCATCAGCGTGATCGACGGCATCGCGTTCCAGACCAACATCCTGGCGCTGAACGCCGCGGTCGAGGCGGCGCGGGCCGGCGAGCAGGGGCGCGGCTTCGCTGTGGTGGCAGCCGAAGTGCGAAACCTCGCGCAGCGCAGCGCCGAAGCGGCCAAGGAGATCAAGAGCCTGATCACGACGAGCGTGGAGCGAGTCGAGCAAGGCACCGCCCTGGTTGACCAAGCCGGCACGACGATGACCGAGATCGTCGGCGCGATCAAGCGCGTGACCGACATCATGGGCGAGATCAGCGCCGCCAGCACCGAGCAGAGCGCCGGGGTGGCGCAGGTCGGCGAGGCGGTCAGCCAGATGGACCAGGCGACCCAGCAAAACGCCGCGCTGGTGGAAGAGAGCGCCGCGGCAGCAGAGAGCCTGAAGGGCCAGGCGCAGCAACTGGTGCAGGCCGTGGCGGTGTTCAAGCTGGCCCATTCGCCGCTGAGCAGCCCGGCACATGCAATGCACGCAGCGGTCGGCGCGTCCACGCCGAGCTGGCAGGGGTCAGACCGTCGCAGCGCTGAACGGGCGAAGAATGTCACCCGGCCCAAGTTCGGCGCGAAGGCCAAGTCCGCGGCCAAGCCGGAAACCGCATCTCCGGCGGCCGCAGCCGCGATGGCCAGGACCGGCACCGACGACTGGGAGAGCTTCTGAAGCCGCGCTGCACCGATTGAACCAGCCCCGGCTGTGCGGGGTGTTCGATGGATTGCCCAGCATCGGCGCACGCCTGCGGGTTCATGTTCCGCAGTGCGTGGGTCACAGGGAACTCAGTGCAACGGACGAAGGGGACAGGTACTGACCAAGTCCAATGTGATGGCAGGCCATCCTGAAGCCTGATGGCCAGCGCGAACTCGGCCCCCGATGGGGGTGGGTTGGCTGATCCATCAGGTCCAGACGGTTGGCGTGCCGGCATCCGAACTTCGACCCCGCCGCAGGCGTGTCACGCGGACAGAGCGCCTCCCTCACAGTGCATCAAGGAACTCCATCAGTTGATCATCCGGCCGATACCGGCCGGGTCGTCCACTGTGAGGCGTGCACCTGGCAAGGACCTGCTCCTTCAATGTCAGATCGGCGTCGAGATAGATCTGCGTGGTCTCGACGGACTCGTGGCCGAGCCACAACGCGATCACAGAACGCCCTGTCCCGGCATGTAGCAGTTCAACCGCCGTCGTGTGCCGCAAAACGTGGGGAGTCACCCGCTTGCGAGCCAGTGACGCGCAGGTCTTGCTCGCGATCGCAGCATGCTTGGCCACAAGGTACTGGACCCCGTCCGCGCTCAAGCGACCTCCGCGGGCGCTCGGAAACACCACCGCGGTCTCGGGCGCCAGATCCCTGCGCAGCCAATCCTGCAGGACTGTGCGGGTCTGTCGGGCCAGCGGTGTGCAGCGTTCCTTGCGACCCTTGCCGATGACACGGACGTGCGCGCCGGCGTCGAGCTTGACGTCGTCGCGACATAGCCCGGTCAGTTCGGAAAGGCGCAAACCGGTCTGCACTGCAAGCAGCAACAGGGCATGATCGCGCCGCCCTGACCAAGTCCTCAGGTCAGGCGCTGCGAGCAATGCATCGACCTCCGCTCGAGTCAGGTGGCACACCTGCTTGCGCGTGCAGCGCTTGCCTGAAATCGCGAGGACACGCTGGATCTGCGCAGCATGGTCCGGCGCCTCGAAAGCTGCATACTGGAAGAACGAGCGGATGGCGCTCAAGCGCAGGTTCCTGCTGCGAGCCGAGATGCCTCGAGTGTCCTCCAGTTCGTGCAGGAAGGCAGTGATGAGGGGCGCATCGACTTGCCCGAACGTCAAAACACTGGGACGTGTTCCCAGGCGCTTGTGTGCAAAGCGCAGCAGCAACCGGAAGGTATCGCGATACGACGCGATCGTGTGTGGGCTGGCCTGTCGTTGCTTCATGAGCCTGCAGGTGAAGAAGCCCTCAAGCAAGGCAGCAAAGTTGGCGGCGGTGCTTGTCATGGCCGTTCCTCCCAGCGCTGTTCGAAACGCGCGAGCGCGTGTCCCATCAGTTCCGGGCAGGCGCTGAGATACCAGTAGGTGTTCTCGATGCACACATGACCCAGATAGGTCGACAACGCGGGCAGGCGCCGCTCGACATCTTCACCGGCACGGTACCAGCGCAGCAAGGTCTCAAGCGCGAATCGGTGTCGAAGATCGTGCAGGCGCGGCCGAGGTGTCCCGGCGGGGACATGGACCTCGGCTTGATCGAGCAACTGGTAGAAGGTTCGACGTACTGAGCTCGACTCGAGCGGTGTTCCTCTGCCGGAGACGAAGAAACGACACTGCGGGGAGCCGCGAACGAAGCGATCGCGTCGGGCCCGATAGCGCGCGAGCTCTGATGTCGTCGTGTCATCGACCGGGACCAACCGTGACTTGCCGAACTTCGTCTGGCGAATGGTCAGAACGCTTTGGTCGAGGTCCACGTCGTCGACGTCAAGACGAATCGCTTCGCTCAAACGCAGGCCCGTGGCACCGAGGAGGCCCAAGAAGCAGTAGTAGGTCAAAGGACGCAACCCGTCAGCGGGTGCCAGCGTCAACGCGCACCCCATCAAGCGCCTGAGTTGCTCGTCGGAGTACAGATAAGGTTGACGGCGGCGCAGACGCGAAGGCACCAAGTCCACGGGCGGGATCTCGGTCCTTGGATCGATCGCAAGGTGATGGCGCGCGAACCCGCGGAGGTGCCTCAAACGGTTCGCAATGCTTCCAGCGCAGGTTGCTGGCTCGCTGAAGGCCCATTCAAGGGCCATGGCTCTCGAGATACTTGAGAACCCCCGCTCCTCAAGAAAGGTAACAAACTTGAACAACGAGTTCTCGGCGTCCCGCAGCTTAAATCCAAGGGTGCGTCGCAGCGCGAGGTAGTCGCGAACGGCTGCTCGCAGCGGCTTCATTGCAGACCTCCTGGCCAGGGAGCAGCCACTGTGCGCAGTGAAGCCGTGTCCACCTTCGCGTAGATCATGGTCGTGCGCTGGCGACGGTGGCGCAGAACGTCACCGATCTCAGCCAGGGACGCGCCTCTGCGAAGCAACTGACTCGCCAGCGTGTGTCGCAACGCGTGAGCGCCTTTGCATGGTGGGTCGAGATCGGCGCGGCGCAGCGCGCGACGGACGACGCCCGCAATCGCCGTGCCGCTCGCGAAGCCTCGGCGCGGCGCCTGCGACCGCACAAAGACGTGGCGGCACAAACACGGTGGTCGACCCCTGCGCAGATACGCGGCCAAGGCCTCGCCAACATCGTGCGGCAAAGGCAGTCGATCGACCCGCGTTTCGCCGTTGCGAACCTGCAGTTCGCCCTTGCGCCAGTCGATATCCTCCAGCTGGAGAGCGGCAACCTCGCCCGCCCGAAGCCCGAGCCGCGAGAGCAACATAAGGATCGCGTAATCCCGACAGCCCTGGGCCGTGGCGCGGTCACAGTGCCCGAGAATGAGTCGGACGTGATCCCCGTCCAGTGCTCTCGGGATGGACGACAGGGACCAGTTGGCTGGTGCCGGGATGCAACTTGACAAGTCGGTACTAATCGATCCGATGCAGTGGGCGAAGCGCAGGAAGGATCGCACGCAGGTCACCACACGGCCGGCCGAACTCGGACGGTACGCGCTTGTCACGCGTCTGATGTGCTCGATGATGTCCTGAGCGCCGATGTGCTTCAGTCTCGCCTCACCGTCTGGGAACAATGACGCCAGAAGGCGCCGCGCTTCCACCCGATTGGAATGAATGGTCGCATCAGCCAGGTTGCGCTCTTCACGCATGTACGCTTCGTAGCGCGCCTCCAATTGCTGCGCGGGCGTTAGCGGTCGCGCCTCGGTCGCCACGACGATGACGCCGCTCTCGGCGAGATACGCCATCAACCGCAAGAGTGTCGGGCGATCCTCATACCGAGGCGCTCTGCGGCGCTTGCGACCGCGAAGGAATGCATCGAGGTGCACCGGCTTGAGTTCTTTGGCGGCGATGCGGCGCCGCGCCAACCAGCGACTGCAGTCGCTGACCAACCACGCGGCGCGACGCAGAGAGTCGTTGGAATACCCCTTGGCCACCAGCGTACGTATGAACGCATCGATGTGCTCGCCCAACGGGCCCTCATGCATTCGAACTTGCGCCCTCGGGCGCACAAACAGATCTTCCATGCCGATCTCCTTCCGTGGCGACGTGCCCCGGCAAGCAGGAACTTATGCTGAGCAGTCGACTGTGCTTGCGCGACTGGGAGTGCTGCGCGTGGTACCGCTCGGCCTGGTTGTGTCTGCGTTACGTACCGCGGCCGTCGACCTGCATGAAGTCCAAGTCAATGACCACGTCGGCCATCGCCGCAAGTTCGGGAGTCTGAGTGATGAAGTACTCGCGTTCGTAGCCGCCGAGCCGCAAGACCTCGCGCTTCATGGCCATGAACATGCGCTTGTGTTCGGGGTCGAGGGGCCCGTCTGCCTCGTCTGAGAACAGCGTCGCGTAGCGCCGCCCGGAGTGTTGTGTGAGGTACAGGGCGATCGCCCGAGTCATGCAGGCATCGATCCAGGTCCGTTCGCCCCCGCTCATCAGGCTGATGCTCCTGCTCGCGCCCAAAGTGAACGCGGCAGCCCGGGCCGTTTTATGCCGCGCCTCACGACAGAAGTTGGGCGGGCAATCGCAGACGGTACTCTGCTGGTCTAGTGTCGGATTCGGCATGATCCAGTTCTCGGCATAGTGGAT
>JBFLWE010000081.1:0-25389 GCA_040758375.1 Pseudomonadota bacterium
CCCGCTGCAAGCCCAGCGCGCTGACGCCGTGCTTCTGGTTGGTGCGAGCAGCTGCGGCACATCAAGCGTGAGCGGCTGGAGCGGTACGGATCGCCCGCGACCTTGCAGTTCGGGCACACAAAGCCGGTTCCGGTGGTTCTGGAGCTAACAGGATACCCCCTATGCCCATACAGCCTCCACATGCAAGCCGAATGATTGCCAAAAGCAACCTTCTGGGCCGAGAATCCGGCCCTCGGAGGAACAATGCCGGTGTCCACCCCCCTCGCCCACCGCGCCCAGCGCCTGCGCGCCTTCAACCGCTTCTACACCCGCCGCATCGGCGTGCTGCAAGAGCGTCTGCTGGCCACCGACTTCACCCTGCCCGAATCCCGCCTGCTGTGGGAGCTGGCGCACCATGACGGCATCACCGCGGCCCAGCTCGCGCGCGACCTCGACCTCGATCCCGGCTACCTGAGCCGCCTGCTGCGCCGCCTGAAAGAGCGGCAGCTGATCCGCAGCGAGCGCTCGCCCGCCGATGGCCGCGAAACCTTGCTCACGCTCTCCCCCGCCGGCCGCGAAGCCTTCGCGCCGGTGGACCAGAGCTCGCAGCAGGCCTCCGCCGCCCTGCTCGCCCGCCTGCCCGAAACGCAGCAGCAGCGCCTGCTGCAGGCCATGCAGACCATCGAGGAGTTGCTGGACGCACCGGCCGACACCGCACCGGTGGTGCTGCGGTCGCACCGCCCGGGCGACATCGGCTGGGTGATCTCGCGCCACGGTGCGCTGTATGCGCAGGAATACGGCTGGAACAGCGAATTCGAGGCGCTGGTGGCGCACATCGCGGCGCGCTTTCTCGAACAGTTCGACCCGGCGCGCGAAGCCTGCTGGATTGCCGACCGCGCCGGCCAGCCGCTGGGCTGCGTGTTCCTGGTGCAGGCGCGCGACGAAGACACCCAGGCACCGCAGCCGGGCACCGCGCAACTGCGCCTGCTGCTGGTGGAGCCCAGCGCGCGCGGCCTGGGCCTGGGCAAGCGCCTGGTGGCCGAATGCACCCGCTTCGCGCGGGCGGCGGGCTACCGGCGCATCCGCTTGTGGACACAAAGCACGCTGAGCGCCGCGCGCAGCCTCTACAAGGCCGAAGGCTACCGGCTGGTCGCCACCGAGCCGCACCGAAGCTTCGGCGCCGACCTGGTGGGCGAGAACTGGGAGCTCGTGCTGTGAGCATGCCCAAGGACTGCCCTTGCGGCAGCGGCCGCGCCTACCCGGCCTGCTGCGGACGCTGGCATGCAGGGCCTGAGCACCTGCAGGCGCCCGATGCCGAAGCCTTGATGCGGTCGCGCTACAGCGCCTACGTGATGGATCTCCCCGACTACTTGCTGGCCACCTGGCACACGAGCACGCGGCCCGGCGCGCTGCAGCCCGGCGAGCCCGGCCTCAAATGGCTGGGGCTCGAAGTCAAACGTCACGTGGCGCAGGACGCCGACCACGCGGTGGTCGAGTTCGTGGCGCGCAGCAAGCTGGGCGGCCGCGCGCACCGCCTGCACGAGACGAGCCGCTTCGTGCGCGAAGGAGGCCGGTGGTACTACGTGGACGGCGACTTCGCGGCGCGGCCTTCATGAACGAGCCGCTGCGCATCCTGCACCTCGATGCCGACCTCGTCGCGATCGACAAGCCCTGCGGCCTGCTCGTGCACCCCAGTGCGCTGGACGCGCGAGAAGACCACAGTGCGCTGAAGCTGCTGCGCGACCAGCTCGGCCAGCGCCTGTGGCCGCTGCACCGGCTGGACAAGGCCACCTCGGGCGTGCTGCTCTTCGCCCGCCATGCCGACGCCGCGCGCCACGGGCGCCTGGCCTTCGAAAGCGGCACGGTGCGCAAGCACTACCTGGCCCTGGCGCGCGGCTGGCCGCCCGAAGCCGGCGACATCGGCCATCCGCTGGCCCGCGACCCGGAACGCCCGTCCACCGGCCAGCCGCACCTGCCGGCGCTCACGCGCTACCGGCGCCTGCAGTGCCTCGAGTGGCCGTTCAGCGTGGACGGCCGCCACCCCACCAGCCGCTATGCGCTGCTGGCGGTGGAGCCGCTCACCGGCCGCCGCCACCAGATACGCCGCCACTTCAAGCAGATCGCGCATCCGCTGGTCGGCGACACCACGCACGGCAAGGGCCCGCACAACCGCGCGGTGGCGCAATGGCTGGGCGTGCAGCGCTTGTGGCTGCATGCGCAGCGGATCGAGATGCCGCTTGCCGGCGGCGGCGCGCTCGCGATCGAGGCGCCTTGCGGGCCGGAATGGGCCGCGTTGCGTCAGCCGAACGCCACCGCGTAGATCGGCGGCAGGTTCAGCGACACCACGTTCCACGCATCGCCCTGGTTGTCGGTGACCCAGAGCCCGCCGGTGGTGCTGCCCATCAGCAGGCTGTTGCCGTCGGGCGAGATCGCGAGGCCGTGGCGGTACACCAGGTCGTAGCAGTGGTGTTGCGGCAGGCCGGTGCGCAGGGTTTCGAAAGTCTTGCCGCCGTCGCGCGTGCGGTTGACCACCAGCGCGCCGTCCACCGGGATGCGGCGCTCGTCCTTCACCGCGGGCACGAACCACGCGGTGTCCGGCTCTTCCGGGTGCACCGCCACCGCAAAGCCGAAGCTGGACACCGGCGCTTCGATCTCCTGCCAGCTGGCCGCGTTGTCGGTGCTGCGGAAGATGCCGTTGTGATGCTGCGTCCACAGCACGTCGGGCGCGGCGTCGCAGCGCACCACGCGGTGCGGATCCTGGGTGTTCTCGTTGCCCGCCTGCTCGGGCGGCATGTAGGCCGCCCGCATGCCCTTGGCCTGCACTTGCCAGGTTTCGCCGCCGTCGCGCGTGACCCAGCAGCCGCCGCAGCTCACGCCCACCAGCAGCTCCTGCGGGCGCTCGGGATGCAGGCAGATCGAATGGATGCCGGGCACGTCGGCCCCGCCGCCGAACCATTCGGTGCGCTCGGGCATGCGCCACAGCGGCTCCACCAGCTGCCAGCGCTGGCCGAAGTCGTCGGAGCGGAACAGCCCGCCGGGCAAGGTGCCGGCCCAGACGGTGCCGTTGGCGTCCTGCTCCAGGGCCCAGACCTGCTGCAGCTTCCACTCGGGGCCCTGCGCGTCGGCCGGTTGCTCGGGATAGCTGGGCGCGGCCACTTCCTGCCAGCTGTGGCCCGCGTCCGGCGAGGCGTGCAGCTTCACGCCGAAGTGGCCGAGGTTCAGCGCCGCCAGCATGCGGCCGTCAGGCCTGGGCGGCAGCAGCATGCTCACCGGCTCGGCGAGGAAATGCACGCGCTCGATCTCCCACCCGGCGGCACGGCGCTGCAGTTCGAACAAGCCTTTGCGGGTGGCGGCCCAGGCGCGGGAAGTCATGGTGCGTCTCCTCTCGAATGCGGTGAGTCAGCCGCCCGACAGCGCCTGGAGCACGTGCACCTGGCTGCGGGGCAGCAGCGGGTCGGCAAGCGCCACGCGGTCGGCACAGCGCCGGCCATCGATGAACACCACCACGTTGGGCCGCAGGTGGCCCTGGTCGTCGAGCACGTAGCCGCGCAGGCGCGGATTCACCGCGAACGCGGCCTCCAGCGCCTCGCGCAGCGTGGCCGCCGGCGTGTCGACCACGGGCGTCTCGGTGAAGCGCCGCAGTTGCGGCGTGAACTGGATGCGCGGCACCGGCCGATGATGCCTCGGCGCTTGTCGCCGCACCAGCGGGCTTTCTGCCCGCCCGCTGCGTCAGCCGACGGTGAGCACCTGCGCCGCGGCGCTGATCACCGCCGCGATGCGGCCGATGTCGCGCAACTGCTGGGTGGTCAGGCCTTCCTTCTTCAGCAGGTCGTAATGGCTCTTCACGCAGAAATGGCACTTGCCCACCACGGACGCCGCGAGCGCGTAGGCCTCGAACTTCTTCTTCGCCACGCCGCCCGAGGTGGCGTAGGCGTTCATGCGCAGCTCGGCGCGCATGCCCTTCAGGTCGTCGTCACCCGCCATCTCGACGAAGGGGTACCAGACGGTGTTCATGCCCATCAACGCGGCCGCCGTGAGCGCGGCATTCGCTTCGGTGGCGGGCGTGTTGGCGCGCAAGGCTTCCACCAGCTGTGGGCTCTTGGCGGCAAAGGCCGCGGCCAGCGCGCAGCCGAGGGCATCTTCCGGGGCCAGGCTGGAACGCGCGATCACGCCGTCGAGGTTGAGGCGGATGTCCTTGGCGTAGTCGGGAATCTGTTCCTTGATCGAATTCAGATAATCCATAGCTTTCTCCTATTTTGTGCCGGCAAAAAAGCCCGGCGCAAGCCGGGCTGTGTCAAGGGTCAGAGCGTCGAGCCGCCCACGCCGCGGTTGCACGGGCACAGCTCGTCGGTCTGCAGGCCGTCGAGGATGCGCAGGATCTCCTCGGGGCTGCGGCCCACGTTGAGGTTGTTCACGCTGACGTGCTGGATGGTGTTGTCGGGGTCCACGATGAAGGTGGCGCGCAGGGCCACGCCGGCTTCCTTGTCGCGCACGCCGAGCTGGTCGATCAGCGAGCCGGTCACGTCGGCGAACTGCCAGTGCTTCAGGCCGTTCAAGTCCTTGTGCTCACGGCGCCAGCCGAGCTTGGAGAACTCGTTGTCGGTGGAGCCGCCGAGCAGCACCGCGTCGCGCTCCTCGAATTGCGGGCCCAGCTTGTCGAAGCCGACGATCTCGGTCGGGCAGACGAAGGTGAAGTCCTTGGGATAGAAGTAGATGATCTTCCACTTGCCCGCGAAGCTCTTCTCGGTGAGGGTCTCGAACGCCGAGACGCCGTTTTCCTCGTGGTGGTTGAAGCCGGGCTTGACGCCGGTGACGCTGAACGAT
This sequence comes from Pseudomonadota bacterium, assembly GCA_040758375.1. Lineage (GTDB taxonomy): Bacteria > Pseudomonadota > Gammaproteobacteria > Burkholderiales > Burkholderiaceae_C > CAMLIZ01. The sequence continues at coordinate 4,804 of JBFLWE010000081.1, forward strand.
TCGAGCTTGTCGCCAACAGTTTTCATGTGCTGCACTCCTTGATGTGTCTGCGGATCGGGGTGGGACTGAAGCGCCCCCGTTGCGGTTCCCGATACACAGACTATAAGCTATTCAATGCAGCAATTCGATAGTTTTTCCCAACTGAATAAATAGGCATCTTGCCTGCCCTAGCGAAGGTCACCCGCCAGCAGGGCCAGGGTCTCGGGCGGCAGCGTCAGGTGCACCGGGTAGTGGGTGTGGTCGCAGCCCAGCTTCACCTGCGCGCCCGCGCGCACGGCCTCGCGCGCGGCCGCCGGGAACTCGAAGCGCAGGAAGTGCACCGACGAGGTCTTCTCGGCCGTTTCGCGGTCGAGGTCCTCGTCGGCGATGGCGTAGATGCGCGGCTGCCCCTCCACCTCGACGAACATGCGGTCCTCCACGCCGATCAGGCGCGCCAGCTCTCGCTTGCGCTCGTGGACGTCGGGATACTCGAGCATCATGGTGGCCTTCCAGTTGCTGCCGTCGGGCACCAGCGGCAGGTAGGCGTCGATCTCCTGCTGGATGCCCTCTTCCTCGAAGATGCGCTCCACGCGCAGCATCTCCTGGATCTGGTAGCGGATGGTCTGCTCGTCCTCGAACTGCAGGCTCATGTGTTCGCCCAGCAGGACCGTGCGCGCGCGGCGATGGGCGATCACATCGGCCTGGTGCGCCTTGCGCCACTTGGCATAGGCCTCCAGCGTCATCAGGCTGTCGGGGGTGATGGTCATCTCGAACCTCCTTCAGATGCCATAGGCCTGGCGCACCAGGCTGATCGGATGTTTCAGCGCCTTCGGCGGCGTGCCGGCCTGCGCCATGCCTTGCGCGATGTGGTGGCCGGCCAGCGCGCAGTCGCTGCTGATCACGTCGGGCTCGTCCTTGGCCATGGCCTTGAACACCGGCTTGCCGATCTTCATGGCCACGGGGTGGGTGGCGGTCTTCACGCCATAGGTGCCGGCATGGCCGGAGCAGCGCTCCACCACGTTGAGCTTCACCTCCACGTGCTTGCCGACGAGCAGCAGCATCTCTTCGGTGCGCCGGCCGATGTTCTGCACCCGGCCGTGGCAGGGGATGTGGTAGCTCACCTTGCCCAGCGGGTTGCGGAAATCGGTCTTCAGCAGGCCGTCGCGGTGGCGCGCCACCAGGTACTCGAACGGGTCGAACATCGCCTGCTTCACCGCCTGCGTGTCGGCGCAGTCAGGGAACATCAGCGGCAGCTCCTGCTTGAACATCAGCGTGCAGCTCGGGATCGCCGAGACGATGGCATAGCCCTCGCGCGCATAGCGCGCCAGCAACGGGATGTTGGCTTCCTTGTGCCGCGCCACCGAGTCCAGGTCGCCCAGCTCCAGCTTGGGCATGCCGCAGCACTGCTCCTTTTCGACGATCTCGTAGGGGATGTCGTTGTGCTCCAGCAGCGCGATCAGGTCGCGGCCGATGCCGGGCTCGTTGTAGTTGACGTAGCAGGTGGCGAAGATCGCCACCTTGCCCGGCGTGCGCTCGCCCTGCGTGGCCGCCTGCAGCTTGCTGCGCCGGGGCGCGCTCCAGCGGAAGCGCTGCTTCGCCAGCTCGGGCAGCCAGGCCTCTGGGTGCACGTGCAGCAGCTTGTCCATCGCCTTGCGCGCGGGCTTCGTGCGGTTGACCGCATTGACCGCCTGCACCACCACCGGGATGCCGGCGAACTGGCCGTGCACGTCGGTGGACGCCAGCAGCGCCTCGCCCTTGCCCACGCGCCCCTGCTTGAACTTGATGGCCTTGGCGCGCAGCATCGTGTGCGGGAAATCGAGCTGCCAGGGGTGCGGCGGCACATAGGGGCACTTGGTCATGTAGCACAGGTCGCACAGGTAGCACTGGTCCACGACCTTCCAGTAGTCCTCGCGCTTCACGCCGTCCATCTCGCCGGTGGGCCCTTCGTCCACCAGGTCGAACAGCGTCGGGAAGCTCTGGCACAGGCTCACGCAGCGGCGGCAGCCGTGGCAGATGTCGAAGATGCGGTGCATCTCGTCGAAGGCCTGCTGCTCGTCGTAGTAGGCCGGGTTGCGCCAGTCGATCGCATGCCGCGTCGGCGCCTCCAGGTTGCCCTCGCGCTGGCCCATACGCCTGCTCCTCGCGAAAAGGGGCTCGATGCGAGCCCCTTGTGTGGTTGTGTCCTGCAGCCGTTCAGTCGACCAACGCGTCCAGCGCCTTCTGGTAGCGGTTGGCATGCGAGCGCTCGGCCTTGGCCAGCGTCTCGAACCAGTCGGCGATCTCGTCGAAGCCCTCTTCGCGCGCGGTGCGCGCCATGCCGGGGTACATGTCGGTGTACTCGTGCGTCTCGCCGGCCACGGCAGCCTTGAGGTTGTCGCGCGTGCGTCCGATCGGCAGGCCGGTGGCCGGGTCGCCCACCTGTTCCAGGAACTCGAGGTGGCCGTGCGCATGGCCGGTCTCGCCCTCGGCGGTGGAGCGGAACAGCGCCGCCACGTCGTTCTGGCCTTCGATGTCGGCCTTGTTCGCGAAGTAAAGGTAGCGCCGGTTCGCCTGCGATTCGCCGGCGAACGCGTCCTTCAGGTTCTGCTCGGTCTTCGATCCCTTCAAGCCCATGGTGCTCTCCTCGATGATGAAGTCCAACGGCCGCCGCGGCGGATCCGGCTGAAGCGGCGCGTCACACACGGTAGCCCAGCCGACCCGGCCAAAGCCAATACAAAGGTTCAATGCACCGCATAGAGCGGCGCTATGTGCCGGCGCCCTTGATCTGCAACAGATCGAGCGCCAGGCGGTGCATGCGCGAGGCCGGATCTGCCAGCTCGTGCAATACGGTGAAGTGGTTGGTTCCGGGCACCTCCTCGCACACGGGCACGGCCTTCGCCCCCCAGGCCTCGCGGATCAGCCGGTTCTGGCGCTTGAACTCCTCGCTCTCGTCGCCACCCACCAGCGCGAGCAGCCGCCCCCTGGGGGCCGGAAAGAGCGCCGGGCTGAGCCGGCGCACCGACGCGGGCGTGAGCTTCAGGTCCTGCTGCAGGAACGGCACCCGCGCCACCGGCGCCAGGTCGAACAGGCCGGAGATCGCCATCGCGGCCGACACCGCCCGCGCAGGCAGTCCCACGCTGGCCCAGTCGCACGACAGCATCATCGCCGCCAGGTGCCCGCCGGCCGAGTGGCCTGCCACTACCAGCCGCGACGGGTCGCCACCATACAAGGCCGCATGGCGCACGGTCCATGCCACCGCGTCCACCAGCTGCAGCGCGATGGTTTCCACCGTCACTGCCGGGCACAGCGCGTAGTTGGGGATCACGACCATCGCGCCATCGGCGACGAACGAGGCCGCCAGGAACGACTGATCGGACTTGTCCAGCGCGCGCCAATAGCCGCCATGGATGAACAGCAGCACCGGCGCGCGGTCGCGCGGCGAGAGGAACATGTCGAGCGTTTGATGGGCCTCGTTGCCGTAGCGCAGGTCGAGCCGGCGCGACGAGCGCTCGCGCGTCAGCGCCGAGGCGGTGGCCCAGCGCTCCAGGATGCGCGGATGGTCCGGCACGCGGGCACGGTTGTTGTACTGGGCATCGAGCCACTCGGGCGTGGGCTGGGCCATGAGCCGGTCCTCCTGTTCGTCTGCGATCTGGCTTTCTAGCGCGTGAAGCCGCCGCGCGCCAGAGCCGAATCCCGCGCTGGCGGTGGTGCTAGAATGCGCGGCTCATCGGGGACGTAGCTCAGCTGGGAGAGCGTCGCGTTCGCAATGCGAAGGTCGGGAGTTCGATCCTCCTCGTCTCCACCACTATTCAGCGCCCAACCGTTCTCGGTTGGGCGTTTTCCTTTGCGGAATCCGCACACCACGCGGAGGTCCCGGCCATTCTGCGTGTGCCACCAGCCGGTCGCCCGACAGCCACGACGCGCCCAGTTCGCCCCTATTCCGCCCTATCCTCTCTCGAAACCTGCGCCAACTTCTTCGCCGTGGCACTCGCAGACGGTGTTGTTCATTAACCTCTTGTGCGTGTGCCGACGGAAATGGTGGACAGGCCGCCACGATGAATCTGCGGCGCGAAGGCCTCGTCCATCGCCCGCAACACCTGATCGATGCGCAGCACCAGCGACACCGCGTCACCCTTGCGGCCACGGCCCGAGCGCCCGACGTGCAGGCAGAACAGCCGCGCGTGGTGCCGGGTGTTGCCGATGGGCAGGTACACACCGCGCCCGACCGCGCAGGACAGATAGGCCATGAAGTTGGCGGCGATGGCGCAGGCGTTGGTTTCCGTGCCTTCACTGCCCGCGCGGGCGACGTCGCCGATCAGGCCGTAGAGGCCGGCGGGATCGGCCTGCGGCGCATTGCGGTGCGCGTCCGCCATCTCGTCGCCGTCCACATCGTCGAGAGGCTCCGGGTCGTGGCGACCGGCGATGGTGACGCGGCCATTCACTTGTCCAGCGACGTGGCTTGAACGATGCCGCCGAACTCGGTGAGCATGTCCGGATGCTTCTGCGACAGGAAGCGGAACACCGCCTCGTTGCCCAGCAGCTTGCCGAGATACCCTCGGGCCAACACCAGATTGAGCATGTCCTGGCTGTAGGACTGCTCGATCAGCTTGAACTGTTCGTGCAGGTTGCCCATCTCGCGCTCCATCTTCATCATCTGGTCGGCGGTAACGCCTTCCATCTTCTTGGGCTTGGTTTCGCCGACCAGCAGGTTCGCGGGCGTGGCGACCAGCATCGCCCTGGCGAAGGCGACCGTCAGGTTGTTGGACGACAGCATCAGCTCCACGCACTCGACTTGGCGCGTCGGCTTCATCTTGCGCAGCACGGCACTCAGGTGGAACGAGAACTGCTGATCCTTCAGCAGCTCGGCGGTTTCCGGCGCGATCCCGTCGAGCAGGTTCAGTTTCCGGAAGATGCTGGTGACGTCGACGTCCAGCGCCTCGGCGAGCTTGGCGGGCGTGACCACGCCTTGCTTGACGGCGCGCTGGATCATCAAGTGCTCTTGGATCGTCGAGAGCCGGTTGATCCGGTTGTTGTAGGTGTAGCTCTCATCGTCGGTGGCGATCAGGCACGGCGCATCGGTGTAGCCCAGCTCCGTCAGCGCCACCAGCCGCGTGTGGCCATCGAGCAGCAGGTACTTGCCGGTCTTCTTGTCCTTCGGGCTGACCGACAACGGTTCGATCAGGCCGACGGCCTTGATCGAGGCTGCGATCTGTTTGAACTTGCGCGTCTCGGTCAGGCCCACGGGCTGCTTGTGCGACAGCAGGATCGCGTCGAGCGGCAGCGTTTGCGGCTCGAACAGGAAGCCCAGCGACACGGTGCTCATGCGCTGCTCCGCGGCCAGACCCGATCCGCCAGATACTGCGGCAAGGTGTCCAGCCCTTCGGCGCGCAGCAGGTTGGTGAAGTTCTCGTCGGCCAGCAGCTCGTGCAACGCTCCGACCACGAACAGCAGGCAACGCTGCGCGAACTCGGCCTTCTTGACCATCTGCTTCTGCCGCTCGACCTCGCGCTGGTAGCTGCGCACGAGGCTCGACGGCGGGACATCCGCCGACGGCGCGGCCTTGCGCGAATTCACACCGCGCGCGAGTGACCGGCCCAGCGTGCGGCGACGCTCGATCACCCGCCGTGCCTGGATCAACTGGCTGCCACGCAGCTTGCCGGATTCGTAGGCGTCCTGAGGGCGGACTGGATCGCCTTGTCGTCGTTGCCCGCGCCCGCGATGGTGATTGCCGAGTTCAGCGGAATGCGGCCCGACTCGACAGCCATCAGCAGGCGCTCCTCGCCGTTCTTCAGCAGGTACAGCACACCCTGGACGTATTCGACGCTGAGGCCGGTTTTGTCGGCGATGACCTTCTTGTCGTAGCCCTTGTCGCGCAACTGGCCGATGCCGACCAGCAATTCCACCGGGTGGAACTTGCGCCGGGCGATGTTCTCGGTGAGGCTCATGATGTACGCCTCCTCGGTATCGACCTCCACCACGAGCGCCGGGATGCTGTCCTGCTTCAGCGACTTGTACGCCTTCAACCGGCCTTCGCCGCAAATCAACAGGTAGTGCTCGCCACCATCCTCGCCCGGGCGCGGCGTCACCGTGATGGGCTTCTTCAGGCCGATGTCGCGGATATTGCCGACGATCTCGTGGAACACGCGATGGTTGCGCTCGCGCGTGTTGAGCACCTCGATGCTGCCGATGGGGATCATCCGCAGTTCGGCGCTGCGGTGCTGCTTGCTTTGGCTCATGCGACCCTCCGGATGCGGTAGCGCCGGGCCATGCCGTAGAGATAGTCCAGGTCGTCGAAGCGATAGCTGTCGAACTCAATGGCGTTGCGGTCGGCGAGGTGGATGCGCTGCTGGCCAAAGTCCAGACGCGGCAGCAGGTAGTAGTCCAGCGGGGCTTGATTGGTTTCTTCGAGCCGGACGGCGACCGTGATGTCCGGCGTCAGGCCGGTGTCGAAGCGCACCTTCCAGCGGCGGTGTCCGTTGTCGAGCAACTGGCAGCGCGACAGCACGAGCGAGACGGTGAATTCGTCGTTGACGGTGAGTAGGTCGGTCGCCGGATCACGCACGACCGCGCCGCCGACCCCGGCGATCATCCGCTCGGTCTGGCCGACGATCTCCGGGTGCAGGCGGCGCAGGAACTGGTTGACCTCCAGATACTGGTAGTCCCGATCCGGCGTGAAGCCGACCGTCTGGTAGGCGCGGATCAGGCTGCCGAAGCGGTGCGCGTAGGCCGCCGACGACGGCATCCCTTCGGCTTCGTCGATGATCAGGCCGGACAAGTAGCCATGCTGCTGGAACAGCCGCCGCAGCTTCTCGATCAGCTCCTCGTCGCTGAAGCGGTGGGCGCGCGCCCGAAGGATGCCCTGCGCCGTGTAGAACAGATCGGGCGGCACGATGCCTTCGAACGCGCCTTCCTTCTTGATCCACATCTCCGGGCGGTTCACCACACGCACCTTCTTCAACTTGAAGGAGCGCCGGTTGTAGACGTTGTTGCCGATGTACTTCTCGTTGGACAGCACCTCGCGCACCGTGGCCCGTGTCCACGCCCGGCCCAGATCGGTGAGGATGCCCTGGGAGTTGAGCCGGTCGGCGATCTCGGATTCGAGCACGTTGTCCTCGACGAACCAGCGGTAGATGCGGTTCACGGTGGCGACTTCCTCGTCCGGGCCGGGCTGCAGGATCACGCGGCCGGTCTGCAGGCTCTTGTGCTCGCCGAGCGAAAGCTGTCCCTTCACCGATCCGGACTGGTCGATCAGCACGCGCCGCAGGCCGTAGCCCGCGAGCCCACCTTGCCGGAAGCCGAGTTCGATCAGACGGCACTGGCCCGCGAACACCTTGGCCGACAGCTCACGGCTGTATTCGCCCGCCATCGCGCGCTTGACGCCCTTGACGATGGTGGACACGGGCGAGCCGTCGTTCTCGAACTGCTCGGCGCAGTAGGCGACCTGAATCCCGGCGCGGCGGCAGATGTATTCGTAGTAGGCGCTTTCGTCGGCGTCCTGGAACCGGCCCCAGCGGCTCACGTCGTAGACGAGGATGATCTGGAAATCGGCCTTGCCCGCCTGCACGTCGCCGATCAGTTGCTGGAGCGCCTGCCGACCGTCGATGCGAAGCCCGCTCTTGCCCTCGTCGGCGTAGGTGCGGACGATTTCGATGTTGCGCCGGGCAGCGTACTCGCGGATCTTGTCGGCCTGGTTCTCCGTCGAGTACTGCTGGTGCTCGGTGGACATGCGCACGTACTGCGCGGCGCGGAACACCGACCCCGGCGGACTTGGAGGCGATTCGTTCGATTGCATAGGCCCGGTCACTCTGTGATTGGCGATCTCGGGTCTGCCGCTCCCTTCAATGGGCGCGCGGCCGCCGCACGGCGGCAACGCACACGGTTGGAATCGTTGCCATGCAGGATGTTCGAGAACCCGTTTGGCAGTGAAGTTACGGGCGAATCGACGAGGCGTCGATCAAGTCCTCTCTTGACACGTCCATCTTGCGCAGACACGTCACGGCCACCGGCGTGATTTCGACGACCCACGAACCGCCGTTTTCCCTCGAAAACCCTGGGTGCCGCGTGATGCGGTACAGGCCGGTCGGCAGGTCGCACACGTCCATCTTTGCAAGATCGGCCTCCCGCGCCCGATCCCGCTCACAGGCATCGCGCGCCACCTGCTGCTCTCGGTTGCGCTGCACGTACTCGGGCCGGGCGTCGCGGTAGTTGCGCCAGTAGTCCGGATTGCGCTGCGACCAGGCCTGCTGGGCGGCGCGCTGGTTGATCCGGTAGTCCGGATCGGACTGGAGCTTGACCCGTTGCCACTGGCGCTTGCGGGCCCGCTGACAGTCGGGCGCGGAACAGTAGGCTTGGTCGGGAACTTGCGGGCGGGGCGCGAAGGGTTTGTCGCAGCAGGCGCAGTGTCGGGTCATCGTCGGGGTCTCCATGCAAAGTCCGCATGGAAGCCGCGACCGACCGTGACTATGGACGCGAAGTTGCTGCGTCTACGAAGTGGCCGTCATCAAACGGCTCGGTTCAACGCTGGTTCCAAGGCCGCCCGCAGCCGATCCACGATGGTGGCCAAGGGTTCGGGCGCAAGCTCGTTCTTCTTGAGGAACGCCTGCCACAGTGCCTGCCGCGAGGAATCGTTCGCGAACTCATCCGTGAGGCCGACCGGCAAATCGGTGGGCACGGCCATGCCGCGCCGCTCGAAGGTGGCCTTGACCGCCTGCGCCAGCAGATCGATGTCCAGGGTTTCGCGCTCCAGTAGCACCGACAGGTCGAGGTAGTCCTTCAACCGGCTGTTGGTCATGCCCAGCAGCGCGATGGCGTGGAGCTTCTCCGCGACGACGGTGTAGATGGGATAAGTGCGCAGATGCGGCGCAGGCAGGTCGGCCAGCAGCACGGGATAGGTCGCATCGACGGGGCCGGGTGTCACAGCGTCGCCGAAGCCGATGTCGATCTGCGTCTTGCACCTGGCCTTGGCCAGCTCGCCGCTGATGAGGACGCGCGCGCCAGCGTATCCGGCGTCCTTGCGGATTTCCGCGGCAGCGACCGAGGCCGGGTCGAACACGATGCCGTCGTCCGCCGCGATGCTGGCGATGTCGCGGAAGGTCTGGGCCACGGATTCCAGATCGCTCGCACCGAAGCCGAGCAGATCGGCGTCACGCGTGGCGCGGTGCGGCATGTCGTACCAGAGCGTGAACAGCAGCGCACCCTTGAGCAGAAAACGATCCGCATGCTCGGACTGGCTCAGGCGGTAAAGAATGCGCTCCAGCGCGAAGCGCACCAGCACTTGATTGAAGTCGACGCCCTGCGCCTTGGCGACGTTGAGCAGGCGAGCGCGCACGGAGGCCGCGACGTTGTTCATTCGACGGCCTCCAGATAGGGGCGCATGACGTTGGCGACGCGGCAGATCTTCGCGTAGCGCCACAGGTCGTCCGCCGAGGCCTTGCGCTTGGCGCGCACGTCCTTCAGCGCCTCCAGCGCCACGTCCAGGCCGATCTTGTTGCGGTGCTTGAAGCAGTCCACCACCGTCTTGGCCGCGCCGTACACCCGCAGCTTCACGCCGTCGCGCAGATGCTCCTCGACGCCCGCCGTGTAGACGTCGCCCGTCATCTGAACCATCTTGATCGGTGGATAGTCGATCCGGGGTGCGTGGCTGCCGCGCGGCATGGCGATCCAGATCTGGCGTGGCAGCTGAGTGGTCAGCTCGTGGAATTGCAGCGCGGTCAGCAGGCAGAACACGGCTTGCGGTACCTTGGTGGCGACGGTCGCGAGGCCTTCGTGCTCCGACCCCGGCTGACTGGGCCGGCGGTAAAGGCCGCGACCGACCTTGTCCAGCAGCCCGGCGGCGGTCAGGCGCGTCAGGACGACCCGGGGCGCGTCGATGGCGTCCAGATCGCTGGCGCGCAGCAGCCCCTTCTGGCTGGCCAGATCGAGGACGCGCTGGGTGTGGGTGTCGGCGAGCATGGTGGGAGTATGTTCCGTTTATTCGTCCAATGCAATATTTCGACGAAAAATAGGAACAACCCCTTGCCGCCGTGTTCGATTCCGCCTTTGAGGATCGAACCCTAGACAGTTCGCGGCCTGATGCAGCGAGGAAGTGCGCGGGGGCGTCCGGTTTTTCCTCGGATGCGCCCGTCACGTATAATCACGCCCACGGTGGACCCGCCTATGCGGCAGGCTGGTTTCCTCTAGTGGGGAACTACACCACCACCGATACAAACGCAAAGGCCAGGGCAACCGCCCTGGCCTTTGTCGCTTTGGCCGTCCGCCGGCGCCCGCGGCGCTCAGTGGATGGCGCCTGGTGCTTGCGGCGCCGTGGGCGCAGCGTCGCGGCCGGGCGGTTGCGACGAGCTGCGGCGCGCCGCACCGCGCATCTCCGCCGCCGGCCGCGGGAAGCCGCTGCGGTCGCCGTAGTCGCACACGGGCGCGCCGGCTTGCCCGTGGCGCAGCCGGCGCACTGCCACGATTCCCAGCACCACCGCCGCGCCGACCAGCACCGCCAGCGTGCCGGCCGCCGGCGACCTTGTCGTCATCCGCAATCCCATCGCGTCTCCTCGCCTTCAGGGTTTGAGCACGACCTTCACGCAGCCGTCGGTCTTGTTGCGGAAGGTCCAGTACAGATCGGGCCCGTCTTCCAGCGGCGCGGTATGCGTGACGACGAAGGACGGATCGATCTGGCCGTCGTCGATGAGCTGCAGCAGCTCGTCGGTCCAGCGGTTCACATGCGTCTGGCCGGTGCGCAGCGTCAGCCCCTTGTTCATCAACGCGCCGAACGGCAGCTTGTCCACCAGCCCGCCATAGACACCGGGCACGGAGAGCACGCCGCCCGGCCGGCACGCGTAGATCATCTCGCGCAGCACGTGCGGGCGGTCGGTCTCCCACATCAGCGCCTGCTTGGCTCGGTCGTACACCGAATCGACCGATCGCGTGACGTGCGCCTCCATGCCCACTGCGTCGATGCACTTGTCGGGACCCTTGCCGGCGGTGAGTTCCTGCAGGCGCTCGAGCACACTCTCTTGCTTGAAGTCGATGGTGATGGCACCGCCGGCGCGCGCCATGCTGAGGCGGTCTTCCAGGTGGTCGATGCACACCACCTGCTCGGCGCCCAGCAGCAACGCGCTGCGCAGCGCGAACTGGCCCACCGGGCCGGCGCCCCAGACGGCCACCGTGTCGGTGGGCTCGATCTCGCAGGCCACCGCGGCCTGCCAGCCGGTGGGGAAGATGTCGCCGAGGAACAGCACCTGCTCGTCGCTCAGCCGGTCTGGCACCTTCACCGGCGCCACGTCGGCAAACGGCACGCGCACGTACTCGGCCTGCCCGCCGGCATAGCCGCCTGTGAGATGGGTGTAGCCGAACAGGCCGGCCGTGGTGTGGCCGAACACCTTGTCGGCCACCGCCTTGTTGCGGTTGCTGCGCTCGCACACCGACCAGTTGCCGCGCCGGCACTGGTCGCACTCGCCGCAGCAGATGGTGAAGGGCACCACCACGCGGTCGCCCACCTTGAGCTTCCTGTTGCCGGCGCCCACCTCGACCACCTCGCCCATGAACTCGTGGCCCATCACGTCGCCGTGTTTCATGCCGGGCATGAAGCCGTCGAACAGGTGCAGGTCGGAGCCGCAGATCGCGCAACTCGAAACCTTGACGATGGCGTCGCGCGGCTCCTCGATGCAGGGATCCGGGACGCTGTCGCAGCGCACGTCCTGCTTGCCATGCCAGCACAAGGCTTTCATGCGGGGCTCCTGGGGGATGCGATTCCTCCCGGGTGGCAATTGCCGTTCCGCGCCTGGCGGGTCTCAGGCGTAAGCCGGCGCCAGGCCCCTGCGCAGGCGGCTGCTCAACGCATCGACCACGAACACCAGCAGCAGCACCGCCAGCAGCGCGGTGCTGGCCTGCGCCTGCTGAAAGATCGACAGGTGGTAGTACAGCATCTGCCCCAGCCCGCCCGCCCCCACGAAGCCCAGCACGGCCGCCATGCGGATGTTCATCTCCCACCGGTACAGCATGTAGGCCAGCCACTGCGGCAACACCAGCGGCAGCGTGCCATAGGCGAACGCGGCCACGGCGCCGGAGCCGGCATTCGCCAGCGCGGCTTCGGGCGCGGACGGCGCGTTCTCCAGCGCCTCGGCGAACAGGCGCCCCAGCACGCCGCTGGTGTGCAGTGCGAGCGCCAGCGCGCCGGCAAAAGGCCCGAGGCCGGCCGCCACCACCATCAGCGCCGCCCACACCAGCTCCGGCACGCTGCGCAGCACGTTGAGCACGAAACGCGCGCTGCCGCGTGACGCCGCCCCCCAGCGTCCGGCCGCCGGCATCGCCAGCAGCGCCCCCGCGCCGGCGGCCAGCAGTGTGCCCAGCGCGGAGACGGCCAAGGTCTGCAGCGCCCCCCAGCCGACCTTGGCCACGAAACCGGGCGACAGGTCCGGCGGGAAAAACTCGCCGACGAAGCGCGCCATCAGCCGCAGCGACTCGGCACCGAACAGTCCGCGGTAGTCGATGTCCAGGTACACGAAGCTGGCCACCACCGCGACCAGCAGCACAGCGCTCACCGCCACGCAGGTCAGGCACGGCCCTGCCGCCTGCGCCTTCTCGGCCGCCGAGACGTCAGCACCGTTCATGCCAGCAGCTTTCGCAAGGCGGCGCTCAGTGCGTCGGCCAGCATCACCAGCAGCAAGAAGGTGAGCAGGATCGCGCTGGCCTCGCCGCCGTTGAGCATCTTCATCGACTGGTCCATCAGCTGGCCCAGCCCGCCGGCGCCCACGAAACCCATCACCACCGAGGCCCGCACCGCGCACTCCCAGCGGTACACCGTGTAAGAGGCGAGTTCCTGCGCGGCGCTGGGCAGCAAGCCGTAGAACAGCGCCGCGGTCCTGCCGCCGCCCGCCTCGAGCAGCGCGCGCGCAGGCCGGGTGTCGGTGGACTCCAGGATCTCGGCGTACACCTTGCCCAGCATGCCGCCGTAGGTGATGGCCAGCGCCAGCACGCCGGCCGCGGGCCCCAGGCCCAGTGCTCGCACGAAGACCAGCGCCCACACCACCTCGGGAATCGCGCGCAGCAACGCCAGCCCCGCACGCACCGCATGGCGCAGCCCTTCGGCGCGCCAGCGACCGGGGCCGGGGCCGATGCGCGAGACCGACAGCGCCTGCGTCATGGCCACGCCCAGCGGCGCCGCGATCATCAGCGCCATCGCGATGCCCGCCGTGGCCATGGCCAGCGTCTGCAGCGTCGCCTCGAGCAGCAGGCCCAGGAACCCGGGCGCATGGCTGGGTGGCCAGAAACCGGCCAGGAAGCCGCCCATCACCTGCAGGTTGCCGGCCTCGAACAATTGCCAGGGCTTGAACTCCGACAGCACCAGCACCGGCCACAGCACGAGCAGCGCCACCGCCACGGCGGTCAGCCGCGAGCGCGCATGCGGATCGCGCACCGGGGCGGCAGCGATGATGTTCACCGGCAGCCCGGCCGCCCCAGCGGCACCACGTTGTCGGCGGCGCGCGCGGTCGCCAGGGCCGCCAGCGCCGAGGGGTCGTTGGCCTGCGTGGGCAGCACCGCGCCCTCGCCCGCGTACAACTCCTGCAGCAGCGCGCTTCCGACCCGGTGCGCCGGCAGGTCGAACACCAGTTCGCCGTGACGCAGGCCTACGAGGCGGGGAAACCATTTCAACGCCAGGTCCACCGCATGCAACGACGCCACCAGCGTCGCGCCGCGCGATTCGCTGTAGGCGATGAGCTGCCCCACCGCCGCATCGGCCATCGTGGGGTCGAGCGCCGACACCGGCTCGTCGGCCAGCAGCAGGTCGGGCTGCTGGTACAGCGCACGCGCAATGCCCACGCGCTGCAGTTGTCCGCCGGAAAGCCGGTCGCAGCGATCGAACAAGCGGTCCGCCAGGTCCAGCCGCGCCAGCACCTCGCGCGCGCCGGCGATGTCCGCCGGATACAGCAGCGAACGCAGCGCCTTCCAGGCGCTCCACTGCCCCAGCCGCCCCGCCAGCACCGCGGTCACCACGCGCAGCCGCGGCGGGATCGGCGGCGCCTGGTGCACCACACCGACGCGAGCGCGCAGGCGCCGGAGCTGCGCAGCGCTCAACTGCCAGGGGTTGGCGTCCAGCACTTCCACACGCCCCTCGCTCGGCCGCACCGCGCCGGCGGCCAGGCGCAGCAGGCTGGTCTTGCCGGCGCCCGAGGGGCCGATGACCGCCACGCACTCGCCAGCCTGCACCTGCAGCGACAGCCGTTGCAGGGAGGCGCGTGCGTTGCCGTAGCGCAGGCTGGCATTGTGGAACTGCAAGCTCACGGGCGGCCCCGCCTCACTTGATCAGCCCGGCCGCGCGCGCAGCCGACTCGATGCCGTCGTAGTTGGAAGCCTGGGTGGGAATGAAGCGCGAGGCACGCTGCAAGGCCATCAGCTCCTTGTGCTCGGGCTTGGCGGGGTCGAGCTTGAGGAAGGCCTCGGTGAGCTTCTTCGTCAGGGCGGGGTCCAGGCCGGGGCGCACGGTCCAGTTGTAGTCGTAGTAGGCGGGCGTGGTGGCCAGCACCTTCACCTTGGCGGCATTGGGATGGTTCGACTCGACCAGCTTGTCCCACACCGAGGCGTTGAGCACGCCGGCCTCTGCGCGGCCGGCGGCCACGAAAGCCACCGTGGCGTCGTGCGCGCCGGAGAAGGCCACGGCCTTGAAGTCCTTGTCGGGGTCGATGCCGGCCTGCAGCAGGAAGTGGCGCGGCATCAGGTGCCCCGAGGTGGACGAGGCAGAGCCGAACGCGAAGGTCTTGCCCTTCAGGTCGGCCAGACTGCGCGCCGCGCTGCCGGCCGGCACGATGAAGCGGCTGGTGAACTTCTCGTCCTCGGCGCGCTGCACGATGGGCACGGCGCCGCCTTGGGTGCGCAGCTTGGCCTGCACGAAGGTGAAGCCGCCCAGCCAGGCCATGTCGATCTTGCGGCTGGCCAACCCCTCCACCACGGCGGCATAGTCGGTCACCGGCGTGAACCGCACCTTCATGCCCGTCTCGCGCTCGAGGTAGTCGCCCAGCGGCTTGAACTTGCGCTGCAGCTCGGTGGGGGCTTCGTCGGGAATGGCCGAAACACGCAGCACCGCGGCTTGCGCGAACGCCGCCGCGGCGGCGAACGTCAGCGTGGCGGCAAGGATCAGTCTGTTCATGTGTCGTGTCGTCTGCTCAAAGGGCAACGGTGAGGGCAACGGTGCGGAAGCCGGCGAACACGTCGGTTCGCTCGGGGCGGAAGAAGTTGCGGTAGCGCGGGTGGTGCAGCCGTTCGTGGGTGGCGAAGGCGCCGCCGCGCAGCTCGCGATGATCGCCGAACCAGGGCGCGGAGTAGTCCTTGTAAGGCCCTTGCCGGAAACCGGGATAGGGCTGGAAGGCATCGGCCGTCCATTCCCAGACACTGCCGCCCCAGCCGATGCGGCCCGCGGCCGCAGCGTGCTCCCACTCGGCCGCACGGGGCAGGCGGCGGCCGGCCCAGCGGCAATAGGCCTCGGCCTCCCAGGCGCTCAGGTGCATGGCCACGCCATCGGGCGGCAGCGGCCGCCAGGCGTCGAACCACCGAAGCTCCCATCCATCGGCGCCACGGCGCCAGCGTCGCGGATGCTCCAGGCCCGACGCGGCTCGCCACTCGCCTGCAGGCCCAGGCCACAACGCCGGGTCGCGGTAGCCGCCGTCCTCGACGAAACGCAGGAACGCCTGGTTGCTCACCGGCGCGCCGTCGATCTCGAAGTCGTCCAGCAAGAGCGTGCACCCGGGCCGTTCGTTGTCGAAGGCAAAACCCGCCCGCCCGGCGGGCCAGCCCACGCGCACCGGGCCGCCGGCCAGTCGCGCCGGTGCCGCGGCGGGCACGCGCGGCGGATCCGCCGCACCGGCAGGTACCGGATAGCCCAGCGTGGCGCGCAGCCAGGCGAAGGCCTCACCGTGCATGTCCTCGTGAAACAGCGCCAGGCGATGGAAGTACAACGCCTCGTCGTCCGCCTGCTGCGGCAACGCGGCCACGCATGCTTCCAGCTGGGCCTGCAGCATTGCCAGCACCTGCGCGCGCGAAGGCAGGTCCACGCGCCAACGCTCGGCGTGCGGCAGGCGCGCCGAATCGAGCAGGCCGTCGGGCCCCGCATGGCGCGGCGGCTGCGCCGCGTGCACCAGGCCGTGTTCGTCCACCCGGTGCGGCCCGCGCAGAATCCAGAACTCGCCGAACCAGGCCACATGCGCCAGTTCCCAGGCCACGGGGTTCAGGCCCGGACGGCACGGCACCTGCCATTGCGCGTCGCTCAAGTCCTGCACCAGCGCCAGCGTGCGCGTGCGGCTGTCCCGCAAGGCCTGGGCCAGCGCCGGGCCGGCCAGCGTGCGTGCCTCGTCCACGATGTCCTCCTCGTCCGTCACCGGGTGCATGACAAGATACGCCGATGTCAATGAAACCCCGAGTCTGCATCGTCTCGCCCGCGCTTGCAGCGGCGAACAACGGCAACTGGCACACGGCGGCACGTTGGCAGCGCTTCCTGGCGCCGAAGGCCGAGGTGCAGGTCCTGCTGTCCTGGCAGGCAGAGCCGGCCGATGCGCTGATCGCGCTGCACGCGCGCCGCTCGGCCGATTCGATCGAACGCTTCCGTGCCGCCCATCCAGGCCGGCCGTTGGCCGTGGTGCTGACGGGCACCGACCTCTACCGCGACCTCGAACTCGGTGATGCGCAGGCCCGGCACTCATTGCAGTGCGCCGATCAGGTGGTGGTGTTGCAGCCCGAAGCGCTCCACCGCCTGCCCGCCGAGGTGCGCGCAAAAGCCCGCAGCATCGTGCAGTCGGCCAGTCGCGTGCTGCGTCGGGACCAGGCCCGCATGCACACCGACTTCGTCGCGGTGGGCCACCTGCGCGCCGAGAAAGACCCGCACACGCTGATGCAGGCCGCCCGGCTGATGAAGACCGTGCCCGGCTGGCGCATCACCCACATCGGCAACCCGCTCGACGAGGCGCTGGCCGCGCAGGCGCGCAGCACCATGGCCGAGGTGCCCGCCTACCGCTGGCTGGGTGGCTTGCCGGCGCCCGCCGCTCGGCGCTGGATCGCGCGCGGCCATGCGCTGGTACACATGAGCCGCATGGAAGGCGGTGCCAACGTGGTGATCGAAGCGGTGCGCTCGCGCGTGCCCGTGCTGGCCAGCCGCATCGACGGCAACGTCGGCCTGCTGGGGCCGGACTACGGCGGCTACTTCCCGGTGGGCGACGCGCCGGCGCTGGCCGCGCTGATGCAGCGCTTCATGAACGACCCCGCGTGGGCCGATGGCCTGCGCGCGCAATGCCTCGCCCTCGAAGCGGGCTTCGAGCCCCGGGTGGAGGCCGCCGCCGTGCGGCGCCTGCTGCACGACCTGCTGGCCGCCCCGGCTGCCAGCAGGGACGCGGCCCGGCTGCCACAATCGCGCGAATCTTCCTGCGACACGACCACCGCCTCTCCATGAGCACCGACACCTGCGCCCTGCCCTCCGGACCGATCCGCCTGACCAGCTTCTCCCACGGCGGCGGCTGCGGCTGCAAGATCGCGCCCGGGGTGCTCTCGGAGATCTTGCGCAACTCGGCCGGCGGGCTGCTTCCGCCGCAGCTGATGGTGGGCATCGAGACCGCCGACGATGCCGCCGTGTACAAGCTCAACGACGAGCAGGCGCTGATCGCCACCACCGACTTCTTCATGCCGATCGTCGACGATCCGTTCGACTTCGGGCGCATCGCCGCCACCAACGCGATCAGCGACGTGTACGCGATGGGCGGCACGCCGATCATGGCGCTGGCGTTGGTGGCGATGCCGATCAACCAGCTGCCGGTGGAGGTGATCGGCCGCATCATCCAGGGTGGCCAGGCGGTCTGCCGCGATGCGGGCATCCCCATCGCGGGCGGCCACACCATCGACTCGGTGGAGCCGATCTACGGCCTGGTGGTGATGGGCCTGGTGCACCCGTCCAAGGTGCGCCGCAATGCCGATGCGAAGGCGGGCGACCTGCTCATCCTCGGCAAGCCGCTGGGCGTGGGCGTGCTGTCGGCCGCGTTGAAGAAATCCAGGCTCGACCAAGCCGGCTATGCCCGTCTGATCGACACCACCACGCGGCTGAACAGGCCCGGTGCCCGACTGGCCGAACTGCCCGGCGTGCACGCGCTCACCGACATCACCGGCTTCGGCCTGGCCGGCCACACGCTGGAGCTGGCACGCGGCGCCGGCGTCACCGCGGTGATCGACTGGCCGCAGGTACCGTTGCTGCAAGGCGTGGAGGCGATGGCGGCCGACGGCTTCGTCACCGGCGCCTCGGGCCGCAACTGGGCCGGCTACGGCGCCGAGGTGGATCTCGATCCGGCCCTGGGCAAGACCGCGCGCGACCTGCTCACCGATCCGCAAACTTCCGGCGGGCTGCTGGTGAGCTGCGCGCGCGACGCAGCGGACGCGGTGCTGCGCATCTTCCGCGAAGGCGGCTTCGAGCAGGCGGCAGTGGTGGGCCGCATCGAAGCCGGCCCGGCGCGCTTGCGCGTGAACGGCTGAGTTCGAGCCTGCTCCTGCTATTGCGGCTGCGGCTGGACCAGCGCCTGCAGACGCTGCTGCAACAGGGGCACGTCCGGCAGGCGCAAGGCGAACACCTCCTGCAGCGCAGTCCTCAGGTCGGCGACTGACCCAAAGGTTTGCGTCTCGCTGCGCCCGTCGAGCGCGTGCCGGGTGAGTTCGTTGTTCAGCAGCGTGTCGCGGCCGTCGGCGCGCGTGCGCGCGGCGATGAGGCGGTGCCGGAAGTGCGATTCCGGGTGGTGGCAGAGGTACCAGCTCGTCAGCTCGAAGTCCACTTGCTGCTGCGGCTGCAGGTCGAAGCGGTAGGCCGAGCGCCATTCACCGCCCACCTCCGCCTGCATCAGCAGTTCGCCGTCCTCGCGCAGCAGGCGGAAGCGCTCGTGCGGCGTGTCCTGCGGCCCTTGGGCCTGCAGCTTCAGCGGGCCGGTGAGCGTCATGCGGCCGAAGCCGCCGTCCACCAGCAGGCTCTCGCCGTCGAGTTCGACACGCAGCAGCATGTGCGTGCGCGGCCGCGCCGATTCGGGTGGCGCGTTCCACAGCACCCGCGCCGCGAGCATCGTGACCGCGAAGCCGACCTGCCGCAGCACGTTGGCCAGCAGCAGGTTGTGCTCGAAGCAGTAGCCGCCGCGGTGCCCCTCGACCAGCTTGGCGTGCAAGGCCGCAGGATCCAGCAGGACCGGCAGGCCCAGCCAGGGATTGAGGTTCTCGAACGGGATGGCGCGGCTGTGCAGGCGGTGAATGGCCGCCAGCGTCGCATGGTCCGGCCGCAGCGAGCCCTCGAAACCGATGCGCTCGAAGTAGGCGTTCAGCGGTATCTTGTCCATGCGGGGCATGATCCCACGCAGGCTCCGGCCCCACGAGGCGCAGGCCCTCGGCGGCAGCACGCGAGGAACATGGGGGTTACGGAAACGCCCGTTTCGAAACGCAATCGGAACCCGGATCTTGGCAGGCGCTCACTTGTCTAGATCACCTCGAAGAAACTCAATTACATCGATGGGCCTCGTTCTTGCTTCCATGCGACCACGGGGTGCAGACCCTCATTTTTCCTAGGGTGTACCCCCGTTTAGAACGCAATAGACTTGAAGCTATAGTCGCGGGCTTTCGCGGCTGGCATGCCGCTCGTGGCCCACAAGGCCGCGCCAAGGTCGGGTAGCGCGCCGAACGAGCGCGGAAGGATTACTAAAGTGGATTTTGCTGAAGAGCAGCGCAGGCCCACCAAGCACATGGTGGCCTTCAGTGTGGTGGTGGTGCTGCACATCCTGCTGGGCTATGCACTGGTCAGCGGCCTGGCCCGCAAGGTGGTCGAAGTGGTCAAGGCGCCGATCGAGACCAAGATCATCGAAGAGGTGAAGCCGCCTCCGCCGCCGCCGGAAAACCTGCCTCCCCCGCCCAAGTTCGCGCCGCCGCCGCCGTCGTTCGTGCCGCCGCCCGAAGTGGTGGTGAACCCGCCGCCGGTCCAGCAGCCCACGATCACGACCACGCAGGAAACGCCGCCGCCGGCACCGCCGGTGGTGATCAGGCCCACCGCGCCGGAAGCGCCGCCCGTACCGCGCGCGGTGCGTCCCGCGATCGTGAACGTCGCATCGTGTGCGCCCACCGGCGACGACTATCCCGCCGCCGCCGCACGCGCCGAAGCCACCGGCACCACCAAGGTGCGCTTCACGATCGACGGCACGGGCAAGGTCACCAAGGCCGAAGTCATCAAGTCCGCCGGCTCCTCGCGCGAGCACCGCATGCTCGACCGCGTGGCCGTCGACAAACTGAGTACCTGCCGCTTCACGCCGGGCACTGACGAAAACGGCAAGCCCGTCGGTGCCACGACGGACGTCGAGTACGTCTGGAAGCTTCAGTAAGCGAAGCCGCAGCCCCACCCAACCCCTTTCATTTTTTCTTTCGGCGCTTGACCGGCCCACGAGGCCGCAGGTGCCTGATCCCTGGAGGAACCATGTCCCTGACCAAACTCGTGCGCGCACCGCTGGCGGCTGTGCTCATCGCCGGCGCTTCGCTCTGCGCCCCCCTCTCCGTGATGGCCCAGGCCGCTTCCGAGCCGGCCGCCGAGGCCTCCGCACCGGCGGCCGACACGGCGCCTCCGGCACCGGCCGTGGGGCCCCCCCCCCGGGG
>JBFLWE010000082.1:0-25269 GCA_040758375.1 Pseudomonadota bacterium
CGGCCGCCTTCACGGATGGCGAAGCGCAGGCCTTCTTCCATCGCGATCGGGGCGATCAGCTTGACCGTGATGCTCACGTTGTCGCCGGGCATCACCATTTCCTTGTCCTTGGGCAGCTCCACCGCGCCGGTCACGTCGGTGGTGCGGAAGTAGAACTGCGGCCGGTAGTTGTTGAAGAACGGGGTGTGGCGCCCGCCTTCTTCCTTGCTCAGCACGTACACCTCGGCGGTGAAGTGGGTGTGCGGCTTGATGCTGCCGGGCTTGCACAGCACCTGGCCACGCTCGACGTCTTCGCGCTTGGTGCCGCGCAGCAGGATGCCCACGTTGTCGCCGGCCTGGCCCTGGTCGAGCAGCTTGCGGAACATTTCCACGCCGGTGCAGGTGGTCTTTTGCGTGGCGCGGATGCCCACGATCTCGATTTCGTCGCCGACCTTGACGATGCCGCGCTCGACGCGGCCGGTCACCACGGTGCCGCGGCCGGAGATCGAGAACACGTCTTCCACGGGCATCAGGAAGGTGCCGTCGATGGCGCGCTCGGGCGTGGGGATGTAGCTGTCCAGCGCGTCGGCCAGCTTCATGATGGCGCCTTCGCCGAGTTCGCCCTTGTCGCCTTCCATCGCCAGCTTGGCCGAGCCCTTGATGATGGGGGTGTCGTCGCCGGGGAATTCGTACTTGCTGAGCAGTTCGCGCACTTCCATCTCGACAAGCTCGAGCAGCTCGGCGTCGTCGACCATGTCGCACTTGTTCAGGAACACGATGATGTAGGGCACGCCCACCTGCCGCGCCAGCAGGATGTGCTCGCGGGTTTGCGGCATCGGGCCGTCGGCCGCGCTCACCACCAGGATGGCCCCGTCCATCTGGGCCGCGCCGGTGATCATGTTCTTCACGTAGTCGGCGTGGCCGGGGCAGTCCACGTGGGCGTAGTGGCGGTTGGCCGTCTCGTATTCCACGTGCGCGGTGTTGATCGTGATGCCGCGCGCTTTTTCTTCCGGCGCCGCGTCGATCTGGTCGTAGGCCTTGGCTTCGCCGCCGAACTTGGCCGACAGCACCGTCGTGATCGCCGCCGTCAGCGTCGTCTTGCCATGGTCCACGTGCCCGATCGTGCCCACGTTCACGTGCGGCTTGGTCCGTTCAAACTTGCCTTTTGCCATGTGCGCGCTCCTAGCTCACCGAGAAGGGGTTGCCGGCCGGCGACCCCACTGTCCTGTCTGCATTCTTGGTGCCCATGACGCGGATCGAACGCGTGACCTCTCCCTTACCAAGGGAGTGCTCTACCACTGAGCCACATGGGCATCGACACAGGACTGGGCTCGAACGAGCCCACACCCGTGTCGACGGGCTTGCTGCTGGAGCGGGAGACGGGAATCGAACCCGCGTCATTAGCTTGGAAGGCTAAGGTTCTACCATTGAACTACTCCCGCGCTCGTCACAAGGACTGGAGTGTTCCCGTCTCGCGAACCCGCGCCAGCAAACCCGCGGGCCCACTACTTCTCGCATCCGTTTCTCGTGTCCGTTTCGCCTGGTGGAGGGGGCTGGATTCGAACCAGCGTAGGCGTAAGCCAACAGATTTACAGTCTGCCCCCTTTAGCCACTCGGGCACCCCTCCGCGGCGAACCGCAGACTATAGCACGGGTTTATGGCTCCAGCAATGAAGGCTGAGCCACCACGGCCCAGTCGATCGGCAGCCCCAGGCGCTGCTCGGCGATGAAGCGGTTGGCGGCGCTGAAATGCCCGCAGCCGATGAAGGGCACGGGCCCGCGCGTGGCCGACAAGGGCGACGGGTGGTTGCTTTCGAGGACCAGGTGGGGCTGGCCCGACTGCAGGATCAGCGGCTTCTTGGCCTGCGCGTGCGCACCCCACAGCATGAAGACCTTGGGGCCCGGATCGCCCGCCACGGCAGCCACGATGGCGTCAGTGAGTGCCTCCCAACCCCGTTTGGCGTGACTTGCCGGCCGGCCGTCTTCGACCGTCAGCGACGTGTTGAGCAGCAGCACACCCTGGCGGGCCCAGCCGCCGAGGTGTCCGTGGGCCGGCATGGCGCAACCCAGGTCGCGCTGCAGCTCCTTGAAGATGTTGCGCAGGCTGGGCGGCAGCTTCTGGCCCGGCGGCACCGAAAACGCCAGGCCCTCGGCCTGGCCCGGGCCGTGATAAGGATCCTGGCCGAGGATGACCACGCGCACCCCGGGCCGCGGCGTGAGCTCCAGCGCATGCAGCACGCGCGCGGGGTAGATGACGGCGCCCGACGCGCGGCGCGATTCCACATGCGCCAGCAGCGAGCGGCCCGGCTCGCCCGCCCGCCAGGCGCCGATCAACGGCTGCCAGCTGGGGTGCACCCGCGCCAGCGCCAGGGCCAGCGGCTCCTGCAGCCGATTCACCGGAACAAGTCGGCCAGCGCGACGCCGGGGTCCGGCGCGCGCATGAAGGCCTCGCCCACCAGGAAGGCATGCACGCCGGCCACCCGCATGCGCCAGACGTCGTCGCGCTGCAGGATGCCCGACTCCGTGACGAGCAGCCGGTCGCGCGGCACGCGCGGCAGCAGGCCCAGCGTGGTGTCCAGCGACACCTCGAAGCTGCGCAGGTTGCGGTTGTTGATGCCCACCAGCGGTGTCTTGAGCTTCAGTGCACGGTCGAGTTCGGCGCCGTCGTGCACCTCCACCAGCACCGCCAGGCCCAGGTCGTGTGCACAGGCCTCCAGGTCGGCCATCAGCGCGTCGTCCAGGCAGGCGGCGATGAGCAGGATGCAGTCGGCGCCCATCGCGCGCGCTTCATAGACCTGGTACGGGTCGATCATGAAGTCCTTGCGCAGCACCGGCAGCGTGCACGCGGCGCGCGCCTGGCGCAGGAAATCGGGGCTGCCCTGGAAGAACTGGCGGTCGGTGAGCACGCTCAGGCAGGCGGCACCGTGGCGGGCATAGCTTGCCGCGATCTCCGCCGGCACGAAGTGCTCGCGCAGGACGCCCTTGCTGGGACTGGCCTTCTTGATCTCGGCGACCACGCCGGGGTCGCTGGCGTTCACCTTGGCCTGCAAGGCGCCGGCGAAGTCGCGCAGGTCTCCCAGCGACTCGGCCTCACGGCGCAAAGACGGCAGGTCGCGCTGCCGCCTGGCGGCTGCGATTTCGTCGCGCTTGACCGCGACGATGCGTTGCAGGATGTCGGAACTCATGCAGCCCCCTTGGCGCAATGCGCCGTCCCCCCGAGGGGGAACTCGCACTTGGAGCGGTCCAGCGTGCTCATGCCGCCTTGAATTTCTGCGTCACCGCGACGAACTGGCTCAGCTTGGCAAGCGCCTTGCCGGAAGCCACCGCCTCGCGGGCCCGCTTCACGCCCTCGGCGATGGAGGCCGCCACGCCGGCGCAGTACAGCGCGCCGGCGGCGTTGAGCAGCACGATGTCGCGCACCGGGCCGTCTTCGTTGGCCAGCGCGCGCTGGATGCATTGCACCGATTCTTCCTTGTTGGCGACCTTCAGCACGCGGGTGTCGTACACGGGCAGACCGAAGTCGCTGGGATGCACGGTGTATTCCTTCACCTCGCCGTCGCGCAGCTCGCCGATCAGCGTCTCGCCGGACAGCGAAATCTCGTCCATGCCGTTCATGCCGTAAACCACCATCACGTGCTCGGCCTGCAGGCGTTGCAGCACGCGCACCTGGATGCCCACGAGATCCGGGTGGAACACGCCCATGAGCTGGTTGGGCGCACTCGCCGGGTTGGTCAGCGGCCCCAGGATGTTGAAGATCGTGCGCACGCCCAGTTCCTTGCGCACCGGCGCCGCATGTTTCATCGAGGCATGGTGGTTGGGCGCGAACATGAAGCCGATGCCTGTTTCCGCCAGGCACAGCGCCACCTGTTCGGGCGTGAGCATGATGTTGGCGCCCAGCGCCTCCAGCACGTCGGCGCTGCCGGAGCTCGACGACACGCTGCGCCCGCCGTGCTTGGCGATGCGCGCACCGGCCGCGGCGGCGACGATCATCGCGGCGGTCGAGATGTTGAAGGTGTGCGCCGCGTCGCCGCCGGTGCCGCACAGATCGACCAGGTGTGTCTTGTCGCTCACCTGCACCGGCGTGGCGAACTCGCGCATCACCTGCGCGGCGGCGGCGATCTCGCCGATGGTCTCCTTCTTGACGCGCAGCCCGATCGCCAGCGCCGCGATCATCACCGGCGACATCTCGCCGCTCATGATGCGGCGCATCAGCGCCAGCATCTCGTCGTGGAAGATCTCGCGGTGCTCGATGACGCGGGTCAGGGCTTCGGTGTTGGTGATGGCCATGGTTTGTCTTTCGGATCTACAGCGTCTCGCGCAGCGCCTGGAGCGCGCGCTCGATATCGTCGTGGCTCACGTCGAGATGGGTCACGAAGCGCATGCGGTACAAGCCGGTGCACAGCACGCCGCGCGCCTTGAGCCGCTCGACCGCGCCTTGCGCTTTCTCGGGCGCCAGGTCCACGAACACCATGTTGGTCTGCGGCGGCTCCACCGTCACGCCGGCCAGGCCTTGCAGGCCCTCGGCCAGGCGCTTCGCCTTTGCGTGGTCCTCGGCCAGGCGGTCGACGTGATGGTCCAGCGCGTACAACGCCGCACCGGCCAGCACGCCGGCCTGGCGCATGGTGCCGCCGGCCATCTTGCGCCAGCGGCGGGCGCGCGCAATGAACTCGTGGCTGCCCACGAGCGCCGCGCCCGCGGGACAGCCCAGGCCTTTGGAGAAGCACACCGTGACGCTGTCGAAGAAGCAGGCGATCTCGCGCGCCGGCAGCCCGCCGCCCACGGCCGCATTGAACAGCCGTGCACCGTCGAGATGGGCCTTCAGTCCACGCTGATGCGCCAGCCCGGTGGCCGCCTCCAGGTAGGCCTGCGGGATGATGCGGCCGTGCAACGTGTTCTCCAGGCACAGCAAGGTGGAGCGCGCGAAGTGCGGGTCGTCGGGCTTGATCGCGGCCTCGATGTCGGCCAGCTTGAGCGTACCGTCGGGCTGATGCTCCAGCGGCTGCGGCTGGATGCTGCCGAGCACCGCCGCGCCGCCGGCTTCCCAACGGTAGGTGTGGGCCATCTGGCCGACGATGTACTCGTCGCCGCGCTGGCAGTGGCTCATCAGCGCCACCAGGTTGCTCTGGGTGGCGGTGGGCAGGAACAGGGCCGCTTCGAAGCCGAGCAGGGATGCGATGCGCTCCTGCAGCGCGTTGACGGTGGGGTCGTCGCCGAACACGTCGTCGCCCAGGGGCGCCGCCATCATCGCCTCGCGCATCGCGGGCGTGGGCTGCGTCACGGTGTCGCTGCGCAGGTCAACAGGCCGGGTCATCGGTGCGCTCCCTTCGACATCAGCAGGAAGTTGCGCAGCATCGCATGGCCGTGCTCGCTGAGGATGGACTCGGGGTGGAACTGCACCCCTTCCATCGGCGTGGCGCTGCCGGCGAGCTCGCGGTGGCGCACGCCCATGATCTCGCCGTCTTCGGAGGTGGCGGTGACCTCCAGTTCCGCAGGCAGGGTTTCGCGCTCGATCGCCAGCGAGTGGTAGCGCACGACCTTGAAATGCCGCGGCAGGTCGCGGTAGACGCCCTGGCCATCGGTGGCGATCTCGCTGAGCTTGCCGTGCATCTGCCGTTGCGCACGGATGATGCGCCCGCCCAGGGCAGCGCCGATGCTCTGGTGGCCCAGGCACACGCCAAGGATGGGCAGCCTGCCCTTGAAGTGGCGGATCGCCTCCACGCAGATGCCCGCCTCGGCAGGCGAGCACGGTCCGGGCGAGAGCACCAGTTGCCGCGGCTTCAGCGCTGCAATGCCTTCGAGCGTGATCTCGTCGTTGCGGAACACGCGCACCTCTTCGCCCAGCTCGCCGAAGTACTGCACCAGGTTGAAGGTGAAGCTGTCGTAGTTGTCGATCATCAACAGCATGATCAGAACCCCTCCTCCACGAGCTCGGCCGCGCGCAGCAGCGCGCGTGCCTTCGCTTCGGTCTCCTTCCACTCCAGCTCGGGCACCGAGTCGGCCACGACGCCGGCCGCGGCCTGCACGTACAAGGTGTTGTCCTTGACGATGCCGGTGCGGATGGCGATGGCCACGTCCATGTCGCCGGCGAAGCTCAGGTAGCCGCAGGCGCCGCCGTAGATGCCGCGCTGCACCGGTTCCAGCTCGTCGATGATCTCCATCGCGCGGATCTTCGGCGCGCCGGTCAGCGTGCCGGCCGGGAAGCTGGCCTTGAGCACGTCGAGGCTGGTCATGCCGTCCTTCAGCAGGCCCTCGACGTTGCTCACGATGTGCATCACGTGCGAGTAGCGCTCGACCACGAAGGCCTCGGTGACCTTCACGCTGCCGGTCTTGGCGATGCGGCCGATGTCGTTGCGCGCCAGGTCGATCAGCATCAGGTGCTCGGCGCGCTCCTTGGGATCGGCCAGCAGCTCCTCTTCGAGCTTCTTGTCGGTGTCGGGCGTGGCGCCGCGCGGGCGCGTGCCGGCGATCGGGCGGATGGTGATCTTCTGTCCCTCCAGCGTGCTTTCCTGCCGCACCAGGATCTCGGGCGAGGCGCCGACGATCTGGAACTCGCCCATGTCGTAGAAATACATGTAGGGCGAGGGGTTGAGCGAGCGCAGCGCGCGGTACAGGCTCAGCGGCGATTCGGTGTAGCGCTTCTTCAGCCGCTGGCCGATCTGCACCTGCATCATGTCGCCGGCGGCGATGTACTCCTTGGACTTGAGCACCGCGGCGATGTAGTCGTCCTTGGCGAACTCGCGCTCCACCGCATGCGAGGTGCCGCGCTTGACGGGCGGGGCGGTGACGCTGTACCTGAGCTTGTCGGTCAGCTCGGCCAGCCGCTTCTTGGCGCGGAAGTAGGCCTCGGGTTGCGAAGGATCGGCGTAGACGATGAGGTACAGCCGGCCCGACAGGTTGTCGATCACCGCCAGCTCTTCGGTCTGCAGCAACAGGATGTCGGGCGTGCCGACGCCGCCGGGCTTGTGCACCTGGGCCAGCCTGGGCTCGATGTAACGCACCGTGTCGTAGCCGAAGTAGCCGGCCAGGCCTCCGCAGAAGCGCGGCAGCCCCGGGCTCAAGGCCACCTTGAAGCGGCGCTGGTACTCGGCGACGAAGTCCAGCGGGTTGCCCTCGTGCGTTTCCACCACCTGGCCGTCGGTGAGCACTTCGGTCTTGAAGCCGGTGGCCCTGAGCAGCGTGCGCGCCGGCAGGCCGATGAAGGAGTAGCGCCCGAAGCGTTCGCCACCCACCACCGATTCGAGCAGGAAGCCGTGTTTCTGGCCACCGGCCAGCTTGAGATAGAGCGAGAGCGGGGTTTCGAGGTCCGCGAACGCTTCGGTGATGAGCGGAATGCGGTTGTGGCCTTGCGCGGCAAGGCTTCTGAATTCGAGTTCGGTGATCACTTGGTCGGGTCTCCTGGGCGGGGCCTGCTGCGAGGCCACATGGACGGAGCCGGACGGCGGCACCCCTTCAAGGGGCGAAGGACACGAAAGGCCTAGACCGCGCGCACGGCAAACGGAACCGGTGCGGGCCCGCGACGCCAGGGCCAAGCTCCCCGGTCGTGCGACCCTTTGGTCTGTTTGCGTGCAATGAACATGGTGGGGAGAGTTTAGCAGCGGGCCCCGCAGGCCAGCTCTTGTCACAAAACGTGACATGCTGCACGGCGCCCATTTCAGCGCAGGGAACACACTGCCGACATGCTGTTCTGATCCCTGCCGGAGAAATTTGCTTGAGCACCATGAAACTCGCACGCCGATCGCTTCTCGTTGCGGCAGTCCTGGCCGCCACCCTGCCCCTGCATGCCCAGACGCCCACCCCCGTGGAGGTGGCCGGCGTCAAGTACGAACCCACCGCCAGCGTCGGCGGCACCCGCTTGCAGCTCAACGGGGCGGGGGTGCGCTACAAGGCCGGCATCTTCAAGGTCTACACCGCCGGGCTGTACCTGCAGAACAAGGCCACCACGCCCGAAGGCGTGGACAGTGCGCCCGGGCCGCGCCGCATGCACATCGTGATGCTGCGCGAGATCGATGCCAACGAGCTGGGCAAGCTGTTCACGCGCGGCATGGAGGAGAACGCCACGCGCGAGGAGTTCGCAAAGTCGATCAACGGCACCATCAAGCTCGGCGAGATGTTTGCCGCGCGCAAGAAGCTGGTGACCGGCGACTACTTCACCATCGATTTCCTGCCGGGCACCGGCACGGTGATCTCGGTCAACGGCAAGCCCTCGATGGAGGCGGTGAAGGAGCCCGAGTTCTTCGCGGCGCTGATGCACATCTGGCTGGGCCGCCGCCCGGCGGATTCGCAGCTCAAGGACGCGCTGCTGGGCAAGGCCGCGGCAGGCCGCCCCGAGACCTGAACACGCTCACTCCACGATGAGCTGGTCGAGCCGGTCGAGGTGAGCTTCGGCCGGCACCCCGTGCACCGGCTCGCCGTGGTTGTAGCCATAGGTGACCAGCACCACCGGACAGCCGGCCGCGCGCGCGGCGGCCGCATCGTTGCGCGAGTCGCCCACCATCAGCGTGCGGGCCGGGGCCGTGCCCAGCGCCTCGCAGGTTTTCAGCAGCGGCAGCGGGTCGGGCTTCTTGCGCTCGAAGGCGTCGCCGCCGAACACGAAGGCGAAAAGACCGTCCAGCCCCTTGCGCGCCAGCAGCGGGCGCGCAAACGCCGTCGGCTTGTTGGTCAGGCAAGCCAGCTTCAGGCCGGCTTCGCGCAGCCGGCGCAAGCCCTGCTCCACGCCGGGGTACGCCTGCGAATGCAGGCCGTTGACCGCCAGGTAATGGTGCTGGTAGCGCGACCAGGCTCGCTCGTACAAAGCGGGATCGGCATTCACCTGCGCCAGCGTCTGCCGGATCAGGTGTTCCGAGCCCTTGCCCACGGTGCGCTCGATGAAGCCGCGCGCCACCCGGGGCAGCTGCAGGTCGGCCAGCATCGCGTTGAGCGCCGCATCGAAATCTCCCAGCGTGTCGACCATCGTGCCGTCGAGGTCCACGATGGCCGCCCGCAGGCCCGCGAGCCGGCGCGTCACGATGCCAGCCGCTCACGCATGGCGCGGATCACCTGCGCGTAGTCGGGCTGGTTGAAGATCGCGCTGCCGGCCACGAAGGTGTCGGCGCCCGCATCGGCCACCTGGCGGATGTTGTCCACCTTGATGCCGCCGTCCACCTCGAGCCGGATGTCGCGCCCGCTGGCGTCGATGAGCTTGCGCACCTGCTCGATCTTGCGCAGCGCGCCGGGTATGAAGCTCTGCCCGCCGAAGCCGGGGTTGACGCTCATGATCAGCACCAGGTCCACCTTGTCGAGCACCCACTCGAGCACGTCGATGGGCGCGGCGGGGTTGAACACCACGCCCGCCTGGCAGCCTTCGGCCTTGATCAGCTGCAGCGTACGGTCCACGTGCGTGGAGGCATCGGGATGAAAGCTGATCAGGTCGGCCCCGGCCTTGGCAAACGCCTGGGCCAGGGCATCCACCGGCTGCACCATCAGGTGCACGTCGATCGGCACGCGCGTGCCGTCAGGCCGGGCCGCATGCTTGCGCAGCGCCTCGCACACCATGGGCCCGAAGGTGAGGTTGGGCACATAGTGGTTGTCCATCACGTCGAAATGGATCCAGTCGGCGCCGGCCGCGATGACATTGCGCACCTCTTCGCCCAGGCGGGCGAAGTCGGCGGAGAGGATGCTGGGGGCGAGGCGGTAGGAGGTCATGGCGGGCATTGCAAGCGGCGTGGGGGCGGAAGCGGCATTCTAGGTGGGGGGTTATGGCCGCCCTTCCTAGAATGCGCGCCATGTCACGCCCCGAATTCACCTGCACGGTCAGCGTGCAAGCACTGCCCGACCAGACCGATGCCGAGGCCGGTGTCTGGGCCTATGCCTACACGGTCACCATCGCCAACACGGGCGACGTGACGGCGCAGCTGATCGCGCGCCACTGGACCATCACCGACGCCACCGGCAAGCTCGAGGAGGTGCGCGGCCTGGCCGTGGTGGGGCACCAGCCGCTGCTCAAGCCCGGCGAGCGCTTCGAATACACCAGCTGGACCCGCCTGGCCACGCCCAACGGCACCATGCGTGGCACCTACTTCTGCATGACCGAGGACGCCTATCCCTTCGAGGCACCGATCCACGAGTTCATGCTGGGCGAACGCGCGGCGCTGCACTGAGGGTCATTGCTTCGGCGGTTCGTCGGGCTTGCGTTCGCCACCGCGGCGGCCGGAAAACATGGTCCACCAGACGATGAACAGCAACAGGGCCAGCGCGCCCAGGGCTTCGAGCAGAATCAACCACATGGGTTTGTCGGCAGTACGTTGGGCGACCGCGGCAAGGGTCGCGGGGTTGATTCTAGGCAGCGCCTTGCTCGCCTCTTGCGCCGATGCGCCGCTGCGCGAGGGCCCGGCGCCACAGGAAGACCGCAGCATCGGCCTGCCGGCGCCCGGTGTGCCGGCCTCGGCACCGGCGGTCCAGGGCAGCACCTGGCTGCGCGGCAACGCCCGCTGGGTGGCCGCCAGCTACACCGAGCTGCCCGGCTGGCAGCAGGACACGCTGCGCGACACGTGGATCGCGCTGCTGCGCGGGTGCGAGAAGCCATCGCCGTCCTTCGGCGGCTTCTGCCAGCGGGCACGCAGCGCGCCCAGCGGCGACGACGCACTGCTGCGCGAGTGGATGCAGCAGCACCTGCAGCCTTATCGGGTGGAGTCGCTCGACGGCCGGGCCGAGGGGCTGCTCACCGGCTATTTCGAACCGCTGGTGGACGCTTCGCGCCGCCCGCAGGGGCCCTTCCGCGTGGCGCTGCACGCGCCCCCGCCCGACCTGGGCACGCGCAAGCCCTACTGGACGCGCCAGCAGCTCGACACGCTGCCGGCCGCCAAGGCCGCGCTCAAGGGGCGCGAGATCGCCTGGCTGAGCGACCCGCTCGACCTGCTGGTGCTGCAGATCCAGGGCTCGGGCCGGCTGCGCATCAGCGACGGCAACGGCCGCGTGGAGACGGTGCGCATGGCCTACGCCGGCCACAACGACCAGCCCTACAAGTCGGTGGGCCGCTGGCTCATCGAACGCGGCGAGCTGCAGCCCGACCAGGCCTCATGGCCCGCGATCCGCGACTGGGCGCGCCGCAACCCGGCGCGCCTGAACGAGATGCTGTGGGCCAACCCGCGCGTGGTGTTCTTCCGCGAAGAGCCGCTGCACGATCCGCAGATCGGCCCCAAGGGCGCACAGGGCGTGCCGCTGACGCCGGGCCGCTCGCTCGCGGTGGACCCGCAGAGCGTGCCCTACGGCACGCCGGTATGGATCGACAGCACCGAGCCGCTGTCGACCACGCCGCTGCGGCGCCTGGTGGTGGCCCAGGACACCGGCAGCGCGATCACCGGCGCGGTGCGCGGCGACTTCTTCTGCGGCTGGGGCCCCGAGGCCGAGGCGATGGCCGGGCGCATGAAGCAGCCGCTGCGCATGTGGGTGCTGTGGCCGAAGGATCAGATCGTGGCCATGCCGCCGTCGACCAGCAGGTTCTCGCCCAGCATGTAGCTCGAGTCGTCGCTGGCGAGGAACAGCACCACCTTGGCGATCTCGTCGGCGCTGCCGAAGCGGCCCATCGGCACCTTGGCCCGGATCTCCTCGGCCCAGGCCTGCACCGCGGCATCGGGCAGCCCCAGCTTGCCGTAGATGGGCGTCTCGATCGGCCCCGGGCTCACCACGTTGACGCGCACGCCGCGCGGCGCCAGCTCGGCCGACAGCGTGCGCGCCAGCGAGCGCACCGCGGCCTTGGTGGCCGAGTACACCGACATGTTGGCAGTGCCCTGCTCGGCCACGGTGCTGGCGTTGAGGATGATGCTGGCCGGGTCGTTCAGCAGCGGCAACAGCTTCTGCACCGTGAAGATCACGCCCTTGACGTTGACGCCGAACTGCTCGTCGATGTGGGCCTCGTCCACCTCGGCCAGCGGGCGCGGCTTGGCGATGCCGGCGTTGGCGAACACGATGTCGAGCCTGCCGAACGCGGCTTTCAGCTGCTGCGCCAGCGCGTCCATGTCGGCGGCCGAAGCCGCGTCGGCGGTGACGCCGACCACGCCGGCGCCCAGCGCCGCCGCGGCTTCGGCCACGCGCTCGGCGTTCTGGCCGGTGATGGCCACGCGTGCGCCTTCGCGCAGGAACAGCGCCGCCGTGGCGCGGCCGATGCCGGTGGTGCCGCCGGTGATGAGGGCAGTCTTGCCTTCGAGTCGTTTCATGGGGTTCTCCTTGAGGGGTGGGTGGCGGTGATTTCTGTACCGCTCGGTATTTAATGTACCGGTCGGTATAGAATCAAATCAACCGCAAGCCAAAGACCATGAGCACCGAAAGGGGACGGCCCCGCAGCTTCGACATCGACACCGCGCTGGAGCAAGCCACGCATGTGTTCTGGCGCCACGGCTTCCAGGGCGCGTCGATGGCCGAGCTGACCGAGGCCACGGGCTTGAGCAAGCCCAGCCTGTATGCCGCCTTCGGCGACAAGGAGGCGCTGTACCTGCGCTGCCTGCAGCGCTATGTCGAGCGCCAGGTGGCGCTGCAGACGGCGCTGCTCGAAGACGAGCCCGATGCGCGCCGCGCGGTCGAAGGCTTCGTGCGCACGATGGCCGCGATGCAGAGCGACCCCAAGCTGCCGGGCGGCTGCTTCGTGGTGAACGGCACCGCCGACTGCGGCAACCCCGCCACGCCGGCGGCCGTGGAGGCGGCGCTGCGCAAGGCCTCGGACGGCGCGGCCGAGCGCCTGCTCAAGCGGCTGCAGCAGGCCGAACGCCAGGGCGAGCTGCCGCCGGGCACCGACGCGAAGCGGCTGGCGCGCCTGTTCGGCACGCTGCTCACCGGCATGGCGGTGATGGCCAAGGCTGGCCAGCCGCGGGCCCGCCTCGAGGAGGCAGTGGACGCGGCGATGATGGTGTGGCCGGCCGGACGCAAGAAGGCCGCGCGCTGACGCGCATCTGCAGCAAGCGGCGGGTGTGCCGCTCGGCGTCGCGGCTGGACAGCGTGCCCCGCGCCTCGCTTTGCCGGGTCTGGCCGCTTTGTGCCACCGTCACCCACTCGCCCAGCGGCAGCTGCAGCGTGGTGAACACGCCTTCGCGCTGCAGCGCACCGCCGCTGCCGCCCGACTGGTGCGCCAGCTCCACCGTGACCGGCGCATCGCCGCCCGGCCACTGCGGGCGCAGCTCGAAGCTGCTGCCGGTTTCCACCCAGCCCTGGCGCAGCACGCCCACGGGGCCGCGCGGCGTGAGCGCCACGTCGAGCCATTGCAGCGGCACCGCCCCGCCCAGGTGCACACCGGCGCGGCCGCCGTTGAGCACGGTGAGGCGCTGCACCGTTTGCGTCTGCTCGTCGCGCCGGCCCGAGCGCAGCACCGCGCGGCCGTGCACGTCGACCTGGCCGCCGGTGCCCACGACCACGTCGCCGCGCGCGCCCGCCAAGTGGCCGGTGGCCTCCTGCGCTTCGGTCCAGCGCAGCTCCACCTGCAGGTTGCGCAGCGGCCCGCGGGCCGGCTGCGCCGCTGCAGCGCTGGCGACCGCCAGCGTGAGCACACCCATCCAAACGCGTCGACGCATCCGCCACTCCTGCATCAAGTGAGCGCCTTGCCGCCACGCCCCGCGGCGCGCCACCGGGGCCAGAAGAGATTGACCGCCAGCCCCGCCATCACGAGCGCGGCAGCGCCCAGTTTCCAGGCCGGCAGGGGCTCGCCCAGCCACCAGGCCGAAGCCGCCATGCCGAACACCGGCACCAGCAAGGCCATGGGCGACACCGTGGCCGCTGGGTGCCGCGCCAGCAGCCAGGCCCAGGCCGCATAGCCGAACAATGTGTTGCCCGCCGACTGCCACAGCACCGCGGCCCAGGTGCCTGCATCGGCTGCACGCAAGCCCTGCAGCATCGCAGCGGGCCCTTCGAACACCAGCGACAACGCCAGCAGCGGCGGCACCGAGAACATGCTGGCCCACACCACATAGGCCAGCATGTTCACGTGGCCGGCCCTGCGCGCCACCAGGTTGCCGGCTGCCCAGGCCAGGGCGGCCAGCAACACCAGCACGATGCCCAGCACCGTTGTGGTGGCGTCGGTGTGTGCCGCGATCACCCCGATACCCGCCACCGCGAGCACCAGCGCGACCAGCTGGTAGGGTTGCAGCCGCTCGCGGCGACCCTGCATGGAGGCGCCACTCCACCACATCGCCATGCCGATCGTGAAGAACACCTGCGTCTGCACCACCAGCGAGGCCAGCCCGGGCGAGATGTCACGCCGCATCGCCAGGTACAGCAGGCCGAACTGCCCGGCGCCGATGAGCACGCCGTAGGCCGCCAGCTCGCGCCACGGCACCGCCGGCCGGCGCAGGAAGAACACCGCCGGCAGCAGCGCGAACGCAAAGCGCAGCGCGGCGAACAGCAACGGCGGCAGCGCCGCCAGGCCCCACTTGATGACGACGAAGTTGCTGCCCCACACGGCCACCACGGCCAGGGCGAGCAGGAAGTGTCGAAAGGGCAGTGCGGCGCTCATGATGCTGCGCCGACGGTAGCAGCCCACCGGCCGCCGTGCTGGCGGCGGGTCACTGCGCGGCGTGCTCGACCGGTGGCGTGCCCAGCGGCGCCACCACCACCTGGTCGCGCCCGCGCGACTTCGCCTGGTACAGCGCCGCGTCGGCGCGCGCCAGCGTCTGCTCCACCGACTCGCCCGGCGCGTGCTGCGCCACGCCGGCCGAGAACCGCACCGGCACCCGGGTGGCAGCCGCATGCAGCGGCTGCGCCGCCAGTGCCTGGCGCCAGCGCTCCACCGCGGCGCGGGCTGCGTCCATCTCGGCGTCCTTGAGCAGCAGCACGAACTCCTCGCCGCCCCAGCGCGCAAGCACGTCGCTCTTGCGTGTCTGGCCCCGCCCGCTGTGGGCCAGCCCGCGCAGCACCTCGTCGCCGGCCGCATGGCCGAGGCGGTCGTTCACCTGCTTGAAGTGGTCCACGTCGATCAGCGCCACGCACCAGGGGTGTCCGGCGCGCAGGCTGCGCTCGCGCTCTTCCTGCAGCAGCTCCTGCATGCGGCGGCGGTTGAGCAGGCCGGTCAGCTCGTCGTGGGTGGCCAGCTCGCGGATGCGCGCCAGCGCCTGCTGCAGCTCGCGCCGCTGCTCGCGCAGGCGCTCGCGCATGGCCGACAGCCGGGAAGCCAGCACCACCACGCCGCCGATCACGATCGCGGTGAGCAGGAAGTACGCCACCTCCACCTCGGCCGGATAGTGCTGCGGGTCCACGCGCGACATCACGATCATCGCCGCGCCGAACAGCACCAGCGCATACGCGCCGACGAACACCACCTGCCCGTTGGACATGCCGAACATGCCGAACATCAGCACCACCGCCAGGATCAGCGGCACCGCGCCGTGCGCGGAGCCGGCGATCATGTAGCCGGCCGCCGCGCAGGCAATGGCGTAGAGCATCTGCGCCATCGTCATCGAAGGGTCGGCCAGGTGCAGCGTCCAGCCGAAGCGGATGAGCGCGAACGCCACCAGCAGGCCGATCAGCGAAAACGCGGTCCAGGGCCAGAGCCAGCGGCCATCGGTCAGGCCGGCCAGGCGCATGTAGTGCAGCGCCAGCACGCAGGCCAGCATCAGCAGCGAAGCCAGCCCCGACTGCACGAGCCGGATGCGCTGGTGCGGATGGGTGGTGAACAGCAGGTCGGTGAGGTGCCTCATGGGGGATGGGCAAAGGGTAGCGCCTCCCCGTCCTGGCGCGTCCCCGTATCCACCCGCAACGGCTTGAGCGATGTCAATTCCGGCGCAGGTGGCCCAGCGGCAGCGCGGCGCCGGCCTTCACCTCGCCGAGCGAAAAGCTGGTGTGGATGTCCTTCACGTTGGGCAGCTTGAACAGGGTGTCCATGCTCCAGCGCGAGTAGGCGTCGAGGTCGGTGCACATCACCTGCAGCTCGAACGTGCCCGCGCCGCTGATGTAGTGGCAGGCAATCACCTCGGGCAGCGCGCGGATCGCCTCTTCCAGCGCACGCGTGGCCTCGGCGTTGTTGCGCTCGGCATCCACGCGCACGAAGGCCAGCACGCCCAGGCCGATCCTGCGGCGGTCGAGCTCGGCGCGGTAGCCGGTGATGTAGCCCTGCTCCTCCAGCCACTTCACGCGCCGCCAGGTGGGCGCGGCCGACAAGCCGATGCGCGCGGCCAGCTCGGCGTTGGACAGGCGGGCATCGCGCTGCAGCTCGGCCAGGATGGCCACGTCGTAGCGGTCCAGGCCAGGACCGTGGGGCTCGGCCTCGGCGGAGGATCGGGTTTTCCCTGGGTTTTGACTTCGCGATGGCATCTTTTCTCCAACCGCATGCTCAAGGAAAGATTGTTGCCCAAACCACCCACAAGCAAGCAAACATAGAAAACACTTGCCGGCCGAATCTCCCTAGACTGTGCAGCCTAGCCCGCCCCAAGCCGCACGCCCATGAACGCACCCCTGCCCGAGTCGATCCGCAAGGCCCTGGAAAGCGTCACGCTCGACGACAAATACGCGCTCGAACACGGCCGCGCCTTCATGAGCGGCGTGCAGGCCCTCGTGCGCCTGCCGATGCTGCAGAGGAAGCGCGACGCGCTGGCGGGCCTGAACACCGCTGGCTTCATCAGCGGCTACCGCGGCTCGCCGCTGGGCACCTACGACCAGGCGCTGTGGCAGGCCAAGAAGCACCTGGCCTCGAACAACATCGTGTTCCAGCCCGGCGTGAACGAGGAGCTGGGCGCCACCGCGGTGTGGGGCACGCAGCAGCTCGACCTGTACCCGGAGAAGAAGAAGTTCGACGGCGTGTTCGGCATCTGGTACGGCAAGGGCCCGGGCGTGGACCGCTGCTGCGACGTGTTCAAGCACGCCAACATGGCCGGCACCGCCCGGCACGGCGGCGTGATCGCGATCGCCGGCGACGACCACATCGCCAAGAGCTCCACCGCCGCGCACCAGAGCGACCACATCTTCAAGGCCTGCGGCCTGCCGGTGTTCTTTCCGTCCAGCGTGCAGGACATCCTCGACATGGGCCTGCACGCCTTCGCGATGAGCCGCTTCTCGGGCCTGTGGGCCGGCGTGAAGACGATCCAGGAGGTGGTGGAGTCGTCGTCGTCGGTGGACATCGACCCCGGGCGCGTGAACATCGTGCTGCCGCAGGACTTCATCATGCCGCCCGGCGGCCTGCACATCCGCTGGCCCGACCCGCCGCTGGAGCAGGAAGCGCGGCTGATGGACTACAAGTGGTACGCGGCGCTGGCCTACGTGCGCGCCAACAAGCTGAACCACAACGTCATCGAGGGCCCGAACGACCGCTTCGGCATCATCGCCAGCGGCAAGGCCTTCAACGACACGCGCCAGGCGCTGCACGACCTGGGGCTCGACAGCGACACCTGCCGCCAACTCGGCATCCGCCTGCACAAGGTCAACGTGGTGTGGCCGCTCGAAGCCACGATCACGCGCGACTTCGCGCTCGGGCTGCAGGAGATCCTGGTCGTCGAAGAAAAGCGCCAGGTCATCGAGTACCAGGTGAAGGAGCAGCTCTACGGCTGGCGCCCCGACGTGCGGCCCAACGTGCTGGGCAAGTTCGACGAGCAGGAGGGCGACGCCTCCGGTGGCGAATGGTCCATGCCCAACCCCAGCGAAAACTGGCTGCTGCGCGCCAAGGCCGACCTCACGCCGGCGATCATCGCCAAGGCGATCGCCAAGCGGCTGAAGAAGCTGGGCGTCTCCGCCGACATCGCCGCCCGCATGGACGCGCGCATCGCGGTCATCGAGGCCAAGGAGCGCTCGCTGCTGCAGGTGGACACCACCGGCCTGGACCGCACGCCCTGGTTCTGCTCGGGCTGCCCGCACAACACCAGCACGCGCGTGCCCGAAGGCTCGCGCGCGGTGGCCGGCATCGGCTGCCACTACATGGTGAACTGGATGCCCGGCCGCGCCACCAGCACCTTCACGCAGATGGGCGGCGAAGGCGTCACCTGGGTGGGCCAGGCTCCCTTTACGCAGGAAAGCCACATCTTCGCCAACCTGGGCGACGGCACCTACTTCCACAGCGGCCTGCTGGCCATCCGCCAGGCCATCGCCTCGGGCGTGAACATCACCTACAAGATCCTCTACAACGACGCGGTGGCCATGACCGGCGGCCAGCAGGTGGGTGAACGGCCAGAGGGGCACTCGGTGCTGCAGATCATGCAAAGCCTCAAGGCCGAAGGCGTGAGCGCGCTTTGCATCGTGACCGACGAGCCGGCGAAGTACACCGGCGTGGCGCTGGTGCCGGGCGTGAGCGTGTTCCACCGCGACGAGTTGGACCGCATCCAGCGCGAGTACCGCGAGATCAAGGGCACCACCGCGATCGTCTACGACCAGACCTGCGCGACCGAGAAGCGCCGCCGCCGCAAGCGCGGCAAGATGGCCGACCCGGCCAAGCGCGTGGTGATCAACGAGCTGGTGTGCGAAGGCTGCGGTGATTGTTCGGTGCAGAGCAACTGCCTGTCGGTCGAGCCGGTGGAAACCGAGTTCGGCCGCAAGCGCCGCATCAACCAGAACTCCTGCAACAAGGACTACTCCTGCGTGAAGGGCTTTTGCCCCAGCTTCGTCACGGTCGAAGGCGGGCAGCTGAAGAAGCCCAAGAAGGACAAGAAGCACGACCCGTTCGCGGTGAATGGAGCCCCCGGCAGCGCAAATACCGCTGCCGCCCCCCACGGGGGCCAGCCCGGGCTTGGGAGCGGCCCGGCGCCCGGGCTGCCGCCCATCCCCGAGCCGACCCTGCCGCTCGCCGAGGAGGCCTGGGGCATCGTCGTGGCGGGCGTCGGCGGCACCGGCGTCATCACGATCGGCCAGCTGCTGGGCATGGCGGCGCACCTCGAAGGCAAGGGCGTGGTCACGCAGGACGCGGCCGGCCTGGCGCAAAAGGGCGGCGCCACCTGGAGCCATGTGCAGATCGCCAACCGGCCCGAGGCGATCCACACCACCAAGGTGGACACCGCCAAGGCGCATCTCGTGATCGCCTGCGACGAGATCGTGGCGGCCAACAAGACCACGCTGGCGGTGATGCACCCCGAGCGCACCTACGTGGCGCTGAACTCGCACGCCACGCCCACGGCCAGCTTCGTGAACAACCCCAACTGGCAGTTCCCCGGCAGCGCCTGCGAGCAGGCGATCGGCGGCGCGGTCCAGGCCATCGGCACGGTCGATGCCGACGAGCTGGCGGTCAAGCTGCTGGGCGACTCGATCTACGCCAACCCGCTGATGCTGGGCTACGCGTGGCAGCAGGGTCGCGTGCCGCTGTCGCATGCCGCGCTGATGCGCGCGATCGAGCTCAACGGCGTGCAGGTCGAGGCCAACAAGGCCGCCTTCGAGTGGGGCCGTCGCGCGGCCCATGACCTGGCGGCGGTGCAAGGCCTGTACCAGGCCAGCCACGTCATCCAGCTGGTGAAAAAGCCTTCGGTCGACGAGCTGGTGAGCCGGCGCGTGGCCTTCCTCACCGACTACCAGGACGCGGCCTACGCCCAGACCTACAAGGCCTTCGTCGAGAAGGTGCGCGCGGCCGAAAGCGCGCTGGGCGGCAGCCGGCTCACCGAGGCGGTGGCGCGCTACCTCTTCAAGCTGATGGCCTACAAGGACGAGTACGAGGTGGCCCGCCTGCACGCGCAGACGGGCTTCACCGACAAGATCGCCGAGCAGTTCGAAGGCGACTACAAGCTGGTGTTCCACCTCGCGCCGCCCATGCTGGCGAAGACCAACGACAAGGGCGAGCTGGTCAAGAAGCCCTACGGCCCCTGGATGCTCAAGGCCTTTGGCCTGCTCGCCAAGCTCAAAGGCCTGCGCGGCACGGCACTCGATCCGTTCGGCCGCACCGAGGAGCGCCGCACCGAGCGCGCACTGATCGGCGAGTACCGCGCCACGGTCGAAGAGTTGCTCGCGGGCCTGAACGTCGACACCCTGCCGCTGGCGCTCGAGATCGCCCGCATCCCGGAAGAGATCCGCGGCTATGGGCATGTGAAGGCGCGGCACCTGGCCGCCGCCAAGCCGAAGTGGGAGCGGCTGATGGCGCAGTGGCGCGCGGGGGCGGTGCACAAGCAGGCGGCGTGAGCCCGCAGCTGCGATGATCGGGCCCATGCCCGACATTGCCCTTTGGTCTGCCCTGCCCGCCGCCCGCTGGTGCGCAGTGCCCCGCGTGCCGTTGGAGGTGGACGGCCGGGTGGTCGGCTCGGTGGCACGCGCGCATCTCGAAGCGCTGCAGCCCCATGCCGACGCGCTGGCGCTGAGCGCCGAGCGCGTCGCGCTGCGGCCCAGCCACGAAACACGCGACGCCGTCTTCGCGCGCCTCAACCACGCCTTGCGCGAGGCCGGTCTCATCGTGGGCTGGCGCAACGAGCCCTACGCCGTGCTCGAGCATCCCGGCGCCCCGGTGCTGGCACGCATCGAGCGTGCCGCCTCGCGCTTCTGGGGCACGCTGACCTTCGGCGCCC
The DNA here is from genome assembly GCA_040758375.1 of Pseudomonadota bacterium. Taxonomy (GTDB): domain Bacteria; phylum Pseudomonadota; class Gammaproteobacteria; order Burkholderiales; family Burkholderiaceae_C; genus CAMLIZ01. The sequence continues at coordinate 20,396 of JBFLWE010000082.1, forward strand.
ACTGCAACGGCTACGTGGCCGACGCGCAAGGCCTGCCCACCCACCTGTGGATCGCGCGCCGCTCGCTCACCAAGCCCACCGACCCGGGCCTCTACGACAACCTGGTCGGCGGCGGGGTGCCGGCCGACCAGAGCCCGCTGCAGACACTGGTGCGCGAGGGATGGGAGGAAGCCGGCCTCACGCCAGCGCAAATGGCCCGGGCCACGCCGGGCCGTGTGATGCGCCTGCTGCGCGACATTCCCGAGGGCTTGCAGCACGAATGGCTCTACGCCTTCGACCTGCGGCTGGCCGCCGGCGAACAACCGCGCAACCAGGACGGCGAGGTCGCCGAGCTGCGGCTCATGCCGGTGGCCGAGGCCCTGGCCCTGGCAGCCACCGAGCGCATGACGGTCGATGCTGCCCTGGTGACGCTGGACTTCGCGCTGCGCCACCGGCTGCTGGGCGATGTTCACCAACGGTTGCAGTCGGCGTTTGAACCGCTGCTCGCGCCGGCGGCATTCACCCTTCAGGCCGTTTGAATCGAGCGGCCAAGGGCTGTGAACCGCCGGTTCCGCCCGGCCCGCGAGACTTCGGGCCATCGCCCGCTGCCCACGCCACCATGCCCGACACCGCGCTCGCCCGCTACTCCACGCCCGCCATCGCGTTCCATTGGCTGCTGGCGCTGATGATCATCGCGTCCTTCGCCGTGGGCACCTACATGGTCGACCTGCCGGTCTCGCCGCAGCGGCTCAAGCTCTACAACTGGCACAAGTGGGCCGGCGTCACCATCCTGGCGCTGTCGGCCCTGCGCCTGCTGTGGCGCCTGACCCACCGGCCGCCGGCCGACCTGGACATGCCGGCCTGGCAGCGCCAGGCGGCGCATGCCACCCACTGGGCGCTGTATGCGCTGTTCTTCGCGGTGCCGCTGGTGGGCTGGGCCTATTCGTCAGCGGCCGGCTTTCCGATCGTGCTCTACGGCATGGTCCCGCTGCCCGATTTCGTCTCGCCCGACAAGGCCCTGGCAGAGGCGATCAAGCCCTGGCACGGTCGCCTGGCCTGGCTGCTGGCCCTGTTGGTGGTGCTGCACGTCGCCGCCGCTCTGAAGCACCACTTCGTCGACCGTGACGGCCTGCTGCTGCGCATGCGTCCCGGCCGCGGCTGAGTCCGTAGATGAACGCATGAAGAACACCCTGCTCCTCGCCACCCTGGCCGCCACGCTGGCGGCCCCCGCCTTCGCCGAACCCAGGCTGATCCCGGCGCAAAGCGAGATCGCCTTCACCAGCCGCCAGATGGGCGTGCCGGTGGACGGCAAGTTCCGGAAGTTCGACGCCCAGGTGGCCTTCGACCCCAAGAACCCTGCGGCCGCGAAGATCGGCATCACGATCGACCTGGCCAGCGTGAGCATGGGCGCCGCCGAGAGCGAGGCCGAGCTCGCCAAGCAGCCCTGGTTCGACACCAAGAGGTTCCCGCAGGCCAGCTTCCAGTCCACCAGCGTCAAGGCCATCGGCCCGGGCAAGTACGAGGTGGCCGGCAAGCTGGCCATCAAGGGCACGCCGCGCGACGTGGTGGTGCCGGTCACGCTGGCGCAGGCCGGCGGCACCACCACCGCCATCGGCGCCTTCACGATGAAGCGGCTCGACTTCAAGATCGGCGACGGCGAATGGGCCGACACCTCGATGGTGGCCAACGACGTGCAGGTCAAGTTCAAGCTCGCGCTCAGCGGCGTGAACCCGCTCTGAGCACCTCCTCCCTTTTCCCTCCCTTCTTTCACCCCGGAGACCCTTCCATGCAACGCATCGCCCTTGCCGCCGCCCTGCTGGCCGCCAGCCTGGCCGCCCAGGCCGAACCGGCCACCTACAACATCGACCCGACGCACACCTTCGTCACCTACGAGATCGGCCATTTCGGCACGTCCACCAACCGCGGCCGCTTCCAGGCCAAGGAAGGCAGCGTGCAGTTCGACAAGGCCGCCAAGAGCGGCAAGGTCGAGGTGAGCTTCGACGTGGCCGCCGTCAGCACCGGCGTGGCGCCGCTGGACAAGCACCTGAAGAGCCCCGACTTCTTCAACGCGGACAAATTCCCCACCGTGAGCTTCAGCGCCGACAAGTTCGGCTTCAGCGGCGACAAGGTCAGCGAGGTGCGCGGCACCCTCACGATGCTGGGCAAGACCCACCCGGTCACGCTGAAAGCCAGGAACTTCAACTGCTACCAGAACCCGATGTTCAAGCGCGAGGTGTGCGGCGGCGACTTCGAAACCACCATCCAGCGCAGCCAGTGGGGCGTGAACTGGGGCCTGGACATGGGCTTCCCCGACGCGGTGCACCTGCTCGTGCAAGTGGAAGCGGTCAAGCAGTGATGTGACCCAGCCCCTGCGGCCTGGCGGCCACCTCCGCGAACGCGCCACACCAGCGGGCCGGCAAAGCGAGGGCCGCGGCGTTCGCGGGCGGGGGCGCGCCCTTGCCTGCGCTTGCGCCGCACTGGCAGTCGGCGTGGCCCAGGCCGAGCCGCGCCACTACCGGCTCGATCCCGCCCACAGCTTCGTCCACTTCGAGGTGCTGCACTTCGGCACCTCCACGTTGCGCGGCCGCTTCGGGCCGCTGGACGGCGACGTGCAGATCGACCCGCAGGCCGGCACCGGCTACGTGGGCTTGACCATTCCCGTCGCGGCGGTGGACACCGGCATGAAGGTGCTCGACCGCCGCCTGTGCGAGCGCGACCTGCTGGCCTGCGCCGACCATCCCGACGCATATTTCGTGGCCGAGCGCTTCGCCTTCGCGGGCGAGGCCGTGCGTGAACTGCGCGGCGAGCTCACCCTGCGCGGCGTCAGCCAGCCGCTCACGCTGAAGGCCACCCGCTTCCACTGCTACCCGCATCCGATGCTCAAGCGCGAAGTCTGCGGCGGCGACTTCGAGGCCGAGCTGCTGCGCAGCGACTTCGGCGCCCGCTTCGGCGTGGCCTTCGTGTCCGACCGCGTGCGCCTGAAGATCCAGGTCGAGGGCATCCGCCGGTAGGGCGCTGCCGCCCATCTTCGATGCGTGCAGCCTGTCGGCACGGCCGCACGGACTGTCGCAACGCGCTTTCGGCGCCCGGGAGCCGCCCCGTACAGTGCGCCCATGGACAACAGCCCCCGTTCCCCTTCGGCTTCCGGCGCGGCGCCCGAGTGGCGGCAGCGCCTGCAGGCCGCCTGGCGCGAAGCCGGCCGCCTGCTGCGCCGCTACGTCGACTGGCTGGCCGCACAGAGCTGGAAGCGCCTGGCGCTGCTGGCGCTGCTGGCGACCATCGTGACCGCCATCTTGTCGAGCCTGCCGCCTTTCAACGTGCGCTGGGGCGGCGACCCGGTGGTGGTGCACCGCCCCCACCCGCCAAAGCCGCCCCGGGCCAAGGCCCCGCCCCACGCCGAGCGCGGGCTGGAGGTGCAGATCGACGAACACGGCGTGCGCATCCGCCCGCGCGGCGCTGCGGCGGCGGCCTCTGCCGCTTCGGCCGCAGCATCCGCGGCCTCCGCCGCGGCCTCGGCGGTGGACGCGGCGGCCTCGGCTGCGGGGGTGATCAGCGTCGAAGGCATCCCGCTGCCGCCGGACGTGAAGCTGCCGGACATCGACATCAAGCTGCCGCCGGGGGCCGACAAGGAAGAGGTGCGCCGCGCCATCGAGGAGGCGCGCGACGAGATCCGCAACGCGGTCGAGGAAGCCAAGGCCGCGGCCGAAGAGGCCGCCGAGGAGGCCCGCAACGTGACCGTGCGCGACGAGGGCTTCCGCCCGGCCGACCACATGATGTCGATCCTGATGCTGGTGATCGTGGCCTCGATCATCGCCAAGGTCATGGGCACCGGCCGCAAGAGGGCCGAAGCCCAGGCCGCCGTGGCCACCGAGCGCGCCGAGGAAGAGTCGCTCAAGCGCCAGGTGGTCGAGGCGCGCATGGCCGCGATGCAGGCCCAGGTGGAGCCGCACTTCCTGTTCAACACGCTGGCCTCGATCGACCACCTGATCGAAACCGAGCCCGGCCGCGCCAGTCAGATGCAGAAGAACCTGATCGCGCTGCTGCGCGCGGCCATGCCCACGATGCGCGAGGCCAACGCGACGGGCCTGCGCGAGCTGCGGCGCGAGCTGGAGGTGATACGCCCCTACCTCGAGATCCTGAAGGTGCGCATGGAGGAGCGGCTGCAGTTCGAGATCGACGTGCCCGAGGGCCTGCATTCGGCCGAGTTCCCGCCGATGATGATCCAGAGCCTGGTGGAAAACGCCATCAAGCACGGCCTGGAGCCCAAGGCCGAAGGCGGCAGGCTCACGGTGAAGGCCGAGATCCGCCACGGCAAGCTGGTGGTCACCGTGGCCGACACCGGGCTGGGCTTCGGCAAGGCCGCCACCGCCGGCACCGGCGTGGGCCTGGCCAACATCCGCGAGCGGCTGCAGCTGCTGTACGGCGGCAAGGCCACGCTCACCATCACCGAAAACCACCCCAGCGGCACCGTCGTGGCCATCACCGTGCCCTACACCCACCGCTCCGACGAAGGAGTGAACCCATGAATCTCCACGCTCACGTTCGTCTGCTGCCCCCCGAGAGGGCGCAGGCCTCCTTTGAGGCAGCTCGGCAGGAGGCGCCATGAACCGCAGCACCGCACGCCGCTGGATCTGGTTTGCCGTGATCTGCCTGGCGCTGCTGGGCCTGTCGATCGCGGCCGGCGCTTGGCTCACCGAGCACGTGCCGGAGCACGTGACCCTGGTGGTGGACGGCGACCGCACCGAGATCGGCGAGCTGCACGGCATGCACTGGCTGATGGCCGGCCTGGGCGTGTTCATCGCCGCGCTGGTGCTGCTGGTCGTGCTGCCGCTGGCCCTGATCTTCGGGCTGGGCGTGCCGCTGCTGGTGGTGGCCGGCGTGCTCGTGGTGGGCCT
>JBFLWE010000083.1:0-24537 GCA_040758375.1 Pseudomonadota bacterium
CTCTTGAGCTACCTCAGCCGGCGTCGGCAAGCAATAGACAGACGTCGGTGTCCAGCGTTCAAGCTCTCTTGGCGACGCTAGCACGGTTCACGGACGCCGTTAGCAGGGTTTGCGGATCTCAACACCATGTGTGCCTCGTGCAGATCGGCCACCGCGCTGGCGACGTCGGCAAGGCTCTGCACGGTCTCGCGCCGCGCCTTCGCGCCGCGGTCAGCCTGGGACAGGAAGAGCATGTCCTGAACGATGAGCGACATGCGCTGCAGTTCTTCGAGGTGCTCGCCCAGCACGTCGCGCAGTTCATCGGCTTCGCGGGCCTTGCGCAGGGCGACCTCCGTACCGCCGATCAGCGTCGCCAGCGGCGTGAACAGCTCGTGCGCGACGTCGGCATTGAAGGCCTCCAGCTGCTCGTAGGCCCGGTGCAACCGGTCCAGCAGATCGTTGACATGCTGAACCAGCGCGGCGAGTTCCTCCGGCTGGGCCGATCCATCGAGCCGGCGATCCAGTGTGTCGGCCGCCAACGCCTGGACCTGCAAAGCGAGGTTGCGGACCGGGCGCAGTGCAAGCTGCACCAGCGTAAAGCCGCCGATTGAAATGATGATCGATCCGGCCAGCGCGGCCGCGGCGAGCGTGCGGGCGAGTCGGGACAGCACTCGGTCGTCTTCGGTGGTGTCCAGCGTCAGGGTCGCCCGGACCGGCCCGGATGCCGTTGCCGCCTCGAACCGCGTGACCAGGGTCTGGCGCAATGGCGGCGCGGTGGGTCCGGCATACAGGACCTGGTCCTTCGCATCGGTGAGCACCAGTGCCAGGTCCTGCCGGCCGACCATCGCATCGTCGAGCTTGTGCATCAGCGCCGCATTCCCGACCACGCCGGCCTCGGCGATCAGGTGACGCACCTGGAGTTGCTTCTGGTGCAGCGTGTCCGCCTGCCGATCCTCGAAGCTCAGGGTCGTCGCCGTGTAGACGCCCATGCACGTCAGTGTGAGCCCCGCCAGGGCCAGCAGTGCGAGCCAGCGAGCCAGGCGGCGGTCGAGCGATCCAGCGTGCAGCCGACTCATGGGCTGCGGTCCTCGAGCACGTAGCCCATGCCGCGCACGGTGTGCAGCAGCGGGTGCTCGAAGGGCAGGTCCAGCTTCCCGCGCAGGCGCCGGATGGCGACGTCGATCACATTGGTGCCGTGGTCGAAATTGACGTCCCAGACCTGCTCGGCGATCTCGGTACGGGAGAGCACCTCGCCCTTGCGCCGCATCAGCAGCGTCAGAAGCTGAAACTCCTTTGCGGACAGTTCCAGACGCTGGCCGGCGCGCACGGCACGTCGCCGCGCCAGGTCCACCTGCAGATCACCCAGCGACAGCAGCAGGGCGTCAGGCGCAGGCGCGGCGCCGGCGGCGCGGCGCAGCAGTACCTCGATGCGGGCCACCAGTTCGGAGAAGGCGAACGGCTTGACGAGATAGTCGTCCGCGCCGGCTTTCAGGCCGCGCACCCGGTCTTCCACACGATGGCGGGCGGTCAGCATGATCACCGGCGTCTGCTTGCTCTGGCGCAGCGCTGCGAGCAGGCCGAGCCCGTCGATGCCGGGCAGCATGGTGTCGAGCACGATGAGGTCGTGGCTGCCTTCTGTCGCCATGTGCAGCCCGTCGATGCCATTGCCAGTCACCTCGACGACATAGCCCTCTTCCACCAGTCCCTTGCGCAGGTAGTCGGCCAGCTTGGCCTCGTCCTCCACGATCAGGAGCTTCATGGCAGTGCCCCCGCCTGTTGGCGCACCAGGCCTGTCCGAACTGTCATCTGTTCGTTTCCTTCGTGTGGGGTGCCGATTCCTACAGTGGGCGCATGCCTTCGGGCATGCCATCGCAGGTCTCCTGCTCTTCCCCCTGAAAGGATCTCGACATGAATGTCTTCCGTCTCGCTCTGGTCCCTGCCGTCGCCTTCGCGTTCACGCTGCCGCTGGCGGCGCAGGCCAATTCGGTCTGGCACACCGCGGGCGGCGAAGCCGGTGTGACTTACCACCCCGAGCACTTCAAGAGCGCCAAGACCCGTGCCCAGGTGATGGCCGAGGTCGACGCAGCGCGCAAGGACGGCACGCTGGCGCTGTTGCAGCGTGGAGCGCCGCTGCCGGTCAAGAGTTCCGAGCCGCCGAAGACGCGGCAGCAGGTCATCGACGAGATGCGCGCCGAGTCGCCCGATGCCCGCCGCACGCGCCTCGAACTGCTGACGGGCGGCTGATCTCGGCACACCTTTCACGGGCGGCGCGGCGGCTTCTTCTTCGCGGTCTTGCCACGCCGCCTGCGCTTCGTGCCCTTGTTCATGTTCTTCTGCAATCGCTGGCTCAGTTCGGCGGAGTAGCTCAGCGGTGCTGGTGGCTGCTTGCGCGGATGTCCACGGCGCCACCAGCGGAAGATGCCATACGCCACCAGCGCGGCCAGCAGCACGCCGATCCAGATCCAGGTCATCGCGAGCGAGAGCTCGGGATCGGCCAGTCGAGGTCTCATGCTGGAATTCGCTGGCCCGTGCTGTCCGGGCACCGGCAGTCGCTCGCGTCACGAGGTCGCAAGCGTCTTCAACCAACGTCCGCAACCAGTCGGAGGTTGCGCGTACGTTCGCGGGCGTCGTCGATCGTTCCAGGCTCGAGGCGGTACTTGCTGCCCCAGACCCAGACTTGGCCGATCACTTCCACCACGAGCACCTCGCCAGCCTTGCCCGAGATTTCGAGGCCTGCCGTTCCTTCGGGCCACGTGGCGGTCAGCACATGCTGTCCGGGCGCCAGCCGAAGGCGCGCAAAGCTCTCGGGCACGGTTTGCGCTGGGGCCGCCCCTGGGGTCGACACCGAGATCACGTGCTCCGTATCACCCCAGCGCTTGCGCACGAGATAGACCGTGAGGCGATCGGCCGATCCACCGAAATCGCGAGCCTGCGACTCGACTTGCGCGGAGGGAACGGGACCCGTCGTGCAGGTCAGCTTGGGGCGGTAGCTCTTGCCGATGCGGTAACAGTACGTCCCATCGGCGTTGGCCGGGCGCAAGGGTTTGGTCATGCAACCGGTGGTCAGCAGCGCTGTGCCACCCAGCGCCACGGTGAGGAATTTGCGTCGATCAGAGCTCATTCAGTTCTCCTTCAGTTGGCGGAAATGGCGTGTGTTCGCCGCGGCGACAACCGGACAGGCGGGTGGTTGGGAGCGTGGGCGCCGTGGCTCCTCGTGCAACCAGACTCCTTGGCGCACGCCGGTCTGGCTGTCCACGCTGCGGGTCTAGGCATGGGCATCCTCACGCGATGCTGGTTCGCCACTGCCCTCAGGGCCGACGGCCACGTCGGCTTGTGCGCAGGGCTGCGTCTCGAGCTGTACCGTTGTGTGGGTGATGTGATGTTCCGCCGCGAGGACTGCGCGTGCCCGCTCGAGAAGTTGTGCCGGCGCCGCGACGTCGGCGGCATGCACCAGGTGGACCGTAAGACTGGGCCGGCCGCTGGTGACGGCCCACACGTGAAGATCGTGCACGCCCAGCACACCCGGCAGGCCCAGCAGGGACTGCCTGACCGCCGCCATGTCGATGCCTTCGGGAACCCCTTCCAGCAGGATGTTCAGGGTGTCCTTCAAGAGCACCCAGGTCCGCGGCAGCACCCACAGTCCGATGGCCACTGCGATCACCGAATCGACCCAGTTCCACCCGGTGATGCGAATCACGATCGCGCCAGCAATGACGCCGATCGATCCCAGCATGTCGCTCCACACCTCGAGATAGGCACCCTTCACGTTCAGGCTGGCGTCCTTGCCCGAACGCAGCATCCACATGCTCGCGAGATTCACCACCAGCCCGAGCGCTGCCACCACCAGCACCCCGGTCGTCTGCACCTCCTCGGGCTGGCGCCAGCGCTGCCACGCTTCGAAGAGTATGTAGCCGGCGACGCCGAACAACAGCAGCGCATTGAAGGCCGCTGCCAGGATCTCGAAGCGGTGATAGCCAAAGGTCCGACGCTGATCCGCAGGCCGGCGGGCAATCCTGATGGCCGCCAACGCGATCGCGAGCGCAGCCACATCGGTGAACATGTGCGCGGCATCGGACAGCAGCGCAAGGCTGTTCAGGACGACGCCCCCCACGACCTCGGCGATGAGGAAGGCCGAGGTCAGCACCAATGCCCAGCGCAGCGAGCGCTCCTTGGTCGTCGCCGGCAAGGCGTGGTCGTGCCCCGCGCTCATCGCCCAACCCTCTCGCGCGGCCGAGCCGGACAGACTTGCTGTCGAGTCATCGGATCGGCTCGGCCGAAGCAATGTCCATCACGTAAATCCAGCCGGCCACGGCCGACCCGGTCCTCGCCGTGCGCCGGATGACGTCCACCAGCGCGGGGACATCTTCGTCGTGGCAATGCAGCTCGACCTTGTACTCGTTGATGATCTCTTCACCGAGTTCCAGCGAGTAGTGACGCTCGGCATCGTCCAGGGGCACGAGTGACCCCTTCACCACGTAGACCGCCAGGTTGTGTTCGTCGTGATTCGGATCGCCCCAGACCGTCGAGCCCTTCAGCCCGGCGATGACGTCGGCGATGCGGCTGGCGTGGACGTAGGCCTTGATTTCCTTCATGGTGTCGCTCCTTCGATGGCGGGAACCGGCTGGGGCTGTCGGCGGCGCTCGGCACGCAGTTCAGCCCACTCGTAGATCAAGGGAAGCAGCAGCAGCGTCAGCGCCGTCGAGGTGATCAGGCCTCCGACGACGACGGTCGCCAACGGCCGCTGGGTCTCGGCACCGACGCCCGTGGACAGCAGCATCGGGATCAGTCCGAGGATGGCCACCGACGCCGTCATCAGCACGGGCCGCAAGCGCAGGGCCGCACCTTGCCTCACCGCATCTCGCACCGACAGTCCGTGTCGCCGCTGATCGTTGAGGAACGAGACCAGCACGATGCCGTTCAGCATCGCGACCCCGAAGACCGCGATGAAGCCGATCGCCGACGGGACCGAGACGTACTGTCCTGTGACGAACAGGCCGATGATGCCGCCGATGATCGCGAAGGGCACGTTGGCGATGATGATCGTCGCGTGCCGCAGCGAATTGAACGCGGTGTACAGCAAGAGGAAGATCAGCCCGATCGTCAGCGGAACGATCAGGGCCAGACGGGCCAGCGCGCGCTGCTGGTTCTCGAAGGCGCCGCCCCACTCGACCCAGTAGCCCGCCGGCATCTGCACCGCTTCCTTGAGCTTCGCGTCAGCCTCCTTCACGAAGCTGTCGACATCGCGGCCCTTGACGTCCATCTGCAGCACGGCATAACGCTGCAGGGCCTCGCGACGCACGAACGAATACCCTTCGTCGAGCTCCAGCGTGGCCACCTGCGAGAAGGGTACGAGCGCTCCCTCGGCGGTGCGGATCGGGATGGAGCCGATGGCCTCCGGATCGGCCCGGAAGCCGTCGGCCAGGCGTACGGCGATGTCGAAGCGCTTGGTGCCATCGATGAGCGTGGACACGGCGCTGCCGCCAATGCCGGCCTGCACGACCTCCAGGATCTCGTCGGCATTGATGCCGTAGCGCGAGGCCGCTTCGCGGTTGACCTTGATGACGAGCTGAGGCTTGCCCTTGTTGGCCTCGGCTGACAGGTCGGTGACGCCTGGCACCTTCTCCAGCACGCTCTTGGCTTGCGCCGTCAGGCGGTCCAGGGTCTCCAGATCCTCGCCGTACAACTTCAGCGCCAGCGTGGCGCGCACCCCCGAGATGAGCTCTTCCACCCGCATCTGGATCGGCTGCGTGGCACCGAAGACGGAAGTCGGGACGACCTTCTCCAGGTCCTCCTGCATCTGCGATGCCAGCGCCGAGTAGGTCGTCTTCTCCGGCCACTCGGCCTGCGGCTTCATGTCCACCAGCACTTCCATGTAGTTCACGTCCGCGGTCTCGCCCTTCTCGGCGCGGCCGATCGTGGCGAGCACGGAGCGAACCTGCGGGTACTTCGTGCGCAGGGTGGTGTCGACCGCCTGGGACACCTGCAGCGATTCGTCCAGCGAGGTCGACGGGATGCCAGTGACGCGGAACATGATGGCCCCCTCCTGAAGCTGCGGCATGAACTCCTTGCCGAGCAAGGGGAACAGGGCCAGCGTGCCGACGAGCAGCACGAGTGCCGTGCCGATCACGCGCTTTTTGCGCTCCAGCGCCCAGTCCAGCAGCGGTACATAGGCCTTCTTGGCCCAGCGAACGAGAAAAGTGTCCTTCTCTTCCTTGGGCTTGAGGATCAATGCGGCCAGCACCGGCACGAGCGTCAGCGACAGGACCAGCGAGCCGGCCATCGCGAACGTGATGGTCAGGGCCATCGGCTTGAACAGCTTGCCCTCGAGGCCGGTCAGGGAGAAGAGCGGCAGGAACACGACGATGATGATCAGGATCGCAAATGCGATCGGGTTGACCACCTCGCGCGCGGCTTCCAGCATCACGTGCGTCTTGTTGATCGGCTTGCCGGACTCGCGCGCATGCGAGAGCAGCCGGAACGCGTTCTCGACCATGACCACGGCGCCGTCCACCATCATCCCGGTGCCGATCGCCAGCCCGGCGAGCGACATGAGGTTGGCCGACAGCCCGAAGCGCTGCATCAGGATGAAGGCGATCAGCATCGACAGGGGCAGCGTGACGATCACGACGATGGCGGACCGGAACTCCCCCAGGAAGAGGAACAGGATCACCGCCACCAGGATCGCGCCCTCGACCAGGGAGCTCTCTGCGGTCTTCAGTGCCTTCTCGACAATCTCGGTCCGGTCGTAGATCGGCTTGAGCGTCACGCCCTTGGGCAGCGCGGCCTGCGCGATGGCGAGCTTGGCCTTAACGGCGTCGACCACGGTCTTGGCGTTCTCGTTGACGCGCGACAGCGCCATGCCCAGCACGGCTTCCTTGCCGTCGCGGGTGACGGCACCGAAGCGCGGTGCCGGCGCCTCGACGACCTTGGCCACGTCGCGCACGCGGATCGGCGCACCGCCGCGTTCGGCGACCACGATGCCGCCGATGTCCGTCACATTGCTCACCAGACCCAGACCGCGCACCAGGTACTGCTCGCGGCCCAGATTGATGGACTGCCCGCCGACCTGCTTGTTGTTGGCCGTCAGCGCTTCCATCACCTGCTTGAACGACAGCTTGTACTTGACGAGTGCGTTCGGGTCGATCTGCACCTGGAACTGCTTCTCGTCGCCACCCCAGGTGATGATGTCGTCCACACCGGGCGCCGTGCGCAGGATCAGCCTGACGGTCCAGTCGTGCAGCGTCCGCAGGTCCATGGTGGACAGGTTCTTGTCCGCGGACTCGACCGTGTACCAGAAGACCTGGCCCAGCCCGGAGCTGTTCGGGCCGAGAACCGGTTCGCCGTACCCCTGGGGCAGTCGGCCCTTCACGTCCTGCAGCTTCTCGCCGACCAGGCGGCGCGCGAAATAGATGTCGACGTCGTCATCGAAGTAGACGCCGACATAGGACAGGCCGAACAGGGAAACGGACCGCACCTCCTGAACGCCGGGCAGGCCGGCGAGGGCGCCTTCGATCGGGGCCGTGAGCAGTTTCTCGACGTCTTCGGCTGCAAGGCCGGGTGACTCGGTGTAGACGTTGACCTGGATGGGCGTGACGTCCGGGAAGGCATCGACCGGGACCTGGCGAAACGCCTGCACCCCGAGACCGATGACGATCAGGAAGGCGACGATGACCAGGACTTTGTATCGAAGCGAGGCATCGACAATGGCGTTGAGCATGATGGGTAATCTTTCTCAGTGGCCTTCGCCGATTTGCGACTTCAGCAGCCGCGCCTTCAGGGCATACGCCCCTTCGGCGACCACTTGGTCGCCGGCCTTCAGTCCGGCCTTGACCACCGTGCGTCCGCCGACCTTGTCCCCGGGTTCGATGGCCCGCGGCTCGAAGCCGCCGCCTTCGGCCACGAACACCGTGGGCTGCCCTTGCAGCAGCAGAATCGCCGCGCTGGGCACCGACAGCGCCGGCGCACGCGCCGCACCGGTCTCGATCGTGGCGCTGGCGAACATCTCCGGCTTGAGCCTGCCGTCCTTGTTGGGGACCTCGATGCGGGCGGGCGTCGTGCGGCTGTCCTTGTCGAGCATGCTGGCGACGTAGGTCACGCGACCGGAGAAGCGCTCGTTCGGGTAGGCATTGACGGTGACCATTGCCGCGGCGCCGACCTTCACGCGCGCGAGCTTGTCCTCGGTGAGATCGGCCTCGATCCAGACCGTCGAGAGATCGGCCACGGAGAACAGCGGCTCCGCCGGTGAACCCAGTTCGCCAATCGTGGCCTTCTTCTGGACCACCGTTCCGCCCAGCGGGGCGGTGAGCGAGAAGGTCGACGTGGCGCGTTCGGTGTGCGACGCGGTACCTCCCAACAGGCGCAACTTGTCTTCTGCGGCGTGGAGGTCGGCGTTTGCCGTCTCCAGCGAGGACTTGGCGCGCAGGAGTTCGCGCTGCGGGATGATCTCGTCCTTGGCCAGCGACTCCGCGCGGGCGTAGTCGGCTTGCGCCACGCGCTGTGCCGATCGCGCCCGCTCCAGGGCAGACTGTGCTTCGCCAAGGGCCAGGCTGTCGAGGACGGCCAGCACCTGACCGGCCTTGACGGTGTCACCCAGCTTCGCCGTGACTTGCACGATGCGCCCTTCGACGCGCGGAGCCACGCGGGCCACGCGATCCTGGTTCGGGCGAATCGTCGCAGTGACGGTCACCGTGTCGGCGAAGCCCTGCTCCGCGAGCCTCTCGAGCTTGATGCCGGCGCGCTGCGCTTCTTCGGCCGAAAGCTTCAGGCCGCCTTCCTCCTTGTGCCCTCCCTCGGGAGCGGAAGCGGCCTTCTCGGCGGACTTGGCCTCGGCGGATTTCTCGCCGCCGCCACAGGCGGACAGGGCGCCTGCCAGCGCGAGGGCCAGCGTCGTCAGCACCAGCGACGTGGACGAGCCGTGCGGTTTGGAGTTCTTCATGGTTGGGTTCCTTCTTGCGGCCAGCCGGCCGCGAGTTCGAGGGCAATGCGGGTGCTCTGGTAGTCGGCGAGCGCGTCGATCAGGTCGCGCCTGGCATCCAGGGATTGCCGGCTGACGACGATCAGTTCGAGCAGGCCGATCTGTCCCGCTTGTTGCGACTTGATGGAGAGTTGCTGGTTGTCCGCCAGGGCAGGGAGCACGGACTCCTGCAGCCGGCGAATCCGATCCTCGAGGCTGGCCAGCCGCGTCCACAGCGAACTGACGCTTGCTCGGGCATCGCGCTGCGCCGTCTGCCGCTCGATCTGTACCTGCGTGAGCTCGGTCTGGGCTGCGCCTATGCCTGTGGAATTGCGCTTGAACAGCGGCAAGGGCACGGACAGGGTCAAGGTCGTCAATCGTTCGCGCGCCGCCCCGGGCCCCTCGCGACCGACGTTCAGCCCCACGGTGACGTCCGGGTAGGTGCTGGCCCGTTCGAGCTTCAGCCTTGCGGCGGCACTGGTCTCGCGCGCGGCCAGCGCGCCGGCGCGAGGCTGGTTGTCGGCACTCGCAAGCAGGGCGTTGAGGGAGTAGCCGGGTCGCTGCGCCGAGAGTTCACCTGTCGCCATCGGCAGGCTCCCGGGCGGCAGTTGCAATTGCCTGGCCAACTCGGCGCGTGCCTCGAGCAGTTGCTCTTGAATCTGGGCCAGCTGATTGCGCGCGCGCTCGGCCTCGACGCGAGCGACGTTGGCGTCGAGCCGCGTGTCCTCACCCGCCTGCCGTCTTCGCTGCACCGCGGCGGCCGTGTCATCGAAGAGCTTCAGTGCCTGCGTCTCCGTGTCGGCCCGCTGCTGCAGCGCGAGCACGCGCGTGTGTCGCTCGGCCACGTCTGCACGAACGCGGCGACGGACGTCGGCGATCTCCAGCCGCAGGGCGGCCAGCGCAGCACTGGTGGCCTCGCGACGGTAAGACGGCTGGCCGCCCACCTCGAAGGTCTGGGACAGACCCGCACCCCACTCACTGCGGCGTTCCGACCCGGTGGTCGAGGGCACCGATCGTCGCGTCTGGTCGACGGACAACTGCGGGTTGTTGTAGAGCCACGCGCCCGCGTCGGCCCGCTGCCCTTCGGCCGCCGACAGTTCGGCCATCTTCAAGCGCAGGGTCGGGCTTGCCGCCTCGGCCAGCGCAAGCGCTTCCGTGAGGCTCAGACGCTGTTGCGCCTGAGTCGGTGCGGCTTCGGGGGCGAGGACGCCAGGCTGTTGCGCCGGGACTTGCGCCTGCCCGATGTTGGACAAGCAGAGCAGGGCACCGGCAAGGGCCAGCGACTTCGTTCGCATCGAATTCTCCAGGTTGCTATGAACAACAAAGCGGAAGAATTCGGCGAGGCGTCAGTCGCTAGGGGGCAAACTCAATGGATGTGACAGTCCCTCGCCGAATCAGGCGGCGAGGAGCCATTTGGGGCGTTCGATCCGGCCAGGGCGACCGGAATCCGGAAGAAGAAGCGTGGGCAGCGCCAGGACAGAGGACCGGATCGCAGCAACCGAAGCGGTCTGACTGGCACAGGGTTGCACGCAACCCAGGTGACAAAACGCACAGTCAAGGTCGTCTGCAAGCACCGAGGCCTTCTTGGCAGCGGACCCTGAATCGGACTCGGCCTTCGCCTGGTGCTGATGGCTGTGGTGCCCGAAGTGCCCTGAACTCGGAGCCTGCTCGTGGCCGCAGTACGTCGCTGCCGCACCCCAGGCAAACTGGAGAGGCAGGACGGACAACAAAAACAGAAGGATCAAGCGACGCACGGGCGGAGTTTAGCGGACGTGGACGGAACCCTGCTAGCCGAGCCTCGTGGCGGACATTCCGGTGGAAGTCAAACGCCCGCTTGGCGCGACATGTTGCCGGTTCCAGTGGAGCGACGTCCCGCCGCATCGGCCGCCGCTGCCAACGTCATCTGCTTCATCGTCATCCCCCGCATCCTGCGTCGCTAGCTTCAACGCACACAGTTACAAAGCCGAGGACTTGATCAGCGATTCCCTAATGCACAGATGAACGTGACGCCAAGAACTGGCTGTTCGCTGGCAGCGCGCTGGCCGGGCAGCGCGCGGCTGTGGTAATGAGCCTGGTGCAGTCGGCCAAGCTCAACGGCCTGGATCCCGGGTCTACCTGCGCGACGTTCTGGCGCGCATCCACACGCACCCCAGCCACCGGCTGGAAGAACTGCTGCCGCTTCGCTGGCGGCCGGCCTGACGATTGGGACGCTCACGCAGTGGGTGGTGATCGAGGCCGACGTCGCCGTGCGCCGCATGAGCCACGACCAGAAGGTGCGCCTGGCCGACGAGATCTACGCCCAGCAGCCCAACACGCTCGCCGCGTTCCTGGCGCTGCCGGGGATGGGGGTGGACATGGCGCAGTTGGAGGTCGCGCTGCACATCCCGTTCGTGACCTTCCAGGCGATGAAGCTCAGCGGCCACCAGTGGCCGCTGGTCACCGAGGACATCCAGGACGGCTGCCTGCAGCGCCTGACGGCGCGTGCGCGCTTCAACGAAGGGCTGCCGCAGGAACTGGCGACCAAGCTCGTCGAGCAGTTCCACACCGAGCACGCCGAGCGCTACCTGCTGGCCTTCGTCTACAGCTGGCTCGACGAGCACGACCTGATGGCTGTGCGCACCGAGGCAGAGAAGTATCTGATGATGGCCGCGCTCAACCTGGTGGAATGCGTCGCCTTCGTCGGGGCGGTCAAGCCGACTCGATAGGCAGCGGGTCAGGCCGCCCGTCAATATGTGATGGCCGGACGCTCACCGAGACGGCGCATGTCGAGAGTTTATCGGCAACTGGATGCGAAACTGAAACGAGGCCACTTCGGGCGGCAAGATGTGGATTTGAAACCCTGTAGCAAGTGCAGAGTCAATCGCGCTCCCTGCGCGATGGGGCTGCTCGGCCACGAGCCCTGCTTCGCCCGATGCTAGCCAGGGGCACTCGGGTCACCCGGCGCCACTGAGTGCCGGGAGCGCGCCGACATGCCAATCCAGTGATGTTTGCTCAAGCGTCTCTTCTTCCATCGCAGTGAGCTGTTGCCGGGCAAATTGCGCGACGCAGCTTGGGCCTCTCCACTGCAGCACGCGTTGTATGCAAATCGGTTCTGGCGGCGTCAGTGGCAACTACCGCAGCACAAGCCCGTCGGCTTGCCGGGAGTGGCCGAACCGGCCTGCACGGGCACCGGCGTGTAGCCCGCGTCCTTGATGGCTTCGGCCAGTTCCTCGGCGTCGGCCGAGGCCGGCTCCACCTGCACACGGTGCGAGGCCAGGTCGATAGCGACTTTGGCGTCCTTGTCCGTGGCCTTCAACGCCTTGGTGATGTTGCTGACGCAGTGGCCGCAGGTCATGTCGTTGACTTCGAAGGTGATCATCGCTATCTCCAGTGGGACGGTTGGTAACGCTCATACTGTCGACCTTTCCATCGTTGTAAGGTCAAGCGATGATCTGGAGAGACCCCTCTAGCTGCAGGCAGAAGCCAACGATACTCTTGACCTTTCCATTGTTGGAACCTTGACGATGCGCAAACACTGAATAGCACATCGAGGCACCCATGAGCACAGCCGCACTGTCCAATCCACTCGGAATCAAGCTCCAGGTCACCGGGATGACATGCGCCTCGTGCGTCATGCGCGTCGAGAAGACGCTCCAGGCGGTGCCCGGGGTCAGGGAGGCGAGCGTCAACCTGGCGACGGAGGAGGCGAGTGTCAACGCCGATGCTTCCGTGACGGCGGATTCGCTGGCGGCGGCCGTCCGCAAAGCCGGCTACGACGTGGCGACCACCGAGACAACGCTCCTGGTAGAAGGCATGACTTGCGCGTCCTGCGTCACGCGTGTCGAGAAAGCGCTCCGCAAGGTACCCGGCGTCTCCGGCGCCACCGTCAACCTGGCGACCGAGAAGGCAACCATCCAGGCGCTATCGACCGTGCCGGTTTCGGCGCTGAAGGCGGCCATCGAGAAGGCCGGTTACGCGGCGAAGGGCCTTCAGGACGAGAAGCCCAAGCCAGCCCATCGCCTACCGGTCTGGTGGCCAGTGGCGGCAAGCGCTGTGCTGACCCTGCCGCTGGTCACCCCGATGCTGCTGTCGCTCTTCGGCATCGAATGGATGCTGGGCGGCTGGGCGCAACTGGCACTGGCGACGCCGGTTCAGTTCTGGCTGGGCTGGCGCTTCTACCGTGCCGGCTGGAAGGCCGTGCTCGCCAAGACCGGCAACATGGACCTGCTGGTGGCGCTGGGCACCTCCGCCGCCTACGGACTTTCCGTCTACCTGCTCTTCAAGCACGCCGGGCACGGCATGCCGCACCTCTACTTCGAGGCCTCGGCGGCCGTCATCACGCTGGTCCTGCTGGGCAAGTGGCTGGAGCACCGGGCCAAGCGGCAAACCGCCCACGCCATCCGCGCGCTGAACGCGTTGCGGCCGACCACTGCGCGGGTCCGCCGGGATGGCGAGGAAGTCGACATTCCGGTGGAGCAAGTCACCGTGGGCGACCTCGTCGTCATCCGGCCGGGTGACCGCGTCGCCGTCGACGGCGAAATCGTCGACGGGCGCAGCCACATCGACGAGTCGCTCATCACCGGTGAGAGCCTGCCAGTACCCAAGGCCCCCGGAGACAAGGTCACCGGCGGCGCCATCAACGCCGAAGGCGCGCTGACCGTTCGCACGACCGCCATCGGCGCGGAGACGACGCTGGCCCGCATCATCCGCATGGTCGAGTCGGCGCAGGCGGCCAAGGCGCCGATCCAGCGCATCGTCGATCGCGTGAGCGCGGTGTTCGTTCCGGTCGTCCTGCTGATCGCGCTGGCGACCTTCCTCGGTTGGGCGGCCTTCACGGGGGACTGGGAACACGCACTGATCAACGCGGTAGCCGTGCTGGTCATCGCCTGCCCCTGTGCGCTGGGCCTCGCGACGCCGACAGCCATCATGGCCGGTACCGGGGTCGCCGCGCGACACGGCATCCTCATCAAGGACGCCGAAGCGCTGGAGGTCGCGCATGCGGTGACGGTGGTCGCCTTCGACAAGACCGGTACGCTCACCGAAGGCAAGCCTTCGCTCGCGGCGGTGGCGGCGGCCGAAGGGACCAGTCGTGATGAGGTGCTGCGCCTCGCGGCCGCGCTCCAGAAGTCGAGCAGCCATCCGCTCGCGGTGGCGGTGATGGACAAGGTGCGCGAGGAGCGGCTGCCGGTGCCGGAAGCCCAAGATGCGAAGGCGCTTCCGGGTCGTGGTGTCGAAGGCACGGTCCGAGGCCGGAAACTGGCGCTGGGCAGCACGCGGATGCTGCGCGAGCTCCAGTTGGACGAGGGCCATCTGCTGGGCGAGGCGCGGCGGCTCGAAGGGCAAGGGAAGACCGTGTCCTGGCTGGTCGGCTCGGAAGGGGACCAGTGGCGCCTGCTGGGATTGCTGGCGTTCGGTGACACGATCAAGCAAAGCGCCGCTGCAGCGGTGGCGCGGCTCCATCAGCTGGGAATCAGGACGGTCATGCTGACCGGGGACAGCCGGGGCGCGGCCGAGGCTGTCGCGAAGGCACTCGGCATCGACGACGTGCGCGCCGAAGTCTTGCCGGGCGACAAGGCGGCCGTCGTGAAGGAACTGCGCGACGCCGGCGCCGTGGTCGCGTTCGTCGGCGATGGCCTGAACGACGGCCCCGCACTCGCCGCGGCGTCCGTGTCGTACGCGATGGCGGGCGGCGCCGACGTAGCGACCGAGACGGCTGGCATCACGCTCATGCGCGGCGACCCGCGGCTCGTGGCGGATTCACTGGACATCTCGCGCCGTACCTACTCGAAGATCAAGCAGGGCCTGTTCTGGGCATTCGGCTACAACGTGCTTGGCATCCCGCTGGCCGCGCTGGGGATGCTGAGTCCCGTCATCGCTGGCGCGGCGATGGCCTTCAGCAGCGTGAGCGTCGTGGCCAACGCATTGACGTTGCGGCGCTGGCAGGGTGCCGCTGACGCGCCGGCCGCGCAGCGCCCGGAGCAATCGCAGCCCGTGGCCGTGTCAGGGAGCACCAGATGAGCATGAACATCGGCGAAGCGGCGAAGGCCTCGGGCGTTTCGGCGAAGATGATTCGCCACTACGAGAGCGTCGGGTTGTTTCCGGAAGCCGTACGGACCGAGTCCGGCTACCGCCAGTACACGGACAAGGAAGTCAGCACGCTGCGCTTCGTCCGACAGTCGCGCGATCTGGGTTTCTCCATCGAGCAGATCCGCGAGTTGCTTGGACTGTGGCAGGACCGCATGCGCCCCAGCCGACAAGTGCGCGCGCTGGCGCAGGCTCACATCGAAGAGCTGGACGAGAAGCTCAAGGAACTCCAGTCCATGAAGGCGACGCTCGAGCACCTCGTGCATTGCTGCCATGGTGACGACCGGCCCGATTGCCCGATCATTGACTCGCTGGCGCAGGAACGACGGGGGCAGGAGAAGAGCCCTACGGCGGCGACCGGACTCGGACACCGCAGGACGACGGGGCTGCAAGTGGGACGGCGAGCGCGCCAGAGCGCTTGACCGTGGGTACCTTGGCTTGGCCAGAGGGACTCGGCTGTCGCTGAATCCTCATGCGATGGCTACAGAACTCGCGTAGACGGTCAACGCACTGGGATCCGCTTCGAATCGCTTGGCCCCGGCCTCGACATCGAGGCCGGGAGTCGACTCCGAGGTGCAGACGATCGGACGCTTTCGGGCGTTTCGATAGCAGTAGGGGCCGCCGCGCCGGCCGACATCTGAGTTCGTACTGGCGCAACCCAGGAGCACCAGCGACGTCGCCGATGCCGCAAGCGCCAGGACGTGCCGGCGTGTGGTCACGGCGCAGCCCCAGCCGAGCTTACGGGCGCTTGTCTGCGTCGGGCTTGGCGGTCGCCACGGGTTCGTTCGAGCACCAGCCGCGATTGCTGGTCCGGCAGCGCCACGTGCCGTCGCGCATCGCCTTCTCGACCTCCGCGCGGACCTGCTCTCGCGTGAGCGCCGCGGGCCGGGTCGATTCGGTCGTGTTGGCAGTGCCGGGCGCGCCCTGGGCCATCTGGTGTTGGGCCGCTGCAAAGAGCGGGGAGCCGGCCATGACGGCGGCGGCGGCAAGCGCGCGGGTGGCTGTGAAGATGGTATTTCTACGCATGGTGAACCTCGTGAGTTGTTGATGAATGCGAGGCTTCACTCTATGGGCCGCGTGCTGACCAGATGCGGACTGGAAGATGACCAAGTCGTAATCGAGGCGACGCGACGGCTGGTGGAGAATCTGCCCATGAAAATTCTCGTGATCGAAGACGAGGTCCGCTTGGCGGAGTACCTGCGAAAGGGCCTGTCAGAGAGCGGCTACGTGGTCGACCTGGCTCACGACGGCATCGACGGACTCCATCTCGCCGTCGAGGGCACGTACGACCTGATCGTCCTCGACGTGATGTTGCCGGGCCGCGACGGCTTCGAGGTGCTCGCAGAGCTGCGTAGGCAGCGCAGGACGCCTGTCCTGATGCTGACGGCCCGCGACGCCGTCGAAGACAAGGTCAAGGGGCTGACCGGTGGCGCAGATGACTACCTCGTCAAGCCGTTCTCGTTTTCCGAGTTGTCGGCGCGGGTCCAGGCCCTGTTGCGCCGCGGCGGGGGAGATCGGGAGGGGCAGCTTCCCACCAGCCTCCGGCTGGCGGATCTGGAGGTCGACCTGGCACGCCGCAAGGCGACACGGGCCGGCAAGCGGCTCGAACTCACCCCGAAGGAGTTCAATCTCCTCGTGCTTCTTCTGCGTCGGCGCGGAGAGGTCCTGTCGCGCACCGTGATGGCGGAACAGGTGTGGGACATCAACTTCGACAGCGACACGAACGTTGTCGAGGTGGCGGTGCGCCGGCTGCGCGCGAAGCTGGACGAGCCGTTCGAGTTCAAGCTGATCCACACGGTCCGCGGCATGGGCTACGTGATGGAGGAGCGGCAGGAGTGAGGTGGCGCGTCGTCGCCGCTGGTGATCAATCCCTCGGGACCCGTCTGTCCCGGTGGCTGGCGCTGCAGGGGTTGGTCGCTGCGCTTGCGGTCTCCGGAACGGTGTACGCCGTCAACCTGTGGGTTCTGCAGAGCCGCCAGCACGAGGAACTGGCGCTGAAGAGCGCGGTTGTCCGCCATGCGCTTGCCGAGGCGGCTGGGACATCCGCAGCGGAAGAACTGCAGCACAAGCTGAAGGACTTTCTGGCGGGCCATGAGGACATGACGCTGTCCATCACGTCGCGCGAAGGGCTTGTTCTCTTCCGTGCCCCGCCGCACGCCGGGGATGGCGACGAGGGTTCGAACCGCCGTTTCAAGCAGAGCTCCTGGGACGACACATGGCTCGCGGGCACCGGCGGCGGTGCCCGGGTCGTCTTGGGGTTGGATGTCACCCGCGACCTGGATCTGCTCCAGCGTCTCGGCTGGATCCTGCTGGCAGCCTCCCTCGTCGGCGCGGGTCTGGTCAGCGTGACCGGGTACCTGCTGGTCCGCAGGGGCCTCCTGCCGGTGCACGCCCTGGCCGCCCAAGTGGATGCCGTCGCTCTGGGACGAGCGGGGCTGCGGCTGGACGGAGCGGGGCAGCCACTCGAGCTCCGGCCGCTGGTCGATCGCTTCAACGCGCTGCTGATGCGGGTCGAACGCGCGTACGCGCAGTTGGAGGGCTTCAATGCCGACGTTGCGCACGAACTTCGGACACCGCTGACCACCTTGATCGGGTCGAGCGAACTGGCGTTACAGCGCAACCGTCCCGCTGCCGAACTGCAGGACGTGATCGCCGGAAACCTGGAGGACCTGAGGCGGCTCGCGATCATCGTCAACGACATGCTGTTTCTTTCGCATGCGGACCGCGGCGCGTCCGCGCGCCGCGCACCGGTCACGAGCCTCGCTGCCGAGCTCGGCGAGATCATCGAGTACCACGAGGCCGCGCTTCAGGAGCGAAGCCTGTCAGCGGTTTGCGAAGGGGATGCGAAGGGTGCGTTCGACGTGTCACTCCTGCGTCGCGCGCTGTCCAACCTGTTGAGCAACGCGACTCGCTACGCGAAAACCGGCTCGACGATAAAGGTTCGGATCGCGTCGAACGCAGGCAGGGTGCGGATCGCGGTGGAGAACGAGGGCAGTTCGATCGAGCAGGAGCACCTGCCGCGATTGTTCGACCGCTTCTACAGGGCTGAGCGGTCCCGGCGCCAGACGGGGACGTCGAACCATGGGTTGGGCCTGGCCATCGTCGCCGCCATCGCCCGAATGCACCAAGGCGAACCGTTCGCCAGGTCGGCGGATGGCGTCACAGCGATCGGGCTGGACGTGCCGTCGAGTTCGGCAACGGCATAACGGGCGCAGTCCCGACGACGGCAACTCCCTCGACCGGGTCCACGCTCGAGGGGGTGTCTCCGGCCGGAAGCGTCAATCCGACACGATTGGCCTGGCCGATGCGTTCGACGAAGACAGTCCCGCCGTGCATCCGTGCGACGGCCGCGACGATGGCCAATCCCAGGCCGTGGCCCGCTTGCCCTCGTGAGCGCGAGGAGTCTGCACGATAGAAGCGGTCGAACATCTGGGCTCGGACCGGCGCCGGTATCTCGATTCCGGGGTTGAGGACACTCAGCGCGACGAGCCCGTGGTCCGGCTCGATGAGGACCTGAATCGTGTCGCCGGCTCGGCTGTGGCGGATGGCGTTGGTGAGTAGATTCGCGAGGGCGCGCAGCACGAGCGGAGAGTTGCACACCGCCGTGGCGTCGCCGGAGCGTTCCGCGGCCACGCCCGCTTCCTGCAGCAATGCGTCGCAGTAGCGGATGGCCTTGTCCGCCTCGGACCCGAGCGCGACATCTTCCAGTCCCTCCGCCCGGTCGCCGCGATCTGCGCGGGAGAGAAACAGCATGTCGTTGACCAGCGCGTTCAGGAGCTGCAGTTCCTCGAGATTCGACATCAGAACCTCGCGCAGGTCCTCGCGAGATCTTGGCGACGAGAGCGTGACCTGCGTGCCCGTGACCAAGGAAGCCAGGGGCGTCCGCAGCTCGTGAGCCACGTTGGCACTGAAGGCCTGCAACTGCGCATAGGCGTCCTCGAGCCGGTCAAGCGCCTGGTTGAATGCGCGCACCAGCCCTGTCAGCTCGGCGCCTTCGGGAGGAACGGTCAAGCGCCGTCCCATGGAACTGGGCGTGATGTCGCTGGCTTCCGCCGAGAGCTGCGACACCGGCCTGAGGCAGCGACCGATGGCGACCCAACTCAGCAGCACGGTCGAGCCGACGCCCAAGGCACAGATCAGGACCAGCGTCGCGAGATGCGAACGGAGGAGCTCATCGCGGGGGCCGGACTCGATGGCCACGCGCAACCGGCCGGCCGGCCACAACGATGCCGACGGCAGGGCAGTCTCTGTCACATCCGCGCGGACACCGGGCGCTGGCCGTGGCGCGACCGTCGTTCCAGTGGTGCTCGACGCGCCGTAGATAGTGTCGCCTCCTTCGTTGACCAGCCATATGTGGAGGCCGTCGTGGCCGATGCGTAGGTCGTCGAGGTGATGAAACAAGGCTGCACGATCGCCTGAACGATTGGCTTCGTCGATGAAGTGAAGGACGACGCTGACCTTGCCTGCCAACTTCATTTGATCCGCATCGACCAATTCGGACTGGAGGGCCCGTTGCAGCAGCCAACCTGCAGTCGAGAAGACGACGAGTGCGACCACGCCAAGGCCGGCAGTCAGCCGGGCTGCGATCGAGGGATGGCGCCAGGTCATCACGCATCCGTGTCGTTGCCGCGGTCCAGCTCGAGGACGTAGCCCATCCCTCGAACCGTGTGAAGCAGCTTCGTCGGGAACGGCTCGTCGAGCTTGGAGCGCAGACGCCGTATCGCGACTTCCACCACGTTCGAGTCTCCGTCGAAGTTCATGTCCCAGACGAGTTCGGTGAGCACCGTGCGTGACATGACTTCACCGCGATGGCGAAGCAACACGGACAACAGCGTGTACTCCTGCGCCGTGAGATCCAGGCGCGTGCCGGCGCGAAACGCGCGTCGACGTATGGTGTCCAGTTCCAGGTCCCCAAGCACCATGCGGTCGGGTTCGTGGTGCGCACCTGCGGCACCGCGGCGCAGCACGGCCTGGATGCGCGCCAGCAGCTCTGTGAAGACAAACGGTTTGACCAAGTAGTCGTCAGCGCCGGCGCGCAGGCCTCGCACCCGGTCTTCCACGCTGTCAGCGGCGGTCAACATGATCACCGGCGTGTCCTTGTGCTGCCTGAGAGTCTCGAGCAGTGTGAAGCCATCGGCCCCAGGCAGCATGACGTCGAGCAGAAGCAGGTCGTAGCTTCCCTCCATCGCCATGTGGCGCCCGTCGATCCCATCGGTTGCGACATCGACGACGTAGCCGCTCTCGGCGAGCCCCCGACGCAGATGGCCTGCCAGCTTGGCGTTGTCTTCGACGACGAGGATTCGCATGGGAGGCTGCAGCGAAGCGCGTGAAGGGATGCCGATACCGACCGCCGTCCCTCTAGGCGGCCAGTGCCATGCGCAGAGGCTGCTGCGCATGGAAGGCCCACTTGGGTCCCTGTCGCAGGGTGTTGAGCGCCGTCGACCTGACTTTCGCGAAGAACAGGGATTCGTCGATGCCGGATCGCTCGAGGCAGTAGCGCAGACGGTGGGTGCGTTTGCGCCGGTCGCCCTCGATCGGGGACCCGTCCTGGCGCGACTGTTCGAAGAACCCAACGGACCGACGCAGGTTCTCGAGCGCCTGGGGCCGAAGTGCCGGGATGGCTCGAGGCGCCGCCAGCTTGGCCTGCGCAATCGACGGGTTGGGACCGACGACCAGCCCCCAGGGCCTGAGCCCTGCGACGATGTCGACGCTCATCGCTTCCAGCTTGGTCAGGCCGAAGTCCCGCGCCGTCCGCAGGCGGCAGGCCAGCCAAGGATCCTCGCGGCGTACGGCATCGATGGCCGCGTCTGCTTCGGCGTCGGATCCCGCAACCGGGAGCACCAGTGAGCCGAGCAACTGCGCTGCCAGCGCATCCTGCCGGCGCGCCGCCTGGTGAAGCCAATGGATGCCCTGCTCGGATTCGTGCACGGTGGTCGCTGACCGCAGGATCAGCGCGCCGAGGCGCCGCTGGGCGCAGAGTTCGCCCGCGAGCGCGGCCTTCTCGAGGAAGAACCGCGCCATCTGCGGATTGGAGACCGACGAATGGTTGTCTGCATGAATGCGGTAGAGGACCATCCACGCCGCGCTTAATCCTGCATCGGCCGCACGGAGCAGAAGCGCTGCGCCTCTGCGCAGGTTCTGCCCCGTGGTCAGCAAGGACGCCGGCAGTGCGGGTGTATCGACCGCGCTCAGCGCGCGTCCGAGCAGCAACTCCGCGGTCGCATTGCCGCGACGGATGCAGTCTTCGAGAAGAGCCTCTACAGCGCCGTTCGCGCACGGGAGCCGCGGCTGCGCTTCGTCTTCCAAGCGGGCGATGGCGGAGCAGGCGGCATCCGCGAGTTCCGGCGTGATGGGCAGGCGCGCTGTCAGCGTGCCGCTCAGCACGCGCGCGATCTCCTCTGGATCGTCCGACTGGACCGCATTGCTCAGGGCCAGCGGTACCAGGCGAGCGAGGTCGATCCCCGGGGCCGCTTTCAAGGCATCCAGTACGCCGGCGGCCGCATTGGAGGGGCAGTTTTGCAGCGCATGCGCGGCTGCGCGTGCGCCGGCGTCGCCAGCGGCAGCGGCTGCGTCGAGCCACCGTGTCGTCTCGGCGGGATCGGCGTTCGTAAGAGCGCGCCACAGACCGAGTTTCACCTGCGCCGATATCGACCCTCCGCGCGCCGCCTTTGCCAGCGGGAGCAGCAGCTTGCGGCGCACCAGTTCGTGCAGGGGCAGCGCATCGGCGATCGTGCGAGCGGTTCGCTCGGAGGGCTCGAGCGACGGGTGCGCCAGGTACTCGAGCCCGGTGTCGGTGTGCTGCGGAAAGCCGTCGACACCAAGCAGGTAGCGTCGGCCGACTTCGTACCGCGCTTCGAGGTCACCCTGCCGGGCACTGGCGAGCAGCTGGATGTCTTGTCTCCGCATGTCGTTGTCCTTTGTAGGCCCGCATGCGACGTCCGGTGCGACAACCCGTGGGGGTTGCTAGCAACGAGTGACGCATTGCGCTCCTAAAACGATAAGAACAAGCGACTGACAAAACACTTGCCGGCAGATTACCGGTCTGTCATGTTGACGCACGCGAGCTCTGATTCATGCGGCCGCGTCGGAAGCCTTTGCCTGGTCAGGCCTTGACCGTGTCGGGTCATATGCGGACGTCGCTGTGCAACTCGCTGTGGAACGGCGGCGACAGACGCCCGCCGAACTGACGGGGGTCTGCTAGCCACGTCCCCGCTGCTTCTCGCGAGCAGATCGCCTCGGCCGCGCCTCGTTCCCAGGATGCTCGACAGCGCCTTCACATCTTGCGCCGTAGCGCACCTCGCACTTCAATCCAAGTCTGAGAGTGCATTCATCGCGTGGAGGGCGTTACCTTGTTCCACAACGGAGATTGCTCTCATGAAAAAGTCCTTGTTTACCCTGGCCGCGTTGTCTGCCTTTGCGGCGGGCGCCTACGCGCAGTCATCGGTCACGCTGTTCGGCGTCGTCGACGCCGCCGTGCGCCAAGTCAAGAACGGAAGCGCCGGATCCATGAAGCAACTGGCATCCGGCTCGAACGCCACCAGTCGCTGGGGCCTGCGTGGCGTGGAGGATCTGGGTGGCGGCCTGCGGGCTGGGTTCCACCTCGAGTCGGGCATCGGCGTCGACGCCGGGACCACCGACGCAAAGTTCTGGGGCCGACGCTCCACCGTCAGCCTGATTGGCGGTTTTGGCGAGATCAGGCTAGGGCGCGACTATGCCCCGACGGAGTGGAACACCTACTTCGAACCGTTTGGCGCGGTCGGTGTCGGATCGTCAGGCATCTTCACTTACGGTGCTGGCGCCAGCTTGGGCAGCCCGGTCGGCACCGCGCCTGCGTCGACACTGCGCAAGGACAATTCGATCGGCTACTTCCTGCCCGCCATGGGCGGCGTGTACGGTCAGGCCATGGTCTCTGCTGGAGAAGGCATCGACGGCAACAAGTACATCGGCGGGCGCATCGGCTACGCGGCGGGGCCCATCGACGTCGCAGTGGCCGTTGGCAACACCGACCTTGTGAGCGGCACCGACTTCAAGCAGAGCAATGTCATGTTCAACTACAACTTCGGCTTCGCCAAGCTGCATACGTTCTACGACGTCAAGAAGTGGAGCCCGCGGCAGCAAAAGGTGCTGTCCGTGGGCGCAACCGTGCCGATGGGGGCCGGCGTGTTCAAATTGGCACTGGCCAACGCCGACCGTTCGGGTGGCGCGGTCGGGTCCGGGTTCGGCGATGCGGACGATAGCCGCCTGATGGCCGTCGGGTATGAGCACAACCTTTCCAAGCGCTCGGCCCTGTATACAACCTACTCGCGCGTAACGAACAAGGGCGCAGCTCGCAGCTCGGTTGTGTACTCGGCGCCGGCCGGCATGCTCGGTGGCGAGACCTCCACGGGCCTGGAACTCGGCGTACGGCACCGGTTCTGACGCCCTTTGGCGCGGGCCGGCCTCGCTGGGCACGGCCGATGAGGCGGCCAGGCCAAGGCGCGAGCGGCCTGGCCCATTTCCTATTAGTTCGGTGCCGACGAGCAGGTGCCTCGGTCTGCATCGCCCGCATGACGAAGATGTAAGGGACCGGCAAGCAGTCTGTCGGTGCGCGATTCCTACAGTGGCTCCACGGTGCACGAAGGCACCGCAACCGGTGAACCCCCACAAGAGGTGCACCCGTCACAGGAGTCCATCATGAAGTTCCGTTTCAGTCTGATCGCGCTGGTGAGTGCCGTGTCTCTGCCTGCGCTGGCAACCTCCGGCATCACCCCGGTTCCGGGTGAAGCCGGCTTCACGACCCACGCGATGCCGTCGGCGAAGACGCGTGCCGACGTCGTGAAGGATCTCCAGGCATGGAAGCGCAATCCGGTCACGGCCGACGGCTGGCGCGAAGTCGGAGGCGATGCAGGTTGGGTCTTCGTCGGAACCAACCAGCCCGGCAAGACGCGCGCGGCGGTCATCGCCGAAACGATGCAGGCCAAGCGCAACCCGGTTTCCGCAGACGGCTGGCTCGATGTCGGTGGTGAAGCGGGAGCGGTCTACGTCGGTGTCCCGGGCGACACGCGCAGCGCTGCGAACGTCGAGAAGCCCTCCCGGGGCGGCGCGGTCAGCGTCCCCGGCGGGATGAGCCGCAGCGGCCACCAGAGCGGCGCGACCGCCACCTCGCACGTGCATCGCTGATGCGTGCCGGAAGGCTGCGGGTGTTGGGGCGATCTGGCCGACGGGAGCGTCGCCCCTCCGTCCGCTTCGGCCTTTCACAGGCCTTGCCTTGAAGCGCTGGCGCCCTTCGAGTTCCCGATCCCGATTGAGTGGCCAGTGCCCGGAGAATCACTTGCAAAGCACCCCTTCCACGGTGGGACGCCGAGTTGCGTTGATCGCACTCGGAACAGGGCACGCTGTTCCTCGCCGCCTGTGTGTCCAAGCCAGTTCGGCAGGCTGAACCGCTCCGGGTTTTGAGGAGGCTCCAACCTTTGAGAGGATGGAGCCATGAAGAAGTCAGTCAGGTTTTCGCCAGAGGTCCAGGAACGGGCCGTACGGATGGTCGTGGAGGCGCAGGGCCAGCA
>JBFLWE010000084.1:0-24068 GCA_040758375.1 Pseudomonadota bacterium
CCGCCGCCACCACCAGCGGCCAGCGCCAGCGAAGCACTCAGCAGTGCAGTGAACAAAGCCGTCAGCAGTCGTCGGGCGGTCATCGTCGTCTCCTTGGGTGCGGGTGGATGCGACGCCGCCGTGCAGCGTCACGGCAGTGGATGCCGCAACGCCTGGCTGCGGTTCAAACGCAGCGGGCTTACTGCACCGTCACGCCACGCAGCGTGCTGGCCACGGCCGGTGCGGGGCGCCGCGCGGCGCCGGCGTCGGTGGCGGCGCCGTCCCCGGTGGCGCGCTTCATTGCGCTGGCCAGGTCCTCGGTCTCGCCGGCCAGCTTTTCGGCCAGCCCCAGCGCGCACGCCACCAGCCAGGAGCCGGTGCTGCGGTCTTCGCTGCTGTCCTGGTCGAGGAAGTGGTCGGCCGCCCGTGCAGCGGCATGGAGCTGATGTGCCCGGGTGCGCAGCCTGTGCAGTGCGGACGCGATGGCGGCCTCGGTGGGGCGCGGCTTCCAGCTGCGCGCCAGGCCGTCGAGTTCGGTCTTCACGTCTTCGGCCAGCGCCAGGGCGCAGGAGATCAGCCATACACCGGTGTTGTGGTCGTCGGTGGCGTCCAGGGCCAGGAAGCGGTCTCCGGCGCGCACCGCGGCACGCAACTGGTAGCCCACGCCGGCCAGGCGGCGCAAGCCGCCGTACAAGTCCTCGGGGAGGCCGCCGGCGGGACTGGCAGGCTTTGCACCCGGCGACGGGGTGGAGGGGGCAGCAGCAGGACGTTCGTCGGCCATCGTTGTCTCCTTACGCTCTTGGGGTATTCCCGCATCGCATGCGTCGCAGTGCCGCGTGACCCATGTCACACGGGCAGCGAAATCGCAGCGCCATGCGGCAAACGCCATGCCGCCAGGCTGTGCCGGCGGCCCCCGGGGCCGATATGGTGGAAAGCGCGTGATGCGCGCCGCCTCCGTGCCCGTCGTCGCCGTCTCCCGACCATGCGCCAGCTCCTGCCGCTTTCTCTTGCCGCGCTCGCTGCCAATGCCCTGAGCCTGACGCTGGCCGTCGGCGTGCCGGAGCTGCTGCCGCTGGCGCTGGGGCTGGCGTTCGTCACCGCGCTGCTGGCGTGGCAGGAATGGCGGGGCCGGCGCGCGCGGCAGCGCTCGCTGGAGTCGGCGCTCGCGCAGCTGGCCGAGTTCCGCCTGCCGCTGGCGCCCCGGGTGCTGGACGAGCTGCCCGAGCCGCTGCGTCCGCTGGTGCGCGGCTACGAAAACGTGTTCGCCGAGATGCGCCGGCGGGAAGCGGCGCTGGCCGAGCGGGTGCAGCGCTACGCCTTCATGGAGATGCACACCGAGGACATCCTGATGCAGGTGGATGCCGATGGCGTGGTGAAGTACGTGTCGCCGGCAGCGCTCACCCAACTGGGCTACACGCCCGAGGAACTGCAGGGCACGCGCATCCTCGAGCTGCTGCTGCCCAGCCAGAAGCAGGCGTGGCTCGACCAGCTCAAGGCCGCGGCGCGCAACCACACCGCGGTGCTGCTCGAAGGCCAGTGGCGCCACAAGGACGGCCGCTACGTGACCCTGGAGATGTCGCTGCGCCATGCCTACGGCCTGAACGGCCGGGTGATCGAGACGATCAGCATGTCGCGCAACGTCGAGGCTCGCAACGAACTGCGCGACAAGCTCACGCGCGCGGCGCTGACCGACCACCTCACCGGCCTGCCCAACCGGGCCGCGTTGGTGGCCGCGCTGGAGCGCTTTCGCGCCGCCAGCCGCGAGAAGCCCTTCGTGCTCTTCCTGTTCGACCTCGACCGCTTCAAGCAGGTGAACGACTCGCTGGGCCATGCGGCCGGCGACCGCTACCTGATCGAGACGGCGAACCGCGTGCGCTCCATCCTGCGCCCCGGCGACACGCTGGCGCGCATGGGCGGCGACGAGTTCGTGGCGCTGTTCGAGGGCGTGGCTTGCGAGGAGGACGCGCGCCGCATCGCCGCGCGCATCCTCGAAGCGGTGAGCCAACCGTATTCATGCGAAGGCGCGTTGCTGCACCCGCGCACCTCGATCGGCATCGTGCTGTGCGACGGGCCCGAGCTTGCCTCGGACGAGCTGATCATGCGCGCCGACCGGGCGATGTACGCCGCCAAGCGCCAGGGCGGCAACCTGGCCATCGTCTACAACGGCAGCCACAGCGACTCGATGCGCAAGGACTTCGATGTCGAGCAGGCGCTCACGCTGGCGCTGCAGGAGGGGCGTTTCGTCGTGCATTTCCAGCCCATCGTGCAGGCGCGGAGCAAGCGGCCGGTGCTGGCCGAGGCGCTGGTGCGCATGCGCACGCCCGACGGCGCGCTGAAGTCGCCGGCCGAGTTCATCGAAGTGGCCGAGAAGACCGGTCAGATCCTGCAGATCGGCGAGTCGGTGTTGCGCCAGGCCTGCTGGCACGCGCGCCGGCTGGAAGAGGCCGGCATGCCCACGTCGGTCAGCGTGAACGTGTCGCCGCGCCAGCTGATGCACGTGAACTACGTGCGCAGCGTGGAGTCGGTGCTCGAGGACACGGGCGTGTCGCCCTCGTCCATCGTGCTCGAGGTCACCGAATCGGCGGTGATGGAAGACATGGAAAAGGCCAGGGCCACGCTGATGCACCTGCGCGCGCTGGGCTTCCGGCTGGCGCTGGACGACTTTGGCACGGGGTACTCCAGCATCTCGATGCTCAAGGCGCTGCCCTTCGACATCGTGAAGATCGACCGCGCCTTCGTGCGCGACACCGAGAGCCTGGCCTTCGGGCCCACCACGCTGGGCGCCATCATCGACATCGGCAAGAGCCTGCAGCTCACCATCATTGCCGAGGGCGTGGAGACCGAGGAGCAGTCGCTCGGCCTGGAGCGGCTGGGCTGCGACCTGCTGCAGGGCTTTCGCTTCTACCGGCCGATGGAGGCCGACGCGCACGAGGCCGCGGTGCGCAAGGCGCTGGGCGAGGGGCCGCTGGCGGCTGCGGCCGGCGTCAGCCCGTGGCTGGAAAGAAGCCGGCGCTGCGCATGACGCTGCCCGACCACATGGGCTGCTGGTGCGACAGGTGCATCAGCGTGAGCTTGATGTGCGAGCGCGGCGCGACCACGGCCACCGGCGCCAGGTCGTGCAGTACGTGCTTGTCGCGCAGCTCTTCCAGCCGCGCCGGCCGGTCGACCGCCAGCACCAGCTTCACGCCGTGGATCAGCAGCGGCACCGCCAGGCATGAGAAGGCCGCGCGCATCGGCAGCTTGCCCACCGCCGCCGGGTCGATCGGAAAACGCGTCAGGTCCACTACCGGGTAGCCCATCTTGTGGGCGATGGCCGTGTGCAGGTCGCCCTGGGAGATCACGCCGGTGGCCACCAGCCGCTCGCCCAGCGGCATGTCGCCCAGCGGCTCGGCCATGGCCTTGAGCAACTGCTCGGGCGTGGCCATGCCCAGGGCCAGCAGCGCCTGGCCGATGGGCAGCACCGGGCGCTGATGCTGCGTGGCAATGGCCTGCAGCAGCTCGCGCGGTGCCGAGATCCAGTGTTCGGCCGCAGCGTCCTCCACCGACACGCCGAAGTGGCTGCCTTCGAAGGCGTTGCGCGGCACGAAGACGCGCTGCACGCCCTGCTCTCGCACCAGCGGCGGGTAGAGGTACACGCCTTCGGGCGCCTCCACGTGGCCCAGCGTGTGGCCGGCAAACGGCGCCAGCGGCGGCGGCCGGTCGAGCCGGTATTCGCGCTCCTGCGCGGCCACCGGCAGGCGCTCGAAAGGCTCGCGGGTGTGCACGTCGGTGAGCCGGCAGGCGCCCGGCAGCGTCAGCCGCGTGAAGCGGACGAAGGGCAGGGTCAGCACCGGACCCGCTTCGCCGGTGCGCAGCCTGAGCTGGCGCGCCGCGGGGTCGAACCCGACCAGCTCGCCGTCGAAGGTGTCGCCCGAAGCAGCCTCCAGCGTACAGGGCTGCGGCGACTCGTCGTCCACCGCATGCAAGGCCCATTTGGCGAATGGCGGCGCCGGCCACTGCCAGGGCTCGGCCGCCTCTTCCAGGCTGGGAAACGTCAACTCCGCCATGCAGCGCGCATTGTCCCCTTGCGACCGCGCGCGCGGGCTCGGGAATTCGAGCAATGCTGCGGCAATCGCCGGGAAAAGCGACGCAGCTTGTTCAGGCCAGCCGCGGCCAGACCACGCGGCCCACCACCTCCAGGCGCTGGGCGCGTGCCGCGGGCACCGTTTCCTTGCCGTAGGCGGGGTTGTCGCTGGCGATGACGAGGCTGCCGTCGAGCATGGGCTGCACCCGCCGCACCAGGCGGTCACCGCGCAGCGCGATCACGTAGATGCCGCTGGCCTCCACACGTTGCGCGCCGGTGTCCACCACCACGGTGTCGCCGTCGTGCAGCGCGGGCAGCATGGCGTCGCCTTGCACTTGCAGCGTGGCGAGCTGCCCGCTGGTGTGGCCCAGGTGGCGGCGCAGCCACTCCTGGCTGAAGGCGATGTCGCCCGCCTTGTCAGCTGCCGGCCCGCCACGGCGGCGCTTCGCGGACGCCGGCAGCGCCGGAATGCTCGGCAGCACCTCGTAGCGCCGGGCCGCCGTGGCGCCCTCGGCCGAGGGCAGGGCCAGCACCCATCGGCCCCCGGCGGCCGCACGCTCCGGCCAGGGCGCCCGCGCTTCGGACGCCACCAGCGCACGGCCGGCGCTTTCGTCAACTTGTTGACTTGCAGGGGCGAAGCGACTGAACATCGGGCCGCTGCCGGTCGTGACGTATTCCGGCCGCAGCGCAAACACGCGCTCCAGCGCCGACAGCAGCTTCGGGCCCGGCGTGCGCTTGCCGTTCTCGAGCGCGCTCCAGTAGGGGCGCGACACCTCGACACGGCGCGCCATCTCCTCCCCGGTGAGGCCGAGCTTCACGCGCGCGCGCTTCAGGCGCGCGCCGACGTCGCGTTCGGGCGGGAAGGAGATTGGTTTCGACATGTTCTACAAGTTGACGTTTTCTGAGAATGCTCTGTAGACTTCTCGACAATGACCGAGCGCACTGCCGTCCGAAACTTTACATGCACCCCGAGGACATCAAGGCCGCGATCCGCAAGCAGGGCCACACGCTGGCCAGCGTGGCGGCTTCGCTGCGGGCGCGTTTCCACGATGCACCCGTCACCCGCGGAGCGGTCACGCGGGTGGTTCAGGGGGAGCTGAAGTCGCGGCGCATTGCACAGGAAATCGCCCGCATCACCGGCCGCACGGTGCGCGAGCTGTGGCCGGGCAAATACCCGGAGCTGGAGGAACTGGAGGCGCTGAGAAGGGCGCGATGCCGATGAACGCCGAGCGGGACGGAGGGTGGGAGGAAGGGACTTTGCAGGTCACCGTCACGCACCGATAAGAAAAGGCCCGGCGCTTCGTATGCGCCGGGCCTTGCGATGGTCTGCCCTGGTTCCCTGAGTATCCTCAGGCAGGGCGTCGTTGGGAATCAGACGGTCACGGCCTTGGCCACTTCGGCGAACTCTTCGATCTGGTCGAAGTTCATGTAGCGGTACACCTTGTCGCCGTCCTTGTTGATCACGCCCATGTCGGCGTGGTACTCCGCCACGGTCGGGATGCGGCCGAGCTTGGAGCAGATGGCCGCCAGCTCCGCCGAGCCCAGGTACACGTTGGTGTTCTTGCCCAGGCGGTTGGGGAAGTTGCGCGTGCTGGTGGACATGACCGTCGCGCCTTCGCGCACCTGCGCCTGGTTGCCCATGCACAGGCTGCAGCCGGGCATCTCGGTGCGGGCGCCCGCGGTGCCGAACACGCCGTAGTGGCCTTCCTTGGTGAGCTCGGAGGCGTCCATCTTGGTGGGCGGCGCCACCCACAGCTTCACCGGGATGTCGCGCTTGCCTTCGAGCAGCTTGCTGGCGGCGCGGAAGTGGCCGATGTTGGTCATGCACGAGCCGATGAACACCTCGTCGATCTTTGCGCCTTGCACGTCCGACAGCGTCTTGGCGTCGTCGGGGTCGTTGGGGCAGCAGACGATCGGCTCCTTGATTTCGGCCAGGTCGATCTCGATCACGGCCGCGTACTCGGCGTCGGCATCGGGCTGCAGCAGCTGCGGGTTGGCCAGCCAGGCTTCCATGCCCTTGATGCGGCGCTCCAGGCTGCGCTTGTCTTCGTAGCCGTTGGCGATCATCCACTTCAGCAGCGTGATGTTGCTGTTGAGGTACTCGATGATCGGCTCCTTGTTCAGGCGCACGGTGCAACCGGCGGCCGAGCGCTCCGCCGAGGCGTCGGAGAGCTCGAAGGCCTGTTCGACCTTCAGGTTGGGCAGGCCCTCGATCTCGAGGATGCGGCCCGAGAACACGTTCTTCTTGCCCTGCTTAGCCACGGTCAGCAGGCCTTGCTTGATCGCATACAGCGGGATCGCGTGCACCAGGTCGCGCAAGGTGATGCCCGGCTGCATCTGGCCCTTGAAGCGCACCAGCACGCTTTCGGGCATGTCCAGCGGCATCACGCCGGTGGCCGCGGCAAAGGCGACCAGGCCCGAGCCGGCGGGGAAGCTGATGCCGATGGGGAAACGGGTGTGCGAGTCGCCACCGGTGCCCACCGTATCAGGCAGCAGCATGCGGTTGAGCCAGCTGTGGATCACGCCGTCGCCGGGACGCAGCGCCACGCCGCCGCGGCTGCTGATGAACGCCGGCAGCTCGCGGTGCATCTTCACGTCCACCGGCTTCGGATACGCGGCGGTGTGGCAAAAGCTCTGCATCACGAGATCGGCGCTGAAGCCCAGGCAGGCCAGGTCCTTCAGCTCGTCGCGCGTCATCGGGCCGGTGGTGTCCTGCGAGCCCACGGTGGTCATCTTCGGCTCGCAATAGGTGCCGGGGCGGATGCCTTGGCCTTCGGGCAGGCCGCAGGCACGGCCCACCATCTTCTGCGCCAGCGTGAAACCCTTGGTCGAGGCGGCAGGCGCCTGCGGCAGGCGGAACGCGGTGGAGGGAGCCAGCCCAAGGAACTCGCGCGCCTTCGCGGTGAGCGAGCGGCCGATGATCAGGTTGATGCGGCCACCGGCGCGCACTTCATCGAGCAGCACCTCGCTCTTGAGCTTGAACTGCGCGGCCACGGCGCCGTTCTTCTCGATCCTGCCTTCGTACGGATAGACATCGATCACGTCGCCCATCTCGAAGGCCGACACGTCCACCTCGATCGGCAGCGAGCCGGAGTCTTCCTGCGTGTTGAAGAAGATCGGCGCGATCTTGCCGCCGAGCGTGACGCCGCCGAAGCGCTTGTTGGGCACGAAGGGGATGTCTTCGCCGGTGGCCCAGATCACGCTGTTGGTAGCGCTCTTGCGGCTGGAGCCGGTGCCCACCACGTCGCCCACATAGGCCACCAGGTGGCCCTTCTTCTTCAGGTCCTCGATGAACTGGATGGGCCCTCGCTTGCCGTCTTCTTCAGGCTGGAAGGCGGCGCCGGGGCGGGCGTTCTTCAGCATCGCCAGGTAGTGCAGCGGGATGTCGGGGCGGCTCCAGGCATCGGGCGCGGGGGAGAGGTCGTCGGTATTGGTCTCGCCGGGCACCTTGAACACGGTGACAGTGATCTTCTTGGCCACTTCGGGGCGCGAGGTGAACCATTCGGCGTCGGCCCACGACTGCACCACGGCCTTGGCGTGCGCGTTGCCCGCCTTGGCCTTCTCGGCCACGTCGTGGAAGTAGTCGAACATCAGCAGCGTCTTCTTCAGCGCTGCAGCGGCCACGGGGGCCACCTCGGCGTCATCGAGCAGGTCGATCAGCGGCTTGACGTTGTAGCCGCCCACCATGGTGCCCAGCAACTCGGTGGCCTTGGCCCGCGAGATCCGCTTGACCTGCACGTCGCCGTGGGCCACGGCCGCGAGGAACGAGGCCTTGACCTTGGCCGCGTCGTCCACGCCCGGCGGCACGCGGTGGGTCAGCAGGTCCAGCAGGAACTGCTCTTCGCCGGCGGGCGGGTTTTTCAGCAGCTCGATCAGCTCGGCAGTCTGCTGGGCCGAGAGCGGCAGCGGCGGGATGCCGAGCGCGGCGCGTTCGGCGGCATGTTGGCGATAGGCTTGCAGCATGGTGGGCTCCGGTGGGACTTCTCTATTTTATGTCTTATATAAGACTTCGGGAATGCCCCAGGCCCGTCCCATCAGCGCGCGGGAGCAGAAGCGGGGCTGATCAGCAGGGAATCGTCGGCCGAAGGAACGGCTGCGCTGGCCGCGGCGGCGGCCGCACTGGCGGCAACGGCCGCTTTTTCGGCCGCGGACGCGGCGGCGGCGGTGGCGGGCTGGGCTGCTGCTGCCGTGGCGGCCGCAGCGGCGCTGCCAGCGGCCGAGGCCGCGGTGCCGGCCGCGTCGGCCGCCACGCGGGCCTGCTCCATCGCTTCCACCGCGGCGCGCTGCTGCGGGTGCTGGCAGGCATCGACCAGGCGGCGGCCGGCCTTGTTGTCCATCATCATCGACTTCACCGGGATCTGCAGCCACACCACGTCGGCCTGCTTGTCGTGCAGGCGCACCGCGCCGGTGGTGGTTTCCACCGGCACCATGCGGTAGCTGCGCTTGCCGAAGCGCACGTCGAAGTGGCCGGCCTGGCCCTGCACGGGCTGCACCACCACCGCCTGCTTGAACTCGCAGTCTGCGCGGCCGGTGAACACGCGGCCGGCGGCCGCCATCTGGCCTTCGGTGAGGACTTCGGGCGCCTGCGCCTCGGCGGGCGTGCGTGGCTTGCGGATCTTGCTGGACTTGGCGGTCGGCTTGGTGGCGGATCTGGCCACCGGCTTCTTGGCGGCTGTGGTTTGTGCACTCGCCGGCACGGCGGCGCACAGCATCGCCGCGAGCGCGGCGAAAAGCATCGGGCGGATCATGGGGCGTACTCCACTTCAGGCGCGGCGGATTGTGCTCAAGCCCCGAGGCACAAACCGCACCCGGCCGCCCGTCAAGGCAACAAAGCGTTTGGGTTCGTCACGTGGCGCCGGAAGCGGGCGCGGTCCAGCCGGTACAGCACGTGACGCTGCATCGGGTGCCCCGCCGGCAGGCGCGGATGGTCGAAGTCGCCGGCCGCGTCGTGCCACATGCCCAGGCGCTCCATCACCTTGCGCGAGGGCGCGTTGGCCGGCGTGGTGATCGCGACGATTTCGTCCACCTCCAGGTGGGTGAACGCGAACTCCGCTGCGGCCCGCGCGGCTTCGCTGGCATAGCCGAAGCCCCAGGCCTCGCGCGGCAGGCGCCAGCCGATCTCGACCGCGGGGGTGAAGTGAGCCTCGAAGGCGGGCACCAGCAGGCCCACGCAGCCGGCAAAGGGCAGCTTGCCGGGCAGCTCGAGCGCCCAGAAGCCCCAACCGCGCTGCACGAGCGCGGCGCGGATGCGCTCGGCCTCGCCGCGCGCTTCTTCCTCGGTGTGCACGCTGGGGAAGTAGCGCCGCACCTCGGGGTCGGCGTTCATCGCGCACCAAGCCGGCAGGTCGCTGTCTTTCCACTGGCGCAGCAGGGTGCGCTTGGTGCGGAGCTCCAGCGGATGCGGATAGGTCTTGAGGACGAGCATGCGCGGACTATGCCGCATCCGCGGGAAAGAACGCCTGGCGCACCTCGGCCGGCAGTTGCGGACCATCGGCATACGAGGTGCGGTGCGCGCGCTCCAGCACATGCCAGAAGTAGCGGAAGCTGGCGCGATCGTGCAGCGTGTCGCGGTGGCGTATCGGCGCCCAGTGGGCCGCCTGCGCCGCGGTGATGATCTCGATCGCCTGGTCCACCTCGGCGGTGGTGGGCGAGAAGGCATCGACGATGGTGCGGATCTGCGCCGGGTGGATGCTCCACATGCGGGTATAGCCGAACTGGCGCGCGGCCTTCTCGGCGGCGGCGCCCAGGGCCTTGTCGTCCTTGAACTCCACCACCACGCAGTGCGAGGGCACCTTGCCGGCGGCATGGCAGGCGGCGGCGATCTCCAGCTTGGCGCGCACCACCAGCGGATGCTCGAACTGGCCGGTCACGCTCATGCCGGCCTGCGGGATCGCGCCGCGGTGGGCGGACACGAAGTCCATCAGCCCGAACGACAGCGATTCGATGCGCGGATGCGCTGCCAGCGCCTGCACCTGCTGCAGCGCGCCGTGGGTTTCCACCAGCGCATGCAGCGGGATCGCACGCGTGAGGCCGGCGTCGGCGCTGAGGCGGTCGATCTCCTGCGCGGCGCGCTCCAGGTCGGCCAGCCCGCGCGGCTTGGGGCACATCAGGTAGGCGAGCTTCGCGCCGGCGCGGCGCACCAGCGTGGCGGCCACGTCGCCGAAGGCCTCATGCTCCACCGGCAGCAGGCGCGCCCCGACGCGGCCGTGGTGGTTGTCGGGCGAGTTCACCAGCTCGGCGATCAGGTGCGCCTGCTCGCGCTCGCCGCCCACCGGGGCGCCGTCCTCGTTGTCCAGCGTCACGTCGAACACCGGGCCCAGCTCGGCCTGCAGCTGCAGGCTCTTGCGCATGCGCGGCTCGACGCCGGCGTAGTGGTCGCACACCGGCAGCGAGATCACCGGTTCGTCGCTGTCGAAAAGGGCGTCGCGCGGATGAGGTGCGGTCGTCATGTCTTGCGTTGCGCCACGATGAACAGGCGCGGAAAGGCGAGCAGGCGGCTGCCGTCGGAGCGGGCAGGATAGGCCTGCGCGATGCGTTCTTCATAGGCCGCCAGGTACTCGGGCTGCAAGGCGGCGGGCAAGGCCTCGACGAAGGGCTTCAGGCCCGTGCTGCGCAGCCATTGCACGATGTCGGCCGGCGAGCCCAGGCGGTGATGGTAGGTGGTGCGCCACACGTCCACCTGTTGCGCAGTGGGGGCCAGCAGGTCGTAGTAGGCGCTGGCGGAAAGTATCAGGGCACGCGCGCCGCTGGCTTCGGCGGCGTAGGGCGCGAAGCGGGGATCGGCTGCCACCTCGCGCATCAGCCGGTGCGAGGGCTCGTCGAGGTTGTCGGGCATCTGCACTGCCAGCGCGCCGCCGGGCGCCACGCTGGCAAACAGCCGCGGCAGCAGCTGTTCATGGCCGGGGATCCACTGCAGCGAGGCGTTGGCGTACACCAGGTCGGGCGGCGATGCGGGCTGCCAATCGGCGATGTCGCCCAGCTCGAAGCGCAGGCCCGGCAGGCGCTTGCGCGCCGCCTCCAGCATCGCCGGCGAGTTGTCGGTGCCGGTCACCTGGGCCTCGGGCCACCGCCCCACCAGCAGTTCGGTGGAGTTTCCCGGTCCGCAGCCCAGGTCGAACACGCGCTGCGGCGCCTGCAGCGCCACGCGTGCCAGCAGCTCGGCCGCGGGCCGCGTGCGTTCGTCTTCGAACCGTGTGTAGAGCGCGGGATTCCAGTCCATGAAACAAACAAGCCGGCTTGTCGCCGGCTTGTTCAAGGTTGCTTTACAGCAGGTGCTTCACACCGTCTTGCTCTTCGAGCAGCTCCTTCAGCGTCAGGTTGATGCGCTCCTGGCTGAAGGCGTCGATCGGCAGGCCTTCGACGATCTTGTACTCGCCACCCTCGGTGGTGACCGGGTAGCCGAACATCACGTCCTTCGGGATGCCGTATTCGCCGTTGGAGGGGATGCCCATCGTCACCCACTTGCCGTTGGTGCCCAGCGCCCAGTCGCGCATGTGGTCGATGGCGGCGTTGGCGGCCGACGCCGCCGAGGACAGGCCGCGCGCCTCGATGATGGCGGCGCCGCGCTTGCCGACGGTGGGCAGGAACGTGTTCTTGTTCCATTCCTCGTCGTTGATCATGTCCTTGACCGACTTGCCTTCGATGGTGGCAAAGCGGTAGTCGGCGTACATCGTGGGCGAGTGGTTGCCCCAGACGGCCATCTTCTCGATCGCGGAGACCGGCTTGCCGGTCTTGGCGGCCACCTGGCTCAAAGCGCGGTTGTGGTCCAGGCGCAGCATGGCGGTGAAGTTCTTGCGCGGCAGGTCCGGCGCGCTCTTCATCGCGATGTAGGCGTTGGTGTTGGCCGGGTTGCCCACCACCAGCACGCGCACGTTGCGCGAGGCCACGGCGTTGAGCGCCTTGCCCTGGGCGGTGAAGATCTGCGCGTTGGCACTGAGCAGGTCCTTGCGCTCCATGCCGGGGCCGCGCGGGCGTGCGCCCACGAGCAGCGCGTAATCGGTGTCCTTGAAGGCGGTGTTGGGGTCGCTGTGTGCCTCCATGCCGGCCAGCAGCGGGAAGGCGCAGTCTTCCAGTTCCATCATCACGCCCTTGAGCGCCTTCTGTGCCTTTTCGTCCGGGATCTCGAGCAGTTGCAGGATCACCGGCTGGTCCTTGCCCAGCATTTCGCCCGAGGCGATGCGGAACAGCAGGGCGTAACCGATCTGGCCGGCGGCGCCGGTGACGGCGACGCGGACGGGCTTCTTGCTCATGGGGAGAGGCTCCAGGGGAAGTGGTGGAAAAGAAGGGGAAGCTGGGGATGCGTGCTTCGCAAACCACCGGGAAGTTTAGTTCCAGTCTAGGGGTGAACCCCCTGTCTGTCAATGGTCTTATGTCTTATATAAGACATCTTTCATGAGTTGGTGGACGCGAGGGCTTGCGCTGTGCTGCAATCTCGCCCATGGCCTCCGTTCCCCCGTCTGCTGCCGTTGGCGCCGAAGCGTCGCCCGAAGCGGGCGGGCCGGCATTCAGTCCGCTGTACCAGCAGATCAAGGCGCTGATCACGCGCAGCCTCCAATCCGGCGAATGGAAGCCCGGCGAGGCCATCCCCAGCGAGATGGAGCTCGCCGCGCGCTACAAGGTGAGTCAGGGCACGGTGCGCAAGGCCATCGACGAGCTGGCTACCGAGAACCTTGTTGTGCGGCGTCAAGGCAAGGGCACTTTCGTCGCCACGCATGCCGAAGAGAAGATCCAGTACCGCTTCCTGCGCCTGAAGCCCGACGACGAGTCGCGCGCCGGTGGCACCGAGCGCCGCATCCTCGAGTGCCGGCGCCTGCGCGCGCCGGCCGACGTGGTGCGCATCCTGGAGTTGAAGAGCGGCGACGCCGTGGTGCAGATCCGCCGTCTGCTGCTGTTCGCCGGCAAGCCGGTGGTGCTGGACGACATCTGGCTGCCCGGTGCGGCGTTCAAGGGCCTGACCACGGAGCGCCTGGCGGAGTACCGCGGGCCGCTGTATGCGCTGTTCGAGACCGAGTTCGGCGTGCGCATGATCCGCGCCGAGGAAAAGATCCGCGCGGTCGCAGCCGACGATGCCACCGCGACACTGCTCGGCCTGAAGGTCGGCGCCCCCCTGCTCAGCGTGGAGCGCGTGTCCTTCACCTATGGCGACAAGCCGGTGGAGTTGCGCCGGGGTCTCTACAACACCGAATCCCACTACTACCGCAACGAACTGAGCTGATCGTGCGCCGATACGCAGTTGCCGTAAGGCTCGCGACTGTTGCATTGCAATAAAATCATTTGGTTTCACTGCGCACGCACAAGGTCGACATGGC
The DNA here is from genome assembly GCA_040758375.1 of Pseudomonadota bacterium. GTDB lineage: Bacteria > Pseudomonadota > Gammaproteobacteria > Burkholderiales > Burkholderiaceae_C > CAMLIZ01. The sequence goes on from JBFLWE010000084.1 coordinate 13,351, forward strand.
ACAAGCACAAGCACCGAAGCAAAGACCTGGAGAGATGAAGCTCATCGACGCGCTGACGGGCTACCGTTATCCGCTCGCTGCCATCGTGTCGATCCTCCACCGCATCAGCGGCGGCCTGCTGGTCGTGCTGCTGCCCCTGGCCATCTGGCTGTTCGACACCAGCGTCACGTCCGAGATCTCCTTCGAGCGTTTCCGCGCCGCTTTCATCGCCGGCATCGGCTTCATGCCCGGCTGGCTCGTCAAGCTGCTGGTGCTGGGCCTGATCTGGGGCTACCTCACCCACTTCTTCGTTGGCGTGCGCCATCTGTGGATGGACATCACGCACTCCGTCTCCAAGGAACAGGGCCGCGTGTCGGCCCAGATCGCGCTGGGCCTGAGCCTGCTGCTCACGCTGGTGTTCGCCGCCAAGCTGTTCGGCCTGTACTGAGGTTCACCCATGGCAATCAATCACGGATCCAAGCGCCTGGTCGTCGGCGCTCACTATGGTTTCACCAGCTGGCTCGCGCAGCGCGTCACCGGCGTGGCCATGGCACTGTTCACCATCGTGCTGATGGTGCATCTGCTGCTGCCCGGCACGCTGAGCTACGAGCGCTGGGCCGGCATCTTCTCGGCGCAGTGGATGAAGGTGCTCACGTTCACGGTGATCCTCTCTCTGGCCTATCACGCCTGGGTCGGCATGCGTGACATCTGGATGGACTACGTCAAGCCCATGGGCATCCGCCTCGCGCTGCATGTGCTGACCATTCTGTGGCTGCTGGCTTGCACCGGCTGGGCCGTCCAGGTTTTGTGGAGACTTTGAAGACATGACAACCACTTCCGCTCTGCCGCGCCGCAAGTTCGACGTGGTGATCGTCGGCGCCGGCGGCTCCGGCATGCGCGCCTCCCTGCAGCTGGCCCGCGCGGGCCTCAACGTGGCGGTGCTGTCCAAGGTGTTCCCCACCCGCTCGCACACGGTGGCCGCGCAAGGCGGCATCGGCGCCTCGCTGGGCAACATGAGCGAGGACAACTGGCACTACCACTTCTACGACACCGTCAAGGGCTCCGACTGGCTGGGCGACCAGGACGCGATCGAGTTCATGTGCCGCGAAGCACCCAAGGTGGTGTACGAGCTCGAGCACTTCGGCATGCCGTTCGACCGCAACCCCGACGGCACCATCTACCAGCGCCCCTTCGGCGGCCACACCGCCAACTACGGCGAAAAGCCGGTACAGCGCGCCTGCGCCGCGGCCGACCGCACCGGCCACGCGATGCTGCACACGCTGTACCAGCAGAACGTGAAGGCGCGCACCCAGTTCTTCGTGGAGTGGATGGCGCTGGACCTGATCCGCGACGCCGAAGGCGACGTGCTGGGCGTGACCGCGCTCGAGATGGAGACGGGCGACGTGCACATCCTCGAAGCCAAGTGCACGCTGTTCGCCACGGGTGGCGCCGGCCGCATCTACGCCGCCTCCACCAACGCCTTCATCAACACCGGTGACGGCCTGGGCATGGCCGCGCGCGCCGGCATCCCGCTGCAGGACATGGAGTTCTGGCAGTTCCACCCCACCGGCGTGGCCGGCGCGGGCGTGCTGCTCACCGAAGGCTGCCGCGGCGAGGGCGCGATCCTGCGCAACTGCAACGGCGAGCGCTTCATGGAGCGCTATGCGCCCACCTTGAAGGATCTGGCGCCGCGCGACTTCGTCTCGCGCTGCATGGACCAGGAGATCAAGGAAGGCCGGGGCTGCGGTCCGAACAAGGACTACGTGGTGCTCGACATGACCCACCTGGGCGCCGAGACCATCATGAAGCGGCTGCCCTCGGTGTTCGAGATCGGCCACAACTTCGCCAACGTCGACATCACCAAGGAGCCGATCCCGGTGGTGCCGACCATCCACTACCAGATGGGCGGCATCCCGACCAACATCCACGGGCAGGTGGTGGTGCCGAAGAACGGCGTGCCCAATGCGGTGGTCAACGGCCTGTACGCGGTGGGTGAATGCTCCTGCGTCAGCGTGCACGGCGCCAACCGCCTGGGCACCAACTCGCTGCTCGACCTGCTGGTGTTCGGCAAGGCCGCCGGCGACCACATCGTCGAATACAACCTCAAGAACCGCTCGCACAAGCCGCTGCCGGCCGACGCAGCCGACCAGGCGCTGCAGCGCCTGGCGCGCCTGGATGCCAGCACGTCGGGCGAGTATGCGCAGGACGTGGCCAACGACCTGCGCAAGGTGATGCAGCAGCACGCAGGCGTGTTCCGCACCCAGGCGGTGATGGACGAGGGCGTGGTGCAGATCGCCGCGATCCGCGAGCGGGTGAGGGACATCACGCTGAAGGACAAGTCCAAGGTGTTCAACACCGCTCGCGTCGAGGCCCTGGAGGTGGAAAACCTGATCGAGGCCGCGCAGGCCACGATGGTGTCCGCTGCTGCGCGCCGGGAGTGCCGCGGCGCGCACACCGTGAAGGACTACGAGCGCGGCACTGACGATCCGGAGTTCCCGCTGGGCCGCAACGACAAGGAGTGGATGAAGCACACCTTGTGGTTCAAGGACGGCAACCGTCTCGAATACAAGCCGGTGCAGCTGAAGCCGCTCACCGTGGAATCGGTCCCCCCGAAGGTTCGCACCTTCTAAGCCAAGGTCCCGCCATGACCCAGCGCACTTTCCAGATCTACCGCTACGACCCCGACAAGGACGCCAGGCCGACCATGCAAACCGTGCAGGTCGAGCTCGACGGCTCCGAGCGCATGCTGCTCGACGCGCTCATCAAGCTGAAGGCGATCGACCCGACGCTGTCGTTCCGTCGCTCCTGCCGCGAAGGCGTGTGCGGCTCCGACGCGATGAACATCAACGGCCGCAACGGCCTCGCATGCCTGACCAACATGCGCGACCTGCCGGAAACGGTGGTGCTCAAGCCGCTGCCCGGGCTGCCGGTGATCCGCGACCTGATCGTGGACATGACGCAGTTCTTCACCCAGTACCACTCGATCAAGCCGTACTTGGTGAACGACACACCGGTGCCCGAAAAGGAGCGCCTGCAGACGCCCGAAGAGCGCGAGGAGCTCAACGGCCTGTACGAGTGCATCCTGTGCGCCAGCTGCTCCACCAGCTGCCCCAGCTTCTGGTGGAACCCCGACAAGTTCGTGGGCCCCGCCGGCCTGCTGCAGGCCTACCGCTTCATTGCAGACAGCCGCGACCAGGCCACCAGCGAGCGCCTCGACGACCTCGAGGACCCGTACCGCCTGTTCCGCTGCCACACCATCATGAACTGTGTCGATGTGTGCCCCAAGGGCCTCAACCCCACCAAGGCCATCGGCAAGATCAAGGAACTGATGGTGCGGCGCGCGGTTTGACCGCGCCGGCCCTGAAGGTTTAGACGAGCGTTTCAGCCTCCGGAAAGCCAATTGATGGACACTGCGCTGGACGCCCGCCGGTTGAGCAAGCTGAAGTGGCGCTGTCGCAGGGGGCTGCTCGAGAACGACCTGTTCATCGAGCGCTTCTTCCAGCGCCACGAGGCTGGTCTCACCGAGGCCCAGGCCTCGGCGCTGGAAAGCCTGATGGAGCTGTCGGACAACGACTTGCTCGACCTGCTGCTCGCGCGGAAAGACCCGGAGGGCGAGCTCGACAAGCCCGACGTGCGGCAGCTGCTCTCGATGATGCGAACGCCGGTTTGATTTGAAGCTACGAAAGGAACTGCGATGACCCCGTCCGATGTCAAGGCCACCCTGTCGTTCTCCGACGGCAGCCCGAGCATGGAGCTGCCGATCTACAAAGGCTCGGTCGGCCCGGATGTCATCGACATCCGCAAGCTCTATGGCCAGACCGGCAAGTTCACCTACGACCCCGGCTTCCTGTCCACCGCCTCGTGCAACTCGACGATCACCTACATCGACGGCGACAAGGGCGAACTGCTCTACCGTGGCTACCCGATCGAGCAGCTGGCCACGCAGTGCGACTTCCTGGATACCTGCTACCTGTTGCTGTATGGGGATCTGCCGAACGCCCAGCAGCAAAGCGACTTCCACAGACTCGTCACCAACCACACGATGGTCAACGAGCAGATGCAGTTCTTCCTGCGCGGTTTCCGGCGTGATGCGCACCCGATGGCCGTGATGACCGGCCTGGTGGGCGCGCTGTCGGCCTTCTATCACGACAGCACCGACATCAACAACCCGCAGCACCGCGAGGTGGCGGCGATCCGGTTGATCGCGAAGATGCCCACGCTGGTGGCCATGGCCTACAAGTACGGCATCGGCCAGCCCTACATGTACCCGCAGAACAAGTTGAGCTACACCGCCAACTTCATGCGGATGATGTTCGCCACGCCTTGCGAGGAGTACGAGCCCAACGACGTGCTGGTGCGCGCGATGGACCGCATCTTCATCCTGCATGCCGACCACGAGCAGAACGCCTCCACCTCCACCGTGCGCCTGTGCGGCAGCTCGGGCACCAACCCGTTCGCAGCCATCGCCGCCGGCGTGGCCTGCCTGTGGGGCCCGGCGCACGGCGGCGCCAACGAGGCGGCGCTCAACATGCTCGAGGAAATCCAGCGCAACGGTGGCGTCGAGAAGATCGGCGAGTTCATCAAGCAGGTGAAGGACAAGAACTCCGGCATCAAGCTCATGGGCTTCGGCCACCGCGTGTACAAGAACTACGACCCGCGCGCCAAGCTGATGCGCGAGACCTGTCATGAGGTGCTGTCGGCGCTGGGCCTGGAGAACGACCCGCTGTTCAAGCTGGCGATGGCGTTGGAGAAGATCGCGCTGGAAGACGAATACTTCGTCGCCCGCAAGCTCTACCCGAACGTCGACTTCTACTCCGGCATCGTGCAGCGCGCGATCGGCATCCCGGTGAGCCTGTTCACCGCGATCTTCGCGCTCGCCCGCACCGTGGGCTGGATCGCCCAGCTCAACGAGATGATCGGCGACCCCGAGTACAAGATTGGCCGTCCGCGCCAGCTGTACGTGGGGGCGACGCGTCGCGACGTGAAGCCTATCGCACAGCGTTGATCTGCGGCGCGCAGTCCTGGCGAGAATCAGACCGCCAAGGACGCGAAGAAAACGCCAAGGACGCAAAGGCCGTGCAAGCCTTTGGCCTTGGCGTTCTTCTTTGCCTTTGCGTCCTTCGCGGCAGGCCTCTTGGCAGGCGGCCCGCGCTACCCGCCCGCCGCCGCCAGCCCGTTCTCGAAATGCGCCCGCATGAGCCGCTGCGCCCGCGCCGCATCGCGCGCTTCCAGCGCCTCCATCACGCCCCGATGCTCGTCCAGTGACTCCGCCAGCCGCCCCGCCTTGAACAGCGAGTGGTGGCGGTTGAGCTTCATCATCTTGCGCAGGTCTTCCACGATCTGGGTACGCCAACGGTTGCCGGCGATCTCGAGCAGGCGCATGTGGAAGCGCTCATTGGTGGTGAAGAACGACTCGCGCTGCTTCACCTGCTTTTCCAGCTTGTCGTGCAGCTGGCGCAGCTCGGCGATCTGCTCGCCGCTGGCGTTGCGCGCCACCTCGGCCGCGGCGTCGCTTTCCAGCACCGCCAGCAGGTGATAGACCTGCGACACGTCCTGCGCCGACATCTCGGTGACGTAGGCGCCGCGCCGCAGCTTCATCGTGACCAGGCCTTCGACCGCCAGCACCTTCAGCGCCTCGCGCATCGGCGTGCGGCTGATGCCCCATTCGGCGGCCAGGCGCTGCTCGTCGATCCAGCTGCCGGGTTCCAGCTCGCGGTCGAAGATCTTCTGACGCAAGCGCTCCGCCACCTCCAGGTACAGGGCCCGGGTGGGCAGCATCGGCGCGGCGGTTTTCGGCAGGTCGTGGACAGGCACGGCGATTTGTCAGGTTTTTGAATTCTGAATTATGCATCATGTATGATGCGCATCAAGCGAGATAGGAGCCTTGAGAATGTCCGCACCCCACAACGAGTTCGCCACCGCCACGCTGGAGCAGTGGCAGAAGGCGGCGGCGAAGTCGGCGCCTGGCGGCGATGTGAACGGCTTGAGCTGGCTCACGCCGGAAGGCATCACGGTCAAGCCGCTGTACACGGCTGCGGACACGGCGGCATTGCCTTACGCCAACACGCTGCCCGGCTTCGAACCTTTCGTGCGTGGCCCGCAGGCCACGATGTACGCGGTGCGCCCCTGGACCATCCGCCAGTACGCGGGCTTCTCCACCGCCGAAGACTCCAACGCCTTCTATCGCAAGGCCCTGGCCGCCGGCGGGCAGGGCGTGTCGGTGGCCTTCGACCTGGCCACCCACCGCGGCTACGACTCCGACCACCCGCGCGTCACCGGCGACGTGGGCAAGGCCGGCGTGGCGATCGACTCGGTCGAGGACATGAAGATCCTGTTCGACGGCATCCCGCTCGACAAGGTGAGCGTGTCCATGACGATGAACGGCGCGGTGCTCCCGGTGCTGGCGGGCTACGTGGTGGCGGCCGAGGAGCAGGGTGTCAGCCAGGACAAGTTGAGCGGCACCATCCAGAACGACATCCTCAAGGAGTTCATGGTCCGCAACACCTACATCTACCCGCCCGAGCCCTCGATGCGGATCATTGCGGACATCATCGAGTACACGGCACAGAAGATGCCGAAGTTCAACTCGATCTCGATCTCCGGCTACCACATGCAGGAGGCGGGCGCGAACCAGGCGCTGGAGCTGGCCTTCACGCTGGCCGACGGCAAGGAGTACGTGAAGACGGCGCTGGCCAAGGGCCTGGATGTCGATGACTTCGCCGGGCGCCTCTCCTTCTTCTGGGCGATCGGCATGAACTTCTATCTGGAGATCGCCAAGATGCGCGCGGCGCGCCTGCTGTGGTGCCGCATCATGAAAGGCTTCGGTGCCAAGAACCCCAAGAGCCTGATGCTGCGCACGCATTGCCAGACCTCGGGCTGGAGCCTCACCGAGCAGGACCCGTACAACAACATCGTGCGCACCACCATCGAGGCGATGGCGGCGGTGTTCGGCGGCACGCAAAGCCTGCACACCAACAGCTTCGACGAGGCGATCGCGCTGCCCACCGAGTTCTCGGCCCGCATCGCACGCAACACGCAGCTGATCATCCAGGAAGAGACCCACATCACCAACGTGGTGGATCCCTGGGCCGGCTCCTACATGATGGAGAAGCTCACGCAGGACATGGCCGACAAGGCTTGGGCCATCATCGAAGAGGTGGAAGCCATGGGCGGCATGACCAAGGCCGTGGATTCCGGCTGGGCCAAGCTGAAGATCGAGGCCAGCGCCGCCGAGAAGCAGGCGCGCATCGACTCCGGCAAGGACGTGATCGTCGGGGTCAACAAGTACCGCTTGGCGAAGGAAGACCCGGTCGATATCCTCGAGGTCGACAACCACAAGGTGCGCGAGCAGCAGATCGCCCGGCTGCAGCAGGTCAAGGCCCGCCGCGACGGCGCCAAGGTAAGAGCCGCGCTGCAGGCGCTCACGGATTGCGCCAGGTCAGGGCAAGGCAACCTGCTCGACCTGAGCATCCAGGCCATCCGCCTGCGCGCCACGGTGGGCGAGGTCAGCGATGCGCTGGAGCAGGTTTTCGGGCGCCACCGCGCCGACATCCAGAAGGTGACCGGTGTGTATGCAGCCGCTTATGACTCGGCCGAAGGCTGGGAGAAGCTGAAGACGGAGATCGCCGCCTTTGCCGAACAGCAGGGCCGCCGCCCGCGCGTGATGATCGCCAAGCTCGGCCAGGACGGCCACGACCGCGGCGCCAAGGTGGTGGCTACTGCCTTTGCCGACCTGGGCTTCGACGTCGACATGGGCCCGCTGTTCCAGACGCCCGAGGAATGCGCACGCCAAGCGATCGAGAACGACGTGCATGCGGTGGGCATCTCCACGCTGGCGGCCGGGCACAAGACGCTGGTTCCGGCCATCATCGCAGAGCTGAGGAAGCAGGGCGCCGACGACATCGTGGTGTTCGTCGGCGGCGTGATCCCGCAACAGGACTACGCATTTCTGTACGACGCCGGCGTCAAGGGCATCTACGGACCCGGCACGCCGATCCCGGTGAGCGCGAAGGACGTGCTCGAACAGATCCGCAAGGTCCACGCCTGATCGTGCTGTCACCCGCGGATCAGGCCTTGGTCGATGGCGTGCAGGGCCCGCCGGGGGCGGTGCAGCGCCGCGCGATCGCCAAGACCATCACGCTGCTCGAATCCACCCGCGCCGACCACCGCGCGCGCGCCGACGAGGTGCTCAATGCCTTGCTGCCCAAGACCGGCCGCTCGCTGCGGCTGGGCATCTCGGGGGTGCCGGGCGTGGGCAAGAGCACTTTCATCGAGGCGCTGGGCTTGTTCCTCATCGAGCAGGGCCACCGCGTCGCGGTGCTGGCGGTGGACCCGTCGTCCAGCGTGTCGGGCGGCTCCATCCTCGGCGACAAGACGCGCATGGAGCAGCTGTCGGTGCACCCCAAGGCCTACATCCGCCCCAGCCCCAGCAGCGGCACGCTGGGCGGCGTGGCGGAGAAGACGCGCGAGGCCCTGCTGGTGTGCGAAGCGGCAGGTCACGACATCGTGATCGTCGAGACCGTGGGCGTGGGCCAGAGCGAAACCGCGGTGGCCGGCATGACCGACATGTTCGTGCTGCTGCAACTGCCCAATGCGGGCGACGACCTGCAGGCCATCAAGAAGGGCGTGATGGAGCTGGCCGACCTGGTGGTGATCAACAAGGCCGACCTCGACGAAGCCGCCGCCACGCGAGCCCGCGCGCAGATCACCAGCGCGCTGCGCATCTTCACGCAGCACGGCCGCGCCGAGCATGCGCCGCACGATGCCACGGTGTGGCATCCGCAGGTGCTGCAGCTGTCGGCACTGAAGGGCCAGGGCCTGCCCGAGTTCTGGCAGGCGGTGACCCACTTCAAGCGGCTGCAGACGATGGGTGGGCGCCTGGCCGAACGGCGCCGCCAGCAGGACCAGGCCTGGATGTGGGAACGCATCGACGCCGGCCTGAAGCAGCGTTTCAAGCAACACGCGGCCGTGCAGGCGGCCCTGCCCGAGCTGAGCGCGCAGGTGCGCGAAGGGCGCACTGCGGCCTCGGTGGCCGCGCGCCGCCTGCTCGACCTCTTTCATTGAATCCCGAGGAGACGCACGTCATGCACGACATCCAGCAGATGCTCGAAGAAAAGCGCGCCAAGGCGCGCTTGGGCGGCGGGGAAAAACGCATCGCCGCCCAGCACGCCAAGGGCAAGCTCACCGCGCGCGAGCGGTTGGAGCTGCTGTTCGATGAGGGCACTTTCGAAGAGTGGGACATGTTCGTCGAGCACCGCTGCGCCGACTTCGGCATGGCCGACAACAAGGTGCCCGGCGATGGCGTGGTCACCGGCTACGGCATGATCAACGGCCGCCTGGTCTTCGTGTTCAGCCAGGACTTCACCGTGTTCGGCGGCGCGCTGTCGGAGGCCCACGCCGAGAAGATCTGCAAGGTGATGGACCAGGCGATGAGGGTGGGCGCGCCGGTGATCGGCCTCAACGACTCGGGCGGCGCCCGCATCCAGGAGGGCGTCGCCTCGCTGGGCGGCTATGCCGACGTGTTCCAGCGCAACGTGCTGGCTTCCGGAGTGATCCCGCAGATCAGCCTGATCATGGGGCCCTGCGCCGGCGGCGCGGTGTACTCGCCGGCGATGACCGACTTCATCTTCATGGTGAAGGACAGCTCCTACATGTTCGTCACCGGCCCCGAGGTGGTGAAGACCGTGACGCACGAGGAGGTGACCGCCGAGGAACTGGGCGGTGCCACCACGCACACCACGCGCTCCGGCGTGGCCGACCTGGCCTTCGATAACGACGTGGAAGCGATCCTGATGCTCAGGCGCTTCTTCAACTACCTGCCGCTGAACAACAAGGAGAAGGCCCCGGTGCGCCCCAGCGGCGACCGCGCCGACCGGCTGGACCACTCGCTGGACACGCTGGTGCCCGACAACCCGAACAAACCCTATGACATCAAGGAGCTGATCTACAAGGTGGTCGATGACGGCGACTTCTTCGAGCTGCAGCCCGAGTACGCGCAGAACATCGTCATCGGCTTCGGCCGCATGGAAGGCCAGACGGTGGGCATCGTCGCCAACAACCCGATGGTGCTGGCCGGCTGCCTGGACATCAAGAGCAGCATCAAGGCGGCGCGCTTCGTGCGCTTCTGCGACGCGTTCAACATCCCGGTGGTCACCTTCGTCGATGTGCCGGGCTTCATGCCGGGCACCAGCCAGGAGTACGGCGGCATCATCAAGCACGGCGCGAAGCTGCTGTACGCGTACGCCGAATGCACGGTGCCCAAGATCACGGTGATCACCCGCAAGGCCTATGGCGGCGCCTATGACGTGATGGCCTCCAAGCACCTGCGCGGCGACGTCAATTTCGCCTGGCCCAACGCGGAGATCGCGGTGATGGGCGCCAAGGGCGCGGTGGAAATCATCTTCCGCGAGGACAAGAACGACCCGGCCAAGCTGGCTGCCCGCGAGGCCGAGTACAAGGCCCGCTTCGCCAACCCCTTCGTGGCCGGTGCGCGCGGCTTCATCGACGACGTGATCCAGCCGCACGAAACCCGCAAGCGCATCTGCCGCTCGCTGGCGATGCTGCGCGACAAGAAGCTCGACAACCCGTGGCGCAAGCACGGGAACATCCCCCTATAAGAGGTTGCGCCATGTTCAAGAAGATCCTCATTGCCAACCGCGGGGAGATCGCCTGCCGCGTGATCAAGACGGCCAAGAAGCTGGGCATCGCCACGGTGGCGGTGTATTCCGAGGCCGACCGCG
>JBFLWE010000085.1:0-24026 GCA_040758375.1 Pseudomonadota bacterium
ACTGTCTTCGGAGCGGCCGGGCGACAGTTGCTTGTATGTCGGCCCCCGGCCGCGGGGTACCGCGTCCGCCCCCCGCGGGGGCGAGCAACTGTCTTCGGAGCGGCCGGGCGACAGTTGCTTGTATGTCGGCCCCCGGCCGCGGGGTACCGCGTCCGCCCCCCGAGGGGGCGAGCAACTGTCTTCGGAGCGGCCGGGCGACAGTTGCTCAAGGGGGCGCCGCAAGCGCACCGGCCAAGCCGGATCGGCGGCGGCCGCTTGGCTGCGGCCGCTGAACGCGGCGCAGATGGTGGTGCAAGACACCGTGGAGCCATTGACATGAGCATGTTCCAGATCTTCAACGTGGCGGGCAGCGCGGTCAGCGCGCAGAGCCAGCGCCTGAACGTGGTGGCGTCCAATCTTGCCAATGCCGACACCGTGGCCGGTCCCGACGGCCAGGCCTACAAGGCGCGGCAGGTGGTGTTCCAGACGCAACTGATGGGCGAGATGGGCGCGGCCGGGGTGACGGTGAGCACCGTCAGCGAAGACAACACGCCCGGCCGCCGCGTGCACGACCCCAAGCATCCGCAGGCCGATGCCGAGGGCTACGTGACCTACAGCAACGTGAACCCGGTGGAGGAGATGGTCAACATGATCTCCGCCTCGCGTTCGTACCAGAACAACGTGGAAGTGATGAACACCGCCAAGTCCCTGCTGCAGAAGACGCTGCAGATGGGCCAGGGCGGCTGATGGAGCCTTGAGCGATGAGCATCGACCTTTCCACGCTGAACACCACCGCCCCGGGCTCGGCCTACGGCAACCTGGGCAGCAGCGGCGCCTCCGATGCCGGCAGCGCCGACCGCTTCCTCAAGCTGCTGGTCACGCAGATGCAGAACCAGGACCCGCTGAACCCGATGGACAACGCGCAGGTCACCAGCCAGATGGCGCAGATCAACACGGTCAACGGCATCGAGAAGCTCAACACCACCGTGGCAGGCATGAACAAGCAGTTTGTCCAGCTGCAGGCGCTGCAAGCTGCCTCGCTGGTGGGCCGCGACGTCTGGATCGAGGGCAACAAACTGCAGGTGGGCGTCGACGGCAAGGGCGAAGCCGCCTTCAACCTCGGCAGCGCGGCCGACCAGGTGAAGGTCGAGATCCTCAACGGCGCGGGCGCCGTGGTGGACACCATCGACCTGGGTGCCGAGACCTCGGGCCGCCACGGCTTCACTTGGGACAACCCCAAGGGCCTGGACACCACCGGCCTGAGTTTCCGCGTCAGCGCCACCAGCGGCGCCGCCAAGGTTTCCTCCACCTCCCTGATGCTCGACCACGTGGAGTCGGTCGGCATCGACGGCGACACGCTCACGCTGGCGCTCGCCAAGAGCGGCGACGTGCCGTACTCCAAGGTTCTCGCCTTCAACTAAGGACATCCACCATGAGCTTCCAGCAAGGCCTGTCGGGTCTCAATGCCACCAGCAAGAGCCTGGAGGTGATCGGCAACAACATCGCCAACTCCAACACCTACGGCGCCAAGTCGGCGCGCGCGGAGTTCTCCGACGTGTACGCCGCCGCGCTCAACGGCAGCGGCGCCAGCCAGGTGGGCATCGGCACGCAGCTGGCCAAGGTGGCGCAGCAGTTCACGCAGGGCAACATCACCACCACCGAGAACACGCTGGACCTCGCGATCAACGGCGCCGGCTTCTTCCAGGTGCGCGACGGCAACACGGTGGTGTACACCCGCAACGGCCAGTTCAAGGTGGACCGCGACGGCTACATCATCAACAACCAGGGCCACCAGCTCATGGGCTACCCGGCCGACGGCGCCGGCGTGATCCAGCCGGGCCTGGCACAGCCGATGCAACTGCCCAGCGCGGGCATCAACCCGGCCGCCACCAGCGAGATCCAGCTCGAGATGAACCTCGATTCGCGCACCGCGGCCACCGAGCCCGCGGGCGGCGGCATCGACTTCAACGACCCGCGCACCTACAACAACGCCACCTCGCTGACCGTGTACGACGCGCTGGGCCAGGACATCGCGATGACGATGTACTTCCAGAAGTCCGCCACCACCGGCCAGTGGAACGTGTTCGCCACCGCCAACGGGCAGACCGTGTCGGGCACGGCCGCCGCGCCCACGCCGGTGGCCACGATCAACTTCGACCCGCTCAGCGGCGCCTTCCTGTCGCAGACGCCGAGCGAGCTGACCAGCATCACCATCCCGGCCGGCACCAACCCGGCGGGTGCCGCCACGCTGGCGGTGCCCACCACGATCGACTTCACCGGCGCCACCCAGTACGGCGCCACCTTCGGCGTCACCGACCTGCGGCAGAACGGCTACGCGCCGGGCCAGCTGTCGGGCATCGCGATCGAGGAAAACGGCATCGTGATGGCGCGCTACTCCAACGGCCAGAGCAGCCCCGCCGGCCAGATCGAACTGGCCACCTTCCGCAACCCGCAGGGGCTGCTGTCGATGGGCGGCAACGCGTGGGCCAGCTCGTTCGCTTCGGGCGACCCGATCCTGGGCGTGCCCAGCGAAGGCAACATGGGCGTGCTGCAGTCGGGTGCGCTGGAAGAGTCCAACGTGGACCTGACCGCCGAGCTGGTCAGCATGATCACCGCGCAGCGCGTGTACCAGGCCAACGCGCAGACCATCAAGACGATGGACCAGGTGATGCAGACCCTGGTGAACTTGAGGTAACACCCCCGTAGCGCCTTCGGCGCCTCCCCTCAAGGGGGCGCCACCAGCGGACCGGCAAAGCAGGATCCGCGGTGGCCGCTGGGCCGGTTTGGGGTCTTCCCACGGGCATCGCCCACGGAGTACGAATGGACCGCATGATCTATCTCTCGATGACGGGCGCCAAGGCCACGATGCAGCGGCAGGAGGTGCTGGCGAACAACCTCGCCAACGTCTCCACCGTGGGCTTCCGTGCCGAGCTGGCCGCATTTCGCGCGGTGCCGGTGCGCGGCGACGGCGCGAGCACGCGGGTGTATGCGCTGGAGACCACCATCGGCTACAAGCCCGAGGCGGGCCCGGTGCAGTCCACCGGCCGCAACCTCGACGTGGCGATGCGCGGCGATGCCTGGCTGGCGGTGCAGGGACTGGACGGCACCGAGGCGTACACCCGCGCCGGTGCGCTGGAGGTCGGCGCCGACGGCACCCTGCTCACGCGCAATGGCCTGCTGGCGCTGGGCGACGGCGGGCCGATCACCGTGCCGCCCAACAGCGAGCTCAACATCGGCGCCGACGGCACGATCAGCGCGGTGGGCACCAACGGCAAGGCCGCCACGGTGGGCCGCCTGAAGCTCGTCACGCCCGAGGCGCCCTTGCAGCGCGGCGAGGACGGCCTGTTCCGTGCGGCCGACGGCAACCCGCTGCCGGTCGACGCCAACGCGCGCCTGGCCTCGGGCGCGCTGGAAGGCTCCAACGTCTCGCCGGTGGAGACCATGGTCGCGATGATCGCGGCGGCCAGGCAGTTCGAGTCGCAGATGAAGATGCTGCAGACGGCGCAGCAGAACGAGCAGGCGGCGGGGAAGTTGTTGTCAGCGCATGGGTGAGTTCTTTGGTTCTTGGCCGAAGGCCGAGAACCAGAAGAACAGCGTAGCTAAAGCCCCTCTTCTCCAAGCTCCCCCTCCCCTCAAGAACAACGACGATCGCTCCAGCGCAAGGAGTACGCACATGATCCGTTCGTTGTGGATTTCGAAGACCGGCATGGAAGCCCAGCAGACCAAGCTGGACACCATCGCCAACAACCTCGCCAACGTCTCGACCAACGGCTTCAAGCGCGAGCATGTCGTCTTCGAAGACCTGATCTACCAGAACCTGCGCCAGGCCGGGGCCAACTCCAGCGAGCAGACGCAGCTGCCCACCGGCCTGCAGGTGGGCCTGGGCACGCATGCGGTGGCCACCGCGCGCAATTTCTCCCAGGGCAACCTGCAGCAGACCTCCAACAACCTCGACGTCGCGGTCAAGGGCCAGGGCTTCTTCCAGATCCAGCTGCCCGACGGCACCACGGCCTACACCCGCGACGGCTCGTTCCAGGTGGACGCCAACGGCCAGCTCGTCACCAACACCGGCTATGCGGTGCAGCCCGGCATCACGATCCCCGCGCAGGCGCAAAGCCTGACGATCGCGCCCGACGGCACCGTCAGCGTCACGCTGCCGGGCCAGGCCACGGCGCAGGCCATCGGCCAGCTGCAGCTGGCCAGCTTCGTCAACCCGGGCGGCCTGGAGCCGCGCGGCGGCAACCTGTTCGCCGAGACCACCGCCTCGGGCACGCCCAGCACCGGCAGCCCCGGCAGCAACGGCCTGGGCTCGCTGCAGCAAGGCTTCGTGGAGACCTCCAACGTCAACGTGGTGGAGGAGCTGGTGTCGATGATCCAGACCCAGCGCGCCTACGAGATGAACTCCAAGGCGATCCAGACCTCCGACCAGATGCTCCAGCGACTGGGGCAGCTATGACCCACCCCCTACGCGCTTCGCGCGCCCCCTCGAGGGGGCAACGCCGGCGGACCGGCAAAGCCGGCTGTGCAGCGTTTGCTTGGCTTGTGCCCGTGTTGCTTGCGGGCTGCGCCAACTTCGGCACGCCCAAGGTCGACATCGCCGAGCCCACCGCCGCGCTGCCGCAGCCGCAGCCGCAGGCCGTGGCGCGCAACGGCGCGATCTTCCAGCCCGCGCAGTACCGGCCGCTGTTCGAAGACCACCGCGCGCGGCTGGTGGGCGACACGCTCACTGTGCAGATCGTCGAGAAGGTGAGCGCGAGCCAGAAGTCCACCAGCACCGTCAACAAGAGCGGCTCGGTGGAAGCAGGCGTCACGGCGCTGCCGTTCCTCAAGCCCTCGTCGCTCACGCGCGCCAGCGCGGAAGGCAGCTCCAGCAACACGTTCACCGGCAAGGGCAGCACCGAGAACAGCAACGACTTCTCGGGCACGATCACCGCGGTGGTCACCGGCGTGCTGCCCAACGGCCACCTGCTGATCGCCGGCGAAAAGCAGATCGGCGTGAACGAAAACGTGGACGTGCTGCGCTTTTCCGGCCAGGTGGACCCGCGCGCCATCCAGCCGGGCAACACCGTGCCCAGCGCCCAGATCGCCAACGTGCGCATCGAGCACCGCGGCCGCGGCCAGCAGGCCGAGGCGCAGGGAATTGGTTGGCTGGCCCGCTTCTTTTTGAGCGTTCTGCCGATCTAAAGAAACCAAGAATGGTGGCAACCGCCCCAAGTTGCCTGCCGCCATGACGCCTCCTTCCGAACGATTGCTTCGCCTGCTGGTGGCGCTGAGCTTCCTCGCCGCCAGCGCCGCCGTGTGGTGGCCGGTCAGCGCCGAGGCCGCGCGCGTGAAGGAAGTGGCCGCCATCCAGGGCGTGCGCAGCAACCAGCTCGTGGGCTACGGCCTGGTGGTGGGCCTGGACGGCACCGGCGACCAGACCACGCAGACGCCTTTCACCACGCAGAGCCTGCAGGCCATGCTGCAGCAGATGGGCGTGACCGTGCCCGCGGGCACCAACATGCAGCTGCGCAACGTGGCCGCGGTGATGGTCACCGCGCAGCTGCCGGCCTTCGCGCAACCCGGCCAGACGCTGGACATCACCGTGTCCTCGCTGGGCAACGCCAAGAGCCTGCGCGGCGGCACGCTGATCGCCACGCCGCTGAAGGGCGCCGACGGCCAGATCTACGCCATCGCGCAGGGCAACGTGGTGATCGGCGGCGCCGGCGCCTCGGCCGGCGGCTCCAAGGTGCAGATCAACCAGCTGTCGGCCGGCCGCATCCCGCAGGGCGCCACGGTGGAGCGCAGCGTGCCCACGCCATTCCTGGCCAGCAGCGTGATCCAGCTTGACCTGAACGCCTCCGACTTCAACACCGCGCGCGAGGTGGCGCGCGTGATCAATGGGGCCAAGGGCGAGGGCACCGCCGTGGCGGTCGATGGCCGCGTCGTGCAGGTGCGCATGCCGGCCGACCCGGCGCAGCGCGTGGGCTTCCTGGCCGACATCGAGAACCTGCAGTTCGACCTGGCCGCGCCCGCGGCCAAGGTGGTGATCAATGCGCGCACCGGCTCGGTGGTGATGAACCAGGCGGTCACGCTGAGCGCCTGCGCGGTGGCGCACGGCAACCTCTCGGTGACCATCAGTTCCACGCCGGTGATCAGCCAGCCCAACGCGCTGGCCGGCGGCCAGACGGTGGTCAGCGAGAAGACCGACATCGCGATCTCGCAACAGGGCGGCTCGCTGGTGCAGATGCCTTCGGGCACGCGCCTGACCGAGGTGGTGAAGGCGCTCAACGCGCTGGGCGCCACGCCGCAGGACCTGCTGGCCATCCTGCAGGCCATGAAAAGCGCAGGCGCCTTGAACGCCGAGCTCGAAGTGATATGACCCACCCCCGCAACGCCTTCGGCGTTCCCCCTCGAGGGGGCGCCAACAGCGGACCGGCAAAGCCGGGTCCGCGGTGGCCGCTTGGCTTGACCGAGAGCTGACCATGGCTGCGCTTCCCGTCAACACCGCTTCGGGCCTCTCGGCCGACAGCCGCTCGATCTCCGCGCTGAAGCACCAGGCCGCGGCCGACCCCAAGAGCGCCATCCGCCAGGCGGCCAAGCAGTTCGAGAGCCTGTTCATGCAGGAGCTGGTGAAGAGCATGCGCCAGTCGAGCATGGCCTCGGGCCTGCTCGACAACGAAGGTTCCAAGCTCGGCACCGAACTGCTCGACACGCAGCTGTCCACGCAGATGAGCGGCCTGCCCGGCGGGCTGGCCGACGTGATCGCGCGCCAGCTCGAACGCCAGATGGGCGTGCCGGCCAGCGGACAGGCTTCGCCGCAGGCGGCGGCAGCCGCGGCGTTGCGCAGCGGCGCCGACCCGGCGCAGGTGCACCAGTCGATGGGCCATGCCCAGGCTTTCGTGAAGCAGCACCAGGAGGCCGCGCGCGCGGTGCAGGCGCAGACCGGCATCCCAGCCGGCTTCCTGATCGCGCAGGCCGCGCACGAGACCGGCTGGGGCCGGCGCGACATCCGCACGGCCGACGGCACGCCCTCGCACAACCTGTTCGGCATCAAGGCGGGCGCCAACTGGAAGGGCCCGGTGGCCGAGATCACCACCACCGAATACATCAACGGCCGCGCGCACAAGGTGACCGCGAAGTTCCGCGCCTACGCCAGCTACGAGGAGTCGTTCGCCGACTACGCCAGGCTGATGTCGAACAACCCGCGTTACGAAGGCGTGCTCGCGAACGCGGGCGATGCCCGCAGCTTCGCGCATGGCCTGCAGCGCGCGGGCTACGCCACCGATCCCGCCTACGCCGACAAGCTGACGCGGGTGATCAACACGACGCTGCGCCTGCAGCGCTCGATGGCCTGAAGGGGCAGGAGTAGCGCATGGGCACTTCCGCGGTCATGTCGCTGGGCATGCGGGCGATGTTCGCCAACTACGCCGCCCTGCAGGCCACCGGCAATAACATCGCCAACGCCAACGTCGAAGGCTATTCGCGCCAGCAGGTCGAGCTGCAGACCGCCAAGGGCCAGTACACCGGTGCAGGCTTCTTCGGCAAGGGCGTGGACGTGGCCACCGTTTCGCGCTCGTACGACGACTTCCTCACGCGCGAAGCGGCCACGGCCAAGGCGTTGGCCTCGATGGACAAGGCGCGTGCCGACCAGCTCGAACTGCTGGAGCATGTGTTTCCGATGGGCGAGTCGGGCATCGGCTACGCGGCCACGCAGGTGCTCAACAGCATGGTCGACCTGGCCAGCAAGCCGGACGACATGGCCACGCGCCAGGTGGTGCTGTCGCGTGCCAGCGAGACGGCGGCGCGCTTTTCCACGGCCGGCGCGCAGCTCGATGCGCTGCAGCGCGGCGTGACCGAGGACCTGAAGAACTCGGTGAAGCGGGTCAACGAGCTTGCGCAAGGCATCGCCGCGGTCAACCAGAAGATCGCCGCGGTGCGCGGTACCGGCCACTCGCCCAACGACCTGCTCGACGAGCGCGACCGGCTGGTCTCGCAGCTGTCGGAGCTGGTGCAGGTGAGCACCATCGGGGCCGAGGACGGCACGTTGGGCGTGTTCATCGCCGGCGGACAGCGGCTGGTGCTCGGCGGCCAGGCCACCGCGCTGGCGATCACGCAGGATCCGGAAGATTCGTCCCGCGCGGCGGTGTCGATCGACGACAACGGCTCGCTGCTGCAGCTGTCGCCCGACCTGCTCACCGGCGGCGCCATCAGCGGCTTGCTGCGCTTTCAGAACAGCGACCTGGTCGATGCACGCAACATGCTGGGCCAGATGGCGGCGGCCTTTGCCGGGCGCCTCAACGAGCAGCAGTCGCTCGGCATCGACCTCAACGGCGCCGGCGGCGCGCCCCTGTTCTCGGTGGGCGCGCCGCGGGTGGTGTCCAACGCCAACAACGCCAAGGACGCCAGCGGCGCCTTCATCAGCTCGGTGTCGCTGACCACCATCGACGCCACGCAGCTGCAGGCCAGCGACTACAGCTTCGAGCCCGACCCTTCCACGGCCGGCAGCTACCTGCTCACCCGCCTGTCCGACGGCCTGGTGCGCAGCGTGGCCAGCGGCGACGTGGTGGACGGCATGCGCATCGACGTGGGCGCGCCGCCGCCGGCCGCCGGCGAAAGCTTCCTGCTGCAGCCGGTGGGGCGCGCAGCCGCGGAGATGAAGCGCGTGCTCGACGACCCGCGCGGCCTCGCCGCCGCTTCGCCGGTCACCGCCACCGTGGCGGCCGGCAACACCGGCACCGCCACCGTCGGCTCGCTCGCGGTGGTGGACGCCAGCATCGACCCCGAGCTCACCGCCACCCTCAGCTTCACCTCGTCCACCGGCAACTACACCTGGGAGCTGCGCGACCGCACGACCAATGCGCTTGCCGCGTCGGGCACCGGCACGTGGACGGCGGGTCAGCCCATCGCCCTCAACGGCTTCGAGCTGCAGCTCAACGGCGTGCCGGCCAACGGCGACGGCTTCAGCGTGAGCAAGACGCTGTACCCGGCCAAGAACAACGGCAATGCACTGGCCATGGCGGCGCTGCGCGACGAGGCCTTCGTGGGCCGCGCGCTCGACGGCAGCGGCAACCTCGCTGGCGGCACCACGATGACCGAGGCCTATGCGGCGGCGATGGCCGACGTGGGTGTGCGCATGCAGAGCGCCTCGGCCTCGTCGGAGATCTCCGCGCAGGTGGCCGCCAACGCCGAGCAGCAGCGTTCGGGCAAGGTCGGTGTCAACCTCGACGAGGAGGCGGCGCGCCTGATCCAGTACCAGCAGAGCTACCAGGCGGCCGCCAAGGTGCTGCAGGTGGCGCAGCAGATCTTCGACACGCTGCTGCAGACGGCAGCCGGCTGATCCGGCGACTGAGGACACTCCATGCGCATCTCCACCGCCAACGCTTTCGAAGCCTCGGTCGACAGCCTGCAGAAGCGGCAGAAGGACCTGAGCGAGGCGCAGGCGCAGCTCACCAGCGGCAAGCGCGTGCTGCGCGCCAGCGACGACCCCACCGCCGCGGCGCGCGCCGAGCGCGCGCTGGCCACCTCGGCACGCAGCGACGCCTCGATGCGCGCGCTGGAAGCCAGCCGCAACGCCTTGACGTTGGGCGAGAGCGCGCTGGCCGATGCCGGCGAACTTCTGCAGCAGATCCGCGAAACCCTGGTGCAGGCCGGCAACGCGAGCTACAGCGACGCCGAGCGCAGCAGCCTGGCCGACAAGGTCGCGGGCCTGCGCGCCCAGCTGCTGGCCGCGGCCAACCGGGGCGACGGCGCCGGCGGCTACCTCTTCGGCGGGCAGGGCGCATCGCTGCCGCCCTTTCTCGATGCCCCGGGCGGCGTGCAGTACCGCGGCACCCGCGGCGAGATCCAGGTGGCGATGACCGAGCAGATGCCGCTCACTCTCGACGGCGCTGCGACCTGGCTGCAGGCGCGCACCGGCAACGGCGTGTTCCAGACCGCGCCGATGGCCGGCAACGCCGGCAATGCATGGATCGACGCCGGCCGCGTCACCGACCCAGGCGCGGTCACCGGCTCCACCTACACGCTGCAATTCAGCGTCTCCGGCGGCAGCACCACCTACACCGTGCTGCGCGACGGCAACCCGACCGCGCTCACCAACCTGCCCTACCAGTCGGGCAAGGCGATCGAGATCGACGGCATGGCCTTCTCCGTCAACGGCGCACCCGCCAATGGCGACCGGTTCGAGACCACGCCGTCCGCACCCACGCTGTCGGTGTTCGACACCATCGACCGCGTGGTGGCCGAGCTGAAAACGCCTTCGCGCGCCAGCGGCCAGATCGCGCAGACCGTCAACAGCGGCCTGCGCGACATCGACCAGTCGATGTCCACGCTGAATTCGGCGCGCGCGCGTGTCGGCGAACTGCTCAACCTCAGCGACGGCGCCGAGAGCCGGCTCGACGATCTGAAGCTGTATGCGCAATCCGAACGCTCCAACGCGGAAGATCTCGACATGGTGCAGGCGATTTCCGACTTCCAGGGCCAGCAAAGCGGCTACGATGCGGCACTGAAGACCTATGCCATGGTGCAGAAGATGTCGCTGTTCGAGTACATCGGCTGACGGTCCGGCGCCGAAAGGGAGAGAGAACCCCACATGTCAGAACATCCCATCCTCGGCCAAGTGGTGCTCGGCTATTCGCCGATGATCGACCGCAACCGCGCCGTCATCGCCACGCGCCTGACGGTGTTTCCGGCCAAGCCCGACCTGCAGCTCAACACCGCCTCACTGCTGCAGACGCTCGACGAGGTGTGGCCCGGCGCGGGCGGCCAGGTGTCGCTCAACGTGGCCAGCGAGACCGTGCTGCACGATCTGCTGGCCGCCAAGATCTCGCCCAACCTGTGGGTCGAAGTGCCGGCCTTCATGGCCGGCGATGCCGCCAACAGCGAGGCGCTGCGCCGCCTGCATGCGCATGGCAACACCCTGCTCATCAAGGGCAGGCCGCTGCAGGAGCTGCCGCGCGAGGTGCTGCCCTGCTTCAAGTATTCGATCATCGACCTGTCCGAAGAGCGGCGCGGCGACGCGCCGCCGGCGCCCGGCGTTTCACGCAACATCGCCCACGTGCAGTCGGGCGTGCGCACGCTGGTGGAGATGGAAGCCGCGTTCCAGCGCGGCGCGGTGGCGGTGCTCGGCTGGCCGGTCGACGACGCGGTGCAGGCCTCCGCCCATCGCGGTGCGCGCCCCGACATGCAGACCATCGTGGAGCTGATCCGCCGCGTCGACAAGGAAGAGCCGGCCGACCGCCTGGAGGCCACGCTCAAGCACGACCCCACGCTGGCCTTCAAGCTGATGCGCTACATCAACTCGCCGGCCTTCGGCCTGCGCGTGGAGATCAGCTCCTTCCGCCATGCGCTGATGCTGCTGGGCTACCAGCGCCTGAAGCGCTGGCTCGCGCTGCTGCTCGCCTCGGCCAGCAAGGACAGCAACATGAAGCCGGTGATGTTCGCCGCCGTGCGGCGCGGCCTGCTGATGGAAGAGCTGGGCCGCTCGACCGCCAGCGACGAGGAGATGCGCAACGAGATGTTCATCTGCGGCGTGTTCTCTCTGCTCGACAAGATGATGCAGCAGCCCTTTGCCGAGCTGCTAAAGACCATTCCCGTGCCGCAGCGCGTGTACCAGGCGCTGGTGGACAACGCCGGCCCGTTCCAGCCCTACATGGACGTGGTCAATGCGGTGGAGCAGGAGTCGCTCTTCGACATCCGCACCGCGGCCGACGCGCTGCTGATGAGCGTGACCGAAATCAACCGGGCCGAGCTGCGAGCGCTCGCTGCGGCCACCCAGCTGGAGTAACCTCCCCCGGATGCCGCCGCCGCGTCTCGCGCCCGCATCGTCCAGCGTCCCCCCCGCCAGCCTGCGCGCGCTGATCGACAGCGCACCCGATGGGGTGGTCGTGTTCGACGCGCGCAGCACCGTGCTGCTGTGCAACCGGGCCGCGATGCGGTTCCTGGCCTGCGAGCCGGGTTTCACGCTCGCGCAGCTCGAAGCCGGGCTCGGCGCCGAACTCATGGCCTGGCTGCTGCTGGAGCGCAGCGGCCAGCGGCCCGCCGCGGCGGCACACCCGGTGCAGCGCCTGGCCGACGGCCGCGCGGTGCGCGCCAGCCTGCAGACGCTCGACTTTGGCCAATGGGCCTTGCGGCTCGAGCCGCTGCGCGAGAGTGCAGGGGGGATGGCCGTACCGGGCCTCGACGAGCTGGGCGTGCCGACCCAGGCCACACGTCAACTGCTGCGCCTGTTCTGGGATTCGCCGTTTCCCGCCACCGTGCAGGGCGAGGACTTCAAGCTGCTGGCCGTCAACCAGGCCTACCTCGACTTCACCGGTTACCGCCGCGAGCAGCTCATCGGCAGCGACCCGGTGCTGCTGCAGCCGGAAGAAGACCGCCAGGGCAGCTTCGACTTTCGCCAGCGGATGCAGGCCGACCCAGGCGAAGGCCCGCTGAAGCGTCCGGTGGAGCGCCGGCTGATCGACGCCGCCGGCCACGAGCGCTGGTTCCGGCTGGCGCGCTGCGCGCTCACCGGCTCCAACGGCCGCACGCTGTGGCTGTCGGTGGTGCACGACATCACCGCCGAGCGCGTGGCGCGCGAACAGGCCGACCGCTCGGTGCGCGAGATCGACCAGTGGTTCGACCTCAACCCGGTGGGCATGGTGCTGTTCGACGACACCGGCCTGCTGTTGCGCAGCAACCTGGCCTTCGAGGCCCTGGTCGGCCAGGCGCCGGTGCTGCTGCCCGAGTCGCCCGCGCCGCTGCGCCACCTGCTGGGCTGGGCGGACGAGGGGCCGGCCCCCGAGCTGCAGCCGGGCGCGCTACCCCTGGAGCGCCACGTCTGGCTGGTGCGTCCCGACGGGCGGGCGTTGAAGCTGCGCGCGTTGGTGCGCGGCTTCGAGACCGGTAGCGGCCAGCGCCGCTTCATGGCGGTGGTAGAAGACCGCACGCTGGAAGAAGAAAGCGAGCTGGCGCAACTGGAGATCGGCGCCCTGATGGACACCGCCAGCATCGGCATCGCCACCTTCGAGGAGTCGCGCGGCTGGGTGCGCAGCGCGCAGGGCCGTTCGGCCTCGGGCTCGGCAGCGCCGGGCCTGCAGTCGATCAGCCGCGAGATTGTCGAGCCCGGCTCGCTGCCGGAATACGAGCGCCTGCAGCGTGCGCTCAAGCAGGGCGAGCGCGCCGAGGTGCGCTACGCGGTGCGCCACCCCGAGCTGGGCCAGCGCTGGCTGGCCACGCGGGTCGAGCCCGGCCAACTGGGCTCGGGCCGGCGCACCCTGTCGGTGGTGACGCTCGACGTCACCGAGCAAGAGCAGGCCCGGCTGCGCAACGAGCAGCTGCTGCGCGAGCTGGAGCTGATGTTCAACCTGTCGGAGGTGGGCATCGCCTACGTGCGCGGCGGCCGCGTGGAGCGCGCCAACCAGGCGCTGGCCGCGATGACCGGCTATGCGCCTGCCGAGCTGAAGGGGCTGGAGCATGCCGACCTGTTCGAGGACCGTGCGGCCTACCTCGAGTACCGCCGCATCGAGGACCAGGTGCTGCGCCAGCAGGGCCGCTTCACCACCGAGCGGCGGCTGCGCCGGCGCGATGGCTCGGTGCTGTGGGTGCAGGTGAGCAAGCGCGCGGTGGACGAAGCCGACCCCGGCGCCGGCACGATCTGTTCCTACGTCAACGTGGACGAGCGGCATCGCGCGCGCCAGTCGCTGGTGCTGCAGGCCGAGCGCACGCGCGCGATCCTCGATTCGGTGCTGGTGGGCATCGTCACCGTGGGCGAACATGGCATCGAGTGGATGAACCGCTCGGCACGCCGCATGTTCGCCGGCGAGCTGGCCGACTTCGTCGGCGAGCCGATCGCCACCGTGGCGACGCCCGAGCCCGACCATCCGCTGCGGCGCACGCACTACCTGCAATACCTCGAGGAAGGCCGCGCCGAGACCTTCGAATGCCGGCTGCGCGCGCGCGACGGCCGCGAGTTCTGGGTGGTGGGCAACGTGGTGGTCACGGGCAGCGAGTCGTCGGAGCGGCAGCTCACCTTCGCGCTGCTGGACATCGAGCGCCGCCGTCAGGCGGAGATGAGCATCGCGCAGGCCCAGGCCTCGCTGCAACGCATCATCGAGACCGCGCCGCTGGCCATCGGCCTGCTCGACGCGCGCACGCTGCGCGTGCTGCAGGTCAACCAGATGGCGGCCATGTTTGCCGGCCGCTCGGTGGAGCAGACCCTGGGCCGCACGCCGCACGAGCTGTTCGAGCCGTCCTTCGCGAGCGAGCTGGAGCGCAACATGCGCCGCGCGCTCGCCACGCCCGACGTCACGCGCGCCGAATACCGCCTCGAGGTGGCGGGCGAGCCTCGCGTCCTCGACGCGCGCTACGTGCCGCTGCCTTCCGGCACGCAGGCGCCGGAGCAGCTGCTGTTCGTGGCCAGCGACGTCACGGAGCAGCGCGCCGCCGAACAGGCGCGCTACGAAGCCGCCATCGCGCAGCGCGAGATGCTGGTCAAGGAAGTGCACCACCGCATCAAGAACAATCTGCAGGGCGTGGCCGGGCTGATGCAGCAGATCGCGGTGCGGCGCCCCGAAGTGGCGCCGGTGATCGCCGAGGCCATCGGTCAGGTGCAGGCCATCGCCCAGGTGTACGGCCTGCAGGTGGGCGCGGTGGGGCCGCTGCGCATCAAGAGCGTGCTCGAGGCCATCGTCGCCTCGGTGCAGCGCATGTTCGGCCGCAACATCGCGGTGCAGGTGCAAGGCGTGGCGCCGCACCGATGGGCGCTGCCCGAGGCCGAGTCGATCCCGATCGCGCTCACGCTCAACGAGTTGCTCACCAATGCCATCAAGCACAGCCGCGAGGGCGACGTCCGCTGCGTGCTGCACTGTGGCGAGCAGGAGGTGGGCATCACCATCGCCAACCGCGGCCGCCTGCCCGAGGGCTTCAGCCTGGCGCAGATCCCGGGCGGGGTGTCCGGCCTGGGCCTGGTGCGGGCCCTGCTGCCGCGCCGCAGCGCCACGCTGGCCTTGGCCGCCGAAGGCGGCGAGGTGGTGGCCCGCGTGACGCTTGTCCCACCGGGCATCACCGCGCTGGAGCCGTTGTAGCCGCGGGCGCGGGCTTTGCGAGACAATGCCGCACCGGCCGCTGGGGGCACCCAGCCGACACGCCGGTAGAGGGGCGGTTCAAACAACATGAGCGCCGACACACGCGCACCGGTCAGCAGAGCAGGCCGCAAGGGCAAGATCCTCGTCGTCGACGACGACAGGCTCGTGCTGGCCACCGTGACCCACGGCCTGGCGCAGGCGGGCTACGACGTGATCGACGCCGACAACGGCGACGACGCGATCCTGCTCGCCCGCCAGCACCGCCCCGACCTGGCGCTGCTCGACATCCGCATGGAAGGCAAGTCCGGCTTCGACGTGGCCGCCTACCTGCGCGAGTACTGCCAGACGCCGTTTGTGTTCCTGTCGGCCTTCTCCGACGAGCAGACGGTGGAGCAGGTGAAGGCGCTGGGCGCGATCGCCTACCTGGTCAAGCCGCTGGACGTCGGGCAGATCGTGCCCACGGTCGAAGCCGCGTTCGCCAGCGTGGCGGCGCGCAGCGCCGGCGCGGCGTCCGGCCCCGGCCACCAGCCTGCCGGCAGCGGCGAAGTGGCCGACGTGATCCCCATCGCCGTCGGCATCGTGATGCACCGCTATTCGCTGTCGCGCGCCCAGGCGCGCGAGCGGCTGGCCCGCCTGGCGCAGGCCGAGGGCCGCTCGCTGCAGGCGCAGGCCGAACGGCTGGTCGAGGCGGTGGAACTGCTTGCGCTGCCGGGGCAGGGTTAGGGCCTGTTGGCAGG
The DNA here is from genome assembly GCA_040758375.1 of Pseudomonadota bacterium. Lineage (GTDB taxonomy): Bacteria > Pseudomonadota > Gammaproteobacteria > Burkholderiales > Burkholderiaceae_C > CAMLIZ01. Next base: position 15,758 of record JBFLWE010000085.1, read on the forward strand.
CCCTAACGCCCGGGCAGCGTGAAGTAAAAGCGCGCGCCTTGCCCCACCTCTGACTCGGCCCACACCTCGCCGCCGTGGCGGCGCACGATGCGCCGCACCGAGGCCAGGCCCACGCCGGTGCCGTGGAAGTCGTTCGCGCTGTGCAGGCGCTGGAACACGCCGAACAGGCGGTCGGCAAAGCGCATGTCGAAGCCGGCGCCGTTGTCGCGAATCAAGAAGACCTCGCGCCCTTCGTAGCTCACGGTCTCGAAGGCGATGCGCGCCAGCGCGCACTTGCCGGTGTATTTCCAGGCGTTGCCGATCAGGTTTTCCAGCACCATGCGCAGCAGCGTGGGATCGCCGTGCGCGATGAGGCCGGGCTGGATGATCACCTCCACGTGGCGCTGCGGCGCCTCGCGCTTCAGGTCGTCGACGATGAAGCCGGCCAGTTGCGACAGGTTGACCGGCTGGCGCGCCAGCGGCTGGGTGGACAGCGCACTCAGCGCCAGCAGCGCGTCGATCATGCTGTTCATGCGTGCGGCCGCACCCAGCACGCGGTCGAGATGGTCGTTGCCGATGCGGTCGAGCACGCGGCCGTAGTCTTCCTTCAGGATGCGCGCGAAGCCGTCCACCACGCGCAGCGGCGCGCGCAGGTCGTGCGAGACCGTGTAGCTGAACGACTCCTGCTCGGCCGCGTCTTCGCGCGCGCCGGCCGGCGCCGCGGCCGGCAGCATGACCAGCAACTGCGTCACGCCCGGCCCGCCGCGCGCGCGGTACTGCTCCAGGCGCAGCGACCAGCCGGCATGCTGCAGGCTCTGGCCGGGGGCAAGCTGCTTCACGGCCTGCTGCAGCGGCGCCGGCAGCGCCGACAGCAGCGAGGCCCAGTCGGCGGGCCGCGGCAGTTCGGCGGCGCGCAGCAGCGCGTCGGCGGCCTCGTTGCTGCGCACCAGCGACAGCGCCGCCGATCCGCCATCGCGCCGGAACAGCCAGGCGGGGCCCGGCATGCTGCGCAACATCAAGGTGATCGCCGCATCGTCGGCAGCGCCGGCCGAAGCGTCTGCGGCCGCCGGTTCGTGGCGCTCGCGCGCGCGCTCCACATGGCGCAGCCGGGCATGGAAATGCCCCGCGGCCGCAGCGCTCACCGCCACCAGCAGCAGCGCCACGATGCCGAAGCCCCACGCCGAGCGATGGCTGTCGGCGCCCTCGGTTTCGGGCAGCGAACCGCTCCACACCGACCAGCCCACCACCGCCAGCGCGACGACCAGCACCGCCGCCAAGGCGTAGCGCAGGAGTCCCTGGCGCGTCGGCGCGGCGCGTGGTTCGATCGCATCGTGCATCGGATGATTGTAGGGAGCTGCGCTGCGCGTGCACCCGGGGGTTGGCACGTACTTGCCAACATCCGGTGCATGGGGTCGGCATTCCCCGGCCGCTCAAGTTTTGGCCGGCGCGTCCGAAACACCGCAGACCATGCCCGCGCCCTCTACGCCGCCGCTGCCTGCCGCTTCGAGCGCGCTGATGCACGACGCAGGCTTCCTGCGCGCGCTCACCGAGCACCTGCCCGCCAGCCTGGTGGTGATGGAGGCACCCGAGCTGCGCATCGTCCATCTCAACGCGCAGGCGGTGCAGGAACTGCGCATCGACCCGGCCCGCACGCTCGGCCGCAAGGTGGGCGAGGTGTTCGGCGGCCTGCTGCCGCCGGGCGTGGAGCAGGCCATGCGCCGTGCCCTGCGCGAACGCCGGACGGTCGAGCACGAGTTCGTGCTCCTGGAGGCGCAGCAGCGACGCATCATCAACGCGCGCTTCCTGGCGGTGTGCCAGCAAGACGGCGCGCCCCAGGCCCTGATCGCGATCGTCCGCGACGTCAGCGCCGAGCGGCGGGCCCAGCACGAGCTGGCCGAGTCGCGGCTGCGCTTCCAGGAGTTTGCCGCCGCGGTGGACGACGGCGTGTTCGTCGCCGACCGGGCGCGCACCCGGTTCCACTTCCTGTCGGCACGCATGCTCGACATCTGGGGCGTGGACGAGGCCGAGCTGGCGCGCGCGCCGCAGTGCTTCTTCGAGCGCGTGCTGCCCGAGGACCACGAGGTCTACTTCGGCCGCTTCGAGCGCGAGGACTCGGGCGAACCGGTGGATGTGAGCTTTCGCGTGCGGCACGCCACGCGCGGCGTGCGCTGGCTGCGCTCGCGCACGCGCGCACAGCACCTGCACGACGGCGAGCTGTGCGTTTACGGCCTCATCACCGACGTGACCGACGACCGCGAGCACGAGCTGGCCTTGCAGCGCACACGGGACGCTGCCGAAGCTGCCAGCCAGGCCAAAAGCCAGTTCATGGCCAACATGAGCCATGAGATCCGCACGCCGATGAACGGCATCCTCGGCATGACGGAGCTGCTGCTGGGCACGCCGCTGACCGACAAGCAGCGGCGCTTCGCGCAGGCGGTATACCGCTCTGGCGAGTCGCTGCTGGAGATCATCAACGACATCCTGGACTTCTCGCGCATCGAGGCGGGCAAGCTGCAGCTCGCCGCTTGCGATTTCACGCTGCGCGGCGTGGTGGAAGACACGCTGGAGCTGCTGGCACCGCGGGCGCACGACAAGCGCGTGGAGCTGGTCTTCCGCGAGCAGCCCGGGCTGCCGGCCCTGGCCCATGGCGACCCGCTGCGCCTGCGCCAGGTGCTGACCCACCTGGTGGCCAACGCGATCAAGTTCACGGAAGCCGGCGAGATCGTGGTCGACCTGAATCGGGATGCCCAGCCGGGCTGGTTCCGGTTCGAGGTGCGCGACACCGGCATCGGCATCGAGCCCGAGGTGCTGCCGCGGCTGTTCACGGCCTTCACCCAGGGTCATGGCGGCATGTCGCGCCGCTACGGCGGCATCGGCCTGGGGCTGGCCATCTGCAAGCAACTGGTCGAGCTCATGGGCGGGCGCATCGAAGCCACCAGCACGCCGGGCCTGGGCTCGTGCTTCGGCTTCAGCCTGCCGCTGGCGGCGGCCCAGGGCACGCAGGCCGACCCCGCCGGCGTGCCGCCGCCGGCCGAGAGCCCCGGTCTTTTCCCCCCTTTGGGGGGCGGCTTGACGCCCGCGTTGCGCCGCCACATCCTTGTGGTCGAGGACAACAGCGTCAACCAGGAGGTGGTCGGCCAGATGCTGCGGGCGCTGGGCTGCCAGGTGCGCGTGGCCGCCGGTGCCTACGAGGGCCTCAAGGTCTTGTGCGAGCAGCGCTTCGACCTGGTGCTGATGGACATCCAGATGCCCGGGATGGACGGCACCGAGGCGCTGCAGTGGTTCCGGCGGGGCCCGAGCCGCCGGTTCCCGTTCATCACGCCGTCCGACATACCCGTGGTGGCGATCACGGCCAACGCCTTGGACGGCGACGAAGAGCGCTTCCTCGCGTTAGGCTTCGACGGCTATCTTTCCAAACCCTTTCGCCAGAGCCAGCTCCACATGATGCTCAGACGACGCCTCAGCCCTGCCGCGCCCGATGACGGCAACCCGCACAAGGGCGCGGGTCCCGCGGCGCCCGGCCCGGCACAACCGCAGGCGCTGGGCGCGCTGAAGGGCGTGCTGGATGCGCAGGCGCTGGAACGGCTGCGCGAGCTCGACCCTACCGGAGCCAACGGCCTGCTGGCCCGGGTGCTCAAGGCTTTCGAGGGCTCGCTGCAACGCCTGCTGCAGCAATTGCAGGACGCGCGCGGCACGGCCGACCTGGCCGCGATGCGCCATGTGGCCCACACGCTGAAGTCCTCGGCGGCCAGCGTGGGCGCGCTGGAACTGTCGAAGCTGTGTGCCGAGATCGAGCGCAGCATCCGTCAGGAGGAAACCGAAGGGCTGGAAGGGCTGCTCGATGGTATGGTGGCGGAAAGTGCGCGCCTGCTCGCGGCGCTCAAGCCTGCCCTGGAATCCTCGCCCTGATCCCTCGATGACCCTGCCGCACGCCTTCGCCGACGACGACGGCCTCGAGCAGCCCAAGGTGCTGCTGGTCGACGACGACGAAGTCAACTTGTTGCTCACCGCGATTGCGCTGCGCGAGCGCGGCTTTGCCATCACCGAAGCCGCCAGCGGCGAGCGGGCACTGCAGATGCTGGCCGATTGGTCGCCCGACGTGATCGTGCTCGACGCGATGATGCCCGGGCTCGACGGCTTCGAGACCTGCGTCGAGCTGCGCTCGATGCCCGGCTTCGAGAACATCCCGGTGCTCATGCTCACCGGGCTGGACGACGACGCCTCCATCACCCGTGCCTATCAGGCCGGCGCCACCGACTTCTTCGTCAAGTCCACGCAGTGGAGCCTGCTCGCCGGCCGCCTGCGCTACCTGCTGCGCGCCTCGCGCACGCGCATCGAGCTCGAGCGCTCCAAGGCCAAGCTCGCGCGCGCGCAGGATCTTGCGCGCATGGGCAGCTTCGACTGGCGCCGCCACGAAGGCGGCTTCACGCTCTCGCCCGAGGGCCTGCGCGTGTTCGGCCACGGGCCGGGCGACCGGCTGGGCTTCCGCCAGCTGCTGCGCATGGTGCCCACCGCCGAGCGGCGCGGGCTGCTGCGCCTGCTGCACGAGGTGATCGCGCACAGCTCGGTGCTGGCCACCGACGTGCCGGTCACACTGATGGACGGGCGCCAGCGCATCATCCACGTGGAGGCCGAGCCCGAGTTCAACGAGCACGGGCAGAGCGCCGGCTATACCGGGATCGTGCAGGATGTCACGGACCGGCGCATCGCCGAGGACAAGATCCGCCACCTGGCCAACTTCGACGCGCTGACCGGCCTGCCCAACCGGCGCCAGCTGATCTGGCGCACCGAGCGCGCGCTGGAGCACGCGCGGCGCCTGAACCACAACGCAGCGCTGCTGCTGATCGACCTCGACCGCTTCAAGGTCATCAACGACACGCTGGGTCATGCGGCCGGCGACGAGCTGCTGATGGAGGTGGCGCGCCGCCTGCGCGCCTGCGTGCGCCACAGCGACCAGGTGATGGAAGGCGCGCTCGAAGCCGTGGGTTCGCGTTCGCATCGCACGCTGGAGGCCGTGGGCCGCCTGGGCGGCGACGAGTTCGTGGCGCTGCTGCCCGAGGTGATCGACGAGCGCGATGCCGAGCGCGTGGCCGGCCGCATGCTCGACGTGATGCGCGAACCCATCTTCGTGGGCGGGCAGGAGTGCTTCTGCACCGCCAGCATCGGCATCGCGATGTACCCGCGCGACGGGGCCAGCGTGGCCGACCTGCTGCGCAACTCCGACGTGGCCATGTACTCGGTCAAGTCGGCAGGCCGCAACTCGTCGTCGGTGTACAGCCCCCAGTTGGCCGGCCGCGGGCGCGAGAAGCTGGAGCTCGAAAGCGCGCTGCACAAGGCCATCGAGCGCAACGAGCTGGTGCTGCACTACCAGCCCAAGGTGGACGTGCGCGCGGCCCGCATGGTGGGCGCCGAGGCGCTGATGCGCTGGCAGCGCGGCAACACGCTGGTGCCGCCGGGCGACTTCATCCCGCTGGCAGAGGAAACCGGCCTCATCGTGCCGCTGTCCGAATGGGCGGTGCGAGAGGCGGCGCGCCAGGCCAAGGTGTGGCAGGTGAGCTTCGGCTTCAACGACTCGATCGCGGTCAACCTGCCCAACCGGCTGTTCGAGCGCTCCGACCTGGTGGAACACATCCACCAGTCGGTCAGCAACTACGGCGTGCCGCACCGCGCGATCCAGCTCGAGATCACCGAAACGGGCCTGATGAAGGACCTTCAGAACGTGATCCCCTCGCTGCACCGGCTCAACGAGATCGGCGTGGAGATCTCGATCGACGACTTCGGCACCGGCTATTCGTCGCTGGCCTATCTGACCACGCTGCCGATCTCGGAGCTGAAGATCGACCGCAGCTTCGTGCGCGACTTGGGCATCACGCCGCAAAGCTCGGCCGTGGTCACCGCCATCATCGCGCTGGCCCGCTCGCTGGGCTTGCGCGTGGTGGCCGAAGGCGTGGAGAACCTGCGCCAGATGGAGGTGCTGCACCGCCTGGGCTGCGGCGTGATGCAAGGCTTCCTGTTCAGCCGCCCGATCCCGCCCGAGGACTTGGAGCGCTGGCTGGAACAGACGGTGCTACCGCGCAAGGCGCCCTGGATAGGCCAGGCCAGCGCGCTCGAAGGCGATGCCCGTTTGGCCGGCGGACGCAACTAGTTGCCTTAGTTCGCTTCCATGGACACCACCAGCCGCACCCCCGGTGCGCGCAACCCCGCCACCGCCACCAACGTGCTGCCGGCTGGCACCCAAGCGCCCGCGATGATCGCCAAGGCGGCGCTGCGCCGGCTGGCGATGAGCAAGCTCGAACCCACGCCGGAGAACTACGCCCGCGCCTATGCCGAGGAGGCCGGCGACGCGGCGCCGCCGCTGGTGCCGGAGCGCGGCCGGCCGCTGGTCGAGCGCCTGGTGCACAGGGCCACCGACGATCCCGCGCTGCGTGAGGAGCTGGGCAAGGCGCTGCTGCACGGCCAGTGGGACGTGCTGCAGCGCGCGCTCGAGCGCAGCGCCGAAGGCAGCGCCGCACAGGCGCAAGCCTGGGCGCAGCTGCTGGAGCGCATTGCACGCGGCCTGGAACGCGGCGGCCGGCAGTGGACCACCGGCCGCAAGAAAGAGAGCCTGCAGCGCGTGCTCGACAACAGCCGCAGCGACATGCAGCGGCTGCAGCAGCGCTTGCGCCAGCTGGTGCAGGGCTGGGAGACCGACACGGTGGACGAGGGCGTGGACACGCAGCCGGCCGAGCTGGACGCGCTGGCCGCGGCACAGGAAGCGCCCGCCCCGCCCGCGGCCGAGCCCGTCGCCGCGCCGGTGCCCGCCGGAGCGGGCACCGCGCATTGGCAACCGCTGGTGCGCCAGCTCGAAACCACCGTGCAAGCCGCGCTGCTCGGCGGCGAGCCGCGCGCCGAGGCCCTGGCCGACGAGCTGTCGCACCTGGCCGGCCGCATCGCGGCCGAAGGCGCCACGCCCGAGATCGCACACGCGGTCGAAGCGGTGTGCCAGCGCGCGCGCCGCCTGCTGGCGCACCGGCACCACCTGCTCGACCGCCTCTCGGTGCTGTGCCAGGAGCTGGCCGCCGGGCTCACCGAGCTGTCCGAGGACGAAAGCTGGGCGCGCGGCCAGTGCGAGGCGCTGCAGGCCCGGCTGGGCGACGCGGCCAGCGTGCGCGGCGTGCGCGCGGCCACCGAGCTGCTGATGCAGACCCGCACGCGCCAGCACCAGCTGCGCGCCGAGCGTGATGCGGCGCGCGACGCGCTCAAGGGCCTGATCACCCGCATGCTGGGCGAGTTGGGGGCGCTGACCGAACACACGGGCCGCTTCCACGACAGCGTGGGACGCTATGCCGAGGTGGTGGAGCGGGCCGATTCGCTCGAAAGCCTGGCCGGCGTGGTGCGCGAGATGGTGGAAGAAAGCCGCACGGTGCAGTCGCTGGTGAGCCAGACGCAACAGCGGCTGCAGGACGAACACAGCCGCGCTGCCGAGCTGGAAAGCAAGGTGCGCGAGCTGGAAGGCGAATTGAGGCGCCTGTCGGACGAGGTGTCCACCGATGCGCTCACCCAGGTGGCCAACCGGCGCGGGCTGTTGCAGGCCTTCGAGGTCGAGCGCGCCAAGCTCGAGCGCGACGGTGGCGAGCTGGCGCTGGGGCTGCTGGACATCGACAACTTCAAGAAGCTCAACGACTCGCTCGGCCATGCGGCGGGCGACGAAGCGCTGAAGGCGCTGTCGGCCTTCGTGAAGAAGTCGCTGCGGCCGGTGGACGTGATCGCGCGCTACGGCGGCGAGGAGTTCGTGGTGGTCCTGCCCGCCACGCCGGTGGCCGAGGCGCAGCAGGTGCTCACGCGGTTGCAGCGCTGCTTGAGCGAGAGCCTGTTCCTGCACGAGCAGCAACAGGTGTTCGTGACCTTTTCTGCCGGCGTCACCGCCTACCGCATGGGCGAGCGCATCGAAGAGGCGCTGGAGCGCGCCGACGAAGCGCTGTACGAGGCCAAGCGCACGGGGAAGAACCGTACCTGCATCGCGTGAGGAGGGGGGGCAGGCCTTGCGCTTGCTGGCGGCCGAAGATCCCCTGGTCTGATTGCTCCACGAGGTGCGCGATGCCGAAGAAGGACGGTCCTCCCACGCCGGAAGAAGTGGGTAAAACCTTCCGGATCTCGAAGGTCAGGGCTACCGGCTCTGCGCTCGGCAAGCCGGATGGTTTTGACGACGTGCTGCGGCGCAGCTTCGAGCGCGCGCCGCAGCGGCAACGACCCTCGCGCAAGCCACCCGGCGATCGTTGAGCGCGACAGGCGGCGCACTGGCGGAAGCGGT
>JBFLWE010000086.1:0-23819 GCA_040758375.1 Pseudomonadota bacterium
ATACGTTGCTCATCACAACACCGACCCCAAGCCGTTCATCTGGACAAAGAGTGCCCGCGACATCCTGCAGAAGGTCATTCGCGCCAACGGCCGCTTAAGTTCCAAACAGAACGAAACACTACACTAGGGGCGGCTCCGCGGGCGGTCTGTTCTCAGCGCTTGAACTTGCCGTCCGGCCCGATGATCGACAGGTCGGCGTACTGCAGCCCCGAGTGGCTCTTGGGCGTGTAGGTCACTTCCAGCCCGCCGATGTTGATGGTGCCCAGCCGGTCGAGCGCGTCGCGCAGCTTCTGGCGGTCGGGCTTGGGGCCGGCGCGCTTCAGGCCTTCGACCAGCACCTTGGCGCCGGCGTAGCCTTCGAGCATCGCGGGGGTGACCTCGCTCATGCCCTTGGCCACGGCCAGGTCGTGCGCCTCTTTCACGATGGGCGCGGACAGCGAGCGCTCGTAGGGAAAGATCTGCGTCACGATGGTGCCGCGCGCGTAGTCGCCCATCATCTTGATGAAGCCGCTGGAGGCGTTGTTGGACACGGTGACCACCGTGGCCTTCGAGCCCGCCAGGCGGATCGCCTTGGTGCCGTCCGACACGGCTTGGGCCGAGCCGATCAAGATGAGCGCCTGCGCGTCGATCTTGTTCACGCCGGCGACGATGTGCGTGAAGTCGGGCTTGTTGCGGTCGAATTTCAGCACGAAGGCCGCGCGCATGTGAGCCTTGTCGAAGCCGCGCAGCGCCCCGGTGGCGCAGTCGGCGCCGAACGTGTCGTCCACATGGGCCAGGCCGATGCGGGTGACGCCGATGCTCACCAGGTGCTGCACGGCCTTTTCGGTTTCGCGCTGGTACGGCGCGCGCACGTTGAACACCCACGGGTGCACCGGGTTGTGCAGCACCATCGCGCCGGTGGAGGGCGCCACCAGCGGCACCTTGTATTCGCTGAGCAGCGGCATGATCGCCTGCGTGTGCGGCGTGCCGCGGTTCATGAACAGCGCCACCACGTTGTGCTCGGTGATCAGTTTCTTGGCGTTCTCGGCCGCCAGCTTGGTGTCGAACTTGTCGTCCAGCGAGATCAGTTCGATCTTCTGGCCGTGCACGCCGCCGGTGGCGTTGACGTGGTCGATGTAGAGCTTGGCGCCCTCGGTGTTCTCTTTCACGCCGGCCGACACCGCACCGGTGAAGCCCGAGGTTTGCCCGATCAGGATCTGCGCGCCGGCCAGCGGCGCCGCCAGGCCGAGGGCGACGGCAAGGACGAAACGGTTCATCTCCACCTCACGATCTGCGATGGGGCGCAGTCTGGAAGGCGAGTGTGCATTCATGCAATGTGGAAAACCGCTACTCGAGCGGTCCTCGGCCCGGCGGCGCGTGAAAAGCTGCCGTGAAAGCGAAGGACAAGACGCGGTCCCTAGAATGTTCCGCCCCCCTCCTTGCAGCCCCCTCCTGACACCTCCTGCCTCATGAGCTCCGGCCTGATCTCCATTCGCGGCGCGCGCCAGCACAACCTGAAGAACCTCGACCTCGACGTGCGCACCGGCGAGATGACGGTGGTGACCGGTCCTTCGGGCTCGGGCAAGTCGAGCCTGGTGTTCGACACGCTGTATGCCGAAGGCCAGCGGCGCTATGTGGAAACCTTCTCGGCCTACGCGCGCCAGTTCCTCGACCGCATGGACCGGCCGGCGGTGGACAAGGTGGAAGGGGTGCCGCCGGCGATCGCCATCGACCAGACCAACCCGGTGCGCACCTCGCGCTCGACGGTGGGCACGATGACCGAGCTCAACGACCACCTGAAGCTGCTGTACGCGCGCGCGGCCGAGCTCTTCGACCGCAAGACGGCGCGGCGCGTGCGCCACGACACGCCGGAGACGATTTATGCCGAGCTGCAGGAGCGCGCGGCGGCGGCCGGCGATCCGCGGCTGGTGGTCACGTTTCCAGTGGAGCTGCCGGCCAACGTGACGGCGCAGGAGGTGCAGCAGTGGCTCGCGGCCAGCGGTTTCACGCGGGTACAGGCCGAGCGCGTGGTGGGGGAGCGCAAGCTGCTCGACGTCGTGGCCGACCGCTTTCGGCTTTCGGGCGCCGAGAAGGTGCGCGTGATGGAAGCGATCGAGCTGGCGCTCAAGCGCGGCGCGGGCCGGGTGAACGTGTATGTGCTCAAGGAAGAGGGCGCCGAGCCAGAGCTCTGGCGCTACAGCACCGGCCTGCACTGCCCCGAAAGCGACCTGCGCTACGCCGAGCCGCAGCCGGCGCTGTTTTCCTTCAACTCGGCCTTCGGCGCCTGCGAGGTGTGCCGCGGCTTCGGCCGCGTGATCGGCGTGGACATGGGCCTGGTCATCCCCGACGAGCGCAAGACCCTGCGCTCGGGCGCCATCAAGCCGATGCAGACGCCGGCCTGGAAGGAGTGCCAGGACGACCTGATCAAGTACGCCGGCGAGGCCGGCATCCCGCGCGACACCGCCTGGAACCAGCTCACGCCGCAGCAGCGCAGCTGGGTGCTCGACGGCTCGCCGCACTGGAACGGCAACTGGAACAAGCAGTGGTACGGCGTCAAGCGCTTCTTCGAGTACCTGGAGAGCAAGGCCTACAAGATGCACATCCGCGTGCTCTTGTCCAAGTACCGCAGCTACACGCCCTGCACGGCCTGCGGCGGCGCGCGGCTGAAGCTGGAGGCGCTGCTGTGGCGCCTGGGCTCGAAGGCAGATGCCGATGCGGTGCTCGCGCCCGGGAAGCGGCACCTGCCGGTGGGCGCGGACTGGTCGCGCGAGCAGCTGCAGGCGCTGCCCGGCCTGACGGTGCACGACCTGATGCTGCTGCCCATCGCCACGCTGCGCCGCTTCTTCGACGGCCTCACGCTCAACGACGCGCTGCTCGACGAGGCCTTGAAGCTGTTGCTCGACGAGATCCGCACGCGGCTCAAATACCTGTGCGACGTGGGCCTGGGCTACCTCACGCTCGACCGCCAGAGCCGCACGCTCAGCGGCGGCGAGGTGCAGCGCATCAACCTCACCACCGCGCTCGGCACCTCGCTGGTGAACACGATGTTCGTGCTCGACGAGCCCAGCATCGGGCTGCACCCGCGCGACATGAACCGCATCGTCGAGGCGATGCACCGGCTGCGCGACGCCGGCAACACGCTGGTGGTGGTGGAGCACGACCCGGCGGTGATGCTGGCGGCCGACCGGCTGATCGACATGGGCCCCGGCCCGGGCGAGAAGGGCGGGCAGATCGTGTTCGACGGCACGCCCGAATCCATCCGCAAGGCCGACACGCTGACCGGCGCCTACCTGGGCAACCGCAAGCACGTGGGCATCGGCATCCGCCGCTTCGTCAACGAATCCACGCCCCGGCTGCTGCTCGAAGGCGCGCGCGAGCACAACCTGAAGAATGTCAACGTCGCCTTCCCGCTGCAGCGGCTGGTGTGCGTGACCGGCGTGTCGGGCTCGGGCAAGAGCACGCTGATGCAGGACGTGCTGTACCCCGCGCTGGCGCGCCACTTCGGCAAGGCCACCGAGGCGCCGGGCGAGCACGACCGGCTGCTCGGCGCCGACTGGCTGGCCGATGCGGTGTTCGTCGACCAAAGCCCGATCGGCAAGACCGCGCGCTCCAACCCCGCCAGCTACGTGGGCGCCTTCGACGAGATCCGCAAGCTGTTTGCCGACAGCCCGATGGCCAAGGAACGCAACTACGGCCCCGGCATGTTCAGCTTCAACGCCGGCGACGGCCGCTGCCCCACCTGCGGCGGCTCGGGCTTCGAGCACGTGGAGATGCAGTTCCTCTCCGACGTGTACCTGCGCTGCCCCGATTGCGACGGCACGCGCTACCGCGCCGAGATCCTGGACGTGAAGATCGTGCGCGGCACCCGGCAGCTCAGCGTGGCCGACGTGCTGGAGCTCACGGTCAGCGAGGCGGCAGGCCTGTTCAAGGAAGACCGCGAGGTCATCAACAAGCTGCAGCCCATCGTCGATGTGGGCCTGGAATACGTGCGCCTGGGCCAGCCGGTGCCCACGCTCTCAGGCGGCGAGGCGCAGCGCCTGAAGCTCGCGGGCTTCCTGGCCGAGGCGGCCAGCACTGCGTCGCAAAGCCGCCAGGCGCTGGCGAAGAAGGGCACGCTGTTCCTATTCGACGAGCCCACCACCGGCCTGCACTTCGACGACATCGCCAAGCTGATGCGCGCGCTGCGCAAGCTGCTCGATGCCGGGCATTCGCTGCTCGTGATCGAGCACAACCTCGACGTGATCCGCGCGGCCGACTGGATCGTGGATCTGGGCCCCGAGGGCGGCGACGCCGGCGGGCAGGTGGTGTGCGAAGGCACGCCGGAGGACGTGAAGGCCTGCAAGGGTTCGCACACCGGCACCGCGTTGCGCGAGTATGAAAGAGCCATGGGCTACGGCGCGCACCAGGCCGAGGAGGGCGTGCCGCTGCAGCGCTACCTGCGCAAGGCGCGCCAGGCGGCCAACGGAGCCGACGACGCGATCCGCATCGTCAACGCGCGCGAGCACAACCTGAAGTCGATGAACGTCGACATCCCGCGCGGCAAGTTCAGCGTGGTCACCGGCGTGTCGGGCTCGGGCAAGAGCACGCTGGCCTTCGACATCCTGTTCAACGAGGGCCAGCGCCGCTATCTCGAATCGCTCAACGCCTATGCGCGCAGCATCGTGCAGCCGGCGGGCCGGCCCGAGGTGGATGCGGTGTACGGCATCCCGCCCACCGTGGCGATCGAGCAGCGCCTGTCGCGCGGCGGGCGCAAGAGCACGGTGGCCACCACCACCGAGGTGTGGCACTTCCTGCGCCTGCTCTACGTGAAGCTGGGCATGCAGCGCTGCGTGAAAGACGGCACGCCGGTGATGCCGCAAAGCGCGGAGAGCATCGCGGCGCAGCTGCTGCGCGACCACCGCGGGCAGCACGTGGGCCTGCTCGCGCCGCTGGTGGTCAACCGCAAGGGCGTGTACACCGACCTGGCCAAGTGGGCCAAGGCGCGCGGCCACACGCACCTGCGCGTGGACGGCGAGTTCCTCAAGGTCGATCCCTGGCCGCGGCTCGACCGCTTCAAGGAGCACACGCTGGAGCTGCCGGTGGGCGACATCGTGATCGCGCCGGAAAACGAGGCCGCGCTGCGCCAGATGCTGGCCGCCGCGCTCGACCTCGGCAAGGGCGTGATGCACCTGCTGCATCCGCTCGACGGCCTGGCCACGCTGATGGAAACCGGCGCCTCCACCGCCGGCCACGGCCAGGTGAAGGTGTTCTCCACCAAGCGCGCCTGCCCCACCTGCGGCACCAGCTACCCCGAGCTGGACCCGCGCATGTTTTCCTACAACAGCAAGCACGGCTGGTGCCCCGGCTGCGTGGGCACGGGGCTGAAGCTCACGCGCGAGCAGCGCAAGGCCTACGACGACTCGGTGCGCGACGACGACAACCGCGGCCGCGAGCAGAGCTTTCCGGCCGAGGAGGCCGAGGTCGAAGGCGTGGTGGACGAGCCCTGCCCCGAGTGCGAAGGCACGCGGCTGAACCCGGTGTCGCGCGCGGTGAGCTTCCAGCAGCGGCCGATCACCGAGGTGGCGCGCGATTCGGTGTCGCAGGTGCGGCAGTGGATCGCCGGCCTGCAACTGGCCGGCCGCGAGGCCGAGATCGCGCGCGACGTGATCAGCGAGATCAGGAGCCGGCTGGAGTTCCTGGAGGCCGTGGGCCTGAACTACCTCACGCTGGACCGCGCGGCGCCCACGCTGTCGGGCGGCGAGGCGCAGCGCATCCGCCTGGCCGCGCAGCTGGGCAGCAACCTGCAAGGCGTGTGCTACGTGCTCGACGAGCCCACGATCGGCCTGCACCCGCGCGACAACCAGATCCTGCTCGACGCGCTGGCCACGCTGAGCGGCAAGGGCAACACGCTGGTGGTGGTGGAGCATGACGAGGACACCATCCGCCGTGCCGACCACATCATCGACATCGGGCCCGGCGCCGGCAAGCGCGGCGGCCGGGTCATCGCCCAGGGCGGCCCGCAAGAGCTCGCGCGGCATGCCGATTCGCTCACCGGGCGCTTCCTCGCCCAGCCGCTGAAACACCCGCTGCAGCCGCGCCGCGCCGTCAACGGCAGCGCCCCGGCGCTGCAGCTCAGGCGCGCCTCGCTGCACAACCTGCAGCGCATCGACGTGCGCGTGCCGCTGCAGCGCCTGGTGGCGGTGACCGGCGTCTCCGGCTCCGGCAAGAGCACGCTGGCGCGCGACGTGCTGCTGGCCAACGTGCAGGCGTGTGTGGCCAACCGCGGCAAGCCCACGCTGCTGGCCGGCTGCGAAGGGCTCGAAGGCACCGGCGCGATCGACCGCGTGCTCGAGGTGGACCAAACCCCCATCGGCAAGACGCCCCGCTCCTGCCCCGCCACCTACATCGGCTTCTGGGACGCGATCCGGCGCCTGTTCGCCGAGACGCTGGAGGCCAAGGCGCGCGGTTACGGGCCGGGCCGCTTCAGCTTCAACACCGGCGAGGGCCGCTGCCCCGGCTGCGAAGGCCAGGGCCTGCGCACCATCGAGATGAGCTTCCTGCCCGACGTGAAGGTGCCGTGCGACCAGTGCCACGGCCTGCGCTTCAACCCCGAGACCCTGGCGGTGAGCTGGCGCGGCAAGAGCATCGGCGACGTGCTGGCGATGGAGGTGGACGAGGCGGTGGAGTTCTTCGCCAGCATGCCCAACATCGCGCACCCGCTGCAGCTGCTCAAGGACGTGGGGCTGGGCTACCTGACGCTCGGGCAGCCGTCGCCCACCCTCTCGGGCGGCGAGGCCCAGCGCATCAAGCTGGTCACCGAGTTGAGCAAAGTGCGCGACGACGTCACGCGTCGCGGCCGAACTTTGGACCCCCAGACGCCTTCGGCGTCGCCCCCCGAGGGGGACCGCCCGCTTGGGGCGGCCCGGCGCGGGCTGCCCCCGCACACGCTGTACGTGCTCGACGAGCCCACCGTGGGCCTGCACATGGCCGACGTGGAGAAGCTGATCCGCGTGCTGCACCGCCTGGTCGATGGCGGCCACAGCGTGGTGGTGATCGAGCACGACCTCGACGTGATCGCCGAGGCCGACTGGATCATCGACCTGGGGCCCGAGGGCGGCTCCAACGGCGGCCGCGTGGTGGCCGCCGGCACGCCGGAGCAGGTGGTCGCCGCCGGCACCCACACGGGTGTGGCGCTGGCGCCGGTGCTGCGGCGCTGACCGACTCGGCGGCGGGCGGTTACCCGCCGTTGCGGTGTCTTAACGTCAGATTTGAAATCGCTTTCGGCCATAAGACAGTTTCACGAACTGCTCATAGGGAGATTCCCTGGTATGTGCTGAAACCGCTTTCAAAGCGCAGCGCGAATTCCTAAGATCCGCCACCTCACGGGTTTGCCACCACAAGCCGCGGTGCCGCCCTTGCAGTGGCGCCACCGCGCAACCGATAGGAGACCGCGATGTTCGACATGTCATGGAAGGTCGGGCGCCGCCTGATCGGCTGGTTGTTCGTCTGGCTGGGGCTGCTGCTGCCCGCCGCCGTGCAGGCCGCCGATCACAGCGCCGGTGTGGACTTCAGTGCGGGCACGGCAACGCTGTGGTTCCGCTCCAACGTGAGCACGAGCTGGGTCGACGCCCACTACACGGTGAACAACGGCGCCCAGCAGAACGTGCGCATGGCCTACAACAGCGCCGCCGGGCGCTTCGAGACCCGTTTCGCGGCCAGCGCCGGCCAGACGGTGCGGCACTGGTACACCCACTTCTCCAACGGCGCGGCATCGGACACGCCGATCACCACCTCGACGATCGGCAGTGACGGCGGCGGCGGCGGCGGCGGTGGCGATACCGGCGGCGGCGGCGGTGGCGGCGGTGGCGGCGGCACGGCCTTCACCCAGGGCGCCGCCGACGCCACCGGCGGCGCGCTGATCTGGTTCAGCGCGGCCAACCTGCAGTGGGTCGACATCCACTACGACGCCGGCGCCGGCCAGCAGAACGTGCGCATGACGCCCAACACGGGCGCGGGCCGGCACGAGATCAAGGTCAACGCGTCCGCCGGCGCGGTGGTGCGCTACTCGTTCACCTACTTCCTGAGCGGCGTGGGCGCGGCCGACACCGGCCTGTACAGCTACACGGTGGGCGGCGGCGGCTCGCAGGAGCGCGTGGCCACGCCCACGTTCACCCCGCCCGCGGGCAGCTATGGCAGCGCGCAGAGCGTGGCCATCGCCAGCGCCACCGCGGGCGCCGAGATCCGCTACACGCTCGACGGCAGCACGCCCGCTGCCGGCTCCGCGCTCTACACCGGCCCGGTGGCCGTGGCCTCGACGCTGACGCTCAAGGCCATTGCGCGCAAGAGCGGCATGCTCGACTCGGCGGTGGGCAGCGCCAGCTACACCATCAGCGGCGGCCCGCAGACCGGCTACTCGCAAGGCGTGTCCGAACTCGGCGCCAGCGCCACCGTCTGGTTCAAGCCGGTCGCGGCGATGAACTTCGTGATCCTGCACTACAAGGTGGGCAACGAAGGCAGCGAGATCAACCCGCACATGGTGCTGAACACCTCGCTGGGCCGCTACGAGTTCACCATCTCGCCGGTGAGCCCGGGCAAGGTGCTGTACTACTGGTTCACCTACGCGCCGGTGAGCGGCGCGCAGACCGACAGCCCGCGCTACACCCACACGCTGGGCGCCGACAACGGCATCGCCAAGCCCACCTTCAGCCCGGGCGGCGGCAGCTACGCCACCGCGCAGCAGGTGACGCTGGCCACCACGCAAAGCGGCGGCGTGGTCCGCTACACCACCGACGGCACGGCGCCGACGCAGCAGTCGCCGCAATACAGCGGGCCCATCACCGTGAGCCGCGCGACCACGATCTATGCCGCCACCTTCACCAGCAACGGCCAGTCGGCGGTGGCCAGCGCCACCTACGTGATCGGCGCCACCGGCGGCCAGGTGCAGGCACCGGTGTTCTCGCACCCTTCGGGCAGCTACGGCACCCGCCTGCGCGTCAACCTGCTGAGCGAGACGACCGGGGCCAGCATCCGCTACACCACCGACGGCAGCACCCCCACGCTCGACTCGCCGGCCTACGGCGCGCCGATCGAGGTGTTCGCCAACACGACGATCAGGGCCGCGGCCTTCAAGAGCGGCATGACGCCCTCGGCCGTGACCAGCGCCACCTACACGATCACCGGCACCGGCAGCAGCGCCTGGAACGGCCTGACCACCTTCAACATCGTCAATGCCACGCGGGGCCGCTGGCCAGACAGCCAGGTGTACTGGGCCATCATCGGCAAGGACTGGACGAGCGGCCAGTTCGTGTGGGTCAACGCACAGGGCCAGCTGGTGCCCATGAGCCTGGGCGACAACGGCGCGCTCACGAAGAACGGCGTCGGCTACACCAACTACTTCCACCGCCTCGACCAGAAGCGCAGCATCACCATCCCGCCGATCAACTCGGCGCGGCTGCTGATGAGCGTGGGCAGCCCGATGTACATCCAGGTCAACCGCGACGTCAACGGCAACATCGGCTACGCCGGCGCCAACATCGAGAACCCCACCGACCCCAACATCGACGTGTACTTCGATTTCGGCGAGTTCGCGATCCTGCCGCCGGGCCGCTCGCCGCAGGGCATCTTCATCAACACCACGCGGGTGGACCAGTTCGGCTTCCCGCTCAAGCTCGAGGTGACGGGGCTGGACGGCTTCAAGCAGACCGTGGGCGAGACTCTGGGCGAAACGCGCGACGAGCTGTTCGCCAAGTTCATCGCCGAGGTGCCCGCCGAGTTCCGCGGCCTGGCGCAGCCGCCGTATTCGCCCTACCGCATCATGGCGCCGGCCCACGCCAGCTTCCAGGGCGACGGCCCCAACGCCCACTACCTCGACGCCTACATCTCGTCGGTGTGGCAGCAGTACGCCAACCAGGACCTGGTGATCGACCTGCGCAACGGCTGGGCGCCGTTCACCGGCCGGGTGGTCAACGGCAAGTTCCGCTTCACCGACGGCACCGGCACCTACTGGGTCAACGGCAAGCCCACCACCGCGATGGCCATGCTGGGCAACGGCCTGCTCGACGACAAGACCGGCGCGAGCGACATCTACAAGCAGCTGCAGCTGCAGGCCCAGCTGTGCGCCGCGCTCAACCGGCGCGTGGCGCATCAGCCGTTTGCGCAATGGTGGAACGGCAACGCGTTCTACCCGGCCGGACAGCCGGCGAACGCGTTCGCGAAGTTCTGGCACGACCACAGCTACAACGCGCTGGCCTATGGCTTCGCGTATGACGACGTGGGTGGCTTCAGCCCTTCGATCCACACCGAGGTGCCGGTCTCGGTGACCTACACCATCGGCTGGTGAGCGCCTGCGGGGCTGGGCGGCGCCCGGCCCCCGGGCCCTCGGCCGGTGAGGCCTGCTGTGCGGAGCAACCGTGACTCGCGTCCCGCGGCTGCCGTCAGTCCAGTGACCTCACCGGCCCAAGGCCCGGCGTGTGGCGCTCACATCACGGCCTGCGCCTCCGTGCGCGGCTCCGCGTTCCAGGTGGGCAGGTCGTTCTTGAACAGCAGGTGCAGCGCGCGGCACTGCAGCGCGATCGCGTCGCCATGGTCGCCGCAGCGGTCGAGCGACTCGCTCACCCGCAGCAGCACCTGCACTTCCCAGTGCGGGTCGGCGGCGCGCGAGGCCAGGCCTGCGGCCTCGAAGGCCCGGTCGCGTGCACGCTCGCGCGCGCGGTGGGCCGCACGCGCGTCGTCCTCTGCCAGCGCCGCCGACTGCTCCACCGCCAGCTCGGCCAGCTCGCACAGCAGGTCCACGCTGGCATCGGCCGCGCCCAGCGTGCGCGCCCAGCGCAGCGCCTGCAGCAGGTAGCTCTCGGCCGGCGACAGCGCACCCAGCGCGCGGTAGCAGTGCGCCACGTCGGCCATCGCGCGCATCTGCAGCACCGGCTGCGCACCGTCGGCCAGGTCGAGCGCCTGGATGGCCAGCGCGAGCGCGTCGCGGGTGGGGCCGGAGATCAAAGGGATGGTGGCTGCGGGCATCGTTCGTAACCTCGTGTTGCAAACCATGCTAGGACCGCAGGGCAGCCGGGAGAGCCCCCCGTCTCGGGGAGCGGCCCTCGATTCGAGGGGGCCGGGCCTGCGCATGAATCCACGGTACTCCGTGGCCGGGGGCCGACACTCAAGCCGCGATGCAGACCCGGTTGCGCCCTTCGTGCTTGGCACGGTATAGCGCCGCGTCGGCGCGCTGCAGCACGCCGGCCGGATCGCCGCTCAGTCCGCCGTCGGCGATGCCGATGCTGATGCTCACCGCCAGGCCCGTGGCCAGCGGCGACCAGTCGTGCTGCTCCACCGCAGCGCGCAGGCGCTCGCAGATGTCGAGTGCGGCTGCGGGCGGCGAATCGACCAGCACGACCAGGAACTCCTCGCCGCCCACGCGCGCGGCCAGGTCGCGCGTGCGCAGGCGGTGCCGCAGGATCTGCGCCACCTCGCGCAACACCGCGTCGCCCACCGCGTGGCCGAACTGGTCGTTCACCTGCTTGAACCGGTCGACGTCGATCACCGCCACGTGCAGCGGGTGGCCCTCGGCGTGTGCCTGCTGCAGCAGCGCGGGCAGGTCTTGGTCGATGCGCCGGCGGTTGTGCAGGCCGGTCAGGGGGTCTTCGTGCGCGTCGCGGTGCAGGGCTTCGGAGCGGGCCTCGAGCGCGCGCTTCTCGGCTTCGAGTTCGCCGGCCTTGATGCGCTGGCGCGCAGCGTCCATCAGCGCCTGGTCGGCCACCTGCAGCGCCTGCTCCATCTCGAGCCGGTTGACCATCAGGCGCGCCTGCGCCCGGGCCTGCAGCGCCGAGCGCTGCATCTCGATCGCGTGGTAGGCCTCGCAGTGCGCGAGCGCGGGCTCGAACTGGCCCAGCGACTTGTAGGTACGGTACAGCGCCGAGTGCACGCGCATGCGCGTGGTCTCGTGGTCGCCGCCGCGGCGCAGCTCGTCGAGCACCGCGTGCTGGACCTGCAGCGCCTGGTCGTGAAGGCCCTGCAGCAGGCGCAGCTCGCCCAGGTTGTGGCGGCTGCGCAGCTCCACCGCACGAAAGCCCAGCTCGCGGGCCCTGTCGATCGCGTCGGTCAGCAGGCGCTCGGCCTGCTCGAACTCGCCGGCCAGCGCCAGCACTTCGGCGAGGTTGCCCTGGGTCACGATTTCGGCATAGGGGTTGCCCTCGCGCCGGGCCATGGCCAGCGCCTGACCGCCGTATTGGCGTGCGCGCTGCAGCGCCTGGTGCGCCGCTTCGTTCTCGCCGCGGCCGGTATAGAGGTGACAGGCGCTCAGCGTGTTGGCGGTGAGGTTGTTCAGCGCCGAAAGCGTGTGGCCGAAGTCGCGGTCCTCGCGTGCGCGCGACAGCGCCTGCAGCAGGAAGCGCTCGCCCTGCGCCGGGTCGCCCAGGCGCTCGTGGCACACGCCGATGCGGTTGAGCGCCAGCGTGGCCTCGCGCCCCAGGCCGCGCGTGCGCGCCAGGTCGAAGGCCGCGGTGGCGCTCTTCAGCGCCTCCTCGTGCAGGCCGAGCTCGGTGTAGCCCACGGCGAGCAGGCACAAGGTCTCGGCATGGCCGGCGGGTTCGTCCAGGTCCTGCCACAGCTGGGTGGCTTCGCGCGCGGCCACCACCGCGTCCTCGAAGCGGCCGAGCCGCCAGAGGTGCTGGCCTTCCAGCGTGAGCGCCTGCGCCAGGGCTGCCGAGGCCTCGCCGGCGCAGGCCTCGCGCGCCTGCTGGGCGCGTGCCAGGCCGTTGCGGTGGTCGGCCGCGGCCAGCGCCGCGCGGGCGTCGGCCAGCAGGACCGTCACATCGGCGGAGGAGGCGGGGGCGGGCGTCAACGCGGTGAAGGCGCGGCAGCGATGGCCCGCATTGTGCCCGCCGCCCCGGCGCTTTCAGGAGGCCGGGGCGCGTCGCGGCGCGGCTGTGCGCCACAAACGCCACAGGCGCCAGCCCAGCAGCGCGCCGATCGCCGCCGCATACACCGACCACTCGGCGAAGTCGTGCTTGGCCGCGCGCATCCAGAAAAAGTGCAGCAGCGCCAGCAGCGCGGTGGCATAGACCAGCCGGTGCAGAGCCTGCCAGTGCGCCGCCCCCAGCGTCTTGATCGCACGGTTGAACGAGGTGGCCGCCAGCGGCCACATCAGCAGCCAGGCCGTGAAGCCGACCAGGATGAACGGCCGCTTGGCGATGTCGCGCACCACCGTGTCCCACTCGAAGCCCTGGTCCAGCCAGGCGTAGCAGGTGAAATGCAGGCAGCCGTAGAAGAAGGTGAACAGTCCCACCATGCGGCGAAAGCGCGCCAGTGCGTGCCAGCCGGTCCACTGGCGCAGCGGCGTGATCGCCAGCGTGAGCAGCAGGCCGCGCAAGGTCCAGTCGCCGGTGCCGCGCACCAGCGCCTCGGCCGGGTTGGCGCCCAGCGAGTCGGTGACCGCGCCCCAGACCAGCCAGGCCGCCGGCAGCAGGCACAGGCCGAACAGCAGCGGCTTGGCGGCGGGGTGCAGCAGCAGCTGCTTCGGCGCCACGTCAGAAGAACTTCTTCAGGTCCATGCCGGCGTAGAGCTGGCTCACCTGCGCCTCGTAGCCGTTGAACATCAGCGTGGGCTTGCGCTTGGCGAACAGACCGCCGGCCTCGCCGATGCGGCGCTCGGTGGCCTGGCTCCAGCGCGGGTGGTCCACGGTGGGGTTCACGTTGGAATAGAAGCCGTACTCCTGCGGCGCGGCCAGCTCCCAGCTGGTCCTGGGCTGCTGGCTGACGAAGCGGATCTTGACGATCGACTTGGCCGACTTGAAGCCGTATTTCCAGGGCACCACCACGCGCACCGGAGCCCCGTTCTGGTTGGGCAGCACTTCTCCGTAGAGGCCGAAGCCCAGCAGCGTGAGCGGGTGCTGGGCTTCGTCGAGCCGCAGGCCCTCGGCATAGGGCCAGTCCAGCACGCCGGAGCGCAGGCCCGGCATCTGGGCCTTGTCGGCGAGCGTGATGAACTGCACGTACCTGGCATTGCCGGTGGGTTCCACCCGCTTGATCAGCTCGGCCAGCGAATAGCCCACCCAGGGAATCACCATCGACCAGCCTTCCACGCAGCGCAGGCGGTAGATGCGCTCTTCCATCGGCGCCAGCCTGAGCAGCTCGTCGAGGTCGAAGCTGCGGGGCTTCTTCACCTCGCCCTCGACGCTCACGGTCCAGGGGCGCGGCTTGAGCGTGTGCGCGTTCTGCGCGGGGTCGGACTTGTCGGTGCCGAACTCGTAGAAGTTGTTGTACGACGTGACGTCCTGGTAGGGCGTGAGCTTGTCCATCGTCATCGCGCCGGCCACGCTGCTGCTGGCGGCGTTCAGCGGCGCCAGCTTGCCGGGGCGCGTGGCCAGCGCCAGCGCTTCACGCGCTGCCCAGGGGCCGAGCGCGGCGCCGGCGGCCAGCTGCTTCAGCAGCGTGCGGCGGCCTTCGTAGACCGCGCGCGGGGTGATGTCGGAGGGGATGGGGTGGACGAAACCCCGGTCCTTCAGGTAGTGCATCGCATGAGCTCCTGGCCGATGGCTGACCCTTCAGTCGGCTTGGAGCCGGGAACCTTACGCTTGGTTCAGGCGTTACCGCAGGTCGGCGAAACCGGTGTCGTCCACGACGTCGGCGAAGCCGGAGTCGCCGAACAGGCGCAGCGAGTTCTTGGTGATGCGCTCGCGGAAGCTCTTGCGCGCGAACAGCTTGGCCTGCGCCTCGGCCGGCAGGTCGGTGATGTTGATGACGTTCTTGATGATCAAGGTGTCGATCACGTCCTCGATCACGCGCACGAAGTCGGCATCGAGCCGGTCGAAGTCTTCGCGCCGCGGCGGCGCCACGCCCAGGAAGGCCTGCACCTCGGGATGGGTGTCCGCCAGGAACTCGGGCGCTTCGGCGCTCTGCTGCCGGTGCAGGCTCTCGATCTGGCCGGTGGCCGAGCGGCGGACGAAAGGCATGGTGTCCGCACTATAGCCACAGGCCGCGCGAAATCACAACTCCCCGTAAGAGTGGAGTCCGGTGAGGAACATGTTGACGCCGAGGAATGCGAACGATGTCACGGCCAGCCCGACCAGCGCCCACCAGGCCGAGGGCGCGCCGCGCAGGCCCTTCATCAGCCGCATGTGCAGCCAGGCGGCGTAATTGAGCCAGACGATCAGTGCCCAGGTCTCCTTCGGATCCCAGCTCCAGTAGCCGCCCCAGGCCTCGGCGGCCCAGAAGGCGCCCAGGATGGTGGCGATGGTGAAGAAGGCGAAGCCCACCGCGATGGCCTTGTACATCAGGTCGTCGAGCAGCTCGAAGGCCGGCAGCCGCTCGGCGATGCGCCGGCGCAGCATCAGGATGGCCGCGACGATGAGCGCGCTGACGCCGAAGTACACCGCCCAGTAGCTGCTGCTGGTGCTGGCCGACTGGCGGAACACCAGCGGCTCGAAGCACAGCACCACGCCCAGGCCCCACAGCGGCAGCAGCTTCCACCAGCGGCCCTCGCTGGCATGCTGCTTCACCAGGTAGGCGAAGGCCACCATGGCCGACAGCGCGAAGGTGCCGTAGCCGATGAAGTTGGCCGGCACGTGCAGCTTCATCCACCAGCTCTGCAGCGCTGGCACCAGCGGCTGGATCTCCTGCGCGCCGCGCTCGAAGTTGTACCAGGCGAGAAAGCCCACCGCGGCGCTGACCACCAGCATCACGAAGGCGCCCAGCGCCCGGGTCTTGTAGTGCTGCTCGAAGTAGAGATAGAACGCGGTGGTGAGCCAGCAGAACAGGACGAACACCTCGAACAGGTTGCTCACCGGGATGTGGCCGATGTCGGGCCCGATCTGGTGGCTCTCGTACCAGCGCACCAGCGTACCCACCAGCGCGAAGAACACGCCGGCCCAGGCGATGCGCGAGCCCAGGCGCTGCGCGGTGTTGTCGGTGCTGCCGGCCTGCGGCGACACGAAGAAGCCGATCCAGTAGAACACCGTGCTCATCAGCAGCAGCACGCCCATCCACAAAAAGGCGCTCTGGCTGGCGAGGAAGTACTTCAGCAGGAACAGCTGCTCGCCGGCAGCCAGGTCGGCGCCGAAGCCGTCGGTGGCGCGGCTGTACAGCGCGATCGCGCCCAGCGCCGCGGCGCCCACGGCCAGCGTGAGCACGCGCAGCGAGCGCCAGAACCAGCCCAGGCCCACCAGCGTGGGCGCGGTGGCCGCGAGGATGCCCTTCTCGTACACGTCCATCGCCGCGCCATAGCGGTGGAACGCGTACACCGTGCCCAGCACCACCGCCAGCGCGTAGAGCCAGTCGAAAAGGCTGCGGCTGTGGAAGAAGCCGCTGCGGCCAAGTGTCAGGGTGGTGGTGTTCATCGGGGGGCCTCCTGAAGGACGGCTTTGCGCAATTGCTCGAACTCGGCGTCCGCATCCAGCGTGCGGCGGGTGGTGGACAGGGCCAGCGTCAGTCGGGTGCGGCCCGGGGCTTCCTCTTGGAGCCAGATCCACAGCCGGCGTTCCCGGACGTACAGCATGGCGAACACGCCCACGATCAGCAGCACGGCACCCAGGTACACCAGCGTCTTGCCCGGCGCGCGCGCCACCTGGAAGCCGCTGGCCTGCACCTGCTTGAAGTCGGCCAGCTGCATCAGCACCGGCGCCGGGTAGAAGAAGCTGTCGGACAGCGACACCACCGCCTGCGTCATGAAGCGCTGCGTGGCGTCGCCGGGCACCAGCGGCTTCAGCCCGGCCTGCTCGCGCGCCAGGTTGTTCAGCTCGAACAGGCTGCCGTTGAGGATGCGCAGCAGCACCTCGGAGATGCGCGGCCGGTCGGCCTCGGGCACGTTGCCCTCGATGAAGTCGGACAGCGCCTGCAACCCGCCCGGCGCGGCCTGCGGCGAGCGCGCGCGCTCCTCGCCGGCAAACAGCGCCAGCACGCGCTGCGCCGTGCCCTGGATCTGCGGGCCGATCTCCGGCTTGTCGGGTGGCGTGGCGGCGGCCACGTAGCGGCGCACCGCCTGCGCGCGCTGCGCCGGGTCGGCCAGCGCCGCGCGCAGCCGCGCCCAGCCTTCGAGGGAGTCGTTCTCGTCCACCGGGATGCGCAGGTAGCGGAAGCTGTCGTTCACGTTGTCGCGCACGCCGGCGAGGAACACGCGCTGCCCGTCCAGCTCCACCGGCAGCATGTAGTTGTTGAACTCGCGCGCCTGGCCGGCGGCGTCGCGCAGGCGGTAGCTGATCGAGGGGCCCACGTTGCGCAGGTGCTTCTGGCCGTCGCCCTTGGCGCCGGAGCCCAGGTGCTGCTGCAGCGTGCGGGTGAGGTCGACCTTGCGCACGTCGGTGGCCTCGCCGCCGCCGAGGTTCTCGACGTTGATCACGCGCAGGTTGCCGAACTCCAGCGTCAGCTGCTGCTGGCCGCTGGACAGCGTGGTCTTGCCGCCGATGGTGCCTTCGACCTCGAAGCTCCTGCTCGCGCCGTTCATCGGGATCGCGCGCAGCTTGACCTGCGAGCCGCCGTCGCTGAAGTCGCTCTGGTAGATCGCGATGCCGCGGTGGAACACCGGCTCGTTGACCTTCACCGTGGCGGGGATCGCCTGGCCCGTCTCGCGGTCGTGGATCACGATCTCGCTGGCGAACAGCTTGGGCATGCCGGTGTCGTAGTACTCGACGATGAACTTCTTCAGCTCCACCTCGAAGGGCAGGTCCTGCAGCACCACGCCGTCGGGCATGGCCAGCACCGCGGTGCCGGCGCGCGCGCCCTCGGGCACCAGCAGCGTGCCGCGGAAGGTGGGATTCTTGGGCGACAGCCGGTGCTCGGCCTTGATGTCGCGGATGAACTCGTCGCCGGTGTAGACCTGCTTGCCCAGCAGCGCCATCTGCGCGCGCACCACCAGGTCGCCATCGAACAGCCCGCCCAGGCAGATCAGCACGATGGCCGAGTGCGCCGCCAGGTAGCCGATCTTGTTGGCCATGCCCTTGCGCGCGGCGACCATCACGCCGTGCTCGCGCACCTGGGCCTTGGCCTTCCAGCCGGCCTGGCCGAGCAGCCCCGACAGCCGCGCCAGCGCCGCGTCGCGCGTCTCGGCCGTGCTGCCCTGGCCCTTGTGGTGGAAGGCCTGCAGCGCCTGCTCGCGCACGTGTTCCTTGTAGGCCTTGAGGTCGTGCAGGATCTTCGGCGTGTTGCGCGCGATGCACAGGCTGGTGGACAGCACCAGCACGCCCAGGATCAGCAGGAACCACTTGGCGCTGTACACCGTGTACAGCCCGACCGCATCGAACACGCCGGCCCAGAACGGGCCGAACTGGTTCACGTAGTTGTTCAGCGGCTGCGACTGCTGCACCACGGTGCCGATCACCGAGGCGATGCAGATCAGCGTGAGCAGCGCGATCGCGAAGCGCATCGAGGAGACGAGCTCCACGGTGTCGCGCAGCCAGCGCGAACGCGCTTGGATCTCCAGGCCGGATGTGGCGGTGGTCATCGCAGGATTGTCGTTGCCATACAAAAAGGCCGGTACTGGGACCGGCCTTTCAGAAACAAAGCCTTTTGAGCGGGGTCAGCGCAGGCCGGCGATGTAGTCGGATACGGCCTTGATTTCCTTGTCGCTCATCTTGGCGGCGATGGTGGCCATCATCGGGCCATTGGCGCGCGCGCCGGCGCGGAAACCGGTCATCTGCGCTTCCACGTAGTCGGCATGCTGGCCGCCGATGCGCGGGAACTGCGCCGGGATGCCGGCACCGGTGGGGCTGTGGCAGCCCGAGCAGGCGGGCACCTGCTTCTCGGGAATGCCGCCGCGGTAGATCTTCTCGCCCAGCACCACCAGCTCCTTGTTTTTGGCGAAGCCGGGCTTGGCGCTCTTGCTGGCGTAGAAGGCTGCAACGTTGCGCATGTCGTCCTCGCTCAGCGTGGAGGCAAAGCCCTTCATCACCGCGCTGTCGCGCTTGCCGCTCTTGAAGTCGGCCAGCTGCTTGGCGATGTATTCCGGGTGCTGGCTCGCGAGGATGGGGTTGGCGGGGCTGCCGCGCGAGCCGTCGGTGGTGTGGCAGGCGGCGCACACCTGGCTGGCGAGGGTCTGGCCCTTGGCCAGGTCGACCTTGGGGCTGGCCGCGTCAGCGGCGAAAGCCGGGCCGGCCAGCGTGGCGGCCAGCGTCAACGAGGCGGCGCGGATCAGTGCAAGGGTGACCTTCATGATTCTTTGGGTGCTGGGGGTGCAAACCCATCGATTTTACAATGGCCCATGCACCCGACCGCTTCCCCGGCCCCAGGCACCGCGAAAGCCGCGCTGGCCTGGGCCCACACCGCTCGCTTCTTCACCACCGCGAGCCGGCTCGACGAACTGCCCGCCACCGAGCTGCCCGAGATCGCCTTCGTGGGCCGCTCCAACGCCGGCAAGTCCACCGCAATCAACACGCTGGCGCAGCAGCGCCGCCTGGCCTTTGCCTCCAAGACGCCAGGGCGCACGCAGCACATCAACCTGTTCGAGCTGGGGCCCAAGGACGCGCCCGACGCCTACTTCGCCGACCTGCCGGGCTACGGCTACGCGGCGGTGGAGCGCGCGGCCAAGCTGCGCTGGCAGCAGGTGATGGCCGACTACCTGGAGATCCGGCGCAGCCTGTCGGGCGTGGTGCTGATGGTCGACTCGCGCCTGGGCTTCACCGAGCTCGACCAGCAGCTGCTGGCCTTCGTGGCGCCGCGCGTGGGCACCGGCGAGGTCAAGCTGCTGGTGCTGCTGACCAAGGCCGACAAGCTCAACCGGCGCGAGGCCGACAAGGCGTTGAAGGCGGCCGCCGACACGCTGGGCCAACTGGCCACCGACGAGGCCGACGTGGGCGTGACGCTGTTCTCGGCACTCGGCAAGCAGGGCGTGGCCGACGCAGCCGAGACCCTGTACGACTGGGCGCACCCGGTGTCGCCTGCTTGACGCTGGCGGCCGGCGGCCGGTTCCATACTCGGCCGCATGAATCAGCCCGCCACCGCCATCGAGGCCTTCGACCTGACGCTGCCGCACGGCATCACGCTGTCGTGCCGCGCCTGCGGCCCGGCCGATGCGCCGCGCATCGTGCTGCTGCACGGCTTTCCCGAAGCCGCCTTCGTGTGGGACGAGGTGATGGGCCTGCTGGGCCGGCGCTGGCGCTGCATCGCGCCCAACCTGCGCGGCTACGAGCGCTCGTCGGCGCCGCAGGAGGTGCAGGCCTACAAGCCCAGGGCCCTGGTGGCCGACATCGCCGGCCTGATCGAGGCCACCGGCGCGCCGGCCGCGCTGCTGGTGGCGCACGACTGGGGCGGCGCGGTGGCATGGAACCTGGCGGCGCAGCGCCCCGAGCTGCTGCAGCGGCTGATGATGGTGAACTCGCCGCATCCCGCGACGTTCCTGCGCGAGCTGCAGCACAACCCCGCGCAGCAGAAGGCCAGCGCCTACATGAACTGGCTGTGCCGGCCCGATGCCGAGGCGCTGCTGTCGGCCGACGACTTCGCGCTCCTGTGGCGCTTCTTTGCCGGCGGCCGCTGGCTCACCGAGCCGGTGAAGCAGCAGTACCGCGAGGTCTGGCGCCACGGCCTCACGGGACCCTTGAACTACTACCGCGCCTCGCCGCTGAAGCCGCCGACGCCGCAGGACGACTCGGTGCTGCGCATGGAGCTGCCGCCGGGCTTCGGCACGGTGAGCATGCCCACGCGCGTGCTGTGGGGCGAGGCTGACGTGGCCCTGCTGCCGGGCCTGCTCGACGGCCTGGAAGCGTACCTGCCGCAAGGCGAGGTCGTGCGCGTGCCGGGGGCCACGCACTGGATCGTGCACGAGCAGCCGGCGCTGGTGGCCGGGCAGGCCGAGGCCCTGCTGGCGCAGCCGGTCATGGCCGGCCGATGAACAGCACCACGCCCGGCTCGCCGCCCGGCGCGTAGGTCAGCCCCAGGTACAGCGGGCCCAGGCCGGTGTCCGCGCCGAGGAAGGCGCTCATGCCGGTGCGCACGTCGCCCAGCGAGGCCTGCCGGCGCGAGGCCCAGGCATTGCCCGCCTCCAGCGTGGCGCCGACGAAGAAGCCGCGCGTGAGCACCAGCGGCTGCGTCAGCCGGTGGTACCAGGTCAGCCGCGCCAGCAGCGCCGCGTTGCCCACCAGCTGCCCGCTGCGGTAGCCCGAGAGCTGGTGGAAGCCGCCCAGCGTGTAGCGGCCCAGTGCCGAGGCGCCCGGCGTGTCGGCCGACTGCAGCAGGCCGTGCAGGCTGAAGGTTTCGCGCCCCAGGCTGGCGACCAGCGTGCCCTCGGTCTCGAAGCGCGTGTAGCGCTCGCGCAGCCGCTCGGCGCCGCGCCGCTCGCCGCTGCCGGCCTCGAACTCGAAGCGGTAGCCGTGCAGCGGAAAGTTGGCGTGGTCCAGCTGGTCCACCACGGTGCGCAGGCGCAGGCCGCGCTCCTGCCACACCTCGGGCGCCAGCGGGCCGGTGTAGTCGGGGCCCAGCAGCCGCGGGCTGGTGCGCCAGGCCAGCGCCTGCACACCCAGCCGCAGCTCGCCATAGCGGCTCCAGGGCTGGCCGATGTCGAAGCCCAGCTTGCCGGTGGTGCGGCGGAACTGCGCGATCTCGTGGCCGTCGTCGGCGCCATAGAGCCAGAGCAGACGGCGCTCCACGCTGCCATAGGCCGCGACGAACCAGTCGCCCACGCGGCCCGGCACGCCCGCCAGCGGGTGGTACAGCTCGGTGGCCAGCGCCGGCGACTCGCCGATCTGCAGGCGGTTGCGCCATTCGGTGCCGGTGTCGGTGAGCCAGCGGCGCGTGTGGCCCAGCTTCAGGTTGAAGGCGCTGCGGCCGCCGAAGTCGGTGGACAGGTCCAGCCCGAGGCGGAAGTAGTGCGGGCCCCAGGGCTTGTCTTCCAGCTCGAACACCAGGCCCTCGCCCTCGGGCGTGGCAACCAGCTTGTAGTCGGCGCGCGCATAGTCGCCGCTGGCGGCCAGGCGCTCCACGTCGCGCTGGGCCCGGGCCGGGTCAAAGGGCTGGCCGGCGCGGCTTTCGAGCTCGGGGCGGTAGCGCTCGGGCCGGGTGTGCTGGCTGCCTTCGAAGCGCACGAAGGCCAGCGTGGTGGCCGGCGGCGCGGTTTGCGGCCGGCCGGCGCGCCACACGGCATAGGCCGCGGTGTCCAGCGCCAGCGGCGCCAATTGCGCGACGGCCTGCTGCGCGCCCTGTTCGCCCAGCGCCACCAGCTCGGGTGCCTTGTCGAAGTCGGCCGAGCTGATGGCGCCGAGCTGCGGCGTGATCAGCACGTCGCGTGGCGCCAGCGTGGCCAGACTGCGCTGCACGTTCTGCTCGGTGAGGATGTTGATCATCTGCGTGGTCAGCCCCACCACCGACGACAGCGTGGCGCGCGGCGCCAGCGGCGTGCCGATGTTGACCACGATCACGCGGTCCACGCCCATGCCGCGCGCCACGTCGATCGGCACGTTGTTCACCAGGCCGCCGTCGCCGAGGATGCGGCCGTTTACCTCGGTGGGCGCGAACACGCCCGGCACGCTCATGCTGGAGCGCAGCGCCACGGCGAGGTCGCCCGAGCCCAGCACCACCGGTTCGCCGGTTTCCATGTCGGTGGCCACGGCGCGGAACGGGATCGGCAGCGCGTCGAAGTCGCGCAGCAGCCCGGCGCGCAGCGTGTAGCGGCGCAGCAGCGCATCGAGCCCGCGGCTGGACACCGCGGCCTTGGGCGACATCAGCACGCCGTCGCGCATGCCCAGCTCGATGACCGGCGAGTAGTCGGCGTCCTGCTCCTTGCGCCGCTGCGGCACGCGCGGTCGCTCGACCTGCGGCGCGAAGATCTCGTCCCAGCGCAGCGCGACCAGCTCGCGCTCGATCTCGGCCGCGCCCATGCCGCTGGCATACAGCCCGCCGATGATGGCGCCCATGGAGGTGCCGGCGATCGCGTCGATCGGGATGCGCTCGCGCTCCAGCACCTTGAGCACGCCCACGTGCGCCAGGCCGCGCGCGCCGCCGCCCGAGAGCACCAGGCCCACGCGCGGCCGCTCGGGCTCGGCCCGGCCCTGCGCCAGCGCGCCCGACGCCAGCGCCAGCATCGCGAGCGCGAGGCCGAGGACGGTGCGCAGCATCAGCGCTGGGGCGGCGGCGACACCTGGCGCAGCACCTGCTGCGCCGCGTGCTGCACCAGCGAGGGCGGGTCCAGCGGCTCGGCCAGGCCCGCGTCGTTGAGCCGTTCCAGCGCGGCACGGCGCAGCGCCCAGGTGCGGCCGCCCGGCTGGCGGAACAGCCAGGCCTCGCCGCGCCCGTCGGTCCACAGCAGCAGCAGCTCGCGCCACCGGCCTTGCAGGAACAGGTGCAGCCATTCGCCGGGCTGCAGCTGCGGCAGCGGCCGCGGCTGGCCGGTCGCATGGCCGCTGGGCGCGGGCAGGTCGATCAGCTCGGCCGGCACGGTGTCGAGCGTGGCCACGTCGAGCGCTTGCGCGCTGCTGCCGGTGTCCGGCACGCCGCTGCTGCCGCGCGACATCGCCAGCGTGCGCAGGTTGTCGATCTGCCCCTGCGCCTCGCGGCAGTGCTGCAGCAGCAGGTGCTCGGCAAACGCATCCAGCCGGCCGATGCCCCAGCGGTACAGCGCCGCGTCCTGCGTCGGCTCGCGCACCATGTGGTCGACCAGGCCCTCGGCATAGCGCATCAGCCGCTCGCGCGCCTCGGCTTCGCCGGCATGGCGCGAGGCATCGAACACCAGCCGGTCCATGAACTCCCACACCGGATGGCTGTAGCTGTCGAGCATCGACGGGTCGCGCAGCGCGACCCGCACGGTGGAGGCGTTCAGCCGCGACAGCAGCAGTTGCACGTCCTGCGGCAGCGAACGGTCGGCGAGGATGGCGTCGAACAGGCGCGTGAGCAGCTCGATCAGCTGCTGGTCCACACGCGAGGCGGCGGGGCCCGGCGGCTCGGGCCGGGCC
>JBFLWE010000087.1:0-22819 GCA_040758375.1 Pseudomonadota bacterium
CCGTTCAACGCCGCGCTGCGCGCGCAGACCGATGCCTGGTTCCAGCAGGGCCAGGCCTGGCTGGGCAGCCTGGAAGAGGTGTACCGCCTGCAGGTGACCACCACGCACCTGGCCCTCAAGCGCTTCGAGGAACTGCAGCAGCGGCTGCAAAAGACCGAAAGCGCGGCCGACACGCTGGCGCTGCAGGGCGAGGCCGTGCAGTTCGAGGCCGCCGCAGCACTGCGCTACGCACAGGAGCTGTTCGACATCGGCATGCGCGGCATGGCCGGCGCCGGCGCGCAGCTGGCTGATGCCGCGCTCAAGGCCACGCCGCCGATGCCCAGACTCGACCTCGGCCTGCCGCTGGGGCTGCTGCACACCGGCATACGGCCCATCGACGACCTGTACGGCGCCGCGCTCAACCGCTACCTGATATGAAGCCCGCAGGCTCCCTCCGGTCGCTGCCCCCCGAGGGGGCCCTTGCAGCGGACCGCCAAAGCCGGATCCGCGCAAGACCTGGGCTGCGGCCGCTGGACGCGGCGCAGAGGAACACGTGACCACGCGCAGGTTCCGCATCCTCTCGCTGTCGGGCGGCGGCTTCCTGGGCCTGTACAGCGCCGTGGTGCTCGAAGGGCTGGAGCGGCGCGCCGGCATGCCGCTGGGACGCTGCTTCGACCTGATCGGCGGCACCTCCATCGGCGGCGTGCTGGCGCTCGCGCTGGCCTTCGAGCTGCCGATGTCGCGCCTGGTGCAGCTGTTCGTGGCCCACGGGCCCACGGTGTTCTCCGACCGCGCCATGCCCACCGGCCGCGTCGGGCGGCTGATCGACCTGTCGCGTTCGGTGCTCGGCCCCAAGTACTCGGGCGCCGCGCTGCGCGAGGCGCTGGCGGCCGAGCTGCAGGAGCGCACGCTGGCCGATGCGCTGCACCCCTGCGTGATCCCCGCCGTGGACGTGGAGACCTGCATCACCAAGGTGTTCAAGACCCCCCATGCACAGGCCTCCGAGGGCGACGGCTGGCTGCGTGCGGTGGACGTGGCCATGGCCGCCTGCGCGGCGCCGGCGTACTTTCCGTCGGTGCGCATCGGCACGCACCTGTATGCCGACGGCGGCCTGTTCGCCGTGGCGCCCGACCAGGTGGCGCTGCACGAGGCGGAGCACTTCATGGGCGTGCCGCCCGAGCGCATGCGCATGCTCTCGGTGGGCACCGCCACCGCGCGCTACCGCCCCAGCGAAGGCGTGCGTGAAGACGCCGGCGCGGTGAGCTGGCTCTCCGAGGGCCGCCTCGTGCTCACGATGATCTCGGCGCAGCAGCAGCACGTGCAGGCCATGCTCGAAGACCGGCTCGGCGCGCGCTACCTGCGGCTCGACGCCGAATGG
Source organism: Pseudomonadota bacterium (assembly GCA_040758375.1). Taxonomy (GTDB): domain Bacteria; phylum Pseudomonadota; class Gammaproteobacteria; order Burkholderiales; family Burkholderiaceae_C; genus CAMLIZ01. The sequence goes on from JBFLWE010000087.1 coordinate 1,358, forward strand.
CCCGCCGACGGCGGCCTGGGCATCGACATCGCCACGCCGGAAGCGATCAACACCCTCACCGCGCGAGCCCAGCGCACGCTGCGCCAGGCCGACGCCGACGCGCTGGCGCCTTTCCTGCGACCTGCCTGATGGCCCCGCACAAGGAGACCCCGACATGACCACCTACCGAAGCCTGCTGGTCCACCTGGACGACCGCGAGCGCTGCAGCGCCCGCGTGGAATACGCGGTGCGCCTGGCCGCGCGGCTCGACGCCCACCTCGTGGGCCTGGCGCCCACCGGCGTGCTCGACCTGCCGCTGGAGGTGGGGCCCGGCCTGCTGGGCATCGACACCACCACCACCTTGCTCGCCGCGTTGCGCCGCACCGCCGACGAGCGCGCCGTGCGCTTCCGCGAGCAGTGCGGCGCGCTGGGCGCCAAGTCGTTCGAGGCGGTGGTGGACGACGGCGAAAGCGTGGCCTCCATCGTCACGCACGGCCGTTGCAGCGACCTGGTGATCCTGGGCCAGGCCGAGCCCAGCAGCACCGGCGCCGTCACCGCCCGGGCCCAGGCACTGGTGGAGCGCGTGGTGCTGCAAAACGCGCGCCCCACGCTGCTGGTGCCCTATGCGGGCCGCTTCGACAGCCTGGGCGACAACGTGCTCGTGGCCTGGAACGACAGCAAGGAGTCGGCACGCGCGGTCGGCGACGCGCTGCCGCTGCTGCAGAAGGCGCAACAGGTGCACCTGATGCATTGCGACACGCCGGCGGCCGCCGGTGACGCGGGCATGCGCGCGCGGCTGGAGGCGCTGCACCGCTGGCTGCTCTGGCACGGCGTGGAAGCGAGCCTGCACGTGGAGCCCACGCAGATCGACGTCGGCGACACGCTGATGTCGCGCGCCGCGGACCTGGGCGCCGACCTGCTGGTGATGGGCGCCTACGGCCATTCGCGCTGGGCCGAGCGCGTGATGGGCGGCGCCACGCGCGAGGTGCTGCGACAGATGACCTTGCCGGTGCTGATGTCGCACTGAGTCGATGAAACGCCACGGGAGCATCGCGATGACCACACCTTCCCACGCTGCCCACCCCCAGGTGGGCGCACCCGATCCCGACCGGGACACCTCGCCCATCGTCGGCGAGGACGACGATCTGGAAGTCGAACCCAACGCGCCGGAGGGTGCCTGCCGCTTCAACGGCGCCTCGTACCCCGTCGGCACCCTGGTGCTCAGCGGCACGGAGGTGCTTCGCTGCGAAGCGCCGGGCGTGTGGGTGCGCGAAGGCGAGCTACGGCCGGGCGCGAAAGTGCTCGACTAGCGCCCCATGCCGCTGCGCTTGCGCAACCGCAAACGTGCGCGCGCGGGGCTTCCTACAGTGGGACCTGCAGTGCCCCGCCGATGGGGCCGCACCCGCAACCAGGAGATGCACATGCCCACGCCGACCACGGCCGCCGCGCCGCGCAAGCGCGCAACCCCCGCCAAGCCCCAAGACGCCAGCGCCGAGATGGCCAAGGTGATGAAGAAGCTGCACACCCTCGAGACCCAGCTCGGCACGCTGCTCGAACGATCGCTTTGCGACACGCTGCACGCGACCGGCGAGGTCGCCAAGGACGTGGGCGGCATCGTGCGGCAAATGGTGGGCGGTGCCTTCGAAACCACGCGCTCGGTCTCGCAGAGCCTGCTGCAGGCCGGCGTGCGCAGCGCCGAAACGGGCCGCGCCACGGCGCGCGACGCAGCCGCCACCGTGCAGGACTTCGGCCGCCTCGCCAGCGAAGCCACGCGCCAGGTGATGCGGGGCACGGCCGAAGGCCTGGCCGAGATTCGCGCGGCGCGCGGGCGGCATCCGCAGCGCTGACTTCAGGCAGGCGACGCAGGCGGCAGCGCCGGATTGCACGCCGCGCCGCGCACGCGCGCCACGTTGCGGTTCATCCAGTGCCGCACGAGGCGCTGGAACAGCCAGCGCTTGAAGCCACTGAGGTTCGCGCCGTGGCGCGCGTAGAACGCGTCGGGCGAGGCGAACACGCCGAAGTCGTGGTTGATGCCGTCTTTCTGGATGTAGGTGTCCTCGCCCTTCCACTCCACCGGCGGGTGCTGCAGGTCGGGCGTGGCGGCGCCGTAGCCGCAGAACGGCCCCTTGTGGCTGGCAAAGCGCCGTTGCAGTTGCTGCAGGTAGGCCTGGTCGAGGATGAAGCCTTCCAGGTTGACCCAGCGGCCGTCGAACCACACCTCCACCCAGCTGTGCACGATGTCGCGCGGCGCGAGCAGGTAGGCCACACCGGTGATCGCGCCCTTCTGCAAGGCCTTGTGGATGGTGAAGCCATGGAAGCGGCAGGCGACACCGCAGGCGCGCAACAGTGCCATCAGCAGGCTGCCCTTGGTGTTGCATTGGCCGATACCGTCGGCCAGCACCTGCGACGCGGCGATGTCGTCGGCGAGGTTGTAGCCAAAGGCGATTTCGTCGCGCACGAAGGCATATACCGCGCCGATGCGCCGCTTCTCGGGCAGCTGCTTCCAGCCGCGCCGGCGCGCCAGCGCCTGGATCGCGGGATGCGTGAAGTCGAGGATGGGGGTTTCCTGCAGCAGGGTGTCGTCCATCCCCTGCATTGAAAACCCTGTAGCCGCCACGGGGTCAAGCGGATCCGATGGCTCGATAAACTGGGCCGCATGCACCAGTCCGTTCCCCTCATCACCACGCTGGCGGCGGGCTTCGGCCTGGCGCTGCTGCTCGGCTTCATCGCGGCGCGGCTGAAGCTGCCGGCGCTGGTGGGCTACCTGCTCGCCGGTGTGCTCATCGGTCCGGGCACGCCGGGCTTCGTGGCCGACATGGACATCGCCAGCCAGCTCGCGGAGATCGGCGTGATGCTGCTGATGTTCGGCGTGGGGCTGCACTTCTCGCTCGAAGACCTGCTCTCGGTGCGCAAGATCGCGCTACCCGGCGCGGTGGTGCAGATCGTGGCGGCCACGGCGCTCGGCGCCGCGGTGGCGCTGAGCTGGGGTTGGAGCCTGGCCGGTGCGCTGGTGTTCGGGCTGGCGCTGTCGGTGGCCAGCACCGTGGTGCTGCTGAAGGCGCTGGAAGGCCGCGGCGCGCTCGAAAGCGGCAACGGCCGCATCGCGGTGGGCTGGCTCGTGGTGGAAGACCTGGCCATGGTGCTGGTGCTCGTGCTGCTGCCGCCGCTGGCCGGCGTGCTGGGCGGCGACGCGGCGGCGCTCTCCAGCGCCCCGGTGTGGATCGCCTTGGGCAAGACCTTGCTGGAAGTGGCCGGTTTCATTGCGCTGATGCTGGTCGTGGGCCGGCGCGTGTTTCCCTGGATCCTCTGGCAGGTCACGCGCACCGGCTCGCGCGAGCTGTTCACGCTGAGCGTGGTGGCCGCCGCGGTGGGGATCGCCTACGGCTCGGCGCAGCTTTTCGGCGTGTCGTTCGCGCTGGGCGCGTTCTTCGCCGGCATGGTGCTGCGCGAGTCGCAGTTCAGCCACCGCGCGGCGGAAGAGACGCTGCCGCTGCGCGATGCGTTCGCGGTGCTGTTCTTCGTGTCGGTGGGCATGCTGTTCGATCCGATGGTGCTGGTGGAAAGCCCGCTGTACGTGCTGGCGGTGGTGGCGATCATCGTGCTGGGCAAGTCCCTCGCCGCGGCGGCGCTGGTGCTGATGCTGGGCTATCCGCTGAACACGGCGCTCACGGTCTCGGCCAGCCTGGCGCAGATCGGCGAGTTCTCGTTCATCCTCGCGGGCCTGGGCCTGTCGCTCGGGCTGCTGCCGGCCGAGGGCCACAGTCTGATCCTGGCGGGTGCGCTGATCTCCATGGCGCTGAACCCGCTGGTGTTTTCGAGCATCGAGCCGCTGCAACGCTGGCTGCGCGACCGCTCGGCGCTGGCGCGCAAGTTCGAACGGCGCGACGACCCGCTGGCCGAGCTGCCGATGAGCACCGACCGCAGGTACCTCGCCAACCAGGTGGTGATCGTGGGCTACGGCCGCGTGGGCCGCCACATCGCCGCCGCGCTGCAGGCGCAGGGCATCCCCTTCATCGTGGCCGACGAAAACCGCGAGCTGGTCGAGCGCCTGCGCGGCCAGGGCCAGGCCGCCGTGTTCGGCAATGCGGTCGAACCGGGCACGCTGATCCAGGCCCACATCGCCGACGCGCGCCTGCTGGTGATCGCCACGCCGCAGACGGTGGAGGTGCGGCACATGGTGGAAACGGCGCGCACGCTGAACCCCGGCATCGAGGTGGTGGTGCGCAGCCACAACGAGGAAGAAGCCGCGCTGCTCGAGCGCGAGACGGCGGGCAAGGTGTTCGTGGGCGAGAGCGAGCTGGCGCGCTCGATCACCGAGCATGTGCTGGCGCGCGTGCGACTCGTCTAGGGCTCATCGCGCCGGCGCTGGACGTTCTGCATGTCTGGCGTCTCAGCGCTCAAGGCCGCGAGCCGATCGGCCGCCCGTACACGGATCAAGAGTTCCACTGCCTCGGCCACCACGTGCTGGAGGGTTCTGCTGCCCAGGGATGCACTCCTCATCGCCGGAGAGCCTGGTTCCCTCCGCCGGTTGTACCGGTCAATGATCTGCTGCTTGGTCCAACGCATGCCGACACAGGGGGCGATTATTTTCGTCGCCGGATGGAACATGAATCTCTGCGCGTTGGCATCGATGATGGCGCGCGCTTGCTCATCTGGGAGTTCGAGCCTGCCCAGTTTGGAATCGAGCTGCGCACGTGTCCTGGCCGCGAGCAGACGGTCGCCGATATCCACCAGAACAGGGAACTTCGGCAGTCGGAAGACATAGATCATCGCCCGGCAGCTATAGAGGTCTGACCGGGTCATGCCGGAAATGCTGTTGGAACCACCCAGTCGCCAGCCGGATCACCTCGTCCAGTGTGCCCGGCTCCTCGAACAGGTGGGTCGCGCCCGGCACGATCTCCAGCTGCACCGTCGCGTGGTGCATCACCGCCATCGCATTGCGGTTCATCTCGATCACCGGCTCGTCGTGGCCGCCCACGATGAGCAGCGTGGGCGCGCTCACGTGGGCCAGGTCGGGGCCGGCCAGGTCGGGCCGGCCGCCGCGCGACACGATGGCCGCCACCGTGGTGTGCGGGCGGCTGGCCGCGGCCAGCGCCGCGCCGGCGCCGGTGCTCGCGCCGAACAGGCCCAGCGGCAGGTGCGCGGTGCGCTGGTCATAGGTGGCCCAGCGGATCGCGTGCTCCACGCGCGAGGCGAGCAGCTCGATGTCGAACACGTTGCGGCGATCGCGCTCCTCTTCCTCGGTGAGCAGGTCGAACAGCAGCGTGCCCAGGCCGCCGGCGCGCAGCGCCGCGGCCACGCGCTGGTTGCGCGGGCTCAGGCGCCCGCTGCCGCTGCCGTGGGCAAAGATCACCAGGCCGGTGGCGCCGGGCGGCACGCCCAGCAACCCCTGCAGGTCCAGCGGCGGGATCCGCACTTCCTCGACCGTGTCGTCCATTTCGGTGCTCCTCGCGGCGCCGTGGTGCGCCGCACCCTCGCCTGCAAGCGCAATACCCGCGAGGTCGTCATGCCTTGCGCGGTTTGAGCTTCAGGCCGTCGCGCACGCTGGCCGGCGGGTACACCACCACCGTCGTGCCCGGCTGCACGCCGCCCTTGACCCAAGCCTCGTTGCCGTTGCGCGCCGCCAGCTCCACCGGCCGCAGCCTGGCGCGCCCGCCGTCGAGCACGAACACCGCCATGCCGGGCTCGTCGGTGCGCGGGAACACTGCGCTCACCGGCACCTTGACCGCCTGGTCCTGCGCCGTCGTGACGATGCGCACGCTCACGCGGTAGCCGTCGCCCAGCGCCTGCCAGCGCTCGGGCGGGCTGGTGATGTCGATCAGCACGCGCACGCGCTGCTCCTCGACGCCGAGCGCAGAGACCTTGGTGAAAGCGCCCGGCTCCACCAGCCGCACGCGGCCTTCGAGCGCGCCGCTGCCGCCCCAGCGCTCGATCAGCACGCGGCCGCCCGGCCGCGCCTGCAGCGCGTCGGTGGTGAGCAGCTCCGCCACCACCTCCAGCCGCGCGGTGTCGCCCAGCTCCAGCAGCGGCGTGCCCAGCGGCACCGTGGCCTCGCTGGTCTGCGCCACGCGCAGCACGCGGCCGCTCACCGGCGCGCGCAGCACGAAGCGGCGCGAGGGCGCGCTGCCGCTGGCCTGCACCGCCGCCACCGCCGCGCGCGCCTGCTCGAGCTGGTGGCGGGCCACCTGGCGTTCCTGCTCGGCGGCCTCCAGCTCCTTTTGAGTGCCCATCAGCGCCAGGCGGTCGTTGTCCAGCTTGGTGGGGGACACGAAGCCCTGCCGCGCGAGCTGCTCGCTGCGCTGCAGCTCGTTGCGCGCCTGTTGCAAGGCCACGCGCGCGCCTTCGATGCGCGCGGCGGCGCGCCGCACGTTGGCTTCGGCCGCCTCCACCTGCGCCCGCTGCTCGCGCAGCGTGCGCTCGTCCAGCATGGCCGGCAGCACCGGCATGAGCCCGGCCACCGGGTCGCCGGCGCGCACCGCATCGCCCTCGCGCAGCGTGATGCGGTCCAGGCGCCCGGCCAGCGGCGCCGAGACCACGTAGCGGTCGCGCAGGCGCGTCTTGCCGTCCTCGTCGATCGTGGCCTCGAAGCGGCCCTGCGTGACCTGCGCGGTTTCCACCTCCACCGGCCGCGGCGCAAAGGCCCAGGCCAGCGCGGCGATGGCCGCGGCCACGCCGGCGCCGGCCCAGATCCAGGTGCTTTTTTTCATCGCTCAATCCCTTGTCTTCAAGACGGCCACCAGGTCGAGCCGGTCGATGCGCCTGCGCACCACCAGCCCGCTGGCCACGCCCGCGGCCACCACGCACAGCGCGGCCCAGGCGTAGGTGCGCGCGCGGATCACCACCGGAAAGAAGAACTGGTCCGACTTCAGCAGCTCGCTCACCACGTGCACCAGCCCCCAGCCCAGCAGCATGCCCAGCGGCAGCGCGATCGCGATCGAGATCGCCATCTCGCCCAGCAGCAGCGCCGACACCTCGGCGCGGCTGAAGCCCAGCACGCGCAGGCTGGCCAGCTCCCAGCCGCGCTCGGCCAGCGCGATGCGCGCGTTGTTGTAGACCACGCCGATGGAGATGACCGCCGCGAACGCGGTGAGGATGGTGCTCATGATGCGCACGTTGCGCGCGCTGATCTCCTCCATGTTGCGCAGCATCGTGGCCTTGCTGAAGGCGCCGGCCACCTGCGGCAGCGCCTTGGTGGCGTCGAGCAGCGCCGCTTCCTTGTCGCGCTCGACCGCCAGCACGTAGCCGGTGGTCACGTCGCCGTCGCCCAGCAGGCGGTTGAGCGTGTCGCGGTCGATGTAGGCGTTCAGACCCATCATTTCCTTCACCGTGCCGGTGACCACCAGCGCCAGCGTGCGCGGCTCGCCCACCAATACCTCCATCAGCACCGTGCCGCCCGGCTTGACGCCCAGCTTGTCGGCCAGGCGGTCGGTGATGACCAGGCCGCGGCCTTCCAGCACGGTCAGGCGCTGCTCCACGTCGATCACGCGGTACAGCTCGGCGCGCGGCGCGTAGCCGCGCACGAGGGTGCGCTCGCGCCGATGACCGTGCACCAGGTTGGCCTGCACGAAGCGCGTGGCCTCCACCTGCGTCACGCCCGGCAGGCGCGCCAGCTCGTGGCGGGCGACGTCGTTCACCGCCTCGTAGGTCCACACCGACACGTCGCCGCGCAGCGACAGGTTGAACTGCGTGTCCACGATCACGTCGATCGCGTCGCGGATGAAGTTGCCCATCACGGTGATGGCCACGGCCGCGGCGATGCCGCCGATGCCCAGCGTGGTGCGCAAGGGCCTGCGCTCCATGTTGCGCACGATCATGCGCAGCGCCGGCCCCATGGCCTGGATGCCCAGGCGCTCCAGCAGCGTGCGGCGGTAGCGGCCCGGCGCCGGCGGGCGCATCGCCTCGGCCGGCGCCAGCCGCACCGTGCGCAGGATGGCGTTGAGCGTGCCCAGCACCGCGGTGACCACCGTGACGCCCACGCTGGTGAGCAGCAGCCAGGGCGCGATGCGGTGCTCGAAGCGGGGGAAGTGGAAGAACTCCGCGTACAGCCCGGTGAACATGGTGCCCAGGCGGTCGCCGAGCAGCACGCCCAGCGCCAGGCCCGCCAGCACGATCAGCAGCACGAGCTTGAGGTAGTGCAGCCCGATCGCCAGGTTGGGATAGCCCAGCGCCTTCAGCGCGGCGATCTGCTCGCGCTGGGTGCTCACCAGCCGCGACACCACCACGTTGAGCAGGAAGGCCGCCACGCCGAGAAAGATGGCCGGCAGCACCGTGCCCAGCACGCGCTGCTCCTTGATCTCGGCGTCGAGCATCGCGTGCGAGGTCTGGTCGGCGCGGCCGTGCACGTCGCGCCCGCCGTAGGCGGCCAGCCGGGCCTGCAGCCCCTCGATCACCGCCCGCTCCGAGGCGCCGGGCGCCAGCTTCACCGCCACCTGGTTGAACGCGCCCTCCATGTCGTAGGCCGCGGCCAGCGTGTCGTGGTCCACCCAGAAGATGCCGTAGCCGCGCAGGTCGGGCATGCCCCACAGGCCTGCGAAGATGAACTCGGGCGACAGCGCCGTGCCCACCATGCGCAGCGTGCGGCGCTTGCCGTTCATCAGCACGTTGAGCGTGTCGCCGAACTTCAGGCCACGCGCCTGCGCGAAGCCTTCGGACACCAGCGCCGGAATGCTGCCGTCGGCGTGGGTGCCGGCGCGCAGCAGCTCCTGCCCCGCGCTCACCGTCACCCGGTTCATGCGCTGCGCGCCGCGCGCCGGCAGGCCGATGAGCTGGCCGATGATGGGATCGGGCAGCCCGGGAATCTCCACGCGCACGATCGCCTGCACGCTGGTCTGCACGTCGGCCACGCCGCGCACCTCGCGCAGCGTGCCGGCCAGCGATTCGGGCGCGCGCTTCACGCCGGCGAACACCTCGGCGAAGCGGCCGGCGGCGTAGAAGTCGTCGCGCGCCAGCGCCAGCGAGTCCACCGCGGACAGGCTGGTGATGAAGCCGCCGATGCCGCTGGCCACCACCAGCGCGATCGTCAGCGCCTGGCTCCACATGAGGCGCAGGTCGCGCAGCAGCTTGCGGTCGAGGGCTTTCATGTCGGCCCCCGGTCCGCGGAGTACCGCGGACCACCCCCCGAGGGGGTGCGCGCCTGCCTCGGGGCGGCCCGGCGCCGGGTGTGCTGCGCTTCGTTCACCATGACAGCTCCGACGGCGAGATCTTGTGCGTGTTGACCTCGATGCGCTGGATCTTCCCGTCGCCCAAGTGGATCACGCGGTCGGCCATGCCGGCGATGGCGGCGTTGTGCGTGATCACCACCGCGGTGGTGCCCAGCTCGCGGTTGATGCGCGCAATGACCTCCAGCACCAGCTTGCCCGTCTGGTAGTCGAGCGCGCCGGTGGGCTCGTCGCACAGCAGCACCTCGGGCCGCTTGACGATGGCGCGCGCGATCGCCACGCGCTGCTGCTCGCCGCCGGACAGCTGCGCCGGGAAGTGGTCGCGCCGCGGGGTGAGCCCCACCAGGTCGATCGCCTCGTCCACCGGCATGGGGTGTTCCACGATGTCGGTGACCAGCGCCACGTTCTCGCGTACCGTGAGGCTGGGGATCAGGTTGTAGAACTGGAACACGAAGCCCACGTGCTCGCGGCGGTAGGTGGTGAGCTCGGCTTCGCTGGCGCCGGTGAGCATGTGGTCGGCGAAGCGCACCTCGCCGGCGGTGGGCACGTCCAGCCCGCCCAGGATGTTCAGCAGCGTGGACTTGCCGCTGCCCGAAGGCCCCAGCAGCACGATGAACTCGCCGCGGCGGATGTCCAGGTCCACGTCGCGCAGCGCCCTCACCTCCACCTCGCCGGTGCGGTAGGTCTTGGCGAGCCCGCGCGCACGGAACACCGTGCCGCCGGCAGGGTTGGCGGGATTTGCGGCCATGGCGCAGGGCATTGTCGGAGCCCGCACCAGCGGGCGCTTGCGTCACGTCAAGCGCCCGGCCGCCGGGGCGGCGCGCGCGGTCAGCCGGCCAGCAGCTGCCGCATGCCGCGCACGAAGGCGTCGAAGTCGATGGGCTTGGTCCAGTAGTCGGCCGCTCCGGCGGCCCGCGCGGCGGCCACGTCCTCCGGCACGGCGCTGGCCGACAACGCCACCACCACGATGTCGCGCGTGCGTTCGTCGGCCTTCAGGGCCTTGAGCACGCTCACGCCGTCCATGTCGGGCAGTTGCATGTCCAGCAGCACGACATCGGGCCGCAGCGCCCGGGCGCGGTCCAGGCCGCTGGCGCCGTCGCCGGCGACCACCAGCTGTATCCCTGGCCAGCGCGTGAGCAGCTGTTCCACCAGGATGGCATTGATGGGGTTGTCTTCGACGTAGAGCACCAGCCCGCGCGGCTGCATCTCCTGGGCGGCCTGGCTGTCGGCGTCGGCACCCGGCGCCGCGGCCATCGGCCGGTCGTCGGTGGCCGGCAGCGTGACGCGCACGGTCGTGCCCTGGCCGGCTTCGCTGTCGACGCGGATCTCGCCGCCCATCAGGCCGATGAGTTGCCGCACCAGCACCAAGCCGATGCCGGTGCCCTGCACGCCGCTGTGCTCGCGGCCCAGGCGGTTGAACGGCTGGAACAGCTGGGCCTTCTGCTGCGGCGACATGCCCAGGCCGTTGTCGCGCACGACGATGTGCACGAAGTGCTGGTCGCGCTCGACTTCCACGCGCACCCAGCCGCCCGGTCGGTTGTACTTGATCGCGTTGGACAGCAGGTTGAGCATCACCTGCCGCAGCCGCGCGGGGTCGCTGTGCATCAGCACGTGGCATTGCGGGCAGTAGCCCGCCTGCAGGCTCACGCGGCACTGCTGCGCATGCGGCTGGCTCATGCGCATCACGCCGTCGAGCAGCTCGCACAGCGGGAAGTCCTGGTAGTCGATGCGCATGCGGCCCGACTCGATGCGCGAGACGTCGAGCATCTCGTCGATCAGCGTGCGCAGGTGCGCGCCGGCCTGCAGCACCAGGTCGAGCTGCTCGCGCTGGCGCGGGCTCAACGGATCGTCGGTCTCGGTACGCAGCAGTTGCGCAAAGCCGAGCACGGCGTTGAGCGGCGTGCGCAGCTCGTGGCTGATGCGCGAGAGGAACTCGGTCTTCGCGCGGTTGGCCGCTTCGGCCGCGGTGCGCGCGAGCTGCGCCTTCTCGGCCTGGCGCAGCTGGGTCACGTCGCGCGCCATCACCGTCATCAGCATCCGCTCGCCCTCGCCTGCGCGCGCGATCGAGGCCTCCATCGGAAAGCGCTCGCCGTTGGCGCGCACCCCGGTCAGCTCGGCGGCGCCGCCCATGCGCCGCGTGCTCCAGCCGTGGGCGGCATAGCGCGCGAGGTGCATGCGGTGCGCCTCGCGGTGCTCAGGCGGGATGAACCGGTCCAGCGGACGGCCGATGGCTTCTTGAGCCGACATGCCGAACATGCGCGCCGCCGCCTGGTTGAACAGCACCACCTTGTACTGCGCGTCCACCGCGACGATCGCGTCCATGGCGGTTTCCACGATCATGCCCAGCTGCACTTCCTGCTCGCGGGCCGAACGCTCGGCCTGCGCGCGCGCCGCCTCGCGGTCGATGTGTTCGAGCGCAAAGCACAGGTCGAGCACCAGCTGTTCCACCAGCTCCACCAGCGCGGCATCGAACGCGCCCACGGTGTCGAAATAGAGGTTGAGCGTGCCGATCACCCGACCGGCACGCCGGATCGGAAAGGCGCCCGAACTCTTGACGCCGAAGCGCGCCGCCAGCGCACGAAAGGGCAGCGTGTGCGGGTCGGCGAAGAAATCGTTGCAGGTGAAGGGGCGTCCCCGGCGCAGCGCCAGTGCCGTGGGGCCCAGTTCGCTGTCGGGCTGGCCTTCGCGCGGCTGCCGTATGCCGAGCTCTTGCGCGTAGGCACGGGCATCGCCGCCCCAGGCCACCGGCACGACCTTGCCGTCTTCCACCAGCCCCAGCCAGGCCATGCTGGCGCCGCAGGAGTGCACGGCAATGCCGCACAGCGTGTCGTAAAGCGCCTGCGGGTCCGACACGTGCACGATCGCCTGCCCCATGTCGGACAACGCGCGGTAGAACGCCGCCAGCCGGCCTGGCGAGGGCTCGGGGGCGGGGCCATTGGCGGGCGAAGGCGCGTCCAGGGGGGCGGTCATAAGCGGGCGGTCATGGCCCCTGCATTGGACTGGAGCCGTTGCCAGGTCGATTGACCTGAATCAAGCTTTGTTCGCGGCTGCTTCCTCTGCACCCGGCCCTGCAGGCGCATGGCGCGATTGCGCTGGCTCAATCCGGCGCCGCAGGCGGGCTTACAGAATCGGCCGCAGACACACGAAAGGCCTGCGATGAGAGCCATGGTCCTGCAGGCGCCGGGCGAGCCCCTGCACCTTCAACAGCGCCCGGATCCGCAGCCCGGCCCCGGCGAGGTGCGCATCAAGGTGGCGGCCTGCGCGGTGTGCCGCACCGACTTGCACGTGGTCGACGGCGAGCTGCCGCATCCGCGCCTGCCGCTGGTGCCGGGGCACGAGATCGTGGGCCATGTCGAGGCGCTGGGCGCCGGCGTGCAAGGCCTTCAGCCCGGCCAGCGCGTGGGCGTGGCCTGGCTGGGGCACACCTGTGGCCATTGCCGCTACTGCGCGCAGGGGCGCGAGAACCTGTGCGACGCGCCGCTGTTCACCGGCTACACGCGCGACGGCGGCTTCGCCACGCACGTGCTGGCCGAAGCCGACTACGTGCTGCCGCTGCCGATGCACGACCGCGACCCTGCGCTGATCGCGCCGCTGCTGTGCGCGGGCCTGATCGGGTTTCGCGCGCTGCGCGCGGCCGGCGAGGCCGAGTCGCTGGGCCTGTACGGCTTCGGGGCCGCAGCACACCTGCTGGTGCAGGTGGCGCGCCACCAGGGCCGCCGCGTGCATGCCTTCACCCGCCCCGGCGACACCGAAAGCCAGGCCTTTGCCCGCTCGCTGGGCGCGGTGTGGGCCGGCGGCTGCGACGAGCTGCCGCCCGAGCCGCTGGACGCGGCCATCTTGTTCGCGCCGGTGGGCGCGCTGGTGCCGCAGGCGCTGAAGGCGGTGCGCAAGGGCGGGCGCGTGGTGTGCGGCGGCATCCACATGAGCGACATCCCTTCCTTCCCCTACGCGCTGCTGTGGCAGGAGCGCGAGCTGGTCTCGGTGGCCAACCTCACGCGCCACGACGGGCGCGACTTCCTGCTGCTGGCCGCCGGCGTGCCGCTGCACGTGCAGGTGACGCGCTATCCGCTGGACCATGCCAACGAGGCGCTGGCCGACCTGCGCGCCGGACGGCTGCAAGGCGCGGCCGTGCTGCTGCCGTGAAACCCGAGAAAGAAGACGAACACCATGGAACCGCAGAACCCCGGCATCCGCCAGACCGCCTTGCAACTGGCGGCCACGCTGGTCGACATCGGCCACACGCGGCTGCAACTCGCCGCCACCGAGATCGAGGAAGAGCGGCTGCGCCTGGCCCGGCAGTGGCTGGCGGCGGCCTGCGCGCTCTACCTGATCGCACTCGCCGTGTTGCTGGCCTGTGCCTGGATCGTGCTGGCCACGCCGGCCGAGCAGCGCGTGCTGGTGCTGGGGCTGCTCACGGCGGCCTTCGCGGCGGCCGGCGCCTGGGCTGCCTGGCGCTGGCGCGCCCTGGCCAGCCGCAAGCCGATGCTGCTGTCGGCCACCATCGCCGAGCTGCGCGAGGACGCGGCGGCCTTGCGTGCAGGCAGCTCGCAATGAGTGCAGACCGCCTCGCCGAGTTGCAGCGCCGGCGCGAGGCCCTGCAGCTGCAGGCGGCCGACCAGCGGCGGGCCTTCGGCCGCGAGGTGTCGGCACTGCACCATGGCTTCGATCCGCTGCGCAGGGTGATGCGCTGGGCCAGCACGGCGCTGCTGGTGTGGCGGCTGTGGCGCCGGCTCGGGCGTCACAAGCGTTGAGCGCTTGCGAACCATCAAACGGTGCTTGGACGCGCCGCCTAGCATGGCCAGTGTCAGATCACAAAGCACCCGACCAGGAAAGGAAGCACCATGAACATCGCCAACGGGGCCGTCGAAGCCGCGGCCAATACCAAGGACAAGCTGGCCGCCAACCTGCGCCACATGATCGACGAGGCCGACCAGATGCTGAAGACCGCCGCCGACGCCGGCGACCAGAAGTTCGACCAGGCCCGCCTGAAGCTGGAGCACCAGCTGCGCAGCCTGCGCCTGCAGCTCGACGAGCTGGAAGAAAACGCCACCTACCGCGCGCGCGAGGCCGCCCGCCGCGCCGACGCGACGGTGCACTCGCATCCCTATGGCGCGATGGGCGTGGCCGCGGCGGCCGGGCTGCTGATCGGCGTGCTGCTGGGCCGCCGGTAAGGCCGCTCAAGCGGGCAGCGCGATCACGCGCTGCAGCTTGCCGCTGCGCCCCGGATGCGCGGGCTGCCCGCAATGGCACTCGATGCGCACCCGCGGCGCCCCCAGGCGCGAGAGGTAGGCCGCCAAGGCCACGCGACCACGGCGCAGCGACTCCTCGGCCTGCTGCCCGCTCAGGCCGGTGCGCAGCAGCAGCTGGCTCGGACCCTGCTGCACGAGCTGGAAGTCGTACAGTCCCGCCTCGTCTTCCAGCACGGTGGACAAGGCCAGCGGCAACACATGCACCGGCCTCGCGCCGGAGCCCAGCCGCAGGCTGTCGTCGCAGCGGCCTTCCACCTCGATCACCGGCAGCGCGCTGCCGCAGGCGCAGCGCCCCGGCTGCAGCGTCACGCGGTCGCCCAGGTCGTAGCGGATCAGCGGCTGCACGCGGTTGGCCAGGTTGGTCAGCAGCGTGGTTTCGCCGCGCTCGCCCGGTGCCACGGGCCGCCCCAGGCGGTCCACCGGCTCCAGCACGGCCCAGTCGCTGTTCAGGTGCAGGCGGCGCTGCGTGCATTCGCTGGCCAGCGCCAGGAACTCCGAGGCGCCGTAGCTGTTGCTCACCGGGCAGCCGAAGGCCTGCTGCACGAAGCCGCGCATGCACGAGGTCAGGGTTTCGCCGCCGGTCCAGATTTCCGCCGGCTCGATGCGCAGGCGCCCCGCCAGCTGCTCCTCGCCCAGCAGCACGGCCGCCGTGGGATAGGTGGCCACGATGGTCGGCCGGAACGCCTGCAGCTCGGCCACCATGTCGGCCACCGGCTGCAGGAAGGACACGCCGCGCAGTGCTTGCGCCAGCATCGGGTTCAGCCGTCGCAATCGCTCCACCGACACGGTGCTGGCGAAGTGCCCGCCGGTGGCGCCGACGAAGGCGATGCGCTCGCGCCAGAGCCAAGGGTCGAGCAGCCGCCTCAAGGGCTGCGCGGTCGGCCGGCGCAGGGCCTCCAGCGCGTCGTACACCGCCATCGCCGCCGCGTCCTGCACGAAGAGGCCGGGTTCGCCGCTGCTGCCCGAGCTTTCCCACACCACGTAGCGCTGCAGGTACGGGTCGGCGATGCGCCGCGGGTCGGCGGCAAAGCGCTTCACCTCTTCGAGGCGCAGAGCCGGGTCGGTGACCCAGCGGTCGAACGCGCGCATCAGCTGCGGCTTGCGCACGATCGGAAAGTCCTGCAGCGCCAGGCGCTCCGGGTCGCGGCCTTTCATCCAGCCGCGGTACAGCGGCGAATCGCGCACCGCGCTGGCCAGCAAGGCCCTCAGGCGCCGCGCCTGCAGCGCCGCCAGGCCTTCGGCAGAGGCATGCGATGCCGCCTGCACCTCGGCCGCGGCCTCGGCGCTGCGCCAGGGGTCAAAGGGTGGCGGCGTTGGCGGCCTGTTGCGTTGCATCGTCGGCCTCGGCACGGCTGGCCGCCACCACGGGCGCGGCCAGCGCGAGCAGTTCGTCCTCTTCGAGCATCTCGTGCTCCAGCAGCGCCTGCACGCAGCGCTCGAGCACCAGGCGATGGGCACGCAGGATTCGCAGCGCGCGCGCCTGCGCATCTTCCACCAGGCCCTTGACCGCGTCGTCGATGCGCTGTGCCGTCTGCGGGCTGATGCCGGCCAGCGCGCTGCTGCCGGCCAGGCCGTCCTGCGGCAGCAGCAGCGCCGGCGGTGCGTCGGCGTACACCACGGGCCCCAGCGCGCGGTCCATGCCGAAGCGCAGCACCATGTCACGCGCGATGTCGGTGGCCTTGGCCAGGTCGTCGGCCGCACCGGTGGAAGGCTCGCCGAACGCCAGCTCTTCGGCCGCGCGCCCGCCCAGCAGCACGGTGAGCTTGTCCACGAGCTGCGCGCGCTGCATCACGTGGCGGTCTTCGGTGGGCCGCTGCAGCGTGTAGCCCAGCGCGCCCACGCCGTGCGGCACGATCGAGACCTTGTGCACCTTGTCGGCGCCCGGCAGCGCCAGCGCGGTGAGCGCATGGCCCAGCTCGTGGGTGGCGACCAGCTCGCGCTCGCGCGGGCTGATCAGGCGGTGCTTCTTTTCGATGCCGGCCACGATGCGCTCGATGGCCTGGGTGAAGTCGGCCAGCGTCACGGCCTGTGCGTCGCGCCGCGTGGCCACCAGCGCCGCCTCGTTGACCACGTTGGCCAGGTCGGCGCCGGCAAAGCCCACGGTGATGGCGGCCACCTGGTCCAGGTCGACATCGGGCGCGAGCTGGATCTTGCGCGCATGCACCTGCAGGATGGCCCTGCGGCCTTGGCGGTCGGGCCGGTCCACCAGCACCTGGCGGTCGAAGCGGCCCGCGCGCAGCAGCGCAGGGTCGAGTATCTCGGGGCGGTTGGTGGCCGCCAGCAGCACCACGCCCACGCTGGGGTCGAAGCCGTCCAGCTCGACCAGCAGCTGGTTCAGCGTCTGCTCGCGCTCGTCGTGGCCGCCCGACACCGGGAACACGCCGCGCGCCTTGCCCAGCGCGTCGAGCTCGTCGATGAAGATGATGGCCGGCGCGGTGGCGCGCGCCTGCTCGAACAGGTCGCGCACCCGCGCCGCACCCACGCCCACGAACATCTCGATGAACTCCGAACCGCTGATCGAGAAGAACGGCACCCCCGCCTCGCCCGCCACCGCGCGCGCGAGCAGGGTCTTGCCGGTGCCGGTGGGGCCCATCAGCAACACCCCCTTGGGCACCCGCGCGCCAAGCCGTCCATAGTGCTTCGGATTGCGCAGGAATTCCACGATTTCCTGCAGCTCGGCCTTGGCTTCGTCCACCCCGGCCACGTCGTCGAAGCGCACGCCTGTGTTCTTTTCCATGTACACGCGGGCCTTGCTGCGGCCGATGCCCATGAGCCCGCCGCCGCCCAGGCCGCCGGCCAGCCGGCGGCCCATGTAGCTCCAGAACGCAATGAGGATCAGCACCGGCAGCGTCCACGACAACAGGTCCGACACCCAGGTGGGTTCGTGCACGCGCCGGTAGGCCACGCCGAACTGCGACAGCCGCTCGGCCATGGCCGGCTCCACCGGCGTGGACACCAGCACCTGCGTGCCCTTGGCGTCGGGCGTCTTCAGCGTGGCGGTGATGCGCTTGTCGCCCACCACCACCTCGGCCACCTTGCCCTCGCGCAGGTGCTGCTCGAACACGCTGTAGGGCACGGTGTCCACCGTGTCGGTCTTCCACGCACTCCAGGTCAGCCAGATCAGCAGCAGGCCGAACAGCAGTGTGGAGAGGTTGGAGATGGTCTTCCTGTCCATGCGGCGATTGGGGCATGCCCCCCCGGCGGAGGGCTTGACGAAAAACAACCGCCGCACGCCTTGGGCCGGCGCCCGCGGCTGACCGCCTGGCCGAGAATCAGGGCTTCCGCCCTCCCTCGCATCCATGACCAAGCCCGTTCATCTCTTCATCGGCGCCGCCATCGTGCTGGCCCTGGCCGCTGCGCTGAACCCTTCGCCCGAGCAGCATCGGGCGAAGATCAAGGAGGCCGTCTCCGAGCGCAGCCCGGTGTCGCGCGTGCTGGGCATCGGCGCCCTCACCGCCTTCGCCTCCCACTACCACTCGATCGGCATCGCCTCGTACACCACCGCCGGCGACCGCACCTTGTCGTACGGCGCCTTCGGCGTGGTGTTCGTGGCCGACCTGGAAAACTAGCGACCCTTCTCGGCCGCCGCCTGGCAGGCCGCGCAGCGCAGCGCCGCGGGCTGCACGTAGAGCCGCGCCAGCGGGATCGGCTCGCCGCACTGCAAGCAGTCGCCGTAGGTGCCGGCGTCCATGCGCTGCAGCGCCTGCTCCACCAAGGCCATCTCGTCGAGGTCGCGCTGCGCTTCGGCATCGCCCACCTCGGCCTGCGCCCACTGCGAGGCCTGGTCCTTCTGGTCGGCCACCTCGGCCGCGGAGGCCTGGGCCTCGCGCGCCTGGCGTGCCATGCGCGCGGCGTTGACCTCGGCACGCAGTTCGCCCAGGCGGTAGCCGAGCATGTCGCGCAGGGTCTTCAGATGGGTCTGGGTGTCAACGTCCATGGGTGGCTGCCTTTTCGTGTGGACCCATTCTTGGGGCCGGCCGGCGCACCCGGTTTGACAGCGCTCAAGCCGGGCGTCGCCAGCCGCCTCAGCGGCCCGATCGGCGCTTGTGGCGCCACAGCTGCCACAAGGCCCAGGCCGCGGGCACCGCCGCCGCAGCCGACCAGGACCAGGGGGTCGATGCCGGCAGGCCGAACACCGGCCCCACGCCCGGCACGCCCAGCAGCAACACCCACACCAGGCCGATGCCCAGCAGCAGCGCATGGAACACCCGGTTGGTGTGGTCGTGGTCGGGCCTCAGGCCGCGGAACCACAGCAGCATCAGCAGGTTGGCGGCCACGATGCCGCCCAGGCTGGCCAGCCGCAGCAGGTCGATCGATGCGCCAGTGCCGCGCGCCCACCACTGCAGCGCCGCCACGCCGGCGAACGCCGCGCCGCCCACCGCCAGCGCCCGCACCGCGTCGGCCACCGAGAACAGCCGCGCCGACGCCGGGCGCGGCGGCACGCGCATGCAGTCGTCCGGCTCCGGCTCGGCCTCGAACACCAGCGAACACGCCGGGTCGATGATCAGCTCCAGCAGCACCACGTGCAGCGGCAGCAGCAGCACCGGCCCGCCCAGCACCACCGGGATCAGCGACACGCCGACGATGGGCACGTGCACCGCGAACAGGTAGCCCAGTGCCTTGCGCAGGTTGACGAAGATGCGCCGGCCGGCGCGCACCGCCTGCACCAGCGAGGCGAAGTTGTCGTCCAGCAGCACCAGCGCGGCAGCCTCGCGCGCCACATCGGTGCCGCGCTGGCCCATGGCCACGCCGATGTCGGCGGCGCGCAGCGCCGGCGCGTCGTTGACGCCGTCGCCGGTCATCGCCACCACCTCGCCGCGCTGCTGCAGCGCCTGCACGATGCGCAGCTTCTGCGCCGGGTCCACGCGGGCGAACACCTGCGCCCCGCGCAGGGCCTGCTGCAGCTCGAAGTCGCCCAGCTGCGCCAGTTGCGCGCCGGTGAGCACCGCGGCGTCTTCGTTGCGCAGCAGCCCGGCATCTCGCGCGATGGCCCGCGCGGTGATCGGCGAATCGCCGGTGATCATGATCACGCGCACGCCGGCCTGGTGGCATTGCTCGATCGCGGCCGGCACCTCCTCGCGCAGCGGGTCCATGAAGCCGAGCAGGCCCAGCGCCTGCAGCCGCAGCCCGCGCGGCACGCCGCCGTCGGCCGGCGCCGCGTCGGCCTGGCCCTGCGCCACCGCGAGCACGCGCAACCCGCGCGCACTCCAGCGTTCGGCCTCGCGCGCCAGTGCCTGTGTGCGCGCCGCATCGCCTGCGCACAGCGCCAGCACCCGCTCGGGCGCGCCCTTCAGCACCACCTGCGCCCCGCGGGCGCCGTCTTGCCACCAATGGCTCACGAAAGGCCGGCCGTCGCGCACGCCCAGCCGCGGCCCGGCGGTCCAGGCCGGCGGCGGTGCGGCGCGCGCGCCTGCCGCGGCGAAGATCGCGCGGTCCATCGGCTCGATGCTGTTGGGCACGCTGGCCAGGGCCGCCGCCTGCAGCAGCGGGTCGAAGGCAGCGGATGCGGGCAGCGGGCTTTCGGTCTGGCCGTCGTGCAGCGCGACCAGGCTCATGCGGTTGTGCGTGAGCGTGCCGGTCTTGTCCACGCACAGCACGCTCACCGTGCCCAGCGCCTCGATCGCCTGCGGCTGCCGCGTGAGCACCTCCACCTTGGCCAGGCGCCAGGCGCCCAGCGCCAGCATCACGCTCCACACCACGGCGAACTCTTCGGGGATCAGCGACATCGCCAGCGTCAGGCCCACGAGCAGGCCCGCCGTCCATGAGCCTTCGCGCACCGTGTACACCGTCGCGGCGATCACGCAGGTGAGCAGCGCCAGCACCGCCACCGCCTGCACCAGGCGCTTGAGTTCCTGATGCAGCCGGCTGGGCCGCGGCTGCAGCAGCGCCAGCGAGCCGCCGATGCGCCCCAGCGCGGTGCGCGCGCCGGTGGCATTGACCACCGCCACGCCGTCGCCCTGCACCACCAGGCTGCCGGCGTGCAGTTGCGCCGCCTGGTCGCTGCCGCCTACACGCTTGGCCACCGGTACCGACTCGCCGGTGAGCAGCGACTCGTCCACCTGCAGGCCGCTGCATTCGACCAGCTGCGCGTCGGCGGCCAGGCGGTCGCCCTCGTCCACCACCAGGCGGTCGCCCACCACCAGCTCCTGGCTGGCCACGCGCACGGCGCGGCCGTCGCGGATGACGGTGCAGCGCGGGCTCGACAAGTCCTTCAGCGCATGCAACACGCGCTCGGTACGGTGCTCCTGGTACACCGACAGCGCGCCCACCGCGAGCACCGAGACCAGCAGCATGGCCGCGTCCATCAGTTCGCCCAGCACGCCGTACACCGCGGCCGTGGCCAGCAGCAAGAGGAACATCGGTTGCGTGAACGCACCCCAGGCGATCAGCCACAGGCTCTTGGGCTTTGCCTCCGGCAGGCGGTTCGGGCCGTCGCGCCGGCGTTGTGCGAGCACCTGCTGCTCGGTCAGGCCGGTGGGCGGGAAAGGTGCGGATGCCATGGCGGGTGTATCGGTCCGCCGACGCTGCGCCAGCTTGCGGATGCGCAAACCAGGCGGGAGGCGGCTTCCTAGACTGGGTTGTACCGGCCGACTCGGTCGGCAGCAACGCACTGTAGCCAGAAGGAGGCTCCCATGACCGCACTGACCCGCCTCGAACGCATGGACGACCTGTTCCCCGAGTTCTTCCGCCGCTGGGCGCGCCCCATGCAGCTCGGCGCCGAAACACCCAGCGAGATCCGTATCGACGTGACCGAGAACGACAAGGAATACGTGGTCAGCGCCGAGATCCCCGGCGCGAAGAAGGACGACATCCGCGTGATGGTGGACGGCAACTACGTCTCCATCAGCGCCGAGCTGAAGAAGGACGAAGAGAAGAAGGAAGGCCGCATGCTGGTCAAGGAGACCTACCGCGGCAGCATCTCGCGCGGCTTCACGCTGGGCCACGAGGTGGACGACAAGGCCGCCAGCGCCAAGCTCGAAGACGGCGTGCTGCACCTGACGCTGCCCAAGCGCACCAGCGCCAGCAGCCACCTCATCAACGTGCAGTGAGCCCCGGCGGCGCCGCAGGCGCCGCAT
>JBFLWE010000088.1:0-22370 GCA_040758375.1 Pseudomonadota bacterium
CCAGCCGGAACGCTTCTGCCGGGCCGGCCAGGTCCAGCAGCAGCGTTTCGGGCAGCACGACGAACAGCAACCGGATCATGGGCGGCGATTGTGCTTCGGGCCGGTGCCAGCCGGGGCTGCATTCAGCAGGCGCGCGCCAGGGCCTGTTCCACCGTGCAGACCGTCGCAAAGCGATCGTTCAGCACCGTCTCGGTGCGCTCCTTGAGCTGGGCCACCGACAGCCGTGTGCCTGCCGGCGTGGTCATCGCAAAGGTGAGCGTTGCTTCGGTGATGTAGTCCACCTCGTAGCCTTCGTCGCTGGCATGCCGCGTGGTGGTCTCGCAGCACTGCTCGGTGCGGATGCCGGCCACCATCAGGCGGCGGATGCCCTGCTGGTGCAGCCACACGCCCAAGGGGCTGCCCACCAGCGCGCTGTGGCGGTGCTTCTCGATCTGCAGCGCGGCGTCGAAGGGGGCCAGGCCTTGCAGCGGCCGCACCAGCCCGCTGCTGCGCGAGAAGGGGTTGTCGGCGCTGTGCGGCGGGTCGGTGTGGAACACCTGCACCACCGGGATGCCGCGCTCCGCACAACCGCGCAGCAGGGTGTTGCAGCGCTCCAGAAAGGCGGGCAGGTCGGTTTCGGACCAGTAGGGGCGGGCGGTGAAGGATTGCTGCACGTCGATCAGCAACAAGGCGGTCTGCATCGTGGGCCTCCGTGAAAGAAGACCTGATCGTGCGCCCGGCCGGGGCCGCTGTCGTGGCCGCCGCCGGACGGCAAGCGGTCATTTCAGGACATCAAGCCTCGCACCGCCTGCAGTGCCACTTCGCGGCCCTGGGCGATGACTGCATCCTTCCACGCCGGCGTGTCGGCGTAGAACGCGTCGCGGATGAGGCGCTTGATCTGTGCAGCTTGCGGCGCACCGGCTTCGGGGTGGTTGTCCAGCCACTGGTCGGCGCGCAGCGCGTAGAGCGTTTCCTCCAGCGGCACCGTGCCGAACTCCAGCGCCACGCCGGTGTATTGCGCCTGCGGGCACTCGTCGTAGGCGGCCAGCCACATCAAGCCCTCGAGCAAGACCGCGCTGGAGCTGCCCTCGTAGATGGAGGTGACCTGCGGGCCCCACCAGCGGCGCGCCCTTGCCAGCGCCTCGGGGTCGTTCCTGCAGGCGAGGATGCGCTCGCCCACCCCGCTGGGCCCCAGGCCGGTGTGGAAATCCACCCACCCCAGGCGCGCGCAGCGGCGGCCATGTTCCTGCAGCACGTGGCGCAGGGTCTGCTGGCTCCAGGTGGGATTGATGCCGCCGTAGAAGATGCCCTGTGGATGCGAGTACTGTCCTGCGGTGATCGCCTGCTGCAGGCCCTTGGCGCCGTGCTGCTCGGCGTAGGCCATCAGCACCGCCTCGTTCTGCGGCGTCGGCGGCCACTGCTGCGGCACCAGCGCATGCGCCAGTTCGTCATAGCCGGGGTTGGCCGGCAGCGGCTGGGAGAAGTCGTGGAAGTTGCGGTTCAGGTCCACGTTCTCGTGCGTGGTGCGCCGCCACCACGAGAAGCCATAGGGGTTGAGTGCATGCACGTACAGCACTGCCACGCCTGCTTCGTGTGCCGCGCTGTGCAAGGCGGGTTCGCTCAGCAACGCGGTCTGGATCGCCGAGCCGCAGAAGCCTTCGACACCATGGCAGGCGCTGCTGAGGATCAGCAGGCCGTTCGCATCGGCCGGTCCGTAGCGCGCCACGTCCATCGCCAGCGCCTCGCCGTCGCGGCCGAGCATCGGGTGCGCATGCGAGTGCACGTCGAGCCCGGCAGCGTCGGCCGCGGCGAGGAACTTGCCGCGCGCCTCGGCATAGCTCTGCGAGAACCAGTGTGCGGCCGGGTCCATCGGCGCGCCTCTCATCCGGTCTGTGCCGCGTCCAGCGGCCGCAGCCCAGCAGCCGCCGCGGATCCCGCTTCGCCGGTCCGCTGGCGGCGCTCCCTTGAGCAACTGTCGCCCGGCCGCTCCGAAGGCAGTTGCTCGCCCCCGCGGGGGGCGGACGCGGTACCCTGCGGCCGGGGGCCGACATACAAGGGGGAAGCGCCGAAGGCGCTACGGGGGTGGTTCACTTCAGCCAGGCTTCGGCCAGGCGCACCCACATCGTGGCGCCCAGCGGAATCAGGTCGTCGTTGAAGTCGTAGCTGGGGTTGTGCAGCATGCAAGGCCCCATGCCGTGGCCGCCGTCGCGGTGGCTGCCGTCGCCGTTGCCGATGAGGAAGTAGCAGCCCGGCTTTTCCTGCAGGAAGTAGCTGAAGTCCTCGGCGCCCATCGTGGGCTCGAAGTCGAGCACGTTCTCGCGCCCCACCACCTGTGCGGCCACCTGCTGGAAGAAGCGCGTCTCGGCCTCGTGGTTGATCGTGGGCGGGTAGTTGCGCACAAACTCGAATTCGCACTGCGCCTCGAACGCGGCGCAGGTCGCCTCGGCGATGGTCTTCATGCGGCGCTCGATCAGATCGAGCACCTCGGTGGTGAAGGTGCGCACGGTGCCTTCGAGCACGCAGCTGTCGGGCACCACGTTGGTGGCTTCGCCGGCATGGATCATCGTCACCGAGATCACGCCGGTGTCGATGGGCCGCTTGTTGCGCGTGATGATGGTCTGGAAGGCCTGCACCATCTGGCAGGCCACGGGCACCGGGTCGGTGCCCAGGTGCGGCATCGCGCCGTGCGCGCCCTTGCCGCGGATGGTGATCTTGAACTCGTTGCTGGAGGCGAACACCGGGCCGCTGCGCACGGCGAACTGGCCCACCTTCAGGCCCGGCCAGTTGTGCGCGCCGAAGATGGCCTCCATCGGGAACTGCTGGAACAGGCCGTCCTTCATCATCTCGCGCGCGCCGCCGCCGCCTTCTTCGGCAGGCTGGAACACCAGGTACACGGTGCCGTCGAAGTTGCGGTGCTTCGCCAGGTGCTTGGCGGCAGCCAGCAGCATGGCCGTATGGCCGTCGTGGCCGCAGGCATGCATGCGGCCGGCGTGCACGCTGGCGTGCTCGAAGCGGTTGGCCTCCGTCATGGGCAGCGCGTCGATGTCGGCCCGCAGGCCCACGGCGCGCGCGGAGCTGCCGTTCTTCACGATGCCCACCACGCCAGTGGTGCCCAGCCCGCGGTGCACGGGGATGCCCCAGTCGGTGAGCGCCTTGGCGATCAGGTCCGCGGTGCGGGCCTCTTGAAAGCAGAGTTCGGGGTGCTTGTGGATGTCGCGTCGCAGCGCGGCGATGCTGGCGGCGTCGGCCAGGATGGATTCGATCAGCTGCATGCTTGTGTCTCCGTGTCTCGCAACCCTCGTGGGGCCGCAAGGAACGGGCCATCTTAACGCTCGCTGCCGGTGGATTTCCCCGCATGGGCATCGCTGCACGCGGCCTGTGCGAATATCAGCGGATGGATGCCCTTGCCCCCCTCGCCGACAGCACCACCGTCCACGCCGCCTGCCCCCACGACTGCCCCGACACCTGCGCGATGCGCGTCACGGTGCAGCAGGGCCGCGTGATCCGCGTGCAGGGCGCCCCCGACCATCCCACCACCCATGGCGCGTTGTGCACCAAGGTCAGCCGCTATGCCGAGCGCACCTACCACCCCGAGCGCGTGCTGCATCCGATGAAGCGCGTGGGCCCCAAGGGCAGCGGCCAGTTCGTGCGCGTGGGCTGGGACGAGGCGCTGGACGACATCGCCGCACGGCTGAAGGCGATCGCCGCGCGCGACCCGCAGGCCATCGTGCCCTACAGCTATGCCGGCACCATGGGCCTGGTGCAGGGCGAGAGCATGGCTGCGCGCTTTTTCCACAAACTGGGCGCTTCTCTGCTCGACCGCACCATCTGTGCCGCGGCCGGCGGCGAGGCGCTGCGCCTGACCTACGGCGGCAAGGTGGGCATGCACCTGGAGTTCTTCGCCGAGAGCAAGCTGATCCTGATCTGGGGCAGCAACTCGATCGCGTCCAACCTGCATTTCTGGACCTTTGCCCAGGCCGCCAAGCGCAACGGCGCCAGGCTGGTGTGTATCGACCCGCGGCGCACCGAGACGGCCGACAAATGCCATCAGCACATCGCGCTGTTGCCCGGCACCGACGGCGCGCTGGCGCTGGGCCTGATGCACGAGCTGATCGTGCACGGCTGGATTGACCGCGACTACGTGGCCCGCCATGTCGAGGGCTTCGAGGCGCTGCGGGAGCGTGCGTTGCAGTGGCCGCCGGAGCGGGCGGCGCAGGTGTGCGGCATCACGCCCGACGAGGTGCGCCAGCTCGCGCGCGACTACGCCACCCTGTCGCCCGCGGCCATCCGCCTCAACTACGGCATGCAGCGTGTGCGCGGCGGCGGCAGCGCGGTGCGGCTGATCGCGCTGCTGCCTTGCCTCGCCGGCGCCTGGCGCCACCGCGCCGGCGGCCTGCTGTTGTCGGCCTCGGGCTGGTTCCCCAAGAACGCGCAGGCGCTGGAGCGGCCCGACCTGCTGGCCGGCCGCACGCCGCGCACGATCAACATGAGCACGATCGGCGACGACCTGCTGCGCGAGTCCTCGCCGGCCTTCGGGCCCAGGATCGAGGCGCTGGTCGTCTACAACAGCAACCCGGTCGCGGTGGCGCCGGAGTCGCCCAAGGTGGTGCAGGGCTTCCGGCGCGAGGACCTGTTCACCGTGGTGCTCGAACACTTCATGACCGACACCGCCGACCATGCCGACTACGTGCTGCCGGCCACCACGCAGCTCGAGCACCTGGACGTGCACCTGAGCTACGGCCACACCTATGCGCTGATCAACGAGCCGGCTGTTCAGCCGCTGGGCGAGGCCAAGCCGAACACGCAAGTCTTCCGCGAGCTGGCGGCCCGCATGGGCTTTGCCGAGCCCTGCTTCGCCGACAGCGACGACGCGATCGCGCGCGTGGCCTTCCGCGGCGATGCAGTGACCTTCGACGCGCTCAAGGCGCACGGCTGGGTCAAGCTGCCGCTGCCCGACGCGCCTTTTGCCGAGGGCGGCTTCCCCACGCCCTCGGGCAAGGCGGTGGCCTGCGCTCCCGGCGTGGACTTGCCCGACCATGTGCCCAACCACGAAAGCGCGCTGTCCACGCCGCAGCTGCAGGCGCGCTACCCGCTGGCGATGATCTCCCCGCCGGCGCGCAACTTCCTCAACTCCACCTTCGTCAACGTGACCAGCCTGCGCGCGATCGAGGGCGAGCCGCTGCTCGAAATGCATGCCGATGACGCGGCCGCGCGCGGCATCGCCAGCGGCGCGATGGTGCGCGTGTTCAACGACCGCGGCGAGTACCGCTGCCGCGCCGAGGTGAGCCCGCGGGCGCGGCCCGGCGTGGTGAACGGACTGGGCATCTGGTGGCGCAAGCTCGGCCCGGCCGGCACCAACGTGAACGAGCTGACGCACCAGGGCCTCACCGACCTGGGCCGCGCGCCCAGCTTCTACGACTGCCTGGTTGAAGTCGCGCCTGTTTGAGATGAGTCGCCGGCGCGCTTTCTGGACCGTGGCGCTGATGCTCGTCCTGGCCGCTGTGGGCGGCCTGGCCGGCTGCGGCTCGGTGAGCTACCTCGCGCAATCGGTGGGCGGGCACCTGAGTCTGATGAATGCTGCCCGCCCCGTGCAGGACTGGGTGAACGATCCGCAGACGCCGCAGCCGCTGCGCGAGCGCCTGCAACTGGCCGACCGCATGCGCGACTTCTCGGTGAGCGAGCTGCGCCTGCCCGACAACAACAGCTACCGCCGCTTTGCCGAACTCGACCGCACCGCCGCGGTGTGGAACGTGGTGGCCGCGCCCGAGCTTTCGCTCAAGCTCAAGACGGCCTGCTTTCCTGTGGTGGGCTGCGTGGGCTACCGCGGCTACTTCGACCGGGCCGACGCCGACCAGGAAGCCGAACGCCTGCGCAAACAGGGGCTGGAGGTCTATGTGTACGGCGTGCCCGCGTACTCGACACTCGGCTGGACCAACTGGTTCGGCGGCGACCCGCTGCTGTCCACCTTCATCCGCTATCCCGAGGGCGAACTCGCGCGCATGATCTTCCACGAGCTGGCGCACCAGGTGGCCTACGCGAAGGACGACACGATGTTCAACGAGTCCTTCGCCACCTCGGTGGAGGTGATCGGCGGCCAGCGCTGGCTGCAGCAGCATGCGAGCGCCGAAGCGCGCGAGGAGTACGCACGCTACGACGGCCGCCGGCGCGACTTTCGCGCGCTGACGCGCGCCTACCGCGACCGGTTGGAGGCGGTGTTCAGGAGCGACCTGCCCGACGCCGACAAGCGCGTCCGCAAGGCCGAGCTGATGCAGCAGATGCGCGCCGAGTACGCCAGGCTCAAGGCCGAGCGCTGGGGCGGTTACGCCGGCTACGACCGCTGGTTCGAACAGGCCAACAATGCCGCGCTGGGCGTGCTGTCGGCCTACGACGAGCTGGTGCCCCACTTCCAGCGCCTGTTCGAGCGCGAGGGTGGCGATTTCGATCGCTTCTATGCCGAGGTCAAGCGCCTGGCCCAGTTGCCCAAGAGTGAACGGCGCGCCAAACTTGGCCCGCCCCCGTAGCGCCTTCGGCGCTTCCCCCTCCAGGGGGCGGCGCCAGCGGACCGGCGAAGCCGCAACCGCGGCGGCTGCTTGGCTTGAGCCGTTGACCGAGAGATCCCATGCCTGACATCAACATCCACCGTGAACATAGGCTCGGCCTGCCCAAGGCGCGCAAGCTGGCCTGGCAGTGGGCCGAACATGTGGAGCAGAAGTTCGACATGGAGTGCACCGTGATCGAGGGCGAAACCAGCGACACGGTGGAGTTCGAGCGCAGCGGCGTTCGAGGCCGGCTGATCGTGGCCCCCGATCACTTCGACCTCGAGGCCAAGCTGGGCCTGCTGCTGGGGGCCTTTGCCAAGACCATCCAGGGCGAGATCGAGAAAGAGCTCGATGCGCTGCTGGCCGGCAAGGCCGCAGCCAAAAGAAAGAAAGGCTGAACCGCATGGTCCAGCCCAGCGAACACCGCGGATCCGGCTTCGTCGGTCCGCTGGTGTTGCCCCCTGGAGGGGCAAGCGCCGAAGGCGCTTCGGCGGTGGGCTACTTCAGGGATTCGATGAGGTCGATGTATTCCTGCATCGCCTCGTCGCCGCTCTTGCCCTTCAGCTCGTTCCACGCATCCCATTTCGCGCGGCCGACCATGTCGGTGAAGCCGGGGCGCTTGCCGTCCACGTCGCCGGCGGTGGCCTGCTTGTACAGCGCGTAGATCTTCAGCAGCGTCATGTTGTCGGGCTTTTCCGGCAGCTGTTTGGATTCGGCCACGGCTTGTTCGAAACGGGCTTTGAGGTCGGCCATTTGACGGGTCTCCTGCGTAACAATGGGCATTGACGCGGGCAATGGTACCCAGCATCGTGCACCGCGTGGCAGGGCGAGCGCCCTAGAAACAGCAGACACCGGGAGACACCACCCATGCCCAAGGCCATGGAACGCATGTCGCGCGTCGATACCGCGTGGCTGCGCATGGACACCGACGCCAACCTGATGATGATCGTCGGCGTCTGGCTGCTCGAACCTTGCCTGCGCTATGAAGACCTGTGCCAGCGTGTCGAGGACAGCCTGCTGAAGTACCGGCGCTTTCGCCAGCGCGTCGTCGAAGATGCCATGGGCGCGAGCTGGGTCGACGACGACCAGTTCGACATGGCGCACCACGTGCAGTGCGAAACCCTGCACCGCAAGCGCGGGCAGTCGGCGCAGCAGGCGCTGCAGCGGCGCGTGGGGGAGCTGGCCGCCACGCCGCTCGACCCGAAGCGGCCGCTGTGGCAGATGCAGCTGGTCGAAGACCTCGAAGACGGCCAGAGCGCGCTGATCGTGCGCATCCACCACTGCATCGCCGACGGCATTGCGCTGATTTCGGTAATGCTGTCCATCACCGACGGCGGCGCGCCGCCACCCGAACGCCGGCGCAAGCAGAAGAAGACCGACGAGGAGGCCGACTGGTGGTCGGATGCGCTGATCAAGCCCTTGACCGACCTCACGATCAAGGCGATCGGCATGTACGGCGGCGGCGTGGCCAAGTCGGTGGAGCTGCTGGCCAACCCCTACCAGCCGCTGTTCGGCTCGGTGGACATGGCGCGCGCCGGCTTCCAGGTGATCAACGACGTGGCGGCGCTGGCGCTGATGGCCGACGACTCGCCCACCCGGCTCAAGGGCAAGCCCAGGCCCGGCAAGCGCGTGGCCTGGGGCGAGCCACTGCCGCTGGAAGAAGTCAAGACCATCGGCAAGGCGCTGGGTTGCTCGATCAACGACGTGCTGCTGGCCAGCGTGGCGGGCGCCATCGGCGACTACCTGCGCGACAGCGGCGAAGACCCGGTGGGCAAGGAGATCCGCGCGATGGTGCCGGTGAACCTGCGGCCGCTGGACAAGGCGCACGAACTCGGCAACCGCTTCGGGCTGGTGCCGCTGGTGCTGCCGATCGGCATCGCCAATCCCATCGAGCGGGTGTACGCAGTGCAGCGGCGCATGAACGAGCTCAAGGGCAGCTACCAGCCGCTGCTGGCCTTCGGCGTGCTGGCGGTGGCGGGCCTGCTGATCAAGCCGGTGCAGGCCGCGCTGCTGAACATGTTCGCCAAGAAGGCCACCGCGGTGATGACCAACGTGCCGGGCCCGAAGGAGCCGCTGAAGTTCTGTGGCTGCACGGTCAAGCAGGTGATGTTCTGGGTGCCGCAGTCGGGCGACATCGGCGTGGGCGTGAGCATCCTCAGCTACGGCGGCGGCGTGCAGTTCGGCCTGATCACCGACAAGCGCCTGTGCCCCGACCCGGAGGCGATCGTGGCGCGCTTCGCACCCGAGTTCGAGAAGCTGCTGCTGCTGGCGTTGATGATGCCTTGGGACGACAACTAGCTGTCCCTGTGGGACAGGCCGCGAGAGCGGCCAGGGGATGAGCAAGCTCATCCCCAAGGGGTGCAATGCAGCCCCCCACCCCCACCCGCCCCAACGGGCGGGAGTCCCCCTGGGACAGGCCGCGCCAGCGGCCAGGGGCGATCGCACATAGCGCCCAATCCGCGATCCGGGTTTCCCGGACGCGGATTGCAGCCCCCTCGGAGGGCGGCCGCCAGGCGGCCGGGGCTCCAACTATTCGTCTTCTAGTTCGGCCTTCGCCATCTCGACGTCCAGCCGCTCCATCGCGTCCATCGGCGTGCAGGCGGCGGCGTCGGCGTAGAGCTTCTCGGCTTCCTTCATCTTCTTGTCGCCTTCGAGCATCACCAGGCCGTTGGCGTATTCGACCATCGCGATCGCGCTCGTCGGGTTGAGCTTCAGCGCTTCCTTGTACATCTTGAGGCCGGTGGCGGCGTCGGCGCCCTGGGTCTTGCCCAGCAGCCTGCCCACCTTGTCGATCACCTCGGCATGGAACGCGCCCAGCGCGATGTGGGCGTCGGCATGTTTCGGCGCGAGCTTGATCGTCGTTTCCAGCGCGTTCTTCACCTTGCCGCCCAGGCCCTGCGCCAGCGCCTTGGCCACGCTGATGCCCTGGCTGTAGCGGCCCAGCGCATAGGCCTGCCAGTACCAGGCGTTGGCGTTCTTCGGCTCTTCGGCGGCCTGCGCTTCGGCACGCTCGACCACTTCCAGGAACATCGCGAGCTTGGTCTTCTCGCTCTTTTCCAGGTAGTTGGCGTAGATGGCCTGGGCCTTGTTGGCCACGGTGATGCCGGCGCCGCCGGCCTTCAGGCCCGCTTCGCAGGCCTTCTGGAACTCGCCCGCATGGAACAGCGCCCAGGCGGCCAGCACCTTGTCGTCCTTGGGCTGGGGCTCCGAATCGCCGGCATGCAGCCGGGCCCAGTGTTTCTTCAGCGCCGCGGCGTCGTAGGTGTAGTCGGCGCTGTCGTAGGGAAAGGCGGTCCACTTGGCCATGCGAGGTCTCCTGGGGGTCTGGGGGGTCAGCTCACGCGCTGGTAGGAGCCGGCGAGCGAGTGCAGGTGGTCCTTGGCGGCGGGCTCGAGGTAGGGCATCAAGAGGCTGAGCACGTGGTAGGCGCCGCGCGCCAGGGCCGCGCCCGCGCTTTCGGGCTCCAGCGCCTTGCGCGGGTCGCGCACGTATTCGTAGCTGAGCCAATAGGTCAGCACCACCACCATCGCGGTGGCCACCGGCTCGGCCTCGCGGCTGTCGATGCGCACCGCGCTGCCGCGGCCCAGGCCGTCGAGCACCGCCTGCACCGCGCGCGACTTGTTCTTCAGCACGTACTGGAAGTGGGTTTCCAGGCGGCGGTTCTTGCTGAGCAGGTCGTTGAGGTCGCGGTAGAGGAAGCGGTACTGCCAGATCAGCTCGAACAGCATGTGGAAGAACAGCCACGCGTCTTCCACGTTGCGCACGTTGTCGGCTGCGTGCAGCAGCTCGTTGAGCGCTTTCTCGTAGCGGTCGAACAACGAGTTGATCAGCTCGTCCTTCGCCGGGTAGTGGTAGTAGAGGTTGCCCGGGCTGATGTTGAGCTCGGCCGAGATCAGCGTGGTCGAGACGTTGGGCTCGCCGAAGCGGTTGAACAGGTCGAGCGTGACCTCGAGGATGCGTTCGGCGGTGCGACGCGGTTTCTTGGGCTGCATTGGGTCTGGGCGTCTCCTCGGTGGGCCAATCTACCAAAGTCCCCGAGAGTGGCCTACCCAGATCGGCCCTGCGCCAGCGGCTTTCAGACGGCGCTCCTAGAATCGCGCGCCATGGCGGTCAGCTTCGAACACGTCTCCAAGACCTACACCGGCGCCAAGCCCGTACACGCCCTGCAGGACGTGAGCTTCCGCATCGAAGAGGGCGAATTCTTCGGCCTGCTGGGCCCCAACGGCGCCGGCAAGACCACGCTGATCGCCACGCTGGCCGGCCTGATCCGCGCCAGCTCGGGCAGCGTCACCGTCAACGGCCACGACGTGGTGCGCGACTATGCGGCAGCCCGCAAGAGCCTGGGGATCGTGCCGCAGGAGCTGGTGTTCGACCCCTTCTTCAGCGTGCGCGAGACGCTGCGCATCCAGAGCGGCTACTTCGGCGTCAAGCACAACGACGACTGGATCGACGAGCTGCTAGCCAGCCTGGGCCTGGCCGACAAGGCCCAGGCCAACATGCGGCAGCTGTCCGGCGGCATGAAGCGGCGCGTGCTGGTGGCGCAGGCGCTGGTGCACCGGCCGCCGGTGATCGTGCTCGACGAGCCCACGGCCGGCGTGGACGTGGAACTGCGCCAGACGCTGTGGCAGTTCATCGCGCGGCTCAACCGCGCCGGCCACACCGTGCTGCTCACCACCCACTACCTCGAAGAGGCCGAGGCGCTGTGTGGCCGCATCGCGATGCTCAAGCAAGGCCGCATCGTCGCGCTGGACCGCACCGCCAACCTGCTGGCCGGCACCGCCAGCACGATGCTGCAGTTCAAGACCGACCAGCCGCTGCCGCCGTCGCTGGCCGAGCGTGCACGGGTGACCGGCCGCATCGTGCAGCTCAAGGCCCACGACGCGGCCGAGGTGGAGCAGCTGCTGCGCCAGCTGCGCGAGGCCAGGGTGCAGGTGGAAGACCTGGAGATCGGCCGCGCCGACCTGGAAGACGTGTTCCTGGAGATCATGCAGGGGCCGATGACCTTGGAGGCCGCCGCATGAAGGGCACGCGTTTCGAAGGCGCCGGCACCCTGTTCTACAAGGAGGTGCTGCGCTTCTGGAAGGTGAGCTTCCAGACGGTGGCGGCGCCGGTGCTCACCGCGGTGCTGTACCTGCTGATCTTCGGCCACGTGCTGGAAGACCGGGTGCAGGTGTTCCAGGGCGTGGGCTACACCAGCTTCCTGATCCCGGGCCTGGTGATGATGAGCGTGCTGCAGAACAGCTTCGCCAACAGCTCCTCGTCGCTGATCCAGAGCAAGATCACCGGCAACCTGGTGTTCCTGCTGGTCACGCCGCTGTCGCACTGGGCGTGGTACGCGGCCTACGTGGGCGCCTCGGTGCTGCGCGGGCTGGTCGTTGGGCTTGGCGTGTTCGCCGTCACCGTGTGGTTCGGCCCGCCGGCCTTCGCCGAGCCCTGGTGGATCGTCGTTTTCGCGGTGCTGGGCGCCGGCATGCTGGGTTCGCTGGGGTTGATTGCGGGGCTGTGGGCGGAAAAGTTCGACCAGATGGCCGCGTTCCAGAACTTCATCATCATGCCGATGACCTTCCTCGCCGGCGTGTTCTATTCGGTGCAGTCGCTGCCGGCCTTCTGGTACGAGGTGAGCCACCTCAACCCGTTCTTCTACATGGTCGACGGCTTCCGGCGCGGCTTCTTCGGCGCGAGCGATGTGTCGCCCTGGGTCAGCCTGGGCATCGTGGGCGCGAGTTTCGTGCTGATCGCGGGCGTGGCACTGCGGCTGCTGGCCAGCGGGTACAAGCTGCGTCACTGACCCGGCGGGCCGCCCAGCTCGGGCGGCAGCGGCGAGTCCAGCAGCCAACAGGCCATTTGCAAGGCCTGATGCGCGCCAGCGCCGGCACCCGGCGGCAGCGCACGAAGCCAGGCGCGCACCAGGCGCGGCCGGTCCATGGCCGACAGCCTGCGCAGGCCGAAGGCGGTGCGCCAGGCGGGTGCGCTCACGGCGGCGGGCCGGACCAGGCCCAGCTCGCGTGCCGCCGCGTCCAGCCACCCTTGGCGCTGTCCCTGCAGCAGCGGCAGCGCCAATGCCATCGCATGCGTGGCTGCCAGGGCCTGCGGCGCCATCCGGTCCCAGGGCAGCCCGTGGCGCAGGCGTTGCGTGCTGTCGCGCAGCCGCGAGCGCAAGGCCACGGCATGCAGGCGCAACGGGTGCATGGCGCCCAGCTCGCGCAGCTGTTGCCGCAGGCGCGTGCGTTCCGCCGGCGGGGCCGCCGCCAGGCGCGGCGCCAGCAGTTCCAGTGCGCGCAGGCGCGCGGCGGGTCCGAGTGCGACGAGGGTCCGGCGTGTCGGGTCCGCGAAGTGCAGGCCCTCGCTCCACGACTCCCACCGCGCCGTGGCCTCCGGCGGGCCGGCCTCGGTGAGCAGCCACAGCACGGCGATGCGCAGCTGCCCCGCCCCATGCCAGCGGTCAAGCCGGTCCAGGGCTTCCTGTTCGCCGCCGTCAAGCGCCGCCGCGCGCTGCACGGGGTCGTGCTGCAGCGCGGCCGGCGGCCCGGCATCGCCCGGCGGCCCCGGAGCCTTGGCTGCGGCGAGCGCGCTCATCGGCTCGTCCGAGGGCGGCAGGGGCAGGGGCTCGGCCGGCAGCGGCGCCACCGCGCGGCCGTAGAGCCGGCGCAGCCGCTCGGCCAGCGGAGGGTGGCTGGCCCACCAGCTCCAGCCTGACGCATGCAGCCACAGGTGGGCCAGGCTGGTGCCGTGGGCGGTGTGCAGCCGGTCGGCATGGGCGGCCGCCTGCTGCGCGATCTTGCGCAAGGCGCCACCCAGGCCGTCCACCTGGCGGGTGTACTGCACGGCGGAGGCATCGGCCAGGTATTCGCGCTGGCGCGACACGGCCGCCTGCAGCAGGCGGCCGGCGGCCCAGCCCAGCGAGCCGACGGCCATCAAGGCAAAGCCGAACAGCGCGCCAGGACCGCGGCGGCCGAGGTCGTCGCGCGCGGCGAGCTGCTCGCCCAGGCCGAAGATCATCTGCAGCCCCCACACCAGGCCGACCAGCCGCATGTTGAGCCTCGTGTCGCCGTGCACCAGGTGGCTGAACTCGTGCGCCACCACGCCCTGCAACTCTTCGCGTGTGAGGCGCTCCAGCGCGCCACGGGTGACGACGATCACCGCGTCGCCCGGCTGCCAGCCGGCGGCGAAGGCGTTGATCGCGTCATGGCGCGGCAGCACCCAGGCCGCCGGCGCCGGATGCCGGCTGGCCAGCGCCATCTCCTGCACGATGTTGGCGAAGCGCCGCTCCAGGCGGTCGCCGGCTGCGCTGCCGGACAGCTGGGCCGCGCGGCCGCCGGCCAGCCGGGCCACGTGCTGCCCGCCCTCGCGCAGCCGCAGCGATTCCACCGCGCAGCCACCCAGCACGCACAGCAGCACCAGGGCCGTGTTGGTCTCGAAGAAGAAATTCGGGTAGCCGGCCAGCATCGGGAAGCTCAGCCGGTACGCCAGTGCCAGCACCGCGTTGACCGCCAGCACCAGCGCCAGCAGCACCAGCGCGAACAACATGGCCAGCCGCAGGGTGGCCGCCTGCGCGGCCTCCTGGTGCCGTCGGAAGCGCATCGTGGCCGGCCGTGGCTACAGCTGCACGCGCACCGGCGCGCGCTCGGCCTCGTGGGTGGTGGCCTGCAGCGGCGCCGCCGCCCGGAAGCCGAACAGGCCCGCGACCAGGTTGGCGGGCGCCTGCTGGGCGGCGTTGTTGTAGTCGAGCACCGTGTCGTTGAAGGCCTGGCGCGCAAAGGCGATGCGGTTCTCGGTGTGGGTGAGTTCCTCGCGCAACTCGCCCAGCGATGCGTCAGCCTTCAGCTCCGGGTAGGCCTCGGCCACCGCCAGCAGGCGCGACAGCTGTCCGCCCAGCAGGGCTTCGGCGCCGGCCAGCGCACCGATGCGCTCGGCGTCGGCCGGGCGGCTGCGGGCGGCGTCGGCGGCGCTGCGGGCGGTGTTGCGCGCCGCGATCACCGCCTCCAGCGTCTCGCGTTCGTGCTGCACGTACTTGCGTGCCACCTCCACCAGGTTGGGGATCAGGTCGTAGCGCCGCTTCAGCTGCACGTCGATCTGCGCGAAAGCGTTGCCGATCTCGTTGCGCTGGCGCACCAGCCGGTTGTAGACCATCAGCGCCCACAGGCCGATCACCACGATCACGCCCAAGGCCACCGCTTGCGTTGCTGTCATCCGTTGCCCTCCGATGCGAGCCCCCATGCGCCTGCGCGGCACCTGTGCGCCCCTACAATCCACCCCACCATGGCCGACCCCACCGCCTCCGAAGTGCGCGATCTCATCGCCCAGGGCTTGCGCTGCGAGCACCTGGAGGTGGAGGGCGACGGCCGGCATTTCTTTGCCACCATCGTCTCGACCGAATTCGAAGGCCTGGCGCGGGTGCGCCGCCACCAGCGGGTGTACCAGACCCTGGGCGATAGAATGCGCGAACAAATCCACGCCCTGTCGATGAAGACGCTGACGCCCGCCGAGTGGGCCCAAAGCTCGGCGTCTCAATCCCACCATCACTGACACTCCACCCGTGGCCTTGAGGCTTCGGGTGGCGGGCTCGCGTCACCCCTGACCCTCCCGTCCCCCGCGTCCCCAAGGCCGCTTCCCGAAGAGGCCATTCGAATGGACAAACTCCTGATCCGCGGCGGGCGCAAGCTCCAAGGCGAGGTGCAGATTTCCGGCGCCAAGAACGCGGCGCTGCCCGAGCTGTGCGCGGCGCTGCTGGTGCCTGGGCCGGTGACGCTGGTCAACGTGCCGCGGCTGCAGGACGTGGCCACCACGCTGAAGCTGATCCGCAGCATGGGCGCCACCGCCGAGCGCTCGCAGGCGCGGCCCGACGAGGTGACCATCGACGCCACGCAGTTGAGCGCCCCGGTGGCGGTGTACGACCTGGTGAAGACGATGCGCGCATCGATCCTGGTGCTGGGCCCGCTGCTCGCGCGCTTTGGCGAGTCCCGCGTGTCGCTGCCCGGCGGCTGCGCGATCGGCTCGCGGCCGGTGGACCAGCACATCAAGGGCCTGCAGGCCATGGGCGCCGAGATCGTGGTGGACCACGGCTACATCGTGGCCCGCGCCAAGCGCCTGAAGGGCGCGCGCATCACCACCGACATGATCACCGTCACCGGCACCGAGAACCTGATGATGGCCGCCACGCTGGCCGAAGGCGAGACGGTGCTGGAAAACGCGGCGCAGGAGCCCGAGATCCCCGACCTGGCCGAGATGCTGATCGCCATGGGCGCGAAGATCGAGGGCCACGGCACGCGGCAGATCCGCATCCAGGGCGTGGACGCGCTGCACCCGCCGAAAGCACCGCACCGCATCATCCCCGACCGCATCGAGACCGGCACCTTCCTGTGCGCGGTGGCCGCGGCCGGCGGCGACGTGACCCTGAAGAACGCCTGCGTGCACCACCTCGACGCCGTGGTGGAAAAGCTGCGCGAGGCCGGCGTGGACATCGAGGCCGGGCCTGACTGGATCCGGGTGCGGGCCGACAAGCGGCCCCGCGCGGTGGGCTTCCGCACGACCGAGTACCCGGGCTTTCCCACCGACATGCAGGCGCAGTTCATGGCCGTGGACTGCATTGCCGACGGCGCCTCGATGATCAACGAGACGATCTTCGAAAACCGCTTCATGCACGTCAACGAGCTGATCCGCCTGGGCGCGCGCATCGTGATCGACGGCCACACGGCGATGGTGCATGGGGTCGAAAAACTCTCTGGCGCCACCGTGATGGCCACCGACCTGCGCGCCTCGGCCAGCCTGGTGATCGCCGGCCTGGTGGCCGAGGGCGAGACGGTGGTCGACCGCATCTACCACCTGGACCGCGGCTACGACCAGATGGAGGCCAAGCTGCGCGCCATTGGCGCCGACATCGAGCGGGTGAAGGCATGACGGGCCTCACCCTCGCGCTGTCCAAGGGCCGCATCTTCGACGAGACCCTGCCGCTGCTCAAGGCCGCGGGCATCGAGGTGAACGAAGACCCGGAGCGCTCGCGCAAGCTGATCCTGGCGACCAACCGGCCCGACGTGCGCGTGGTGCTGGTGCGCGCGACCGACGTGCCCACCTACGTGCAGCACGGCGGCGCTGACGTGGGCGTGGCCGGCAAGGACGTGCTGCTGGAGCACCTGGCCTCGTTCTCGGGCGGCGGCCTGTACCAGCCGCTCGATCTGAAGATCGCCAAGTGCCGCATGAGCGTGGCGGTGCGCGACGACTTCGACTATGCCGCCGCCGTGCGCCAGGGCTCGCGCATACGGGTTGCCACCAAGTACACGCACACCGCGCGCCAGCACTTTGCCGACAAGGGCGTGCACGTCGACCTGATCAAGCTGTACGGCTCGATGGAGCTGGCGCCGCTCACGGGGCTGGCCGATGCGATCGTCGATCTGGTCTCCACCGGCAGCACGCTCAAGGCCAACCACCTGGTGGAGGTGGAAAAGATCATGGACATCTCGTCCCGCCTGGTGGTCAACCAGGCCGCCCTGAAGCTCAAGCGCGAGCCGATCCGCGCGCTGATCGACGCCTTTGCCGCCGCCATTCCTCAGTGAGCCCGTCATGAGCCTGAACCTGCGCCAGCTCCAGACCCGAGCCCCGGACTTCGAAGCCGCGTTCCAGCGCCTGCTGCACTGGTCGGCCGAGGAAGACCATGCGATCGAGGAGCGGGTGGCCACGATCCTGGCCGACGTGAAGGCGCGCGGCGATGCCGCGGTGCTGGAGTACACGCAGCGCTTCGACGGGCTGGCGGCGGAGTCGGTGGCAGCGCTTGAACTCAAGCGCGAGGAACTGCGCGGCGCGCTCGATGCCATCACCCCCGCGCAACGCCGGGCGCTGGAGGCGGCGGCGGGACGTGTGCGCGCCTACCACGAGCGCCAGCTCGAGGCCTGCGGCCGCGGCTGGAGCTACCGCGATGCGGACGGCACGCTGCTGGGCCAGAAGGTCACGCCGCTGGACCGCGTGGGCATCTACGTGCCCGGCGGCAAGGCGGCGTACCCGTCCAGCGTGCTGATGAACGCCGTGCCGGCACAGGTGGCCGGCGTCGGCGAGATCGTGATGGTGGTGCCCACGCCGCGTGGGGAACGCAATGCGCTGGTGCTGGCCGCGGCCTATCTGGCAGGCGTGCACCGTGCGTTCACGATCGGCGGCGCCCAGGCGGTGGGTGCGCTGGCCTACGGCACCGCCACCGTGCCGCGGGTCGACAAGATCACCGGCCCCGGCAATGCCTATGTGGCCTCGGCCAAGCGGCGCGTGTTCGGGCAGGTGGGCATCGACATGATCGCCGGCCCGAGCGAGATCCTCGTGCTGGCCGACGGAACCACGCCGCCCGACTGGGTGGCGATGGACCTGTTCAGCCAGGCCGAGCACGACGAGCTCGCGCAAAGCATCCTGTTGTGCCCGGATGCCGCGTACATCGCACGGGTGCGCGAGGCCATCGAGCGCCTGCTGCCGCCGATGCCGCGCGCCGCGGTGATCCGTGCCTCGCTCGAAGGCCGCGGCGCGCTGATCGAGACGCGCAGCATGGAAGAGGCCTGCGAGATCAGCAACCGCATCGCACCCGAGCACCTGGAGATCAGTGCGGCCGAGCCGCTGCGCTGGGAGCCGCTGCTCAAGCACGCCGGAGCGATCTTCCTCGGCGCCTACACCAGCGAGTCGCTGGGCGACTACTGTGCCGGCCCCAACCATGTGCTGCCCACCTCGGGCACGGCCCGTTTCTCGTCGCCGCTGGGCGTGTACGACTTCCAGAAGCGCTCCAGCCTGATCGAGGTGAGCGCGGCGGGGGCGCAAAACCTGGGGCCGATCGCGGCCGAGCTCGCGTACGGCGAAGGGCTGCAGGCCCATGCCCAGGCGGCGGAGCTGCGGCTGAAGACTTGACACGAAGTTCGTGAAACACGAAGATCGTGCAACACGAACTTCGTGCAAAGCGATGAAAAACGTCACGGTCACGATGGAAGACAGCGTCGCCGAATGGGCGCGCATGGAGGCCGCGCGCCGCAACACCAGCGTCTCGCGGCTGATCGGCGAGCTGCTGGCCGAGAAGATGCGGCATGACGACGCTTACGAGCGCGCGATGCGCGAGGCGCTGGAGTTCAAGAGCTGGGGCGCCTCGGACGGGCGCTATCCCACCCGGGAGGAATCGCACGAGCGAGGGCGTCGGTGACCACGGTGTTCGTCGATACGAATGTGCTGCTGTACTGCTTCGACGATCACGACATCGCGAAGCGGGACAGGGCCCGCGCGTGGATC
This sequence comes from Pseudomonadota bacterium, assembly GCA_040758375.1. Classification (GTDB taxonomy): domain Bacteria; phylum Pseudomonadota; class Gammaproteobacteria; order Burkholderiales; family Burkholderiaceae_C; genus CAMLIZ01. Next base: position 18,762 of record JBFLWE010000088.1, read on the forward strand.
GCGGCCTGCTGGCAGCGCCGCTGTGGACGCATCAGCACTCAAGTGCTGAATGAGTTCTACAGCAACGCCCGCCGCAAGTTCCCCACGGCGATCTCCGCGGGCGACGCTCGGGCCGAGGTCCGGCGCTACCAGCGCTGGCAGCCCTGGCAGATCGACCATGCCACGATGGAAACCGCCTGGGCCGTGGAAAGCCGCTACCAGCTCAATTGCTGGGATGCGCTGATCGTCGCCGCCGCGCAAGCGCAAGGCTGTGCCTACTTGCTCAGCGAAGACCTGCAGCACGAACAGCAGATCGACAGCGTGAAGATCGTCAACCCCTTCCTGGTCGGGCCCGAACTGCTCGACGCGCCCGCATGACCGCCCTCGAACAACGCCTGCAGCGCGTGCTGCGCCAGGACGTGCAGGACATGCACGCCTATGCCGTCCAGCCCAGCGCCGGGCTGGTGAAGCTCGACTCGATGGAAAACCCGTTCCGCCTGCCCGAGGCGCTGCAACAGGCGCTGGGCGAGCGGCTGGGCCGGGTGGCACTGAACCGCTATCCGGCCGGCCGGGTGCAGGACCTGCGCGACGCGCTGGCCCGCCACGCCCGCATGCCCGAGGGCTGCGCCCTCACGCTGGGCAACGGCTCCGACGAGATCATCACCATGCTCAGCATGGCCTGCGACGTGCCGGGCGCGGTGTTCATGGCGCCGCTGCCGGGCTTCGTGATGTACGAGATGTCAGCCCAGCTGCAAGGCATCCGCTTCGTTGGCGTGCCGCTCACGGCCGATTTCGAGCTCGACGAGCCCGCCATGCTGGCGGCGATCGAGCAGCACCGCCCGGCGCTGATCTACCTGGCCTGTCCGAACAACCCCACGGCCAACCTGTGGGACGACGCGGTGATCGACCGCATCATCGAAGCCGCCCCCGGCCTCGTGGTGATCGACGAGGCCTACCAGCCCTTTGCCTGCCGCGACTCGATGCCGCGGCTGCAACGCTACCCGCATGTGCTGGTCATGCGCACGATGAGCAAGTTCGGCCTGGCCGGCGTGCGCATCGGCTACCTGATCGGGCGCCGCGAACTGGTGCAGCAGATCGACAAGCTGCGCCCGCCTTACAACGTGAGCGTGCTCAATGCCGAGGCGGCCCTCTTTGCGCTGGAGCATGCGGACGAGTACGCTCGCCAGGCGGCCATCATCCGCGAGCAGCGCGAGCGCCTGCAGGCCGCGCTGAAAGCCATGCCCGGCGTGCGGCCCTATCCCAGCGAAGCCAACATGATCCTCGTGCGCGTGCCGGATGCCAAGCGTGCCTTCGATGGCATGAAGCAGCGCCGCGTGCTGGTGAAGAACGTCTCCGCGCTGCACCCGCTGCTGGCCGGCTGCATCCGCCTGACGGTGGGCACGCCGGAAGAGAACACCCTGATGATCGACGCCCTGAAAGCGAGCTTGTAGATGACTGCCCCCACTGTCGCTTCGCTCCTGCCCCCCGAGGGGGCGCACAGCCTCCTTGAGGCGGCTCGGCGGAGGCTGCGATGACCGCCCCGCGCATCGCCGAAGTCCAGCGCAACACCAAGGAAACGCAGATCCGCGTGCGGGTCAACCTCGACGGCACCGGCGAGGCCAAGCTGTCCACCGGCATCGGCTTCTTCGACCACATGCTGGACCAGATCGCCCGCCATGGGCTGATCGACCTGGAGGTCGAAGCCCGTGGCGACCTGCACATCGACGGCCACCACACGGTGGAAGACGTGGGCATCACGCTGGGCCAGGCGGTGGCCAAGGCGGTGGGCGACAAAAAGGGCATTCGCCGTTACGGCCATGCCTATGTGCCGCTGGACGAGGCCTTGTCGCGCGTGGTGGTCGATTTCTCCGGCCGCCCCGGCCTGCACATGGACGTGAAGTTCAAGTCCGGCGCGATCGGCGCCTTCGACACGCAGCTGGCCTTCGAGTTTTTCCAGGGCTTCGCCAACCATGCGCTGGTGACGCTGCACATCGACAACCTCAAGGGCGAGAACGCGCACCACCAATGCGAGACGATCTTCAAGGCCTTTGCGCGCGCGGTGCGCTTCGCGCTCGAACTCGACCCGCGCGCGGCCGATGTGATCCCGTCCACCAAGGGGAGCCTGTGAAATGAAGCGCACCGTTGCCGTCGTCGACTACGGCATGGGCAACCTGCGCTCGGTGTCGCAGGCGGTGATGCACGTGGCGCAGGGCGAGGGCGTGGAGGTGGTCGTCACTTCGCGGCCGGAAGAAGTGCGCGCGGCCGAGCGCATCGTGCTGCCCGGCCAGGGGGCGATGCGCGACTGCATGCGCGAGCTGCAGAGCGCCGGCCTGAAGGAAGCGGTGCTCGAGGCCGCGGCCTCCAAGCCGCTGATGGGCGTGTGCGTGGGCATGCAGATGCTGCTCGACCACAGCGAGGAGCAGGACACGCCGGGCCTCGGGCTCATCCGCGGCGAGGTGCGGCGCTTCCGGCTGGAGGGGCAGCTCCAACCCGACGGCAGCCGCTACAAGGTGCCCCAGATCGGCTGGAACCAGGTCGTGCAGGTGCCTCACGACGGCGTGGTGCACGCGATGTGGAAGGGCGTGCCCGACCGCGCCTGGTTCTATTTCGTGCACAGCTACTACGCCCAACCGTCGGACCCGCGCCACAGCGCCGGCCTCACCGAATACGGACTGCGCTTTACCAGTGCCGTGGCCCGGGATAATATTTTTGCCACCCAGTTCCACCCCGAGAAGAGCGCCGCCCACGGTCTAGACCTGTACCGCAACTTCCTGCACTGGAAGCCCTAAGGGCCTACCCAGTCTTCTCGGCACCCCTTCCTCCCCACTATCCGCTCTCCAGCCATGCTGCTGATTCCGGCGATCGACCTGAAAGACGGCCAGTGCGTGCGCCTCAAGCAAGGCGACATGAACGACAGCACCACCTTCGGCGAAGACCCGGCCGCCATGGCGCGGCGCTGGCTCGATGCGGGGGCACGCAGATTGCACTTGGTCGACCTCAACGGCGCCTTTGCGGGCAAGCCGGTCAACGAGGCGGCCATCAAGGCCATCATCGCCGAGGTGGGCGACGAGATCCCGGTGCAGCTGGGCGGCGGTATCCGAGACCTCGACACCATCGAGCGCTATCTCGACGACGGCTTGAGCTACGTCATCATCGGCACGGCCGCGGTGAAGAGCCCAGGCTTCCTCAAGGACGCCTGCAGCGCCTTCGGCGGCCACATCATCGTGGGCCTGGACGCCAAGGACGGCAAGGTGGCCACCGACGGCTGGAGCAAGCTCACCGGCCACGAGGTGATCGACCTGGCGAAGAAGTTCGAGGACTACGGTGTCGAAGCGGTGATCTACACCGACATCGGCCGCGACGGCATGCTCACCGGCATCAACATCGAGGCCACGGTCAAGCTGGCCCAGGCCCTGAGCATCCCGGTGATCGCCTCTGGCGGGTTGTCGAACATCGCCGACATCGAGAGGCTGTGCGCGGTGGAGAGCGAAGGGGTGGAGGGCGTGATCTGCGGCCGTTCCATCTACACCGGCACGCTCGATTTCGTGGCGGCCCAGAAGCGGGCCGATGAACTGGCCGACGAATTCACGCCCTGAGCCGGCGCTGCCGCGGCACCCCGGCCGCGGCAGC
>JBFLWE010000089.1:0-21281 GCA_040758375.1 Pseudomonadota bacterium
CCTCTGTGACAGGCCGCGACAGCGGCCAGGGGCGGTGCCTCTCAGCGCCCAATCCGCGATCCGGGTTTCCCGGTCGCGGATTGCAGCCCCCTCGGGGGGCGGCCGCAAGGCGGCCGGGGGCTCACATCAGCACGATGTCGTATTGAGGGGCTGGAATCGAAAAGCGTTGACGGGACAACGGCTTGCGATGGGACCCTCGGCTTGGGGCGGTTCGAGCTACCCGTCTGGCTACCTGGATCGCGTGGGCTTTCATGGGACGCCTAGACACCCGATGAAGCGGGGCTCGTTCACTGGCTGGCAAGTCTACTGGTCGTACGGAAACTCGAGTTTCCCGAGACGCCAACCACCAAGGGCATGACGCGTCGTCAAGCGGCCGGTTCCGTCACGGCAGGCCGCAGGCGCAGCTCGTGATCGAACTCACCCCGCCGCACCTCGACCAGGTCGCTCATCGAGGCCAGCATCTCGTTGAAGGTCGAGAAGCCGTAGCTCGATTCGTGGAAGGTCGAGTCGATGCGCTGGATGAACGGCCGGAGTCTCGCCTTCTGGATCCAGGTCTCGCCACGGTTCTGCGCCAGGCGCGCGATAGCCTTGCCGACGAGATCGCGCGCAGCCTGGCGCTGGGCCGCCGCGGTCTCGGCCACGTCGAGCAGCGTCCGCATCTCCTCCAGCCGGTTCGCGGCTTCCGAATGGGCGCCTGGGGCTTCGGTCTCAGCCACAACCGGCTGCGCTGCCGTGGAGACAGGCTCACCCGCCGCAGCCGGGGCTATCGCGCCAGCCGGTGGCTGCGTTGAAGCTACTGCCTCTGCGGCGGGCACGGCCGGTGCCAGCAGCGCTTCGTAGAACTTGAACTCGTGACAGCTTCGAGCCCAGTGCTGGTTCGTCCCACGCCGGCTGCCGATGCCCACCAGCGTTCGCCCCGCAGCCTTGACCTTGTAGGACAGCGGCATGTAGTCGCTGTCGCCGCCGACGACGATGATCGTCCCGATGTGCGAGAAGCGGACCATGTCCTCCATCACGTCCAGGCAGAGCTTGATGTCGGCTCCGTTCTTCGCGTTGGCACCCGGCGGAAAGACCTGGATCAGCTCGATGGCAGCCTGCAGCAGAGATTGCTTGTAGCGATTGAAGGACACCCAGTTGGCGAAAGCGCGGTTGATGGCGATCGGCCCGAGCGAGAGTGCGTACTCGACGATCGTCTCGACGTCGATCACCTCGTCCTGAGGTCTGAATCTGTTGGCAAGGTACGCACCCTGTCCGTGAGCCTGATCCACCAGGTTGGCGTGCAGGTTCTCGAAATCCCAGTAGATCGCGACCGACTCGGAGGCTTGTGCCATGTTGTTATCCCTGACCGTGTTGTTTGCAAACCGTCCTGCCGGGCTGCCCGTCCCTCGCCGATCAGGCGGCTTGGTCCTTGAGGTGCAGCAGGCGGCGCACCAGCTCGTGCATGTTCGTGTAGGGCTGCGTGCCATCCTCGGCTGCGTGTCCCGCAGCCAGCAGCGCTTCGGCTCGAGCCGTGGCGACATCGAGGCGCTCGCGCGTCACAGCCCAGTGTGAACCCTGCCCCTTCGCGTAGCCAGCCAGATACCCGCGAAGCCGATCGATGGCTTCGTCACGGTGCAGCGGCGCGAACACGTCCTCGAAGTGAAGCAGCAGCCACAGCTCGAAGCAAGGCACGGACACCACGGCCTCGAAGGGCAACTTGACCCGTTCGTCGTTCTCGAGCCGCCCGTTCAGTGCCGCAACGCGCTGCAACGCGGCGTGGTAGGTGTGGTGCTCGTCACGATCGAACACAACGACGACCCGATCGAAGGTCCGCGCGTGGATGCCCAGCGCGCGCTGGCCCTCGGTGAACAGACGTTCGGCGTACTCGACGATCCTTAGCGGCTCGGTGCCGTAGGCTGCAGGTTGGACCTGCACGTTGGCCGACGGCAGCCGCAACTGTTGCCGGATCTCGCCAAGATACAGGGGCTCGGTCTTCGAACCTTCGCACACGATGAGCAAGCGCTCTGCGGGCTGCCGCTGCGCCTTGCGTCGCAGCAGTTCTCGCGCCGCTTGCCGGTGCTTGGGCTGACCGTCCTTACCCATCAGTCGTTCGGGTAAGTCAGACCGTCACCGGCGAACCCGGAGCCGAGGGCGCCGATGACACGACCACCGACGGCGCCGTTTCCGGCAAGGCGGAGAACATCGGCACCGCGCCGTAGCGCCCCATCAGGTAGCCGCGTTCCCACGCCTCGTGCTTGCGCGGACTGAAGTCCGACAGCGGGAAGATTCGCGTGGCCTGTGTTCCGTCCTTCTCGGCGAACCACACCTGGTCGCGCCGGAACAGCGTGTGGTCGAGCAAAGAGGTGTCGTGCGTGCTGAAGACCAGCTGCGCACCGCGCGGGTTCAGCACCGGGTCGTGGAACATGCAGACGAGGCGCCGGACCAGCAGGGTGTGCAGGCTGCGGTCCAGTTCGTCCACCACCAGCACGCGGCCGTGCTTGAGCACATCCAGCACCGGCGCGGCCAGGCTGAAGAGGCGCTGCGTGCCTTCGGATTCCTCGTGCAGCTCGAACTTTGCGGTGCCCTGCTCGGTGCGGTGCTCGAAGATCGGGAAGAGGAACTCTCCTTCCTCCTGCCGAGCCTGCGCAACGCCCCCGGGCTGGAACATCACCTGGCCGCGCAGCCCCTTGCGGGGCACGGCCGACACCTCGGCGATGGAGATGTCTGCCGTCGCCAGGAAGTCTCGAACCGCGGCGCGACCTTCCTGCGATTCCAGCAGCGCCGTCGTGAACGCATGGTCGATGAAGGCACCCGCCGGCAGGTACACGAGGCCCTGCACGAGCCAGCGCGCCACAGGGCCCAGCAACTCGCTGTTGAGCTGCGCCGCCGTCGACAGGAACAGCGCGTTGGGTCGCGTGCTTTCCTGCCAGAGCTTGCGCGGGCCGGTCAAGTAGGCACTGAACTCATAGACGTAGCGTTCACCACTGTCGTCCAGGCGGCGGCTGAACCACTGTGTCGGCTTTGCAGTGCGCCACACCATCAGCTGTTCGCTGACGATGCGCTCGGCCGTCATCGCGAAGCTGTACTGATGGCGGATGCCGTCGACCAGAAAACTGGCCTCGAACTCGGTTGGCTGGCTGGCCGTAGCCGGGTCGAGCCGGAAAGGCTGGACGTTGTAGGTCTGCCCCGGCTGCACGACTGTGGCCGACTCGGCCACCATGGCCCGAAGATAGTTCAGCGCAAAGAGCAGCGTGCTCTTGCCGCTGGCATTGGGCCCGTACAGCACCGCCGAGCGAACGGCCTGGGGCAAGGCCTTCAGGCCGGTCGGCGCCACGTGCGTCTCGGCCAGTTCCTTGTCGGCCGGCGCGGCCACCAAGCTCAGGGACTGCTCGTCCTTGATCGACCGGAAGTTGCGGATGCGGAACTCGAGCAGCATGATCGGCTCCGGATGAATATTTCACTCATTCTTGCACATGAACTTCCTGGATGGCGATAATTTTTTCATCCCCGGCCGCGACCACGAGCCTCACTCCCAGGCCTTGACCTCAGTTGTGTACGATGTACACTTCAGCTGTGAATGATGTTCACAGGGTGACATGACTCAGCAGAGCGATGAACTTGTAGGTATCGGCGAGATCGCCGAGATGGTCGGCGTCTCCAGGCAAGCCGTTGCCAACTGGCGCGTCAGGTCAGCGGACTTTCCTCGCCCAGTCGCAGAGCTGGCGTCCGGCCCTGTCTTCAAGCGCTCGCAGATTCGGTCTTGGCTCAAGAGAAACAAGAGGAACACTCCTATGGCTCATGTGATTTCGACGATCAACTTGAAGGGCGGCGTTGCGAAGACGACCACGTCCGTGGCTCTGGCCGAGGTCTTCTCGGGCGAGATGCGGAAGAAAGTTCTCGTGATCGATCTCGACCCGCAGACCAACGCCACCATCATGCTCTTGGGCGAAGACAAGTGGCTCGAGCTGAACAACCAGGGCCACACGTTGGCCCAGCTGTTCAAGGATGCGATGAACCCCGATGTGAAGAAGTTCAATCTGGAGGCGACGCTCCAAAAACGAGTCGGCGACGTGCAGGAAGCCAGAACCATTGACCTGTTGCCATCAAGCCTTGACTTGATCGACGTGCAGGATCAACTCGCCTCGGCTCCGTCAGGCAAGTTCTACGCGGTCAACCCTGTCGAGCTGCTTTGGCGCGCGGTTAAGGCGAAGTTGGACGACTACGACATCGTCATCGTCGACTGCCCGCCGAACCTGGGCATCGTCACGCTGAATGGTCTGCGCCTGTCCGATGCATACATCATCCCCACCATTCCCGACCACCTCTCGACGTACGGCATTCCGCAGATCGTTACTCGCGTGGGCGAGTTCGCCCAGGCGATAGGCGAGGAGATCGAGCCCTTGGGCGTCGTGATCACCAAGTATCAGGCCAACTCAACGGTGCATAACACGGTGCTGAGACAGCTCCAGACGGACGCGAACCTGCCCGACGTTTACACGACAAAGGTCAAGCAGACCAACACTGCGTCAGCCGCAGCCGAGTACTCCCCCTTCAAGCGCACTCTTCGACAGAAGTACGGCTCGGACCCGAACGGACTTACCTCGACCTACATCGAGCTAGCGAAGGAGATCTGGAACGACCTGGAGGATGATCTGTGAGCCTCAAGACCACGCTGGGTCGCCTCATGCGCGTGGTGCTTGACGAAGCCGAACGCAACCCCGCTTTCGAGGCAGCCTTGATAGAGGCTCTCGATCCTGTAGGACAGAAGGCCAGAGTGCCCAAGGAAATGCCCGCTACGGAGGCAGCCGATAGAGGTCAGGCGAAGCGAGGCAAGAACAGGCGAACCGCAGCCGCTCTAGATCCAGTTCAGATAGTGAGAGAGGGCGAGCAAGCGCTTCGAAACGCGCTTGAGGGTCTAACCCTGGATCAACTACGCGACATTGTTGCAGAGTATGGAATGGATCCTGGGAGGCTGGTGATGAAGTGGAACACTGCAGACCGCGTGATCGACCGGATTGTGGAGATGTCGATCGCAAGAGCGCAAAAGGGCAGCGCCTTCCGGAGGTCGGCCGAAGAAGGGCCACCGGACCCCGCCGCAGACGAGTTCGTAAAGCCAGACGGCCGATCTGACGGCAAGGCACCGCTGTCAGAGTGAGTGAAGCTGTCGCTCTGCTTGCCTGTAAGACGAGTCCGTGACACTTCACTAAGGCATCAAGGTTCAGATTTTGGCGACCACTTCTCAACGGCGCCGAAGACTTGGGGTATGGGCACGAGGAGGAGGATCGTGCACGTGCCTGCCAACTCAATGCATTCGCACGACCGCGCTCGAAGTCCGCCACGCCTCAAGATCGATCGCCCGATCCACCCGCCACGCCAGCCGCTGCCGCGCCACCCAGCGCACCGTCGCCACGACCGCCAGCACCACGGCCGCCACGGGCACGAACAGCACCATCCCCGCATCGTCCAGCCAGGCCGTCACGCCGACGAAGCCTGAGGCCAGCAACAGCACGTCACCCACCCGCACCAAACCCGGCGGCTCGCTGCGGGCGTAGTTGACGCCGTCGAGCGTCGTCCAGTTGGCCAGGGCCAGCACGCGCGGGCGGATGTGCGTGGTGGTGATCAGGCTGACCTCGTGGCCGCGGCGCGCCGGCATGTCCCGCGTATGGACGGTGAACTTGCGCTCGGTGCCGTCTGGCGCACACAGCCACAGCTCCCATCGATCGGTCGGCGCGATGGGGTGCAGGTGGCGCCAGTGCACGTTGACGTGGCGGCGCAGTTCGACGATGTGGCCGTGGAAGGTCGGAAGCTCGGACATGGTCGCTCCGGTGAGACAGAAGACCAGCGTTCCATGAGCGAAGCTCTCTTCAAGGGTTGCGCCGCCGCGCCGACCTTTCGAGCGACAGCACGTGTCACTGCAGTGATTGCCGGCTGTCACCCGGTCGATTCCCCAGTCACACCGCAGATCGCGCGCCGCCCCTGGGCTGTACCTGCAGTGCATTTCGGATGTCACTTCCAGGCGCAGGCAGCCGGTCGGCCCGAGCACGGTCGGACCCAGAGGTAGAACACCTTCCCGTCAACCCCAGGCGAAATCACGGCCCTTTCGCCATCGGCTCCCCAATCGGCGAATTTCGCGGTTGCAAGGCCTGCACTGCCGGGTCCACACTGCCGGTGCGCAAGCAGGGATCAGCTGGCAGCCCTGGGCGGCATCGAGCCCCCGAAGTCGCAAGACTGCAAGCCTTGGAGCGGTGACCTCGTCACCATTGCGCCCGCCACAGCGGGCGCGCACAGAAGCCGACGCACGTGCGTCGCCGCGTCATCCTCGACGCCATCGCGCCGCGCCAGGGCCCGACCCTGGCGCCACCCTCGAGCCCGTGCCCGACACCGGCCCGAGGTGATGCGCACCCGGCAGCCGCCGCCCCGAGCGGCCCTGCCCCGACCGGTGGCCTGACCACCGATGCCTGCCCGGCCCCAGAGGCTGCGGCAGTGACCGTCCCCAGCTCTCGCACCCGTTCCGGGCTGCGAAAGACGCCTGCTCTGCGAAGCCGGCGTTCGAGTTCCTCCCCCACGCGCTCACGCACTGGCCTCTGCTTGCAAGCCAGCCCTGTCCAACCGCCCGGTGCTCGTCACCCCGCGGCGGCAGGGCCCGCGTGAACGGCCTGCGCGCCCGTCGCGGAACGGGCGCTGCCAGTCAGACCGGCGTGGGGGACGAGTTCGCGGTGCCGCTCGGGCACCGCACCGGGGGTCGAGCCCCCGGGATTGCCTCGGGCCTCCAGAAGGCCTGGTCTGCCCCGGCAGACGCCACATCGCGCCCGACGCGTGCTGGCTGGCGATCGCTTTTACGAACCTCCGCGCGGTGGCTGCCTTTCGGGGTGGCCGCCGCAAGCCACTGGCCCGGCATCGGCCCCGGAATCCGCCGATGCCTGCACCACAGGGTTCCACCGATTCGACTGCCGAGGACTCGCCCCATGCCCGCCACACCGCACCGCCCTGCGCCCACCACCACACGCCGCCCTGCGCGCGCCGGGCCCATCGCCCGGCCGCGCACCTACGAGCAGCCGGCACTGACCGATCTGCCGCTGAACCCGCGCCGCGGCACCTACGTGCTGAACCTGATCCTGCAGCAGCACAACTGGCGCCACAGCAGCAAGCACAAGGGCGTGAGCCACAAGACCATCGCCGAGCGGGCGCGCTTCTGCCACTGGCTCTTCACCTTCCTGCGCCAGCACCCCAAGCGCTTCAAGCTCGACCCGCGCTCGTTCAGCGGCCGGCATGTCGATGCGGTCACCGCGCACTGGCAGGCCGAGGCGCACGCCGGCCGCATGAGCCCGGCCACCATCCAGACCTACTTCAGCTTCATGCGCACCTTTGCCGGCTGGATCGGCAAGCCGCGCCTGCTGAAGCCCATCGCCAGTTACTTCGACGACCCCGCGCTGCACCGCCGCAGCCTGGCGGCCACGGTGGACAAGACCTGGCGCGCCCAGGGCGTGGATGCCGACGCGGTGATCTGCGAGGTGGAAGCCCACGACCGGCACGCCGCCGCGTCGCTGCGCCTGATGCAGGCCTTTGGCCTGCGCTTCAAGGAAAGCCTGATGCTGCGGCCCCACCAGGACGTGCTGACCGCGCAGCAGGCCGGCCGCCCCGCCGACGGCCCGGCGCGCTATCTGGACACGCACCGCGGCACCAAGGGTGGCCGCGACCGGCTGCTGCCCATCGACACTCCTCAGCGCGAGGCCGCCGTGGTGCAGGCCTGCCGCGTGGCCATCAGCCCCGACGACAGCGTCAGCGACCCGCGGCGCACGCTGGCGCAGGCCGAGCGGCGGCTGCGCTACGTGATGGAACGCCATGGCATCACCCGCGCGGGCCTGAAGGTGGTGCCGCACGGCCTGCGCCACCAGGACGCGGCCGATGCCTACCGCTCGATGACCGGACAGCCGCCCCCGGTGGCCGGCGGCGGCACGGTCGACGCGGCGCTCGACGCGCACGCGCGCCAGGCCATCGCCGAACACCTGGGCCACGGCCGCCGAGCGATCGTCAACGCGTACCTGGGCCGACCCCACCCCGACGCCAAGGCGTCTTCACCCGCAGCCCACCCGAACCCCGACACCCGCAACCCCGAACCCCAAGGAGATGAATGATGTTCGTGACCGACGAAACCCAGGAACGCAGCCCCTACTGGCTGAGCCCCGGCATCGACGTGCCCACGCGCGAAGAGATCCTGCCCGGCATGCGCAGCGCCAAGGGCCTGTTCCACATCTGCGACGAACACGCCGAAGGCGCTTTCGTGCCGACGGCCGCCTTCATGCGCAACTCACCCACGTGGCGGCTGGACGTGCTGGGCGACATCCTGCTGGACATCCAGCGCGCCCAGCAGCACGCGGCCGTGGAGCTCTTCCGCGAGCTGTCGCGGAAGAACCCGGAGGTGGGGCTCGAGCGGCAGCTCCACGGCTTCCGGCATGCCTGCCAGCAGCTGGGCCTCGTGCTGCCGGATAACGTCGAGGCGTTGATCGTGCTGGATCGGCAGTTCATCGCCAAGCACGTCTGACGCGCCAGCGGCGGCAACGCGCCCCGTGCCGATGCCGCCGCTTCACCTGGTACGCTGCCAGCCAGAGCGGCATCGAAGAAGCCACTGCCAGGGATGGACCAAACCGACCAGTACTACGAACAGTTCGCGGCCGAGTTCTTCGGCTCGACCGTCGGCGTGGACATGGCACCGATCTACCAGCGGTTCCTGACACAGCTCACGGCTGGCGCCCACATCCTCGACGCCGGCTGCGGCTCGGGTCGCGATGCCAGGGCCTTCTCCGAGGCTGGCTTCCAGGTCACCGCCTTCGACGCGTCCGCAGAGCTGGCTCGTCTGGCCAGCGCACACTGCGGGTTCGACGTCGCGGTGCGGCGTTTCGAGGATGTCGACGAGGTCGAAACGTTCGACGGCATCTGGTGCTGCGCCAGTTTGCTGCACGTACCTCTGGCCGCCATGCCGGCCACCCTCGATCGCCTGTGGCGCGCCCTGCGCCCCGGCGGCACCCTGTACGTCAGCTTCAAGCATGGCACCGGCGAGCGCGTTCATGGCGGGCGCCGGTTCACGGATGCCGACGAGGCTACCCTGCGGCAGTGGTTCGGCCGATGGCCCGATGTGCACCAGCTCGACGTGTGGCTCACCGTCGACCAGCGGCCCGATCGAACCGAACGCTGGACCAATGCGCTGGCCACCCGCAAGCCCGTGCCAAGCCAGCGGCTGGTGACCGGTGGCGCCGACCACTTCCTGCCCCACCTCTCCGAAGCGTTCACCTGGGCCACTCAGGCAGACCTGGCGGTCGCGTTCATCAAGACCACGGGCCTGAGGCTTCTTCTGCCCGACCTGGAGTCGATGGTCGAAGCCGGTGCGCCGCAGCGAGTGCGCGTGCTCACCAGCGACTACCTCGACATCACCGACCCCGAAGCCTTGCGCTTGCTGCTGCTGCTGCAGGAGCGCGGCGCCGAGGTGCGCGTCTACACGACGCAGGAAGGCAGCTTCCACCTCAAGGCCTACATCTTCGCCAAGCTGGATGGGCAGTTGCTCGCGGCAGGAACCGCGTTCATCGGCTCCAGCAACATCAGCCGGCAGGCTCTGCAGGACGGGTTGGAGTGGAACTACCGCGTCGTCTACCCCGGCGATTCCGGCTTTCTCGAAGCCCGCCAGCGCTTCGACGAGTTGTTCGGTCACCCGAAGACCGTGGCGCTGTCCGATGCCTGGATCGAGGCCTACGAGCAGCGGCGGCTTCCGCCTTCGCTAACGATCGCGCCCGGCAGCCACGAGCAGGAGGCGCCGCCCGAGCCCACGAAGATCCAGCATGAAGCGCTGGCGGCCCTGACGGCCAGCCGCGATGGCGGATACCGGCGCGGCCTGGTGGTGCTGGCCACCGGCTTGGGCAAGACCTGGCTGGCAGCCTTCGATGCCGTGCGCATGGGCGCGCGACGCATCCTGTTCGTCGCACACCGCGAAGAGATCTTGGGCCAGGCGGCGGCCACCTTTGTCCGCATCCTGCCGAAGAAGCGCGTGGGCTACTACACCGGCCGCAGCCGCGATGCCGAAGTCGACGTGCTGTGCGCCTCGGTGCAGACGCTGGCCAAGGCCGAACATCTGGAGCGGTTCGCGCCCCAGCATTTCGACTACGTCGTCATCGACGAATTCCACCATGCCGCTGCCGGCACCTACCGGCGGCTGCTGGCGCACTTCGCCCCTTCCTTCCTGCTGGGGCTGACGGCCACGCCGGAGCGCACCGACCAGTCCGACATCCTCTCGCTGTGCGACGACAACCTGGTCTACAGCTGCCATCTGTTCGCCGGCATCCAGGCGGGGCTGCTGGCGCCCTTCCACTACCACGGCATCCAGGACGAATCAGTCGACTACCGCGAGGTACCTTGGCGCAACGGTCGGTTCGACCCGGAGCAGTTGTCCAACAAGCTGGCCACGCTGGCCCGCGCGCGCCACGCCCTGCGCGAGTGGCGCAGCAAGGCCCAGCAGCGCACGCTGGCGTTCTGCGTCTCGACGCGCCACGCCGACTACATGGCCGAGCAGTTCACCCGCGCAGGCGTGTCGGCCGCCGCGGTGTACGCGGGCTCCACCCTCGGCCGCGCGCAGGCCTTGGAGAGGCTGCACGCCGGCACGCTGCAAGTGGTGTTCTCGGTCGACCTGTTCAACGAGGGCGTCGACCTGCCCAGCATCGACACGGTGATGATGCTGCGGCCCACCGAGTCGAAGATCCTGTTCCTGCAGCAACTGGGCCGCGGCCTGCGCCGCAGCGAAGGCAAGCAGCACCTGGTGGTGCTGGACTTCATCGGCAACCACCACAGCTTTCTGCAAAAGCCGCAGGCGCTGTTCGGCGTGGGTTCCACCTACCAGGCGCTGGCCGCATTCGCGCGCAAGGCGGAGCGGCATGCACTGGACCTGCCTGCAGGGTGCTACGTCAACTACGATCTGGCGATCATCGACTTCTTGAAGTCGCTAGACAGCACCGGGCCGCAGAAGGACTACGAAGCCTTGCGCGACGTGCTCGGCCGGCGCCCCACGCTGAGCGAGTTCTATCGCTCGGGCAGCAGCGTGCAGGCCATGCGGCAACAGGCCGGGCAGTGGTTTGCGCTGGTGCGCACGATGGGCGACCTGGCCGAACTGGAGTCTGCTGTGGCCGGGCAGTTCCAGGCGCTGCTGCGTGAGGTCGAGGTCACCGCGATGACCAAGAGCTTCAAGATGGTGCTGCTGGAGGCGCTGCTCGAACTCGACGGCCTTGGTCAGCCGGTGCCGCTGCAGGCGCTGGCGCAGCACTCTCGCGGTGTGCTGGATCGGCGCCGCCCCTTGCTGGCCGACCTGCCGGCCGAAGTGCGCTCCATCGCCCCTGCAGACCCCGCTTGGGCGCGCTACTGGCGCGACAACCCGGTCAAGGCGTGGACGGGCGGAAATCGCCCTCCGGGTACAACGGCGCCCTTCAAGCTGGAAGGATCGACCTTCGCTCTGGCGCAAAGCGTGGCTGAGGAGACGGCACCCGTGCTGGCCGCGATGTTGCAGGAACTCGTCGACTACCGCCTGGCGGCCTATGAGGTGCGCCTAGAGCCCGAGGTAGCAGCCAGCAACGTGGTGCCGTTCCCTGCCAAGCGCCGCGACGCCGTGGAGCTGCCGTACTTCCCGAACCTGAAGATCGCTTGCGGCCACTTCAAGACAGGGCGCACCGACTCGGAAGAGCATCGCACACTACCGAAGGTGTACGGTCCGCTCGACCCGAGCCGGCACTTCATCGCGCGGGCCACCGGCAACTCCATGGACGGCGGCAGGAACCCGGTGCGCGACGGTGACTACCTGCTGCTGGAGCTGATGAGCCCGACACGCGCCGGCTCGATCACCGGCAACGTGGTGGCCATCGAGCGACAGGACGAGTCCGGCGACAACCAGTACCTGCTGCGCGTGGTGACCAAGACCCGCGACGGCCAGTACGTGCTGAAGGCCAACAACCCGGCTTACGAGGACATGCCGGCCACCGACGAGATGCGCACGCTGGCGCGGCTACGCGGCGTTGTCGATCCGCTGGACCTGGCCGTCGGGCAGAGCTTTCAGCGCGAAGAGATTCCCCCGCTGTTCGGCGAAGCGTTCAACCCGGGCAGTTGGAACGTGGGGCACGTGACGCTTAACGAAAAGAAGGCGCATGTGCTGCTGGTGACCCTGAACAAGCAGGGCAAGGCCGAGGAGCACAAGTACCTGGACCACTGGATCGACGAGTATCACTTCCACTGGCAAAGCCAGAACGCGACGACGCCGGAGAGCAAGCGAGGCCGGGAGATCATCGAGCATGAGCGACGTGGCATTGCCATTCACCTGTTCGTGCGAGATGGCAAGCTGGCGGGCGGGAAGGCAGCGCCGTTCGTTTACCACGGGCGGGCGACCTACGAGTCGCACCAAGGCAGCGGGCCGGTCAGCGTGGTGTTCAGCCTCTGACCGATGTTTCAGGTCAGCTCACGCCTGAAAAGTCGCAAGCCCAGGCAGCGCATGAACCGTCAGCGCTTCTTGTCCACACCAAGACCGCTGCGCACCAACAAGTCGAGGACTTTGCCACCGGGCACCAGGCTGATGGACGCATGCCGATGGGCGAGTGCCACTGGAACGAGTGCGTTGTCGTAGAGATCCATCTCGAAGTGGCGAATGAGATCGCAGGCTCGCTCAATGAGCAGCCCATAACGGTCCAACTCGGCCTTTGCATTTGCGAAGGCCCTGCCACCGCCACCAAAGGTCTTGTCTCCGAACGGATAAGGAATCGCGAAGTTGAAAATGCGCCCGCGCTCGGTCTTGAAGAGGAAGTCCTGACCGTAGTAGGTCTCGTTGCCAAAGTTTGCCGCTGGCGAGGCGCCGCCGGTGATGTACTTGTTGCGATAGTCGTCGTCGATGACGCGAATCACCCCGTCCGGGAGGAAGCGCTCCAACAACAGCGCGTGGTCCATCACACCGCCTGTCTTCTGTAGACCAACAACAAGCATCGGTTGCAGGCCCATCTGCGCCAAGCGCTCATTCACCTTAAAGATGAGTGCCTGAAGGCGCTGTGAGAGCTTCGCCGGCTCACCGAAGATGCCAAGCGGGCCATCGAGAACGAAAGCAATGTCCGAAAGTGCCTGAGGCTGAGCTTCAAACACCTGGAGGATGAAACCCGCAAGCATGAGGTGCTCCACGGCGTTCATCATGCGAGTCATCGCGCTCGAGTTGTCGCCAAAGTCGGTGATGCCCTCATGCAAGCGGAGGAAGTCAGTGGCGTAGACCTCGGCCCCGCATGCACCGCAGTGCTGCAGCAGCGTGACGCGATCGAACGTAGGTCCCGGCCGCGCTGCGCAACAGGGACATGCTGGCAATCCAAGCGTGTCGCCGTTAAGCGTTACCAGCATGCGTGCCAAGACCTGACCAGTCTGCGTTTCAGTCCGGTCGACGCTCAGCTGGTCGAACAACGCTCGCCTAAAGCCATTCTTTACGCTATCGATGCCCCGATACCGAATATTGCTTCCCGGCATCGTGAACGTGACGGGTGAAGCAGAGCGATGCATCTCGGCGACCTTGAATGGGTCAACGAAGCGATTGACCGGATCAACCAAGTCCGCATACTTCAACGTGTCGACAAGCACGTGACTGACCTTTAGGAAGCCAACCTGTGTGCTCGGCAACTTGTCGTTGATCGGCGCGTCACTCTTGCTTGCGTCCGAGGCCACGACGTAGCGCGGGAGTTGCGGCGGCTTGCCCATTGGCGCGCGCATGAATCGCGAAGCAAGTTCCTTCGCCTCGTCGTCTGACGGCTCGCGCAGATAGTCGCAGTTCGCCAGGAATCCCTGCACATCGGGATTCCTGATGAAGTCGGCATGGCCACCCTTGCCAGCTGTCTCGCGGACGTACGGCATCAGATCAAGCCCTTCTGCCCATCAGCCATCACCTTACTTGCCTTGGGCGTGGCCGTCGCCTGGCCGGCGGCAGCACCCAGGCCTTGCATCTCGGCCACGATCGCCGTGGGAGTGAAGCGATTGATCTGCGTCGGGATCACGAACGGCGCGGACAGCGTCTTGATTCGGGCGAAGCCCACGTCCTGCGCTGACTTGAGCGAAGTGAGGAAATCGCTGAAGTCATAGAACTTTCCCAACGTCTTGAGCTCATCATCATTGTTCAGGTGGGTGACGAACCAGTTCTCGGTGTTGGCGAGAATGTTTGGGTGCACGGACGAGGGCTCCTGCGTCGCATAGACGAACGCGATCTTGGCCTTCGCGCCCTCTTTTGCGATGCGCGGCCAGGTAGCAGTTAGCTCGGTCTTCTTCCCAACGAGGTTGTGGGCTTCTTCGACGTATAGCACCACGTTCTGCGGTACCTCGCCGGCGTTGAGCTTACCCATCTGACGTTCGAAGATCTGGCGGGCGATGCGCTCGGAGAGTACTTCGCGGATCTCGACCGGGCCGGCCGAGAGATCAAGGATGACGATCTTGCCTGCGTCGAGGTGATCGATGATCTCGGTCGTTACGTCTCCTGCGCGACGAGGCGAGTGGTACGAGCGGTATTTCTGGATGGCGCGCCAACCGCCGAATGCCTGCTTGCGACTGGTCTCGCGCGCCAGCATGTTCAACATCGCCTCGAGCATGGGATCGACCCAAGAGTTCCCTGGAGTCGAAGAGGCGAGTCCGATAGCGGCTTGACGAGCTGCAGCCTGAGCTTCCCTTAATCCGAGATTGATGGCGCGGATCTGATCGAACCACGCGGCAGCTTCCGGCGGCGAGACCAAATCAGTTGCTGGGACTTCCACCGGTTGCTGGCCGCCTTGCTGCTGGACGAAGGCATTCATCTGATCAATGAGTGCCTTCCCACGCGGGATCTTCACTTTGAATCCGGTCGGTGCCGGATAGCCGGCTCGGTAGAGAATGCAGCGAAACACCGCTACATGACGCTCCCAGCGCGTGTGCTCGCTGCGCTCGCTAGCTTCCGGTTCTTCCAGGGTCGCGCCCATGAATGCGTCCAAGTCCTGGCCGCCGAAGGGCGATGTGTCCTTCTTGTGCAGCGCCTGAATCAGATTCAGCCCTTGGGCAGGCTCCTGGTAGAAGTTCGCACGAAGATCCTGGAAGTTCGGCGTCTCGATGGCTCGATAGCGCACGACGCGATCGACGAACACCTCAGCAATCGAACTGCCGTCATCTTGGTGGTTGGCGTTCGCGTACTCGCCGTTGACATCAAAGATCAGCTGACCAACGCGGATGTCCGACTTCATCGCGGCCAGCGCCACTGCCGACACTGTTGTCTTCACAGTGTTGGACTTACCCGTGCGCGTCATGCCCAGCACAGCGGTACGACGCGCCAGAAAGTCCGCAGGCTGAATCTGCACCTTCACCGGCACCTCTCCAACGCCACGATGCAGTCGCGCTGTGGACGTGTAGCGAACGGTGCCCACGTCGATCGGCTTGGGTGTGTCCTTGAACCCCGCCTTGATTGCCTCGTCACGGGCCTTGGCGCGCACTTCCGGGTTGACGTGATTGACGATCAGTTCAAGCGCTGCGCCACGGGGCTTGAAGGCGCGCATGCGGGACAGGCTCATGAAGTTCTCGATGTCACTGCCGAGCCGCAGCTGTCCATCTTCCATGAAGAATGTGCCAAGCACGCGACAGCGCATGCCTCCCCATTGAAGTTCGCTGGCCGTCATTGGATCAAGCCCGTCGTTCACGTCTCCTGGTAGGCGCTCAGTTTCGCGTCGGCGTTGATGGTGCTCGATGCGCGTGCGGACCATGTCTCCGTCCTGGGGCAATGGGGCGGGACCCAGCACGCGCAAAAGCACCACCTCTTGATCAATCACCGGTGCGGCATCAAACCGCGCAGGGTCGAACCCGGCAGCGAGCAAGAAGGAGTTGTGCGGCATGCCATTAACGGCGTGCTTGAAGGCGTCGTTTGTCTGAACGAAGCACTCGTCGTACTTGAGGTTGTAGACGTAGCCGACGAAAGATTGGTCGACTTCGCCGATGAGCCGCGTGAGCGGGTTGTCCGAGAGGACGGCACGCAAAACAGTGTTCATTGATCGCTTGGTCCCTTGATTCAAATGCGCGCCGCCGCATTGGAGGGCAGCGTTGCAACCGCGGCGCGACGCATGGAGAGCTTCGCTCCCCGAGTCAGCGTCGGTGGCGCCGGGAGCTGAAGATTTGCGTAGAACAGCACCTCGCTGGCCACAGGTCGTGCCTGGTGCGTCGAGTACTGGAGCGAGAAGTTGGACGACTTCACTCCGCGGTACAGCTCACGGATCTCAGGGGCATCGTCGTAAGTGATCAGGAGCGGGTGAGACGCGAGCTTTGCACAGTGCGCAATCGCCTCGTGGTCAGCGTGTTGATAGTGGTTCCGATAGAGCTGGCTACCCTTTACGTAGTAGGGCGGATCCAGGTAGAGCAGTGTCTTGGCGGGAAAGCCCGGGCTGCAGTCGAGCAGCAGATCTAGCGCGTCCATGCCCAGAACGGTGATGCGCTCGCGCTTGGCGCCAATGGCGCGCACCCGAGCAATCAGATCGTCGGATTTGTAGCGCGCGTCGAGCTTGTAAGCCCCCGCCTGCTCCTTGCCGCCGATTACGCCGCCGGCCAGGATGCCGGAGCGGCTCGTGCGGTTCAAGAAGAATGCAGCGAAACCAAGTTCAAGGGTCGAGTGGCCTTCAGGACTGGCAACCATGGCCTGAAATCGCGCACGCGATCTCATCGTCACGGGTGTACGACGGATCATGTCTGCGAACGCAGCCGTTTCGCATACAACTGACTGCCAGAAGGCGTGGATCAACGGGTCGGCATCGTTGATGACAATGTGCTCGACGTGACCTTCAAGCAGCAGGTATAGCGCCGCACCCGCACCCCCCGCGAACGGTTCGACGTACCAGCCTCCCCTTAAGTCGTTCTTCTCAATGACGCTGGCCAGCCAAGGCCCCAGCCGACCCTTCCCACCGGGATAGCGTAGGGGGCTTGCAAAGTAGCCGGAGAAGTTGGCCGACTTGGCGGCGCGCGACATGGGTGAGACTCCCTAGATCCTTGTTTTCACATAAGTATCCCCCAGGAGGGCCCATCAGGTGGAATCAGTCGCGCCAAGGCGCAGGTTTGCAGCGATCCGATCAAGCTTGCGATTCGGAGGTGGCGCATTCCATCGACATGAGCACCGTCGCCCATTTGTCCAACGCCTCCCTCCTCTCCTCGAAGTACGTGTGCCGGTCGTAGATCCCCTCCACCCCCGACAGCTTGTGGTTCAGGCACATCTCCGAGATGTCCCGCGGCACGCCCAGCGCGCGCAGGTGCGACTTCACGGTGCTGCGCAGGTCGTGCGGCGTGAAGCGGCGCACCGCGGGCTTGGCGGTGCGCAGCCAGTGGTCGATGGCCTCGCGCAGCGTGTCCTTGCTCAGGTGGGTGTCGCCGCCATGCCGGGCCGCGCGGCTGCGTGAATGCGCCGGCAGCACATAGGCCGAGCTGCCGGCCAGCGTGCGCAGTTCGCGGAACCAGTCCACCACCACGCGCGCCAGCGGGATGTCCATCGCCGCGCCGGTCTTGCTCTGCGGGATGTGCCACTTCGCGCCGTCCAGGTCCACGTCCGCCCACTTCGCCTGGTAGAGCTCGGCGCTGCGCACGGCCGTGGCCAGCAGGATGCGGATGGCCAGTGCGTTGCGGCGGCGCATGGGCGCGGCCAGCAGCAGCTTCAACTCCTCGCGCGTCAGCATCAGGCGCTGGCGGCGCGGCGGCCGTTCGCCCAGCAGCGCCGAAAGCATGATGCCGTGGCAGGGGTTGGCATTGATCAGCCGCTTGCCACAGGCATGCGTGAACAGGCACTTGGTGGTGATGAGCAGCATGTTCGACTCGCCCCAGGTGAGGCCGGCGCCTTCGATCAGCGCCACCACGTCGCTGGCCTCGATCTCGCGCACGGTCAGCGCGCCCAGCTTCTTCTCCACGCGCTTCAGGTGCCGGCCGTAGCTCACCTGCGTGCTGTGCGCCAAGCTCACCAGCTTCTTGGCGCGGTAGTCCTTAGCGAGGTCACGCACCGTCCAGTCGCGCGCGGCGGTGGCCTTGGCCTTCTGCTTCTCGGCCGCCGGGTTGCGGCCCTGCTGCACCTCGGCGCGCTTGAGGGTGGCGATGCCGCGCGCCTCGGCCAAGCCGATGTCGGGGTAGCGGCCGATGGTCAGCTCACGGCGCCGGCCGCCGAAGCTGTAGCGCAGGATCCAGCCCGCCGAGCCACCCGCCGACAGCGTGAAGGTCAGCCCACCGCCATCGGCCTTGGCCAGCGGCACGCCCGCCTTCACCCAGTGACGGATCTGGAGGTCCGTCAGCTTGCCCCGTTCACCCGCCATCGTCGCCTCCTGGCCGCCGCGGCGCAGCTACCACCGTAGCTACCATCCCAGCTACCAAATTCTGTTGGGACGTGGTGGGTTCTCAAGAGCCCCGAAAAGCAGTTGCCACCCGAAAACGCCTGGGAAATCAGGCGCTTGCGGGTGGCAACTGGCACGGGGTGAGACCCCGTGAACCGCTACATCAGAACAATGTCGTACTGCTCCGGCGTCATCTGGCTCTCTGCCGACAGCGAGATCGGCTTGCCGATGAAGTCGGAGAGGCCGGCCAGGTGCGGGCTCTCCTCGTCGAGCAGCATCTCGATCACCGCCGGCGAGGCGATCACGCGGAATTCCTTGGGATCGAACTGCCGCGCCTCGCGCAGGATCTCGCGCAGGATGTCGTAGCACACGCTGCGCGCGGTCTTCACCTGGCCGCGGCCCTCGCACACCGGACAGGGCTCGCACAGCATGTGGGCCAGCGACTCGCGCGTGCGCTTGCGCGTCATCTCCACCAGGCCCAGCTGGGTGAAGCCGCTCACGGTGATCTTGGTGCGGTCGCGCGAGAGCTGCTTGCGAAACTCGGCCAACACCGCGCCGCGATGCTCCTCGCGTGTCATGTCGATGAAGTCGACGATGATGATGCCGCCCAGGTTGCGCAGCCGCAGCTGGCGCGCGATGGCGCCCGCGGCCTCGAGGTTGGTCTTGAAGATGGTGTCGTCGAAATTGCGCGCGCCGACGAAGCCGCCGGTGTTCACGTCGATGGTGGTCAGCGCCTCGGTTTGGTCGATGATGAGGTAGCCGCCGGACTTCAGGTCGACGCGGCGCGCGAGTGCGCGCTGGATCTCGGCGTCGATGTTGTACAGGTCGAAGATCGGCCGTTCGCCACGGTACAGGTCGAGCCGGCTCACCGCCGTGGGCGTGTAGGCATGGCCGAAGGCCTGCAGGTGCTCGAACTGCAGCTTGGCGTCGATGCGGATCGACTGCGTTTCGTCGTTGGTCAGGTCGCGCAGCACGCGCTCGGCCAGCGTGAGGTCCTGGTACAGCAGCGTGCCGGCCGGCACCTGGAAGCTCCTTTCGCGGATCGTGTTCCAGGCCTTGCGCAGGTAGGCGATGTCGTCGGCGAGTTCGGCATCGGAGGCTTCCTCTGCGTTGGTGCGCAGGATGAAGCCGCCTCCGCCCCCTTCCTCGGGTTTGCCCACCAGCACCTGCATGCGCTGGCGCAGCTGCTCGCGCAGCTCGTGCGAGCCGATCTTCTGCGAGATGCCGATGTGGTTGTCCTGCGGCAGGAACACCAGCAGCCGGCCGGCGATGCTGATCTGGGACGACAGGCGCGCGCCTTTGGTGCCGATCGGGTCCTTGATCACCTGCACCATCAGCGTCTGGCCTTCGAACACCAGCTTCTCGATTGGCTGGGGCGCCACAGGCGCTGCGCCTTCGGCTCGACCGTTGCCGGCCGCCAGGTGCAGGTCGGCCACGTGGAGGAAGGCTGCACGCTCCAGCCCGATGTCGATGAAGGCCGACTGCATGCCCGGCAGCACCCGCGCTACGCGGCCGAGGTAGATGTTGCCGACCAGCCCCCGCTCCAGCGCCCGCTCGATGTGCAGCTCCTGGACGGCGCCGTTTTCCACGACCGCCACCCGGGTCTCCTGGGGCGTCCAGTTGATCAGGATGTCTTGCATATTGAAGGCGATGGTAGCCGGCAGGCAGAACGCGCGCCGCGGCGGCCAGCCCTCAGAGCCCGAGCAACTGTGCGGTTTCGTACAGCGGCAGCCCCATGATCCCCGAGTAGCTGCCCTCGATATGCGAGATCCAGGCCGCAGCCGCGCTCTGGATCGCATAGCTGCCGGCTTTGCCACGCGGCTCGCCGCTGGCGACGTAGGCCTCGATCTCGCGTGGCTTCAGCACGCGAAAGCGCACCTTCGAGACGTTGAGCGCCAGCGCCTCGCGCCGGCCGCTGCGCACCGCCACCGCGGTGAGCACGCGGTGCGCGCGGCCCGACAGCAGCCACAGCATGCGTGCGGCGTCCTCGTCGTCTGCGGGTTTGCCCAGGATGCGGCGGCCGACCGCCACCGTGGTGTCGGCGCACAGGATGGGCGCCGCCGGCAGCCCGCGCCGCCGGTGTCGCTGCACCGCCGCCTTCAGCTTGGCCAGGGTGACCCGCTGCACGTAGTCGGCCGGCAGTTCGCCGGGCAGCACCGCCTCCAGCGCCTCGGCGTCCTCGTGCGCATCAGGCAGCAGCAGTTCGTGCTGCACGCCGATCTGGTGCAGCAACTGGCGCCGCCGCGGGCTCTGCGAAGCGAGATAAATCTTCATGGCGCCCCCTTGGCGCTTCGCGCCTTTCCCCCAAGGGGGAGCGAGCGATTTCGGAGCGGCCACGCAGCGCTCATTCCCGGTGGTAGGGATGCCCCGCCGTCACCGACCAGGCCCGGTACAGCGCCTCGGCCAACAGCACGCGCACGAAGGCATGCGGCAGGGTCAGGTCCGACAGGCGCAGGCGCTCGTCGGCCGTGGCTTTGAGCGAGGGGGCCAGGCCGTCGGGGCCGCCGATCAGCAGCGCCGCGTCGCGGCCCTCGCCCATCCAGCGCTGCAGGCGCTCGGCCAGTTGCACGGTGGTCACGCGGTCGCCGCGCTCGTCGAGCACGATGCGGCGCGCGCCCCTGGGGACGGCGGCCTCGATGCGCTGCGCTTCGGCCGCCATCAGCTGGGCGGCACTCTTGCCGCCGCGCGGCTCGGCCTTCACGGCCTTGAGCTCCAGCCGCGCCTCGGGCGGAAACCGCTTGGCGAAGTCTTCATACGCAGTGTCGGCCCAGGCGGGCTGACGCTGGCCCACGGCCACGATCACCAGGCGCACGGTGACGGTCAGCGCGCCGGCTTCTTGGCCGCTGCTGCCTGCTTGGCCGGCGCCTTCTTCGCAGCCGTCTTGGCGGCCGCGCTCTTCACGCCCGTGGTGCGGGAGACGACGGCTTTCTTGGCCGGGGCTTTCTTGCCAGC
>JBFLWE010000090.1:0-20582 GCA_040758375.1 Pseudomonadota bacterium
GGCGCCTGTGGGGCCTGCGGCTGCTGTCCGGCCGGCCGCGGTGACGCCGGAGCGGCAGACGTTGCCGCCGTGGGCCGTGACGTTGCCGCCGGGGGCCGTGACGTTGCCGACGCCGGTGGTGCCGCCCGGCACGCAGCCGGCCGGCACCGCCCCGTCGGGCACGCCGCCGCGCGACGAACCGGTGCGCGAGCGTGCGCGTGCTCGCATGCGCGGCAGTGGCGCTGCCCAGGCAGTGGTGAAGGGGCCTGCGGAACGTTGCGCGGACCGCGTCTTCATCGCCCGCCTGCTGTGCATGCAGCGCGCTTGCGACGGCGATCGGCGCCTGCGCCGGCATCCCGAGTGCGTGCGCATGCGTGAAGCGGAGCGCGAGCGCCACGAGCGCATGCTGTTCCCCGACTGAACCGAGCCCGCTGACGCCTGCGCGACACGCTGGATCGGGAAACGGCCGATGCGCCGGGCTGCGCGGCGCAGTACACCGGATGGCCCTGCCGTACTCGGAGTGTCCAAGGTGTCTGCTGCTGCCCCGGTCCGCCCCCACCACGCGATCTGGCCGCGCCGCTTGCCGCGCGCGCTGACGATCCCCGAGACCTCGCTGTGGTTCAACCTCGAAGTCTCGGCGCGGCGCTATCCGCACAAGACGGCTTATTGCTTCTTCGACCGGCGCCTGAGCTTCGGTGAGCTGCTGGCGCAGGCCGAGGCGCTGGCCGGCTGGCTGCAGGCGCAGGGCGTGCGCAAGGGCGACCGCGTGCTGCTGTACATGCAGAACTGCCCGCAATTCGTGGTGGGCTTCTACGCGATCGTGCGCGCCGACGCGGTGGTGGTGCCGGTCAACCCGATGAACCGCGCCGACGAGTTCGGCCACTACATCGCCGACCCCGAGGCGAAGGTGGCGCTGTGCAGCGCCGACCTGGCCGGCATCGTGGCGCAGGCCAACGAGGCCCTGCCGACCACGCAACGCCTGCAGAAGGTGCTGGTGGCGCGCTACGCCGATGCGCTGCCGGCCGGCGGTGTGCCGGAGGACCAGAAGATGGCGTCGCCGCTGAACGAATGGCTGCTGGCCGAGCCGCCGCTGCCGCCAGGCTTCATCCGCTGGCAGCAGGCCCTGGGTGCGGGCCTGCAGCCCGCGCCGCACACCGCGCAGCCCGACGACCTGGTGCTGCTGCCCTACACCTCGGGCACCACCGGCCTGCCCAAGGGCTGCATGCACACGCACCGCACGCTGATGTCCAACACCATCGGCGGCGGCCTGTGGGCCCATGCCAGCGCGGAGACGGTGTCGCTGGGCGTCGTGCCGATGTTCCACATCACCGGCATGCTCTACAACGTGCTGGGGCCGGTGTACCTGGGCTCCACCGTGGTGCTGATGCCGCGCTGGGACCGCGAGCTCGCCGGCCGCCTGATCTCGCGCTACCGGGTGACGCACTGGACCTGCATCCCCACGATGATCATCGACCTGTTCGCGAGCCCCCACTACAAGAGCTTCGACCTGTCGAGCCTGCAGTACCTCAGCGGCGGCGGCGCGGCCATGCCGCAGGCGGTGGCCGAGCGGCTGCAGCGGGAGTTCGGCATCACCTTCGCCGAAGGCTACGGCCTCACCGAGACGGCCGCGCCCAGCCACGGCAACCCGCCCGAGCGCGCCAAGCTGCAGTGCCTGGGCATCCCGATCTACGGCGTGGACTCGCGCATCGTGGACCCGGCCACGCTCGAGGAGCTGCCCCCCGGCGAAGTGGGCGAGATCGTCACGCACGGCCCCATGGTCTTCAAGGGCTACTGGCGGCACCCCGAGGCCACGCAGGCGGCCTTCATCGAGATCGACGGCAAGCCGTTCTTTCGCACCGGCGACCTGGGGCGCATGGACGAGGAAGGCTACTTCTTCATCACCGACCGCCTGAAGCGCATGATCAACGCCAGCGGCTACAAGGTCTGGCCTTCGGAGGTGGAGCTGCTGCTGTTCAAGTGTCCGCTGGTGCAGGAGGCCTGCGTGATCGCGGCCAGGGACGCCTACCGCGGCGAGACGGTGAAGGCCGTGGTGGTGCTGCGCCCCGAGGCCCGCGGCAAGGCGACCGCCGAGGACGTCATCGCGTGGTCGCGCGAGCACATGGCGGCCTACAAGGTGCCGCGCATCGTGGAGTTTGCCGACAGCCTGCCCAAGAGCGGCGCGGGCAAGGTGATGTGGCGTCTGCTGCAGGAAAAGGAAGCCGCCGTGTAGTCAGCCGGCCGCCGGCAAGGCCTGCGCCGGCGCGGGGCCGTGGCTGTTGGCGGCTTGCTGGCTCGGCAGCGCCAGCAGCACGATCAGCCAGATCCAGCCGATCACCGGCAGCAGCCAGATCAGCTGCCACCAGCCGCTGCGGTCGGTGTCGTGCAGGCGGCGCGCCGCCGCCGCCACCGAGGGCAGCAGCATGCCCAGGCAGAACAGCCCGCTGAGCACGTCGCTCACGAAGCCCAGCAGCACCGAGACCAGGAACACGAAGAGGAAGAACCACCAGTACTCCGAGCGCGAGGCGCGGCCGTTGAAGTCGGCGTACTTGGAGATGCAGGTGCGCACCGCTTGCGAGAAATCCATGCGCGAAGCCCTCGGGTTTGTTGTCGAATGCGCGCGATTCTCGGCGTTGCGTGCGCGGCCCACAACAGGGGCGGCACCCTATGGCCTTGCTAGAAGCCGGAGCCGGGCTGCTTCAGGAATTCGGCTTCCTCGGGCGTGCAGGCGCGCCCGAGGATGGCGTTGCGGTGCGGAAAGCGCCCGAAGCGCTGGATGATCTCGTGGTGCCGGCGTGCGTAGTCGGCGTAGCCGGCCAGCGCCGGTGCGTCCTCGGCCAGGCGCGCGAACAGGCGCAGCGATTCCTGCTGCGCGCCCAGGTCTTCGGCGTGCTCGAAAGGCAGGTACACGAAGGTGCGGCGCAGCGGCGGCAGCGCCTGGTCCTGCGCCTGCGCCACCATGTCGCGCGCCGCGTCCAGCGCCAGCGCGTCGCCGGCAAAGGCGCGGGGCGTGTCGCGGAAGGCGTTGCGCGTGAACTGGTCGAGCAGCAGGATGCGCGCGAGCGCCGGGCCGGGCTGCCAGGCCCAGTCTCGCAGCTCGCCGACGAGTGCGCGCTCGATCAGCGGGCCGAAGCGCTGCGCGATCTCGCGGTCGAAGGCCGGGTTCTTGCGGAACCAGCGCGACGTGGTCTCCTCGGCGTCGGCGCGCTCGGGCGGGCCGAACCAGAACTCCAGCACCTCGGCCGGCTCGTTGCCGAAGCTCATGCCAGCAGGTCCAGCGTCTCGGGCCGGCGCTTCATGTAGGCCGCCGCATAGCTGCATTGGGGATCGACCTTGAGCCGGTGGGCGCGGGCGTGGTCCAGCGCGGCCTGGATCAGCGCGCCGGCGATGCCGCGCCCGCCCACGGCGGGCGGCACCTCGGTATGCGTCAGGCGCAGCACGCCGTCGCGCAGGCGGTAGTCGGCCCTGCAGGCATGGCCCTCGACGGTGGTCTCGAAACAGGATTGCGCCTCGTTGTGGCGCACGGTCCAGTGTGTTGCGTTCATCGTGCGGTTGTGGGCAGTCGGCGTGCCGGGTTCAGCGCGCGAGCTGCTGCCAGAGGAAGCTGAACTCCAGCGCCATCAGGTCGGCGCGCTGGAAGTTGTCGGCCGCGCCGCCGTGGCCGCCTTCGATGTTTTCGTAGTAGAGGATGTCGTGGCCTTGCGCCCGCATGCGCGCGGCCATCTTGCGCGCATGGCCCGGGTGCACGCGGTCGTCGCGCGTGGAGGTGGTGAACAGCACCTTGGGGTACTTGATGTCCGCCTTCACGTTCTGGTAGGGGCTGTACCTGGAGATGTAGGCCCACTCGGCAGCGTCGTCGGGGTTGCCGTACTCGGCCATCCACGAGGCGCCGGCCAGCAGCTTGTGGTAGCGCCGCATGTCGAGCAGCGGCACCTGGCACACCACCGCGTTGAACAGGTCGGGCCGCTGCACCAGCACCGCGCCTACCAGCAGGCCGCCGTTGCTGCCGCCCTGGATGCCGAGGTGGCGCGGGCTGGTGATCTTGCGCTTGACCAGGTCTTCGGCCACGGCGATGAAGTCGTCGTAGGCCTTCTGGCGGTTGGGCTTGAGCGCGGCCTGGTGCCAGGCCGGGCCGTATTCGCCGCCGCCTCGGATGTTGGCCACGACCAGCACGCCGCCTTCGCGGTACCAGGCGGTGCCGAAGCCGCCCGAGTACCACGGCTGCAGCGAGACCTCGAAGCCGCCGTAGCCGTACAGCAGCGTGGGGTTGCGGCCGTCGGCGACCGCGCCCTTGGGCCAGACCACGAAGTAGGGCACGCGCGTGCCGTCCTTGGAGGTGGCGAAGGCCTGTTCCACCCGCATGCCGGTGGCGTCGAAGAACGCGGGGCGTGCCTTCAGCGGCTCGCGCGCGTCGCTGCCGGCCGTGGCCAGCGCCAGCGAGTCGGGCGTGAGGAAGTCGGTGTAGCTGAGCAGGTAGCGTTCGGCCAGCGGGTCGCCGTCGGGCAGCAGCGGATCCCACAGGCTGCTCACGCCCAGCGTGCCGGGGAAGGGCGCCTTCACGCTGCGCTGCGTCCAGCGGCCCTCGGCATGGCGCCACTCTTCTAGGCGGCTGGCCACGTTGTCCAGCACGTTGAGCACGAGGTGCGAGCGGGTGAGCGCGTAGCCGGCCAGCGAGCGCGTGGGGGTGGGCGTGAACAGCGGCTGCAGCTTGCGTTCCCCGGCGAGGTAGGCCCGCGCGTCGGCCACCAGCAGCGACCCGCGCGGGAACGAGGTGTCACCGATCTTCCAGTCGCTGCGCAGTTCGAGCAGCAGGTGTTCGCGCCAGAATGCGAGCGTCGCATCGGCCGGCTTGTCGATGCGGCGCAGCGAGCCGTCCTCGTCGAGCAGGAACTGCTCGGTGTTGTAGAAGTCCAGCGAGCGGCCGAACACCGTGCGCTCGAAGCCGGGCGTGCGGTCCACGCTGACGAAGGCCGCGACGTCCTTGGCTTGGCCTTCGAACACGGTGACCGCCTCGGCCAGCGGCTGGCCACGCTTCCAGCGCTTGACGATGCGCGGATAGCCGGAGTTGGTCATCGAGCCGGGGCCGAAGTCGGTGGCCACGTACACGGTGTCGGCATCGATCCAGTCGATGCTGGTCTTGGCCTCGGGCAGCCTGAAACCGCCGTCGACGAAGCGCTTGGCCTTGGTGTCGAACTCGCGCACCACCACCGCATCGGCGCCGCCGCGCGACAGGTTGAGCAGGCAGCGCGCGTAGCGCGGCCCCAGGCAGGCGGCGCCGTGCCAGACCCAGTTTTCCTTTTCGGCCGCGCCCAAGGCGTCGAGGTCGA
Source organism: Pseudomonadota bacterium (assembly GCA_040758375.1). Classification (GTDB taxonomy): domain Bacteria; phylum Pseudomonadota; class Gammaproteobacteria; order Burkholderiales; family Burkholderiaceae_C; genus CAMLIZ01. Next base: position 5,304 of record JBFLWE010000090.1, read on the forward strand.
GCACGGTCTCCCAGGCCGGGTCGGGCTTGCGGTACTCGGCCAGCGTGGTGCGGCGCCACAGGCCGCGCTTGTGGTGCTCGTCCTGCCAGAGGTTGTAGAGGTGCTCACCCTGGCGCGAGACGTAGGGGATGCGCTCTTTCGAGTTGAGGATCTGCAGCAGCTGTTCGCGCGTGGCCTCGAAGCGCGGATGCGCCTGCAGCTGGGCGCGCGACTCGGCGTTGCGCTCGCGCGCCCAGGCGAGCGCCTTGTCGCCCTGCACCTCTTCGAGCCAGAGGTAGGGGTCGTCGGGGGTGGCGGTGGGGGTCGAGGACATGGCGAGCGACGGAAGGGCGAGCGCTGCGATCAGCAGCGCGACGGACATGGCGCGCATGGAGAACGGGGCGGCTTGTGGCCGCCTTCGCTGGAGGGAGTGCGGATGATAGAGGGCCGGCCGGGCCCCCTGCGCAAGGCAGGTTTAGCTGCGTCGCTCGGCCAGCGCCTTCAGGTTGGCGAGCCCGGCCTCGAAATCGCCGCCCACCATCTTGTCGGCGAACAGCGCGAACCAGCGGGTCAGCGGGTTGCTGCCAAAGTCGCCGTCCATGGTCCACGTGACGCGCGTGCCGCCGTTCTCGGGCACGAAGGCGAAGGCGCCGGTGGAGGTGGTGTCGAAATCGGGGAAGTACAGCTCGTAGACCACGCGGCGCTGCGGCTCGGCGGCGGTGAAGCGCATGCGGCCGTCGCCCTGGTCCTTGCTCTTCCATTCCCAGGCCGCGCCCACGCCGCTGTCGGGGCCGCTGTAGGTGATGTGCATGGCGGGATCGCGCTGGTTCCACACCGACCAGGCTTTCCACTGGCGCGGGCTGGCGACCAGCGGGTACACCTTTTCCGGCGGCGCCTGCACCACGGCGCTGCGGCTGACGCTGAACTTCGGCGAGATCAGCAGGCCGCCGCCCAGCAGCACCAGCGCGAGCACGAGCACAACCCCGAGCAGCCACTTCACGAGCTTCATGCGACTTTCCTCCTCCGGCGGTGGGGCATGAGTCTGTCGGCAATCGCCCGCCCGCGCAAGGGCTCGCCGGGGCTGGCATCATGCCCGGCTTGCCGGCCACCGCCGCGCGACGCCTCACAGGAGTTTTTGCATGACCCCGCAGAACCCGCTGCTGCAGCCCTGGGACACCCCTTACGGACTGCCCCCCTTCGAGCAAGTGCAGCCTGCTCATTTCGAGCCTGCCTTCGAGCAGGCGATGCGCGAACACCGCGCGGAGCTCGACGCCATCGCCCACCAGGCCGAGCCGCCAGGCTTCGACAACACGGTGGCGGCCTTCGACCGCAGCGGGTCGCTGCTGTTGCGCGTGCAGGCGCTGTTCCACAACCTCTGCGCCTCGCACACCTCGCCCGAGCTGCAGGCCGTGCAGCGCCGCATGGCCATGCCGCTGGCCGCGCACGAAAGCGCGGTGTACATGCATGCCGCGCTGTTCCGCCGCGTGCAGGCGCTGCACGAGACGCGCCACCGGCTCGGACTTACGGCCGAGCAGCTGCGGCTGCTGGAGCGCGTGCACCTGGACTTCGTGCGCGCCGGCGCCTTGCTGGCGCCCGAGGCGCAGCGCCGCTATGCCCAGGTGATGCAGCGCCTGGCCGAGCTGACCACCGCCTTTGCGCAGAACGTGCTGCATGACGAAGCCAGCTACCAGCTGGTGCTGCGCGGCGAAGCCGAGCTCGCGGGTCTGCCCGGGTTCGTGCGGTCCGCGGCGCGCGAAGCGGCGTCGCAGCGCGGCATCGACGGCCATGCGATCACCTTGTCGCGGTCGCTGATCCTGCCGTTCCTCACGTTCTCGCAGCGGCGCGACCTGCGCGAGCAGGCGTGGCGGGCCTGGGTGTCGCGGGGCGAGCATGCCGGTGATCACGACAACCGGCCGCTGATCCGCGAGATCGTGCAGCTGCGGCACGAGCAGGCGCGGCTGCACGGCCACGCCAGCTATGCCGACTATGCGCTGGTCGACCGCATGGCGCGCGAGCCGGCAGCGGTGAGCCGGCTGGTGGACGACGTGTGGGAGCGCGCCAAGGCCGCGCTGGAACGCGAGCGTGCCGCGCTGCAGGCCGCGCAGCAGGCCGAAACCGGCGCCAGCGGCGAGATCGAAGCCTGGGACTGGCGCTACTGGGCCGAGAAGGTGCGCCAGCGCGACTACGCCATCGACGATGCCGAGGTGAAGCCGTATTTCGCGCTCGACGCGATGGCCGATGCCGCTTTCGACTGCGCCCAGCGCCTGTTTGGCCTGCGCTTCACGCCGCGCCCCGACCTGGCCGGCTACCACCCCGACGTGAAGACCTACGAGGTGCACGATGCACAGGGCCGGGCCGTGGGCCTGTTCCTGCAAGACAACTTTGCGCGCCCGGGCAAGCGCAGCGGCGCGTGGATGAGCGTGTTCGCCTGGCAGTCGCGCAATGGCGACGCCGCCGGCAAGGCGGTGCACCCCATCGTGGTCAACAACAACAACTTCGCCAAGGGGTCGCCCACCCTGCTGGGCTTCGACGACGTGCGCACGCTGTTCCACGAGTTCGGGCACGGCCTGCATGGATTGCTCTCCGACGTGGGCTACCAGAAGCTGTCCGGCACCCAGGTGCTGGGCGATTTCGTCGAGCTGCCCTCGCAGCTGTTCGAGCACTGGATGGAGGAACCCGAGGTGCTGCGCCGCCATGCGCGCCACCACCAGACCGGCGAGCCGATTCCCGACGTGCTGATCGAGCGCCTGCAGGCGGCGCGCCGCTTCGGCCAGGGCTACGACACCGTCCGCTACTGTGCCAGCACGCTGGTGGACATGGCGCTGCACAGCCATCCGGACCCTGCCCGCATCGACGACGTGAGCGCCTTCGAAGCGCAGGTGCTGCGCGAGCGCGGCCTGCCGCCGGCGGTGGGCTTGAACCACCGGCTGGTGCATTTCCAGCACCTGTTTTCCAGCGACGCGTATGCGGCCGGCTACTACGTGTACCTGTGGGCCGAGGTGCTGGAGGCCGATGCCTACGATGCCTTCCGCGAGGCCGGCAACCCCTTCGACCCGGTGGTGGCGCAGCGGCTGCAGCGCTGCATCTACTCGGTGGGCAACAGCGTCGAGCCGGGGCAGGCGTTCATGGCCTTCCGCGGCCGGGCGCCGCGCATCGAGCCGCTGCTCGAAGCGCGCGGCCTGCTGCAGCCGGCCTGATCACAAGGCGCCCCTCGGGGCGCCTTGTCACTTCTGGGGGCCGCCGCTGCGCTGGCGCGGCGCCTGCTGGTCCAGCGGCGCCAGCATGCGGCGCTTGACGATGCGGTCCCACTTGCGCTGTTCCCAGGTCTGCGGCCCTTCCAGCGGCCATTGTTCGATGGCCGCGGCCACTTCGGCGCGGGGCACCCGCATGTAGCCGGGGCGCGCGCGGCGCAGGATCCACAGCCCCGGCCGCATGCGGCGCGGCAGCGCGGCCTGCGATTCGCTGACCCAGTAGATGCAGCTGTGCTGGGCCCAGAAGGCCTGGCGCTCGAAGTGCACGCGGCCGGCGATGCCGCTGTCGGCCGGCACCACGATCGCGTCGCTGGGGGTTTCGATCACCGCATAGACCAGGTCGCCGGGCGAATCGCCGGCCCCTTTGCACACCAGCACCACGCGTTCGATGTCCGCCGCGTGGATGCGGTCGAGCTCCTGGCCGTCGTCTCGCGTGACGACCAGATCCATGCCCTGCCATGCGGTATGCAGTTGCACTTTCATTCGACTCAGACTCCAAGGCAGCCGATGAAGGTAGTGCCTGTGAGGGTCGAGGTCGATTACAAACTGCAAGAGTCGCCAGCATTGGCGACGTGGCGTGCCGTCCCGACACGCCGCGATACAGCTTCGGCTTAACGCTTGGGCGGTGCCGGCCGAGGGCCGCCCGGACGGCCCCCGCCGCCATCGCGCCGGGCCTGGCGGCCAGGCTGGCCCGACGCGGGTTGCGAACGTCCAACGCCGTTGCCATGCCTAGGCTGCTGGCCCTGCGCGGGCCGCCCACCGCCGTGATGGCCGCCGCGCTTGCCGGCACCCACGCCGATGGTCATGCGGCCGAGCACGATGGGCTCGGGCTTGGCATGGGGGTCCGGCTCGAAGCCGGGCACGATCTCGCGCGGGATGCTGCGCTTGATCAGTTTTTCGATGTCGCGCAGGAACAGCTCTTCATCCACGCACACCAGCGAGATCGCCTCGCCCTGCGCGCCGGCGCGGCCGGTGCGGCCGATGCGGTGCACGTAGTCCTCGGGTACGTTGGGCAGCTCGTAGTTCACCACGTGCGGCAGCTGGTCGATGTCGATGCCGCGTGCGGCGATGTCGGTGGCCACCAGCACCTGCAGCGTGCCGGCCTTGAACTCCGACAGCGCCTTGGTGCGCGCGCCCTGGCTCTTGTTGCCGTGGATGGCCATCGCGGTGATGTCCACCTTGTTGAGGTATTCGGCCAGGCGGTTGGCGCCGTGCTTCATGCGCGTGAACACCAGCACCTGGTGCCAGTTGTCGCGCTGGATCAGGTGGGCCAGCAGCTCCTTCTTCTTGTCGCGGTCCACCGGGTGGATCTTCTGCGCGATGGTGTCGGCCGTGGCGTTGCGGCGCGCCACCTCGATCAGCGCCGGCGCGTTCAGCAGCCGGTCGGCCAGCGCCTTGATCTCGTCGCTGAAGGTGGCGCTGAACAGCAGGCTCTGCTTCTTGGGCGGCAGGATCGCGAGCACCTTCTTGATGTCGTGGATGAAGCCCATGTCGAGCATGCGGTCGGCTTCATCGAGCACGAAGATCTCCACGTGCTTCAAGTCCAGCGTGCCCTGGCCGTGATGGTCGAGCAGGCGTCCGGGCGTGGCGACGAGGATGTCCACGCCCTTGCGCAGGCGGTCGACCTGCGGCTGCATGCCCACGCCGCCGAACATGACCATGCTGGACAGCTGGAGGTACTGGCCATAGGTGCGCACGCTCTCCTCGACCTGCGCCGCGAGTTCACGGGTGGGGGTGAGGATCAGCGCGCGGATCGCGATGCGGCCCTTGGCGTCGCGCTTGGCCGGCGTGGCCGCCAGCCGGTGCAGCATCGGCAGCGTGAAGCCGGCGGTCTTGCCGGTGCCGGTTTGCGCGCCGGCCATCAGGTCGCCGCCCTTGAGCACGGCGGGAATGGCTTGTGCCTGGATGGGGGTGGGGGTGGTGTAGCCCTGCTCGCGCACGGCGCGCAGAAGGGGCTCGGCCAGGCCGAGGGTATCGAAAGACATGTAGGTCGTGAGGCAACAGATCGGCCCGTCGCCGCCAAAAGAAGGGGGCGCCAGTCGCAGGCTTTGGAGGGAAAGGGTGTGCGCCGATCGAGGCGCTCGGCCGGAAGCGGCCGCAGGAATTGACGACTGGAATCGCAACTGCGCTGCGGATTGTAGCGGTGAGTGCCTACCTGCGCTTGAAGCCCCGCGTGCGGCGACAATACGCGGCATCGGCGGGCGCTTTGGGCGCCTGCTGCTGCTTTTCCCGCAACGCCGTTCATCCCTCTTTCCAGGACCCTTATGGCCCAGTACGTCTACACCATGAACCGCGTCGGCAAGATCGTTCCGCCGAAGCGTCAGATCCTCAAGGACATCTCGCTGTCCTTCTTTCCCGGCGCCAAGATCGGCGTGCTGGGCCTCAACGGGTCGGGCAAGTCCACGCTGCTGAAGATCATGGCCGGGCTGGACAAGGACATCGAGGGCGAGGCCGTGCCGATGCCGGGCATCAAGATCGGCTACCTGCCGCAGGAGCCGCAGCTCGAGGCCGAGCAGACCGTGCGCGAGGCGGTGGAGCAGGGCCTGGGCGGGGTGATGGCCGCCAAGCAGCGGCTGGACGAGGTGTACGCTGCCTATGCCGAGCCGGACGCCGACTTCGACAAGCTGGCCGCCGAGCAGGCCGAGCTGGAGGCCATCATCGCCGCGGCCGGCAGCGAGAACACCGAGCACCAGCTGGAGATCGCGGCCGACGCGCTGCGCCTGCCGCCCTGGGAGGCGGTGATCAAGCACCTGTCGGGCGGCGAGAAGCGTCGCGTGGCGCTGTGCCGGCTGCTGCTGTCCAAGCCCGACATGCTGCTGCTGGACGAACCGACCAACCACCTCGATGCCGAGAGCGTGGAATGGCTCGAACACTTCCTGCAGCGCTTCCCGGGCACGGTGGTCGCGATCACCCACGACCGTTACTTCCTGGACAACGCGGCGGAGTGGATCCTCGAACTCGACCGCGGCATGGGCATTCCGTACAAGGGCAACTACTCCGACTGGCTGGACCAGAAGGAGCGTCGCCTGGAGGTGGAGCAGAAGAAGGAAGACGCCCGCATCAAGGCGATGAAGGAGGAGCTGAAGTGGGTAAGGGCCAACGCCAAGGGCCGCCAGGCCAAGAGCAAGGCGCGCCTGGCCCGCTTCGAGGAGCTCTCCGACGTGGAATACCAGCGCCGCAACGAGACCAACGAGATCTTCATTCCGGTGGCCGAGCGCCTGGGCAATGACGTGATCGAGTTCAAGAACGTCTCCAAGAGCTTCGGCGACCGGTTGCTGATCGACAACCTGAGCTTCAAGATCCCGCCGGGCGCCATCGTCGGCATCATCGGCCCCAACGGCGCCGGCAAGTCGACGCTGTTCCGCATGATCCAGGGCGTGGAAACGCCGGATTCGGGCGAGGTGCACATCGGCCAGACGGCCAAGCTGGCCTTCGTGGACCAGAGCCGCGAGAGCCTGGCGGCCGACAAGACGGTGTGGGAAGACGTCTCGGGCGGGCTGGACAACATCGTCGTCGGCCAGTTCGTGATGCCTTCGCGCGCCTACCTCGGCCGCTTCAACTTCAAGGGCAACGACCAGCAGAAGCTGGTGGGCAACCTGTCCGGCGGCGAGCGCGGCCGCCTGCACCTGGCCAAGACGCTGGCCAAGGGCGGCAACGTGCTGCTGCTGGACGAACCCTCGAACGACCTCGATGTGGAAACCCTGCGTGCGCTGGAAGAAGCGCTGCTCGAATTTGCCGGTTCGGCGCTGGTGATCAGCCACGACCGCTGGTTCCTGGACCGCATCTGCACCCACATCCTCGCGGCCGAGGGCGATTCGCAGTGGACCTTCTTCAACGGCAACTACCACGAGTACGAAGAGGACAAGAAGAAGCGCCTGGGTGAAGAAGGCGCCAAGCCGCACCGCCTGCGCTTCAAGAACTTGAAATAACGCAAGCGAGCGAGCAATGCCGCACGCCGTGCCCGGGTTGCAGGCGTGCGCGGCGGGCGCATCGCGTTAGGGTAGAGCCCGGTGCTCCTTGCGCCGGGCTCGCTGTTTTTCTGCACCCCGAATTTCCCGGGTTGGCAGCAAGCGTGCCGGACGCTAGGGTTGTTTGCAGTTTCTTACTCCTTTTGTCCGCGCAGTACCCATGGACAGCCGCCTTCCCCTCCGACTTTCGCTCCTGCTGTCGCTGCCCGCGCTGGGCCTTTCCGGCTGTGCCGCGGTGAGCAACCTGGTGGCCGATCTCGCCCCGCCCAGCCCGGCGCCGGCGCACATGACCGGTGCACCGGTGGGGCCGGCGGCAGCGGCATCGGCGCCTGCCGCCGCGCAGCCGGTGCCGCTGGTGGTGAACACGCCGCCCGCCCCGCCGCCCGGCAGCCCGCCGGCGTTTGCCACCGTGGTCAAGGACGCCACGCAGACCGAGGGCCTGTTCACGCTGTGGCAGCGCGACGAGAAGGTGTGGATCGAGCTCAAACCCGAAGACCTGAACAAGCCGTTCTTCCTCAGCCCCAAGTTCGCCAGCGGCATCGGCGAGGGCGGCGTGTTCGGCGGCATGATGGCTCGCAGCTGGGGCGAGGCCGTGGGCAAGCCGCAGATCGTGGAGTTCCGCCGCATCCACAAGCAGGTGCAGATGGTGGCGCTGAACACCGCCTTCCGCGCCAAGGCCGGCACGCCGGAAGCCGAGGCGGTGAAGCACGCCTTTTCGCCCAGCCTGCTGGGCAGCTCGCCGGTGGCCAGCCAGCCGCACCCCGAGCGCAAGTCGATCCTGATCGAGGCCAACGGCCTGTTCGTCAGCGACATGCTGGGCGTGGGCATGCGGCTGCAGCGCGCCTTCCACCAGAGCTACGCCTTCGACGCGCGCCACTCGGCCATCACCGAGCTGCGTGCCACGCCGGACGAGGTGGTGTTCGAGGTGACCAACCACTACGCCACGGCCAGCATTTCCAGCGGCTCGGGTTCCGGTGGCAGCGCGCCGGTCGTGCCGGGCAGCCTGCCCGACGCGCGCAGCCTGTTTCTCGACATGCACTACTCGCTGGCCAAGCTGCCCGACGAGGCCATGCGCCCGCGCAAGGCCGATCCGCGGCTGGGTCACTTCACCACCAACGTCAACGACTTCGGCGACGACCTGGCGCGCAGCCCGCGCGTGCGTTACGTGAACCGCTGGCGCCTGCAGAAGAAGGACCCGGCGGCGCCCTTGTCCGAGCCGGTCAAGCCCATCACCTTCTGGCTCGACCGCACCATCCCCGAGAAGTACCGCGAGGCCATCGCCGCCGGCGTGCTGGAGTGGAACAAGGCCTTCGAGCGCATCGGCTTCCAGAATGCGCTGGTGGTGCGTCTGCAGCCCGAGGACGCCGACTTCGACACGCTCGACATGGGCTACCCCTCCATCCGCTGGATGACCAACGCCCGCCCGCAGTTCGGCGCCATCGGCCCCAGCCACGTGGACCCGCGCACGGGCGAGATCCTGGATGCCGACATCGCGATCGAAAGCCTGTCGTCGCGTTCGATCCGCACGCTGCGCGCGCAAGTGATCGGCCGCGAGATGCTCGCCGACTGGCCCGGCCTGTCGCCGGCCGCTGGGGTGGAGCTCGATCCGATGCACTGCAGCCATGCCGACCATGCGGCCGAGCAGCTCGACTATGCGCTCGACGTGTTCGAGGCGCGCGGCGAGCTGGCGCCCAGCAGTCCCGAGGCGCACCGGTTCGTGCTCGACTACCTGAAGGACACCACCATGCACGAGGTGGGGCATGCGCTGGGCCTGCGGCACAACTTCCGCGCCTCCACCGCCTACACCGAGGCGCAGCTCAACGACCTGGAGTTCACCCGCGCCCACGGCAACACCGGCTCGGTGATGGAGTACGCGCCGATCAACCTGCCGCGCCCGGGCGACAAGGGCGGCACGCCCTTCCAGACCGCGCTCGGCCCCTACGACTACTGGGCGATCGAATACGCCTACAAGCCGTTGCCCGAGGCGCAGGAAGAAGCCGAGCTCGCCAAGATCGCCGCGCGCAGCCGCGAGCCGCAGCTGGCCTATGCCACCGACGAAGACAACTTCCTCGGCATCGACCCCGACGCGCTGCAGTTCGACCTGGGCGCCGACCCGATGGCCTTTGCCAGCAAGCGCATCGAGATCGCGCGCGACCTGCTGCGGCGCCAGGAGTCGCGCCAGCTCAAGCCCACCGAGGACTACTCGGTGCTGCGCCGCTCGGTCAGCTACGCGCTGCGCGACGTGAGCCGCGCCGCTGCCGTGCTGGCGCGCCAGATCGGCGGCGTGCGCACGCTGCGCGACTTCCCCGGCTCGGGGCGCGACCCGCTGGTGCCGGTGTCCGCGGCGCGGCAGCGCGAGGCGCTGGACCTGCTCACGCGCGGGCTGCTGGCGGCCGACAGCTTCCGCATCTCGCCCTCGCTGGCGCGCCGCATGGCGCCTGACTTCCAGGAGCGCACCGACGCGGTGTTCGAAGGCGGCGCGCTGGCCAGCGTGCAGACCGACTTCTCGCTCGACGACATGGTGCTGTCGCTGCAGCGTGCCCTGCTGGCTCAGCTGATGAGCGACAGCGTGATCTCGCGCATCCTCGACAGCGAGGCCAAGGTGGCGCGGCCGTCGGAGGCGTTCCGCCTGTCGGAGCTGTACGACAAGATCAACAGCGAGGTGTGGAGCGAGCTCGATGCCAGGCGCGGCGACATCCCGGCGCTGCGTCGCGAGCTGCAGCGCGAGCACGTGAACCGCCTCGCCTCGCTGGTGCTGCGGCCCTCGTCGTTGAGCCGCAGCGATGCGCGCAGCCTGCTGCGCACCGAAGCGCAAGAGCTGCTCAAGCGCATCGAGCGCGCCGAAAAGCGCCGCGGGCTCAGCCCCGAGACCAAGGCCCACCTCGCAGACAGTGCGGAAACCCTGACGCAGGCGCTCAACGCCAGGCTGGTGCGCTCAGGCGTCTGAGCGCCCGTGCGGCTGGCCGCCAGCGCTTCGCTCAGGCCGGTGCCCGTTTGCCCTTCAGGGGCTCGATGGCCGGGCCTTCCAGAACCCGGCCATCGGGCGCGAAGCGGCTGCCATGGCAAGGGCAGTCCCAGCTCGTTTCCACCGGGTTCCAGTGCACCATGCACTTCAGATGGGTGCACACCGGCGACACGACCGACAGATGGCCATCCGGGTGGCGGTAGGCGGCCAGGCGCTCGCCGTCGAGCTCGACGATCGCCGCGTCACCCGGGGACAGGCGCTCCAGCTGCTCGTGCTGCCGGTGCGTCAGGTAGTCCTGCACGACCGACTTCACCACGGCTGCCGTCTCCTCGCCAACGTGACGGGCCGATTTCAGCGGCGTGAAGCGCGTGGCCTTGTACAGGGTGCTCCATCGGTTGTCGCGGCCCAGGATCCGGTCGGCGATGAGCCGTGCGGCCAGCGTGCCGTAGACCAGACCGTCGGTGGAGAAGCCGGTGGCGATGTGGCAGCCGGAGGCGTCCTCGCCGATGTAAGGCAGCAGGTCGGGGGACCGGAAGTTTTGCGCCGACCAATGGAAGCCGAACTCGTGCACCGGCAGCCGCCGGCGTGCGGCGTCTTCCAACGATGCCAGGGCCTGCCGCGCGTCATGCTGCCCGGTCTTGTGGTCCTCGCCCACGCAAACCAGCATCGGGCCCTGCGGCGTGTCGAGGCCGCGCACCGACAGCTTCTCCCGGCCCTGCGCCCAGAAGATGCCGGCGGGAAACCCCCCGGCGCCCAGCGCCGCCGCCACGCCGTATTCACGATGCGGCACCATCCCGGCCTGCACCAGGTGAAAGCCGCTGGGCGAGTGCGTGGCCAGCACGATCGCGCTGGCCTGCACGCTGCCGCCCGCCGTGCGCACCCGGGCAGCCGAGGCTTCAATCTCCAGTGCCGGGCTGCGTTCGAAGATGCGTCCGCCGGCGGCGACCAGCCGTGCGGCCAGTCCCTGCACGTAGGCCGCGGGGTGGAACTGGGCTTGGCCCTCGATCAGCAAGACCTTGCCGTGCGCTGCCGGCGGGCCGGGCGGCAGCGCGTCGAGCCAGCGCACCGGCAAGCCGCAATCCAGCGCGGCCTGGTGCTCGTCCTGCACCTGCGTCAGCGCGTCCGGCGAACCGGCATAGCAGTACAGGCCGCAGCGTCGGAAGCCGCAGGCCGCGCCGAGCGGCGCGGCCTCGCGCTCGATGAAGTCGATCGTCTCGGCGCGCGAGGCCACCACCTGCCGCGCGGTCTCGGCGTCCCAGGTGTCGCGCAGGGCGTGCAGGCCGCTGCTGACCGTGGCGTACAGGTTGCCGGTGGAGTTTCCGGTGGCGCCGCTGGCCAGCGCGTCGGCTTCCAGCAGCACCACCTGGCGGCCGGCGCGCGCGAGCAGCAGGCCAGCGGTGATGCCGGTGATGCCGCCGCCCACCACCACGACATCGGTGCCCAGGTTTTCGGCCAGCACGGGCCAGGCGGGTGAAGGCGCGAAGCCGCGCCAGACGGACAGGGTGGCCATTGCCCGCTCCTTTGGTTTCAGACGGATGCGGACTTCTTGGGCAAGTCGAATGCCCACGCCGCCGCAGCGTTGCGCGGCGTCATCCAGGGCGCGCAAACCGCCGTTCGTCGCACCGGCGGCCCTTGGGACTGCCTGGCGCCCGGTGCGCGCGGTATCGTCGCGGCCATCATGTCTTCAAGTTCCGAAGCCTCGACCGCCTTTGCCGCGCTCACCGGGCGCAGCGTGGCCGTGGTGCTGCTGCTGGCGGTGCTGGGCGCGGTGGCGCTGAACCCGATCTTCGTGACGCCGTTCGTCGTGCTGCTCGGCCGCACGATGTTCCTGGCGATGGCCTTGCTGCTGGCCTTCACCGCCGCGCGCGCCTGGGCGCCGCGCTGGCTGCCGCGCTGGGTGGCGCAGGTGCTGGCGGTGATCCTCGCCGCGCCGCTGGCCACCTTGCTGGTGTACCTGCTGTCCGTGGGCGGCAAGCTCTCGGCCTTCACCTCGGTGCCCGAGCGCATCTCGGGTTTCGTCTGGATCTCGGGCACCGGCATCGTGATCGGCCTGGTGGTGGCGCTGGGCGCGCTGTACCGCGAGCGCGACGCCCAGGTGCGCTCGCAGGCGCTGCAGTTCGAGCTGGAGCGCGCCACGCTGGAGCGGCAGGCGCTCGATGCGCGGCTGTCGCTGCTGCAGGCGCAGATCGAGCCGCATTTCCTGTTCAACACGCTGGCCAACGTGCAGGCGCTGGTGGAAACCGGCTCGCCGCGCGCCGCGCCGGTGCTCAAGAGCCTGATCGCCTACCTGCGCGCGGCCATGCCCAAGCTGCACGGCCAGACGCCCACACTGGGCGACGAAGAGGCGCTGGTGCGCGCCTACCTGCAGCTGATGCTGATGCGCATGCCCGACCGGTTGCAGTTCGGGCTGCAGCTCGACCCGGCGCTGCGTGCGCTGCGGTTTCCGCCGATGGCACTGCTCACGCTGGTGGAAAACGCGGTGCGCCACGGCATCGACCCCAGCGAGCAGGGCGGGCGCATCGAGGTCGGCGCCGAGCGCCAGGGCGAGCAGGTGCGCGTGTGGGTGGCCGACACCGGCGTGGGCCTGTCCGAGTCTTCGCAGCCGGGCACCGGCCTGAACAACCTGCGCGAGCGCCTGCGCGCCTTTTTCGGGCCCGAAGCGGAACTGCAGCTGTCGCCGCTCGAGCCGCGCGGCCTGCGTGCCGATATCGTGTTCAAGCCCGTATGACCACCACCTGCCTGATCGCCGACGACGAACCGCTGCTGCGCGAGCACTTGGCCGCGCACCTGAAACGCCTGTGGCCCGAGCTGCAGGTGGTGGCCGAGGCGCGCAACGGCCGCGAGGCGGTGGAGATGTTCGATGCGCAGGCGCCGGACATCGTGTTCCTCGACGTGCACATGCCGGGGCTGAACGGCATCGAGGCCGCACGCAGCATCGCGCGCCGCGCGCAGATCGTGTTCGTCACCGCCTATGAGCAGTACGCGGTGCAGGCTTTCGAGCAGGGCGCCATCGACTACCTGGTCAAGCCCTTCGACGAGGCACGGCTGGCCGACACCGTGCAGCGCCTGCGGCAGCGCCGCGCGCCGGCGGCGCCCGAGGGCCTGGAGGCGGTGCTCGAGCGCCTGGGCGCCGAACTCAAGCGCGAGCGTGCCGCCAGCGCCTGGCTGCAGTGGATCAAGGCCTCGGTGGGCAGCAGCGTGCGCCTGATCCCGGTGGACCAGGTGGTCTATCTGCGCTCCGACGAGAAATACACCCTGGTCGTGTGGGACGGCGGCGAGGCCCTGATCCGCAAGACCATCCGCGAGCTGGCCGACGAGCTGAACCCCGAGGTGTTCGTGCAGGTACACCGCTCGGTCATCGTGAACCTGCGGCAGATTTCACAGGTGACGCGCGGGCCTAACGAAACCGCCGAGGTGCACCTCAAGGGCCGCACCGAGGTGCTGCCCGTCAGCCGCAGCTACCTGCACTTCTTCCGCCAGATGTGACGAATGTCCCTCCGGGACAGGCCGCGCAGCGGCCAGGGGGCGGTACTTGTCAGCGCCCGACCTGCGATCCGGGTTTCCCGGTCGCAGGTCGCAGCCCCCTCGGGGGGCGGCCGCCAGGCGGCCGGGGGCACCAAGAATTTCCTCAATTGGGTGGCTGCAAGGCCGATATTTGAGCGAGCACACCCCTTTGGGGGTGTCGAGAATCCCGTCGTGCACACCCTTGAGAAGAGGCTGCCAATGAAGCTCTCGTCCTTCACACACCTGTCCGTCGGGCGCCGTCTGGCCCTCGGTTTCGCCAGCCTGGTGATCATGCTCGCCGTCGTGGCGGGCCTGAACACGCTGGAGTTCCGCAACATGGGCGGACGCCTGCAGCAGATCGTCGAGGTGAACAACCCCAAGACCGATCTGGCCTACACCATGCTCAACCACATCAACGAGCTGGCGGTGCAGGCCCGTTCGATCACCTTGCTCACCGACGTGAAGGAGATCGACAGCGAGGTCAAGGTGCTCAAGGGCGCCGAGGCCAACTACTGGAAGGCCGAGAAGGCCCTGGCCGAGCGCATCGGCGCGCCGGGCGCCACGGCTGAAGAGAAGAAGCTGCTGGAAGAGATTGCCGCGGCCGCCAAGAAGACCATGCCGCTGGTGCTGCGCGCCGCCAAGGAAGGCCAGGACGGCGCCAACATCGAGGCCACGATGACCCTGATGCTGCAGGTGCGCCCCAACGAGCAGGTGTGGCGCAAGAAGGTGGCGGAGCTGGTGGCGCTGGAAGACAAGCTCAGCCACCAGAGCTATGAAGAAGCCAAGGCCGGGCAGATGCGGGCGATGGCCATCGCCGCCGCACTGGTGGCGGCGGCCGTGGTGGTCGGCACGCTGGTGGGCTGGCGCATCACGCGCAGCGTCAAGCAGCCGATCGACCGCGCGATCCGCGTGGCCGAGCGCATCGCAGAAGGCGACCTGACCTCGGCCGTCGAGGTGACCTCCAAGGACGAGATCGGCCGCCTGCTGATTGCCATCGCGGCGATGCAGGACCGCCTGCGTTCGCTGGTGGGCGAGATCCGCCAGTCGGCCGAAAGCATCCAGATGGCCAGCGCCGAGGTGGCCACCGGCAACCAGGACCTGTCGCAGCGCACCGAAATGGCCGCGTCCAGCCTGCAGCAGACCGCCAGCTCGATGGAGCAGCTCACCGGCACGGTGCGCCACAGCGCCGACGCCGCGGCCCAGGCCAATCAGCTCGCGTCGTCGGCTTCCGCTGTGGCCTCGCGCGGCGGTGAAGTCGTGAGCCAGGTGGTCAGCACCATGGAAGAGATCAACTCCAGCTCGAAGAAGATCGCCGACATCATCGGCGTGATCGACGGCATCGCCTTCCAGACCAACATCCTGGCGCTCAACGCCGCGGTGGAAGCCGCGCGCGCCGGCGAGCAGGGCCGCGGCTTCGCGGTGGTGGCCGGCGAGGTGCGCTCGCTCGCCCAGCGCAGCGCCGAGGCCGCCAAGGAGATCAAGGCGCTGATCGGCACCAGCGTGGACAAGGTCGAGACCGGCTCGCGCCTGGTGCAGGACGCCGGCAGCACGATGAACGAGATCGTGGCCAGCGTGCAGCGCGTGACCGACATCATCGGCGAGATCACCGCCG
>JBFLWE010000091.1:0-20211 GCA_040758375.1 Pseudomonadota bacterium
CCAGGGCCGATGCGCAGGTGCGCGCTTCCGGGGGGTGGCGGCGGCAAAGGCGGGGGCAGGCCGGGCGCAGCGCGCGACCGCGGCGGTCGGCCCCGCCGCGCCCGCACCCAGGCCGCTCGGGCGCTCCAACGCCCGCGAGGGACAAGGATTCACACCCCGAGATAGCGCGCCAATTGCTCCGGATGCCGCCGCAACTCGTCGGCCGCACCCTCGAGCACCACGCGGCCCTTTTCCAGCACCACCAGGCGGTCCGAGTGGGCAGTGACGTGGCGCACGCTGCGGTCGACCACCAATGCGGCCAGCCCGTCGGCGCGTATCTGCTCGATCACGCGCCAGATCTCGGCCACCACCAGCGGCGCCAGCCCTTCGGTGGCCTCGTCGAGGATGATGGCCTCGGGGTTGGTCATCAGCGCGCGGCCGATGGCCACCATCTGCTGCTCGCCGCCCGAAAGCTGCGAGCCCAGGTGCCCCAGCCGCTCGGCCAGGCGCGGAAACAGCGCCAGGATGCGCTCCAGCGGCCAGGCGTTGCGGCCGTCGCGGCCCGGCCGGGCGGCCATGACCAGGTTTTCCCTGACCGACAGGTTGGGGAACACGCCGCGGCCCTCGGGCACGTAGGCCAGCCCCAGGCGCGCCACCTGGTGCGGCGCGCCGCGGCTGCAGTCGCGCCCCATCACCTGGATGCGGCCCTGGCGCTGCTTCACGTGGCCGAGGATGCTGCGGATCAGCGTGGACTTGCCCATGCCGTTGCGGCCCATCAGCCCCAGCGTTTCGCCGCGCGCCAGCCGCAAGGCTACGCCGTGCAGGATGTGGCTGCTGCCGTACCAGGCATGCAGATCCTGCGCTTCGACCAGCAGGTCTTCACCCGCGTGACCGCTCATGTGATCTCACCCAGGTAAGCCACCTGCACCTCGCGATCGTTGCGCACGTCTTCGGGCGTGCCCGAGGCGATGACGCTGCCGTTGACCATGACCGTGATGCGGTCCGATACGGCGAACACCGCGTCCATGTCGTGCTCCACCAGCAGGATTGCATGGCCCTCGCGCAGACCGCGCAGCAGCGCCAGCATGCGCAGCGACTCCTCGGCGCCCATGCCGGCCAGCGGCTCGTCGAGCAGCAGCACCCTGGGCGCGGTGGCCAGGCACATCGCCACCTCGAGCTGGCGCTTCTGCCCGTGCGAGAGGCTGGCCGCCGGCTGCGCCGCGCAGGCGGCCAGGCCGGCGCGCTCCATCGCCTCGTCGGCTGCGGCGTTGCTGACTTTGCAGCCCTGGGCCGGTTGCCACAGCGCCCACGGCCGCTGCAGCCGGCTCTGTGCGGCAAGGCGGCAGTTTTCGCGCACCGACAAGGGCAGGAAGATGTTGTTGCGCTGGTAGCTGCGGCCCACGCCGGCCTGCGCCCGCCGCGGCTGCGACCAGCGCGTGATGTCGTGGCCCTGCAGCAGCACATGGCCCTCGCTGGCCGGCAGCTCGCCGGACAGCAGGTTGATCAGCGTGGACTTGCCCGCGCCGTTGGTGCCGATCACGGCGTGGATGCGGTCGGGCTCGAGCTTCAGCGACACGTCCTGCACCGCGGCCAGCGCGCCGAAGCGGCGCGTGAGGTGCCGCGCCTCCAGCAAGGCGTTCATCGCCTGCCCCTCCAGCGCGCCAGGCCGCCGGCGATGCCCTGCGGCAGCAGCGCGACGATCACGATGATGAAGCCGCCCAGCAGCAGCTGCCAGTGCTTGGTGAGCGACTGGAACCACTCCGACAGCAGCACGAAGCTCACCGCGCCGATCACCGCGCCGGCCAGGCTGCCCAGCCCGCCCATGATGATCATCAGCAGTGCGTTGCCCGACTGGTGCCAGGACAGGATCTCCGGGTTCACGTAGCCGTTGCGCAGCGCGTAGAGGCAGCCCGCCAGCCCCGCGAACGCGCCGGCGATCACGAAGCTCGCCAGCTTGTAGGCGGTGGTGCGGTAGCCGGCCGCGCGCATGCGCTGCTCGTTGTGCTTGATGCCCACCAGCGCATGGCCGAAGCGCGAGCGCAGCAGCAGCGCTAGCGCCGCCACCGTGAGCGCGGTGAAGGCCAGCACGAACCAGTAGAAGGTGCTGGCGTCGTCCAGGTCGAACAGCTTGCTGCCGCCGAGCGAGAACTCGGGGCGGAAGTAGATGTAGGCGCCGTCGCTGCCGCCGAAGCGGCTGGTGTCGTGGAACACGAAGTACACCAGCTGCGCGAAGGCCAGCGTGACCATGATGAAGTAGATGCCCTTGGTGCGCATCACCAGCGCGCCGATCGCCAGCGCCAGCAGCGCCGCGCCGCCCACCGCGCACGCCAGCATCAGCCAGCCGTTGCCGGCCTCGGACTCGGGCGCGAGCATCGCCACCACGTAGGCCGCGAAGCCGAAGTAGGCCGCATGGCCCAGGCTCACCAGCCCGGTGTAGCCCACCAGCAGTTGCAGGCTGAGCGCGAACACCGCCATCGTCAGCACCTGGGCGCCCAGCTCGAGGTGGAACTTGGTGCCGATGGGTTCGGGCAGCAGCGGCAACAGGGCCAGCAGCGCGAAGGCCAGCGCCCAGGCCAGCAGGGTCTTGCGGTCCGGGTTCATGAGCCTTGCTTGAAAAGCCCCTCGGGGCGCCACAGCAGCACGGCGGCCATCAGCAGGTACACCAGCGCGCCGGCGGCCTGCTGCCAGAACACCTTGCCGAAGGTGTCCACCACGCCGATCAGCAGCGCCGCCACCAGCGCGCCCTTCACCGAGCCGATGCCGCCGATCACCACCACCACGAAGCAGATGATCAGCACCTGCGAGCCCATGCCCGGGTACACCGACGACACGGGCGCGGCGATCATGCCGGCCAGCACCGCCAGCGCCACCCCGCCGGCAAACACCAGCCGGTACAGCAGCGAGATGTCGATGCCCAGCGACTGCACCATCTCGCGGTTCACCGCGCCGGCGCGCACCGTCATGCCCAGGCGGGTCTTCTTCAGCATGAGGTACATCGCCAATGCCACCACCAGGCACACGCCCGAGATGAACAGCCGGTACACCGGATAGCTCATGCCGTGGCCGATGGCGATGCCGCCGGCGAGCCAGCCGGGCACCGCGACGCCGTGCACGTCGTCGCCCACCGTGAGGCTGCGCAGCTCCTCGAACACGAGGATCAGGCCATAGGTCATGAGCACCTGCTGCAAATGCTCGCGCTCGTAGAGGAAGCTGAAGAACACCCACTCCAGCAGGTACCCGAACACGACGGCCAGCACCAGGCCCAGCAACAGCGCCAGCACGAAGTTGCCCACCAGCGAGGCCAGCGTGAACGCCAGGTAGGCACCGATCATGTAGAAGCTGCCGTGCGCGAGGTTGATCACGCCCATGATCCCGAAGATCAGCGTGAGCCCGCTGGCCACGAGGAACAGCAGCAGCCCGTACTGCACGCTGTTGAGACACTGGATCAGGAAGGTGGTCAGGTCCATCGTGCGCGCATTCTCAGGGCTTGCGCGCGAGGAAGCGACAGGTGGTTTCGATGACGGCCCCGGGCTGGTCCTTGTGCGGCGAGTGGCCGCAGTGGGCCAGCTTCAGCAGCTCGGCCTGCGGCACGCGCTCGGCGATGCCGTCGATCTGCGCCATGCTGCCGTACTCGTCGTCTTCGCCCTGTATCGCCAGCACCGGGCAGCGGATCGAAGGCAGCAAGGCCTCGATCGACCAGTCGCGGAACGTGGGCTGCAGCCAGGCATCGTTCCAGCCCCAGAAGGCCGAGTCCACATCGGCATGGTGGCGCGCCAGGCGCTGGCGCAGGTCGGTGCGGAACCAGGCCTCGCGCGTCTGCGCGATGCTCGTGACGCTTTGCTCCTCCACCATGATGTGCGGCGCGAGCGCCACCACGCCGGCCACGCGCAGCGGGTAGGTGGCGGCATGGATCAGCGCGATCGAGCCGCCATCGCTGTGGCCGAACAGCACGTAGGGGGCGGGCAAGTCCAACGCCTGCAGCAGCGCGGGCAGCGCGTCGAAGGCCTGGCGGTGCATGAAGTCGGGCGCCCAGTGTTCGTGGGCCGGCCTCGGCGTGGAGCGGCCGTAGCCTTCGCGCGAGTACACCAGGCCCCTGCGGCCCGCGGCCTTGCACAGCCGCTGCGGAAAATCCTTCCACATCGACACCGAGCCCAGGCCCTCGTGCAGGAACACGATCACCGGCCCGCGCGAGGACGCATCGCCCACCCACGCGGTCTCGATCTCCAGCGTGCGTTCGCCCTGCCGGACTTTCATGCCGCTTCACGCTCGCGCAGGCGGAAACGCTGGATCTTGCCGGTGGCGGTCTTGGGCAGCTCGGCCAGGAACTCGATCTCGCGCGGGTACTTGAAGGGCGCGAGCTGGCCCTTCACGAAAGCCTTCAGCGTCTCGGCCATCGCCTCGCCGGCGAGCGCCGGCTGCTTGAGCACCACGAAGGCCTTGGCGCGCGTGAGCCCGTGCGCGTCGGCCACGCCGATCACCGCGGCCTCCAGCACCGCCTCGTGCTGCATCAGCGTGGACTCCACCTCGAAGGGCGAGACGTACTGGCCGCTCACCTTCAGCATGTCGTCGCCGCGCCCGGCATACACGTAGTAGCCGTCGGCATCGCGGCTGTACTTGTCGCCGGTCTTGACCCAGGCGCCGCGGAAGGTGTCGCGGCTCTTGTCGCGCTGCGCCCAGTACATCAGCGCCGCGGAGGGGCCCTTGACGTACAGGTCGCCCACGACGCCCGCGCCTTCGAGCGGCAGGCCGCTGTCGTCGCGCAGCTCCAGCTCGTAGCCGGGGACCGGCTTGCCGGTGCTGCCGTAGCGCACGTCGCCCGGGCGGTTGGACAGGAAGATGTGCAGCATCTCGGTGGAGCCGATGCCGTCGATGATGGGGGCGCCGAAGCGCGCGCTGAAGCGCTCGCCGATCTCGCGCGGCAGCGCCTCGCCGGCCGAGGAGCACAGCCGCAGCGCCACCTGTTCGCGCGTGGGCAGCTTCGGCGAAGCCAGCATGCCCGCGTAGCCGGTGGGCGCGCCGAAGAACACCGTGGGCCGCTGCTCCATCCAGCGCTTGAACACCGCATCGGGCGTGGGCCGCTCGGCCATCAGCACCACGCTGGCACCCACCGAAAGCGGGAAGGTCAGCGCGTTGCCCAGCCCATAGGCGAAAAACAGTTTCGCAGCCGAGAAGCACACGTCGCGTTCCGTCAGGCCCAGCACCGGCGTGCCATAGAGCGCCGCGGTCCAGTACAGGTTGGCGTGCGTGTGCACGGTGCCCTTGGGCCGACCGGTGGAGCCCGACGAGTACAGCCAGAACGCGATGTCGTCGCCGGCGGTGTCGGCCGGCGCGGCGGCGGGCGCCTGGCCGGCGAGCCAGCCGTCGAAGTCCGCGGCGCCTGCAGGCAGCGGCTGCACGGCGCGCGACACCACCAGGTGCTGCAGTTCATGGCCGCCGTGTTCCATGGCGGCCTGCAGCGCCGGCAGCAGCGCGCCCGACACGAATGCAGCCTGCGCGCGGCTGTGCGCCAGCATGTAGGCGTAGTCGTGGGGGGTGAGCAGTGTGTTCACGGCCACCGGCACCACGCCGGCATGAAGGCAGCCGAGGAACACCACCGGCCAGTGGTTGCAGTCGTGCATCAACAGCAGCACGCGCTCCTCGCGCTTGACGCCCAGCGCCTTCAGCCCCGCGGCGCAGCGCCGCACCTGGTCGGCCAGCGCGCCATAGCTCAGGCTGCCGGCATCGTCGATGTAGGCCGGCTTGGCGGCACGCGCGGCGTTCAATGCCAGCAGGTGCCCGGCAAAATTGAACCGCTCGGGCGGCGGGGCGGGAAGATCGTCCATGGGTGGGCCCGGTTTGCGCGGCGTCAACGACAACCGGCGCGGCTTGTGGAAGCACAATGCGCGGTCAAGTTACCGCTCCCCATCCCAAGGGTCAAGCACTATAGTGCATATCCCCGGGTAAACACGGAACAGGCCATGGATGCCAGCGACCTGCCATTGAAGGATGCCGCCGAGCGCGCCGAAGCCGCGCGCGACCCGTTTCTGGCGGCGCTGGGCGAGCGGGTGCGCTCGCTGCGTGCGCGCAAGGGCATGACACGGCGTGCGCTGGCGCAGGCCTCCGACGTCTCCGAGCGCCACCTGGCCAACCTGGAGCTGGGCATGGGCAATGCGTCGGTGCTGGTGCTGCGGCAGGTGGCGCAGGCGCTGGGCAGCCCGCTGGCGGAGTTGCTGGGCGACGAGACGACCGCCTCGCCCGAGTGGCTGATGATCCGCGAGCTGCTGCGCGGCCGCGACGAGGAGGCGCTGCGCCGCGGGCGCATCGCGCTGTCCGAGTTGTACGGCGAGCGGGTGGCGCCCGACGCGCGTGCCTCGCGCATCGCGCTGATCGGGTTGCGCGGCGCCGGCAAGTCCACGCTGGGCCGGCGCCTGGCCGAGGCGCTGGACGTGCCTTTCGTGGAGCTCAATGCCGAGATCGAGCGCGTGGCCGGCTGCAGCCTGGCCGAGATCCACAACCTGCTGGGGCCGGCGGCCTACCGCCGCTACGAGCGGCGCGCGCTGGAGGAGGTGGTGCGCCGGCATGACAAGGTGGTGATTGCCACGCCCGGGGGCATCGTCTCCGAGCCGGCCACCTTCAACCTGCTGCTGGATCACTGCACCACCGTATGGCTGCAGGCCGCCCCCGAGGAGCACATGCAGCGCGTCATCGCCCAGGGCGACCTGCGGCCGATGGCCGGCAACCGCGAGGCCATGGACGACCTCAAGCGCATCCTCGCCGGACGGGCCGCGTTCTACGGCAAGGCCGATCTCAGCGTGGACACCAGCGGCCGCTCGGCCGACGAAGCGTTGCAGGCCTTGCGCGCGGCTCTGGCTGCCGCCCGTTGAGGCCGCTCTACGAAGCGAAGCGCGCGCTTCGTGCACTATCGTGCATTTCTTCTGTTCGACCGGCGGACGGTGATGCATTCAGCGACGACTTTCTGAAACTCGGTTACGCGCTTGGGCATGGGGGTTGCCGCGTTGCTGCGCCGAGACTTTGGCGCGTCTTCCGTCAGGGGGAGCGACTCTGTAGCGAGCATCAAACCATTTGTCATCATCCGCTGAAGGAGTCTTCACACCATGAACCAGATCTCGAAGAGCCTCGCCGTTGCAGCCGCCGCCGCTTCGCTGTTGGCCGCCGCGGGCTTCACGCATGCGCAGTCCACCGGTTCGACCACGGGCACGGACAGCAGCGCCACGACGGGCAGCAGCACCGCGACCCCTGGCCCGGGCAGCAACACCACCAACCCCAGCGCGACCAGCGGCACCACGGGCACCACGAACTCGGCCACGACGAACAGCACCGGCTCCACGATGGGCAGCACCAGCACCAGCGGTACCACGAGCACCGACACCTCGACCTCCGCGTCGGGCACCACGGGCTCCAGCACCAGCGGCACCGACACGGGTGCGAGCACCGACACCAGCGGCCAGCGCGCCGCCCGCGCCGACCGCGGCTGACACGGCGAACTGTCGGACGCATGAAAGAACCGGGCCCGCGGGCCCGGTTCTTCATGGTGCGCGGCTGCCGCTGCCGGCAGCCGCTAGGGTTGGCGGCCAGGCGGCGCGGAGCCGACGGCTGCGCGCCTGACGGGTTTGCCGGCGCCCGACATCCCGGCGAAGGTGGCGTCCAGGGGCCGGGTTTCCGGCAGCACATAGACGACCGGCCGCGGCGTCTTCAGCGTCTTGACCAGCACATCCTCGAAGAAGCGCTTCGGTACGTTGACGCACCCGTAGGAGATGCGGTTGTCCGCCGCCGAAGGCGTGGCTAGGCGGCGCAGGCGCCGTTCCTTCGGGTTGGTGGTGAGCACCCGGTGCATCGACACCGCCGCGTCGTAGTCGATCCAGATCACGTTTTCGCCGCGCGCGTTCATGCCGTGCTCGGCCACGAAGCGGCCTGCGGGCGTGGTGCGCTCGTGGAACAGCACCTCGGAGAGTTTCTTGTCGCCCACGCCCGGCGCGGTGTCGTCGCCACGGGCGATGCCCAGCAGCACCGGTGCGGTGCCGCGCAGGCGCCCGCCGGGCTCGAACACATGCAGGCGCGCGTTGCGCTTGTCGATCACGGCAAAGGGCTGGCCGCGGTTGTCGCCGGTCTGGCGCACCCAGTGCAACAGCTTCTGCGCGTCGGCCGACAGGGGCTTGCGTGCCGCCTGTGGGCCCTTGCCGGCGGTGGCGGCCCTGGCGCTGGCGGGCGCGGAGACCGCGGCAGGTGCGGCCCGGGTGGCCGACTGCGCGGTCGCCGGTGTGCCGAGCATGAGGGCGGCGGCCAGTGCGCAGCAGGCCGGCCGCAGCGGGACGAACGGGGGGATGTTCATGGCCATCAAGCTGCACAGCAAACGCCGCTCCCGGTCGGTGCCCGAGCGCGCCGCCCCGGCTTCGGGGGGCCACCACCCAGATGAGGCATGGGTGTTGCTCAGCATGGCAGGTAAGCTGCCTCGCAGTCACCTACAGGTATTCGATGAAGAACTCCGTCGTGGAACTGTTCGCCCATGCGGCCGACCGCGCCAGGGACGTGGCCGTGATGATGGATGCGGCGCGTGCGCTCACCGTGCTGGGCCAGCGGCGGCTCTCGGGTGATCCGGCGCCCGAGGGACCGGGTGTCGACCCTCTGCAGGTGGAGGGCCTGTACCAGACTGCAGAGCGCCTGGGCGAGCACGTGCGCCAGGTTTCCTGCGAAGCGCGTTCGCTGCTGGTCACGGCCAAGCAGATGCTGCAGATGCAGCCCGAGATCCGCCGCCAGGTGCCGCCGGACTTCGACGACGTGTGCAAGCTGCTCGACGAGGCCATGGACCGGGCGGTGGAAGCGGTGGAGCGCCTGGAAGCCATGCGATTCAACGCCGTGCGCACGCTGTTCGAGGCCGAGAGCGCCGGCGAGCCGCCTCCCGACGTGCGCCGCCTGGCCGATGGCCTGATCGACCGCCTGCGCCACAGGCGCTAGCTAGCGCACCCCGGAGCGGCCGAACAAGGTGGCCCCGGCGGCCATCAGGCCCGAGGTGGCCAGGAACGCGCTTTCCGGCAGCGTGCGCACCGTGTTGGCGGCCAGCTCGCCGGCGCGCGAGGCCAGCTGCTGCAGCCGCCGCCGCGTCATCTCGGCGCCCAGGTCTCCCAGGCGTTCGGGCAGCAGCCGCTCCGCGGCAGGCAGCAAGGTGGTCTCTTCGTCTGCCACGTGGTGCATCACGTCGCGCATCAGCTCCATGAAGGTGGTCTCGTACTGCGCGTCGGCCGGGCTCATGCCGCGCAGGCGCGTGATCAGGCGGCGCACCTCGGCATGCTCGGGGAAGCTCTTTTCCACCACGCCCACGTCGGAGGCCAGCTCGCGCAGCGCCGGGTAGAAGATTTCTTCCTCCAGCTCGGCATGCAGCTCCAGCGCCAGGCAGGCGCTTTCGGCCAGCGCCTGCTTCTTTGCCAGCGACGTGCCGGCGTGGTATTGCTGAAAGGTCGCCAGCACCTGCGCATGGTCGATGCGGATCAGGTTGGTGATGCTGGGCGACAGCTTGCCGATGAGGGTGGCCATGAGAGCGCTCCTTGCGGTTGCGGCTGCACCGGCAAACCCCGTTCCCTTCGCCTACTCCTCGGCTTCCGCAAGCGTGACCGTTTGTTTGCGCGTCTTGCCTGCGCGCCAGATGCTCAGCGTGGCGGTGTCGCCCGGCTGCAGGCGCTCCAGCGCGTTGAGCATGTCGTCCAGCGTCTCCACCGGCTCGCCGTTGATCGCGACGATCACGTCGCCGTGCACGATGCCGGCGTCGCCGCGCGCGAACGCCTGCAGCCCCGCGCGCGCGGCCGGGCCGCCGCGCTGCACGCGCACCACGGCCACGCCCTTGGGCAGGCCCAGCGCCCGGTTGAGGTCGGGCGGCGCCACCGTGACGCCCAGCGTCGGCCGCACCATGCGCCCGTCGCGGATCAGCCGCGGCACGATGCGGTTGACCTCGTCCACGGGAATCGCGAAGCCGATGCCGGCGCTGGCGCCGGAGGGGCTGTAGATCGCGGTGTTCACGCCGATCAGCCGTCCGGCCGAATCGAGCAGCGGGCCGCCGGAGTTGCCGGGGTTGATGGCGGCATCGGTCTGGATCGCGCCCTTGATCAGGCGCCGCGTCACCGACTCGATCTCGCGGTTGAGCGCGCTCACGATCCCGGTGGTCAGCGTCTGGTCCAGGCCGAAAGGGTTGCCGATGGCATAGACCTTCTGGCCCACCTGCAGGTCGCGGCTGGTGCCGATCGGAATGGGCGGCAGCTTGCCCGCCGGCGCATCGATCTTCAGCACCGCCAGGTCGCGGTCGGCGAACACGCCGACCAGCTGCGCGCGGTAGCTGGTCTGGTCGTTGAGCGTCACGCGCGCGCCGCTGGCTTCCTGGATCACGTGGAAGTTGGTGACGATGTGGCCCTTGTCGTCCCACACGAAGCCGCTGCCGCTGCCGCGCGGTACCTGCTGCACGTTCATCGAGAAGAAGTCGCGCTCCAGCCCGAGCGCGGTGATGTTGACCACCGAGGACGAGGCGGCCTTGAAGACGGCGATGTTGTTCAGCTCGTCGGCGGCCAGCGCGCCGCGTGGGGCCACCGGGCGCGGCGGAGCCGGCGAGCGCGCGGCGGTCGAGGGCTGGCAGGCCACCAGCACGGCGGCGCAGAGCATCAGCGCCCTGGCGGCGCTCAGCGTCGGTTTCGATTGCATTGGCGGTGCAGCGATGGGAAGGCAGCGAACGGCTGGCAATCATAGACAGGGCGCGCGATGACGGCGCCCACAGCGACGACAATCGCCGCCGTCCAAC
Source organism: Pseudomonadota bacterium (assembly GCA_040758375.1). Taxonomy (GTDB): domain Bacteria; phylum Pseudomonadota; class Gammaproteobacteria; order Burkholderiales; family Burkholderiaceae_C; genus CAMLIZ01. The sequence continues at coordinate 10,757 of JBFLWE010000091.1, forward strand.
CGGCGAACACCTTGCCACGATGACCGAACCCCGTCGCGGGCGACGCAGGCGTGCCGTCTTGTCGGCGGCCTGCATCGCCGCCGCCCTCCATCTGCCCGCGCCGGCCTCGGCGCAGCAGCCGATCATGGCCGCGCGCCTGCAGCCCGGCGAAAGCATCGAGATCGACGGCACGCTGTCGCACCCTGCCTGGCAGCGGGCGCCGGTGTTCGAGCGCAGCCACGAGATCGAGCCGGTGCGCGGCCGCACACCCACCCACGGCATGCAGGTGCGCGTGCTCTACGACGAGCAGGCGCTGTATGTGGGCGTGCGCGCCTTCGATCCCGAGCCGCAGCGGCTGCGTGCTCCGCTGGTGCGCCACGACCAGGTGCTGCGCACGCAGGACTTCGTGGTGCTCTACATCGACCCCATCGGCGCGCGCCAGGCGGCGCAGTTCTTCCGCGTGGGCGCGTCGGGCAGCACCGGCGACGGCCTGCACACGGCGGCCAACGACAGCGAGGACTTCGCGCCCGACTTCGACTTCGACAGCGCCACGGGGCGCGACGGACAGGGCTACACCGCGGTGTTCCGCGTGCCGTATTCATCGCTGCGCTACACCTCGGCGCCGCAGCAGCAGTGGCGCCTGATGGTGGGCCGCCGCATCCCGCGTGAGGAGGTGGTGCTCAACCTCACGGTGCCGCTGCCGCAGGAGGCACTGTCGTTCATCGACTGGATGCAGCCGCTGCAGGGCTTCGAGCCGCCGGTGCGCGATGCCTTCGTGCAGCTGCGACCCACGCTCACGCTGCGCCGCACGGAACAGCGCCCCCACGGCGAACCGCGATCGCACGACAACCAGACGCGCCTGTCGGTGGACGCAAAGTGGCGCCCGCTGCCCGAGCTGGTGTTCGACGCGACGCTCAACCCCGACTTCTCGCAGGTGGCGCTGGACACGCCGCAGCTCTCGCGCAACACGCGCTTTGCGCTGTTTCTCACCGAGAAGCGGCCGTTCTTCCTCGAGTCCACCGACCTGCTGGTCTCGCCCACCGACGCGCTGTACACCCGCGCGCTGAGCGACCCGCGCTGGGGCCTGCGCGCCACCTGGCGCGGCGCCTCGCTCACCGGCGCCGGGCTGGCCCTGCACGACAAGGGCGCAGGCCTCACCCCGATACCGGGCGCCTACGGCACGGGCTTCGCGCTGCAGCCCGCCAACGATGCGCTGATGACGCGAGCGCAGCTGCGCCTGGGCACGCTCACGCTCGGCGGCATCGCGGGCGGTCGCCGCTACGAGGCCGAAGCCGGCAGCGCGGCGGGCGACAACCAGGTGGCCGGGCTCGATGCCCACTGGCGTGTCACCGACACGCTGCGCCTGAAGGCCCAGGCCATGGCCTCGCGCACCACGGCGCATCCCACGCTGCTGGACGACGGCGCCGAAAGCCTGCGCGAAGGCCCGTCGCGGCGCGGCGGCCTGGCCTACGTGGGGCTGTACTGGCGCACCGGCCGCAGCGACACCGACCTCAGCGTGCTGGAGGTCAGCGAGGGCTTCCGCAACGACCTGGGCTTCGTGTCGCAGGCGGGCGTCCGCGAGCTGCAGGCCAGGCAGTCGCTGCAGTGGTTCGGGCTGGGGCCGTTCAACCAGTTCCACCTCTACCTCAACGCCGACCGCGTGGAGGAGCGCGAGAGCCGGCGCGCGGTGTCGCAGAAGTGGGTGCCGGGCCTGTGGCTCGCCACCTCGCGCAACACGGAGGCCACGCTGGAGCTGTACCCGGATGAGAAGTCGCGCGTGCAGCCTGATGGTCCGTTGCATGCCGCGCGCTACGTGCATGTCTCGGTGCTTTCCACGCCGGTGGCCTGGGTGCCGCAGGCCGAGGCCTGGTTCGACAGCGGCCGCTTCGTCGACGTCTCGGCCCAGGAGACCGCGCCCGGCCACCCGGTGGGCCGCATGGTCCGCGGCCGCAAGTGGGGCCTCGACCTGCAGACGCGCCTGCTGCCGCGGCTGGAGCTGCAGCCGCGCGTGGAGCGCCTGGTGCTGGACAACCCGGTGGAGGGACGCTACCGCGAGACCGCGGCGCAGCTGCTGGCCATCGTGCACCTGACCGCGCGCCAGTCGCTGCGGCTGATCCTGCAGCGGGGCAGCTTCGAACGCGAGGGGCAGGGCGAAGAGGTCGAGACCGCGCAATCGTTCACCTACACCTGGCGCCGCTCGGCCGGCACCGTGCTGTACCTCGGCGCCACGCGCGGCAGCGTGGGCCTGCCGCACGCGCCCAGCCGCAGCAGCGAGCTGTTTGCGAAGTTGCAGTTCGACCTGAGCGAATGGGCAGGGTGGTGGTAGCGCCGGCCCGCACCCTCACTCGACCACCGTCTTCACCAGTTGCCCGGGCTGCGGCGCGCCACCGGCATAAAAGCCGTTGAGCAGGCGCAGCTGCGCTTCGGCGTTGGGCAGCGGCGAGCTGCGCGCCAGCTCGGCAAAGCCGCCGCGCGGGTACGGCACCGTGCGCAGCGTCCAGGGCTTGGCCGCGGCGCGCTCGCTGGCGCTCAGCGCGCGGAAGCTGGACTCGGCCTCGCGCAGCTGCGTGCGCGCGCGTTGCAGCGCGGCGGCATCAGCGGCGCTGTAGAGGAAGAGGTAGTGGCGGTTGCCCGGGCCGGTGACCACGGTGCCTTCGAGCTGCTGCGTGCGGCCCTGGCTGTCGCGCCGCGTGCCGATGAAATGCGTGGCCGGCATGCCGCGGATGCTGTAGCGGTCGGTGCTGCCCGACTGCACCAGGTTGCGCAGGATCTCCTCGTGGCTGTTGCCGGCCTTGGGCGGCACCATCTGCAGGATCAGCCCCGCATTCGCCTCGCCGTTGACCAGTGCCAGCGCCTCGGCCTGGTTCTCGATCTTCCAGCCCGCCGGCGCGGTGATGGCAAAGCCCAGCGGCTCATGGAAGAAGTTGCGCCCGCGCGTGACGCCTTGCTCGCGCGATTCGCCGAAGGCCAGGCCGTTCACGCGCTGCAGGTAGCGGCTGCGCGCGTCGTCGGCCGCGCCGCGTGCGGGGTACTGCGCCACGATCTGCTGCATGTCGCGGATGCGCTGCTCGTTGGTGGGGTGCGAGGCCAGCCAGTCGTTGCCCTGGCGCGGCGAGCGGCCCTCGGCGCGCGCCAAGTCGGCCGCAAAGCGCTCCTGGTTGCGCAGCACCTGCAGCACGTCGAGCATGTTGCGCGGGTCGTAGCCGGTGCGCGAGAGGTATTGCGCGCCCAGCCGGTCGGACTGCAGCTCCTGCTCGCGGCTGTAGCGCGCGATGTAGCCGGCGGCCACGGTCTGCGACAGGTCGGAGGCCAGCTCGCCCGCGCCGCTGACGCCGCGCCCTTCGAGGATGGCGCCCAGCACGGTGGCGGCCAGCACGCCGATGCCGGCGGTCTGCGCCCGCGTGGCGCGCTGCGCGCTGTGGCGCGCGGTCACGTGGCCGATCTCGTGGCCGATCACGCCGGCCAGGTCGGCCTCGCTGTCCATGTAGGCCATGATGCCGCGCGTGACGTAGATGTAGCCCCCGGGCAGCGCGAAGGCGTTCACCTCGGGGCTGTCGAGCACGGTGAAGTGCCAGTCGAGATGGGGGCGCTCGGAGTTGCGCGCCAGGCGCAGGCCGATGTCGCGCACGTAGGCCTGCAAGGACTCGTCCTGCACCACGCCGTACTCGGCCAGCACTTGCTTGTGCTGCTCGCGGCCGGCCTGCAGTTCCTCGCGTTCGTCCATCACCGTGCGTTCGGTTTCGCCGGTGACCGGGTTCTGCACAGGGGTGCCGCAACCGGCGGCCAAGGCCAGCGCAAGGGCGATCGGGATCAGGGCAGGGCGCATGGCTGTGCTCCGTTGTCTTCGCGGCTTCGGCAGCCGCCGTGCCTGGAGCGCGGTTTGCTGCGGTGCGGGCAGCCCACGACCCCCGGAGATTGGTGGTGAAGAAATCAAAGGCATCCGGACATCTGGTGATCATCGGCGGCGCCGAGGACCGCAAGGGTGACATGCCCGTGCTGCGGCATTTTGTCGATCTCGTGCCCGGCAAGGGGCCGATCGTCGTGCTGACGGCGGCCACCGACGAGCCCGAGAAGGCCTGGAAGACCTACGAAAAGGGTTTCGGCCAGCTGGGCGTCAAGCGCCTGGAGCCGCTGCACGTCGCGCAACGCGAGCAGGCCAACGAGGCGGCCCTGTACGAAACGGTGCTCAAGGCGCGCGGCGTGTTCATGACCGGCGGCGACCAGGCGCAGCTGCTGTCGATGCTCAGCGGCACGCGGCTGTGCGACGCGTTGCGCCGCATCTACATCGAGCATGGCGCCTGCATCGCGGGCACCAGCGCGGGCGCCTCGGCGCTGTCGGAGCACATGCTGGGCCCCATGGCCGCCGGCGAGAACCCGCTGGACGCCGACGTGCGGCTGGCCGCCGGCCTGGGCTTCGTGCTCAATGCCGTGATCGACCAGCATTTCTCCGAGCGCGGCCGGCTCGCGCGGCTGCTCGCCGTGGTGGCCCACAACCCCAAGCTCATCGGCGTGGGCATCGACGAGAACACCGCGCTGGTGATCGCACGCGGCCAGGGCATCAGCGTGATCGGCGCCGGCGCGGTGACGCTGGTCGACGGGCGCGAGATGCGCACGCGGCTGATCGCGCAGGGCGACGAGCGCGAGGTGTTCCAGGCCACCGACGTGCGGCTGCACCTGCTGCCGGCCGGCAACGGCTTCGTGCCTTCCGAGCCGACGGGGCGCGAGGGCGAGGCCGACGTGTCGCCGAACATGCTGCAACTGGTGCGGCTGCTCGCCGGCACGGACGCGGTGGACACCCAGTTCCGAGAGGACGATCACTGAGACGGCGCCGGCTTCAACGCGAACCTCCCGGCCGCACCAGGCCGCGGCGTGCGATGGGTGTGGAGAACACGATCGAGGTGCGGGTCTCGCCGTAGGCGTTGATCGAGCCGAGAAAACGCTCCAGGTCCTGCAGGTCGCGCGCCACCACCGTCATCACGTAGGAGTCGGCACCGGCGACGTGGTGGCATTCCAGCACCTCGGGCGCGCGGCGCAGCTTGTCGAGGAACGGCCTCTTGCCCGGCTGCATCACGGTGATGCCGACGATGGCGCGCACGCCGTAGCCGGCCAGCGCGGGCTCCACCTCGGCGTGCACGCCGCGCAGCACGCCGGCCTCGTGCAAGCGCTTGAGCCGTTCGGCGGTGGCCGTCAGCGACAGCCCGGCTGCGGCGGCCAGGGTCTTCAGCGGGGCACGGCCGTCCTGCTGCAGAGCGAGCAGCAGCTTCCAGGCCTTGTCGTCGAGAGGTGGTGTTTCGGTCATCTGGCGCGCTCGCCGCAATTTTTCCGGTCGGAAGCGATTCTGGCCTGAATGGTGCGCTGTTCGGCATGCTGCAGCCTGCGCAGAATGACCCGCATGGATGCATCCGTGGCCACGCTGTTCTGGCAGTCGATGCTGATCGGCCTGTCGATCGCTGCGCCGGTAGGGCAGATCGGCGTGCTGGCGATCCAGCGCACGCTGCAGCACGGCCGCGCCGCCGGCCTGGCCACCGGGCTGGGCGCGGCCTTCGCCGACGCGGTGTACGGCGCAATCGGCGCCTTCGGCGTCACCACCCTGATCGCCTGGCTGGTGGGGCTGAAGCTGTGGCTGGGCCTGGGCGGCGCCGCCTTCCTGCTCTGGCTGGCCTGGCGCATTGCGCGCCAGCCCCCGGTACAGCGCCAGGCGCGGGCGCAGGCGCCGCCCGACGCGCTGCTGCGCTATGGCGCCGGCACCTTCGTGCTCACGCTGTCCAACCCCACCACCATCGTGTCGTTCCTGGCGGTGTTCGGTGCGCTGGCCGGCCGCGCGCAGGTGCCGGCGCCCTGGGCCATGGTGTCCGGCGTGCTGCTCGGCTCGGCACTGTGGTGGCTGATGCTGGCCACGGCGGTGGGCCTGCTGCGCGAGCGCTTCGACGCCCGCTGGCAGCGCGCGGTGAACCTCTGCTCCGCCGCACTGCTCGCCGGCTTTGCCGCCTGGCAGCTCTGTTCACTCGTTGCCTGAAAGCCCCTGCCATGCCACACCCCGTGCACCACGTTCAATCGCGCCATCGCATCACCGTGGACGCGCCGGTGGACAAGTGCTTCATGTTCTTCACGCCCGCCGGCGAAACGCTGTGGGTCGATGGCTGGCAGCCGCGCTACCTGCATCCTGCCGATGGGCGCACCGAACCCGGCATGGTGTTCACCACCGGCGAGGTCGCCGACCACACCATCTGGATGCTGGTCGACTTCGACCGGGCGGCCCACTACTCGCGCTATGCCCGCGTGACGCCCGGCTCGCGCGCCGGCTTCGTGGAGGTGCGCTGCCGTGCGCTCGCTGCCGGCCGCACCGAGGTGGAGGTGGGCTACACGCTCACCGCGCTGAACGAGCAGGGCGCGCAGCTGCTGCAGGCCTTCGAGGGCGAGCGATTCATGCAGATGATCGACGGCTGGGCCCGGGAGATCGCCGGCAGGCTCGATCGCCTGATGTCGGCCGACATCCGCTGACCTGCCGGGCCGTACCATCGGACGCGACTTCCCCTTGGTGCCCGAACCGCATGCCCACGCCCGGCTCCCGACCTTCGCAGGTGCTGCAGCACCCTGGTGCCTTCGTCTGGCGCACGCTCAAGGCGTTTCGCGCGAACCAGGGCTTCCTGCTGGCCGGCGCGGTGGCTTATTACGCGCTGCTGTCGCTGGTGCCGCTGCTCATCCTGCTGGGCATCGCCGCCTCGCAGGTGGTGGAGCGCGCCGAGCTGCTGGAGGCATTGGGCCGCTATCTCGAATGGCTGGTGCCGGGCCAGTCGGCGCCGCTGGTGCAGGAGCTGGCCAACTTCCTCGACCACAGCGACGTGGTGGGCTGGCTGCTGCTGGGGACGATGCTGTTCTTCAGCTCGCTGGCCTTTACCGTGCTGGAGAACGCGATGTCGGTGATCTTCCACCACCGCGTGGCGATCCGGCGCCGGCATTTCATGGTGTCGGCGGTCATGCCCTACCTCTACATCCTGTCGCTCGGGCTGGGGCTGCTGCTGGTGACCTTCGTCGCCGGGAGCCTGCAGGCCATGGGCGAGGAAAGCGTGCAGTTCCTCGGCTTCGAATGGTCGCTCCACGGCGTGTCGGGCGCGCTGCTGTACCTGCTGGGGCTGCTGGGCGAGATCGCGGTGCTCACCTCGATCTACCTGGTCATGCCGGTGGGCCGGCTGCAGCTGCGCCATGCGCTGGTGGGCGGCGTGAGCGCGGCGCTGCTGTGGGAACTGACGCGCCATGCGCTGCTGTGGTACCTGAACACGCTGTCGCAGGTGAGCGTGGTGTACGGCTCGCTCACCACGGCGATCGTGGTGCTGCTCACGCTGGAGCTGGGCGCCACGCTGCTGCTGCTGGGCGCGCAGGTGATTGCCGAGTACGAGCGCCTGGACAGCGGGCAGACCGGCGCTTCGCCACGCGGATGGCGCACGAGGTAACCGGGGCGGCTTGCCGCGCCCGGTAAACTTCGCCACTTCGTTCGCCCCTTCCGCACCACGCCCCGATGGCTGTAGTCCCGACAGGAAGCGCTCCTGCCGTTTTCGAACTGAAGAACACGAGCCTGCCGCTGGTGGCGGTGCTGCTGCGCAGCCCCGATCTGGCGCTGCTGGCAGCCGAGCTGGACCACCGGCTGCGCGAAACGCCCAACCTCTTCGAAAACGACCCGGTGGTGGTCGATCTTTCCGCGCTGCGCGAGCAGGATGCCGCGCTCGATTTCGAGGCGCTGGCCGCGCTGCTGCGCGCGCGCCGCATGCAGCCCATTGCCGCGGCGGGCGGCAGCGCGGCACAGATGCAGGCCGCGCTGGCGGCAGGCCTGTCGGAGGCGCCGCAACTGGGGCGCACGCAGGCGCCGCGTGTGGAAACGGTGGTGCAGGAAGTCGAGGTCACCAGGGAAGTGGTCCGCGAGGTGCACAAGGCGGTGCCCACGCTGGTGATCGACAAGCCCTTGCGCTCGGGCCAGCAGGTGTATGCCAAGGGCGGCGACCTGATCGTGCTGGCGGCCGTGAACTTCGGTGCCGAGGTCATCGCCGACGGCCATGTGCACGTGTATGCGCCCTTGCGCGGCAAGGCCATCGCCGGCGCTCGGGGCAACACCGAGGCGCGCATCTTCAGCACCTGCTTCGAGCCCGAGCTGATCGCGATCGCGGGCGTGTACCGCACCACCGAGACCCCTGTTCCGTCCGAGGTGACCGGCAAGCCCGCGCAGGTGCGACTGGTGGGCGACCGGCTCGTGATGGAACCCCTGAAGAACTGAACCCAAGGACCGTAACCGATGGCAAAAATCGTTGTCGTGACCTCCGGCAAAGGCGGTGTCGGCAAGACCACCACCAGCGCCAGCTTCTCCTCCGGCCTGGCGCTGCAAGGCCACAAGACCGCGGTGATCGATTTCGACGTGGGCCTGCGCAACCTCGACCTCATCATGGGTTGCGAGCGCCGCGTGGTCTACGACCTCATCAACGTGATCCACGGCGAGGCCAACCTCCACCAGGCGCTCATCAAGGACAAGCACTGCGAAAACCTGTTCGTGCTGCCGGCCTCGCAGACGCGCGACAAGGAGGCGCTCACCAAAGACGGCGTCGAGCGCGTGCTGAAGGACCTGGCCGAGATGGGCTTCGACTACATCGTGTGTGATTCGCCTGCCGGCATCGAGACCGGCGCGCTGCTGGCGATGCACTTCGCCGACGAGGCGCTGGTGGTCACCAACCCCGAGGTGTCGTCGGTGCGCGACTCCGACCGCATCCTGGGCATGCTCGGCAGCAAGACCAAGCGCGCCATCGAGGGCAAGGAGCCGGTCAAGGAGCACCTGGTCATCACGCGCTACAACCCGGGCCGCGTGCAGGAAGGGCAGATGCTCAGCCTGCAGGACATCCAGGAGATCCTGCGCATCCCGCTGCTCGGCGTCGTGCCCGAGTCGGAGACGGTGCTGCAGGCCTCCAACCAGGGCGTGCCGGCGATCCACCTCAAGGGCAGCGACGTCTCCGAGGCCTACAAGGACCTGGTGGCGCGCTTCCTGGGCGAGGAGCGGCCGATGCGCTTCGTCGATGTGCAGAAACAGGGCTTCTTCAAGCGCCTGTTCGCGGGGAGGTGAGCGCGCATGTCGTTCCTCTCGTTCCTGCTGGGTGAAAAGAAGAAGACCGCCACGGTCGCCAAGGAGCGGCTGCAGATCATCCTGGCGCACGAGCGCTCGGGCCGTTCGGGGGCTGACTACCTGCCGGCGCTGCAGCGCGAGCTGGTCACGGTGATCTCGAAGTACGTGCGCATCAATCCCGACGACATCAAGGTGCACCTGGAGCGCCAGGACAACCTCGAGGTGCTGGAAGTCAAGATCGAGTTGCCAGGCTAGGAGTCTGCGCGGCAGAAGCCGCCCAGCCTCCTAGCCTGCGGCTTTATGCACGGCTCCCCCGAGCCCCCTCCGCGAGGGAGCTCCAGCGTGTTCGACCGCACCCTCCAGCCTCCCTCCGTGA
>JBFLWE010000092.1:0-20112 GCA_040758375.1 Pseudomonadota bacterium
TGAAAGCACCACCGAGACGCCCCACCGGATTTCAGTTCGCCGGGGCAGCGGGTGGTCGTGGGGGTGGGGGCGCGGGCATGCGGGCGCAGGCCCCATTCGCGGTGTCCTGATCCTTGCCCCCGCCTGGCTCGTGTTGAAGAGGCAATGGCGACGGCGCTCGGTGGTGCCCCCGCGAGCGTGGGCCGGAGAACGCATGCCCGTACCCCCACCCGGCGCCCGGCCCCACACGCCTGCCGCTGCGCTCTTCTGGTAATCCCTAAGAAAGTCTTCATTAATGTTTCTTTAATATTCGCGCCGCATGCACAAAAGATGAACGTTCGTCTAACCCTTTCTTCAGACGACCACGGAGACACCCGATGACACCCTCCCTGCGTTTCGCCGCCGCCCCGCTGGCGCTGGCCGCCACCCTCGCCTGCAGCCCGGCCCTGGCCGTGGACTGGGGCGGCTACTTCCGCGCCGGCCCGGGCGCCACCACCACCAAGGGCACCTCGCGCGCCTGCTACGGCCTGCCCGGCCCGGGCATGAAGTACCGCCTGGGCAACGAATGCGACATCTACGGCGAGTTCACCCTCAGCCAGGGCATGAAGCTGGAGAACCTGGACACCAAGGCGGTGCTGATGACCAACTTCTGGAACGGCGCCACCGACTCCGGCGACTCCAAGCTGGGCATCGAGCAGCTGTGGGTGGAGACCAAGGGCGTGGACATCCTGCCCGAGGCGGTGTTCTGGATCGGCAAGGAGCGTGGCCGCCGCGGCGACGTGCACATCGTCGACACCTTCTTCACCGAGATGCACGGCGTGGGCGCCGGCGTCAAGGACATCCCCGCGGGCCCCGGCAAGCTGGGCGTGGCCTACTACAAGACCGACGGCAACGACACCAATGCGGGCCACCGCGTGAACGTGGAGTACTACGACCTGGCGGTCAACCCGGGCGGCAAGCTGCACTTCGTGGGCACCGGCACCGACGCGACCGACGGCGCCAAGGGCGTCGGCCTGTCGGTGCGCCACACGCAAGACGGCGTGTTCGGCGGCAGCAACAGCCTGTGGGTGCAGTACGCGCAGGGCACGGCGGCGCTGAACGGCAACTTCGGCAACCTCGCGGCGGACAGCCGCACCAAGGCCTGGCGCATCGTCGAAAGCCCGAGCTGGCAGCTCGGCGCCTTCGGCGGCCAGGCCATGCTGCTGTTGCAGCAGCAGAAGTCGCCCGACGCGGTCACCGGCAACATCGTCACGCAGGACAACCTGTCGCTGGGCGGCCGGGTCAGCTACGCGCTGACCAAGAACTTCAAGCTGCTGGGCGAGCTGGGCCACAGCCGCATCAAGCCCGAAGGCGGCGAGACGGCCAAGCTGACGAAGTTCACCTTCGCGCCCACCATCGCCACCGGTCCGGGCTTCTGGAACCGCCCGGAGCTGCGCCTGTACGTCACCCACGCCAAGTGGAGCGGCGTGGCCGGCTCGGTGGTCACCGGCGAGAGCGTGTTCGACGGCAAGACTTCGGGCACCAGCTACGGCGCCCAGGTGGAAATCTGGTTCTGAGCCAGCGGTTCAGGTAGAACGGGCCCCTTCGGGCCCGTCATAGCAAAGGAGACAGATGTGAAGACGAATTTCCTGAAGCCCACGATCCTGGCCGTCGCCGCGCTGTGCGCCGGTGCCAGCCAGGCGGGAGAGATCGAGGTGTTGCACTGGTGGACCTCGGGCGGCGAAGCCAAGGCGGCTGCCGCGCTGAAGCTCACGCTGCAGCAAAAGGGCCACCGCTGGAAGGACTTTGCCGTCGCCGGCGGCGGCGGCGACTCCGCGATGACGGTGTTGAAGTCGCGTGTGGTGTCGGGCAACGCGCCTTCGGCCGCGCAGATCAAGGGCCCTTCGTTGCAAGAGTGGGCCGAGCAAGGCGTGCTGGCCAACATGGACGAGGTGGCCAAGGCCGAAAAGTGGGACCAGCTGCTGCCCAAGGTCGTGTCCGACATCATGAAGTACAAGGGCCACTACATCGCGGCGCCGGTCAACGTGCACCGCGTCAACTGGCTGTGGGCCAACCCCGAGGTGTTCAAGAAGGCGGGCGCCAAGGTGCCCACCAACTGGGACGAGTTCTTCACCGCGGCCGAGGCGCTGAAGAAGGCCGGCGTCACCCCGGTGGCCCACGGCGGCCAGAACTGGCAGGACTTCACCACCTTCGAGGCGGTGGCATTGGGCGTGGGCGGCACCGACTTCTACAAGAAGGCGCTGGTGCAGCTCGACCAGGCCACGCTGACCAGCCCCACGATGGAAAAGGTGCTCACCACGTTCAAGCGGGTGAAGGGCTACACCGACAAGAACGCCCCGGGCCGCGACTGGAACCTGGCCACCGCGATGGTGATCAACGGCCAGGCCGGCATGCAGATCATGGGCGACTGGGCCAAGGGCGAGTTCCTGGCCGCCGGCAAGGTGCCGGGCAAGGACTTCGTCTGCGCACCGGCCCCCGGCACCGACAAGGCCTACACCTTCAACGTCGATTCGTTCGCAATGTTCAAGCTGAAGGACGCCGCCAACGTCGCTGCGCAGAAGGACCTGGCCGCCGCCATCATGGGCACGCAGTTCCAGGAGGTGTTCAACCTCAACAAGGGCTCCATCCCGGTGCGCCTGAACATGCCGATGGACAAGTTCGATGACTGCGCGAAGCAGTCCTCAAAGGACTTCGTGGCCACCTCCAAGAGCGGCGCGCTGGTGCCTTCCATCGCGCACGGCATGGCAGTGCCCTCGGCCGTGGAAGGCGCGATCAAGGACGCCGTGAGCCAGTACTGGAACGACGACAAGATGAGCGCCCAGGACGCGATGAAGCGCATCGCCTCGGCAGCCAAGGCCTTGTAAGCAGCCCTCGGCCGGCCAACCCGGCCCCCGGAAGCCGCTCTTGCCGGTGGTTTCCCGTTCTTGCAAGTTGTCCGCGCGCGGACGAGCATCCTCCCTCGCCGCGCGCGGCTTTTTCCAGCCGCTGACCCAGCCCATGTCTGCCCCCTCCTCGCTCCGCACCCCCTGGCTGCCCAAGCTGGTGGTCGCGCCCAGCTTCGTGCTCGGCTTCGGTTTCATCTACGGGCTCATCGCGTGGAACGGCTACCTGTCCGTTTCGGCCTCGCGCCTGCTGCCCAACTACGACTTCGTGGGCCTGGAGCAGTACGTGCGGCTGTTCGGCAGCGAGCGCTGGATGGTCGCGCTGACCAACATGGGCATCTTCGGGGGCCTGTACATCGCCGGCGCCATGGCCATCGGCCTGCTGCTGGCCATCCTGCTCGACCAGAAGATCCGCGCCGAGGGGCTGCTGCGCACGGTGTACCTGTACCCGATGGCGCTGAGCTTCATCGTCACGGGCACCGCCTGGAAGTGGATCCTCAACCCCGGCCTCGGCATCGAGCACCTGGTGCGGCAATGGGGCTTCGAGGACTTCAGCTTCGACTGGCTGGTGGATCCCGACATGGCGATCTACTGCATCGTCATCGCGGGCGTCTGGCAGAGCGCCGGCTTCGTGATGGCGCTGTTCCTGGCCGGCCTGCGCGGCATCGACGACTCCATCATCAAGGCCGCGCAGGTCGACGGCGCCAGCCTGCCGCGCATCTACTGGCGCATCATCATCCCCAGCCTGCGGCCGGTGTTCTTCAGCACGCTGATGGTGGTGAGCCACCTCGCGATCAAGAGCTTCGACCTGGTGATGGCGCTGACCGCCGGCGGCCCCGGCTACGCCACCGACCTGCCCGCCACCTTCATGTACGCGATGGCCTTCTCGCGCGGACAGATCGGCCTGGGCGCGGCCAGCGCCACCATCATGCTGGCCACCGTGGCCGCCATCGTGGTGCCCTATCTCTATTCCGAACTGAGGACGCGCAAGTGAGCACCGTGCTGTCCCGTCCCGCCGCCACCGCCGCTCCCGCGGAAGGAGCCCGCATGACCCGCATCCAGTTCCATCGCATCGTGCTGTGGGGGGCGTTGCTGCTGTTCGCGCTGTTCTTCCTGATGCCGCTGTACGTGATGCTCACCACATCGCTGAAGGACATGGACGAGGTGCGCGCCGGCAACCTGCTGTCGCTGCCGCAGTCGCCCACGCTGGCGGCCTGGGCCAAGGCCTGGGGCAGCGCTTGCACCGGCACCGACTGCGGCGGCCTGAAGCCCTTCTTCCTGAACTCGGTGCTGATGGTCGTGCCCGCCGTGCTGGTGTCCACCGCGATCGGCGCACTCAACGGCTACGTGCTGAGCAAATGGCGCTTCCGCGGCAGCGAGCTGATGTTCGCGATGCTGCTGTTCGGCGTGTTCATGCCGATGCAGGTGGTGCTGCTGCCGATGAGCCAGATCCTCGGCTGGCTGGGCATCGCCAGCTCGATCTGGGGGCTGATCCTGGTGCACGTGCTCGCGGGCCTGCCCTCGACCACCTTGTTCTTCCGCAACTACTACGTCGGCCTGCCCGACGAGCTGATCAAGGCCGCCATGCTCGACGGCGCCGGCTTCTGGCGCATCTTCTGGCGCATCGTGCTGCCGCTGTCCACGCCGATCATGGTGGTCACGCTGATCTGGCAGTTCACCAACATCTGGAACGACTTCCTCTACGGCGTGGTGTTCTCGGGCATCGACAGCAAGCCGATCACGGTGGCGCTGAACAACCTGTCCAACACCTCCAGCTCGGTCAAGGAATACAACGTCGACATGGCCGCGGCCATGATCGCCGCGCTGCCCACGCTGTTCGTCTACATCGTGGCCGGCAAGTACTTCGTGCGCGGGCTCACCGCCGGTGCGGTCAAGGGCTGACCATGGCCAGCGCCCGTCGATCCTTTCTGCAGGCTGCCGCGTCGCTGGCAGCGCTGTCGACCGTGCCCGCGGCCCGGGCCGCCAGCGAGTGGACGGTGCTGCAGCCCGCCCCGCTGACCGGCGTGCACGGTGGCGTGGGCTGGCACCTGAGGCTGGGCGCGCTGCTGGCCTTCGATGCGGTGAACGCTGCCGGCGGCGTGCACGGCCGGTTTGTGCGGCTGCACACGCTCGACGAAGAGCCGGGCCGCGTGGCCGCCCAGGTGCGCGAGGCGGCGCAGGCGAGCTCGCCGGTGGCGCTGCTGGGCCTCAACGGCCGCCAGGCGCTGGCCGAGCTGGCGCGCGCCGGCCTGCCGGCGCAGCTGGGCCTGCCGGTGGTGGGCGTCAAGTCGGGCAGCGCCAGCGGCGTGGGCTTCGACGCGCCGTGGCTGTTCGTCACGCGCGGCAGCTACCGCAACGAGATCGAGCAGGTGTTCCGCCATGCGGCCACCATCTTCGCCCGCCGCATCGTGCTGGTGACTTCCGACGACGCCGACGGCGACGAGGTCACCGCGCTGGCGCAAGCCGAAGCCGGCCAGCGCGGCGTGGAGCTCGTGCTCGCGCCGCGCCACCCGGCCGATACCGCACGCGTGGCTGAGGGCGTGGCCACCACGCTGGCCGCAAAGCACGACGCCGTGCTGCTGGCCACCAACACCGCCGCGGTCGCGCTGTTCGCCAAGCTCTACCGCGCGGGGCGCGGCCGCGGGCAGCTGATCACCCTGTCATCGGCCGAGGCCACGCAGCTGGCGCTGGTGGTCGGGCCGCAAGCGGCACGCGGCATGGTCATCTCGCAAGTGGTGCCCCACCCGCGCGACCCCAAGCTGAGGCTGATGCGCCAGTTCATGCAAGCCTGCCAGCGCTACCTGCCCGACACCGCCAACCCCACGCTCACGATGGCCGAGGGCTACGTCGCCGCACGAGTGCTCATCGCAGGCTTGCAACGCTGCAGCCCCAACGCCAACGGCGCAGCGCTGGCACAGTCGCTGTCCGCGACCGGCAAGGCTGCTTTGGAGCTCGACGGCCTGCGTGTCAGCCTGCAGCGCGAGGGTACCCACTTCCGCAGCCTGTCGGTCATCGGCGGCACCGGCCAAGTCCTCTTCTAGACCATTCTTCTGGAGTCGTTCCCCATGGGAGCCCTGTCCATCCGCAACGTTCGCAAGACCTACGGCCACACCGAGATCCTCAAGGGCATCGACATCGAGGTGGAGGCCGGCGAGTTCCTGATCCTCGTGGGCCCCTCGGGCTGCGGCAAATCGACACTGCTGTCGATGATCGCCGGGCTGGACACGCCCACGGCCGGCAGCATCCACATCGGCGAGCGCGACGTCACCCACCTGCCCAGCAAGGATCGCGACATCGCGATGGTGTTCCAGAGCTACGCGCTCTACCCCAACATGAACGTGGCGCAGAACATCGCCTTCGGCCTGGAGATGCGCAAGGTGCCCAAGCCGCAACGCGAAGAGGCGGTGCAGCGCGTGGCCAGGATGCTGCAGATCGACCACCTGCTCGACCGCAAGCCCGGGCAACTCTCGGGCGGCCAGCGCCAGCGTGTGGCCATGGGCCGGGCGCTCGCGCGCGACCCGAAGCTGTTTCTCTTCGACGAACCGCTGTCCAACCTCGATGCCAAGCTGCGCGTGGAAATGCGCGCCGAGATCAAGCTGCTGCACCAGCGCACCCGCACCACCACCGTGTACGTCACGCACGACCAGGTGGAGGCCATGACGCTGGGCGACCGCATCGCGGTGATGAAAGACGGCGTGGTGCAGCAGTTCGGCACGCCCGACGACATCTACAGCCGCCCCGCCACACGCTTCGTGGCCGAGTTCATCGGCTCGCCGGCGATGAACATGATCACCTGCCAGCGCAGCGGCGCCGGCGTCGCCTCGCACGGCGTGAACCTGCCGGTGGCTAGCGAGCAGCAGGCCGGGCTCAACGATGCTGCCGAAGTGATCTACGGGCTGCGCCCGGAGCACCTGAGCTTCGCCGGCTCGGGCCTGGCCGGCACGCTGAAGATGATCGAGCCCACCGGCCCGGAGACCTATGCGCTGGTGGACACGCCGGTGGGCTCGCTCACCGCCCGGGTGCCAGGCAAGGTGGCGCAGCGCGTGGGCGAGACGGTGCACCTGCAATGGAACCCGGCACAGGCCCATCTCTTCGACAGCCGCACCGACGCGCGCATCGCCTGAACGCCCCCCGAAAGGGGGAGTGCAAAAGCGACAACACCCCCTAACACACCGCTTGCGTCATCAAGGGCAACTCGCGCGATACTGGTTCGCCGTTTGCTCAAGTGTGAGCCATGAAGCCGTCGCCGCCCGACTTCCGTTCTCCCGAGTTCCTGCGTGCCCACATCCTGCACACGATGTCGTTCTACGACGGTCGGTGCATCGATCCCTCGGGCGGCTTCTTCCACTTCTTCAAGGACGACGGCACGGTTTACGACCGCACCACGCGCCACCTGGTCAGCAGCACGCGCTTCGTGCTCACCCATGCCTGGGCGGCGCGCCACTTTCCCGAGCATGCAAAGGCGCCGCAATGGCGCGAGGCGGTGCGCCACGGCCTGGCCTTCGTGCGTGACGTGCACCGCGTCCCGGCCAGCGGCGGCTACGCCTGGCTGCTGCGCTGGGACGCCGGCCGCAAGCGGGTGCTCGACGCCACCCACCATTGCTACGGCCTGGCCTTCGTGCTGCTGGCCCATGCCCATGCCCTGATGGCGGGCGTGGAGGAGGCGCGCGGCGGCATCGGCGAGACCTTCGAGCTGATGGAGCGGCATTTCTGGGAGCCTCAGCACGGCCTGTATGCCGACGAGGCCACGCCGGACTGGCAGCTCTCGCCCTACCGCGGGCAGAACGCCAACATGCATGCCTGCGAGGCGATGCTGGCCGCCCACCAGGCCACCGGCGAGGCCCGCTACGTGGAGCGCGCCGCCACGCTGGCCGCCTCGGTCACCGAGCACCTGGCCGAACATGCACGCGGGCTGATCTGGGAGCACTACCACGCCGACTGGACGCCCGACTGGCAGTACAACCGCCACGACAAGAGCAACATCTTCCGCCCCTGGGGCTTCCAGACCGGCCACCACACCGAGTGGGCCAAGCTGCTGCTGGCGCTGGAGCGCGCACGGCCGCACCATCCCGACAACGAAGCACTGGTGCACCGGGCGCGCAGCCTGTTCGCCTGCGCGGTCGACCACGGCTGGGACCGCCAGCACGAAGGCCTGGCCTACGGTTTCGCGCTGGACGAAACGCCCGGGCACGAAGGCCGCTACGTCATCTGCGATGGCGACAAGTACTTCTGGGTGCAGGCCGAAACCATCGCGGCGGCGGCCGTGCTGGCCGAGCGCACCATCGAAGGCGGCTACTGGGACTGGTACGACCGCATCTGGGCCTACTGCTGGGAGCACTTCATCGACCACCAGCACGGCGCCTGGTACCGCATCCTCTCGCCCGAGAACAAGAAGCTCACCGACGACAAGAGCCCCGCCGGCAAGGTGGACTACCACACCATGGGCGCCTGCTACGAGGTGCTGGAGTCACTGGCGCGAGGTTGAACGCCCGCCGCCGGCGGCGTACATCTAAGGTGCTTCGCGCAACACCCGCTGCAGCACGTCTTCTTCCACTGGCTTGACCAGGTGGCGGTCGAAGCCCGCCTCGCTGGCGTTGCGCTGGTCTTCCGCCTGGCCCCAGCCGGTGAGCGCCACCACGAAGGCGCCGCGGCCCCAGGGCTCCTCGCGCAGCTTGCGGCAGACCTCGTAGCCGTTCATGTGCGGCAGGCCGATGTCCAGCAGCACGATCTCGGGCCTGAACATCGCGCCGGCGGTGAGCGCCGCGGGGCCGTCGTGGGCCGTGCGGGTCTCGTGCCCCATCAGCTCGAGCAGCAGCGCCAGGGTGTCCGCGGCATCGCGGTTGTCGTCCACCACCAGCACGCGGCGCGCGGCGGGGCCGCCTGCAGAGGGCATGTCAGGCTCCGGCGCATGAAGAGGCCGGCGTTCGGGCAACAGCAATCGTGACATGGGGGCAGTATCGCTCTTGTCCGGCAATACCGCCCCTATTGCAAATCCCGTTCCTTGGCTGCCCTATTTGCCAGCGCGCAGCCGGCCCAGCTCGGCTTGCGTCTCCTGCCACAGCGCAGGCCCGACGTTGGCCGAGATGCTGGCGTTCACCTGCGCCAGCTTGTCGCGCAGCTTGGCGGTCTCGGACGGCGCGAGCTTGTTGAACTGCATGCCCTTGGCCTGCAGCTCGCTGAGGGCGCGTGCGGCTTCCTCGCGCGTGTCCTTGCGCTCGAAGTCGCGGCTCTTGACGGCGGCTTTCTGCAGCACCTGCTGCTCGTCCCTGGACAGGCCGTCCCAGTACTTCTTGCTCACCAGCACGATCCATGGGCTGTACACATGGTTGGTGGCGGTGACGTACTTCTGCACCTCGTAGAACTTGCTCGACAGGATGGTGTTGTAGGGGTTCTCCTGGCCGTCCACCGCCTTGGTCTCCAGCGCGCTGAACAGCTCCGAAAACGCCATCGGCACCGCATTCGCGCCCAGCGACTTGAACGCCTCCAGGTACACCGGGTTCTGCATCACGCGCAGCTTGATGCCGTCGAAGTCTTCGGCCTTCTGGATCGGGCGCTTGTTGTTGGTGGTGTTGCGGAAGCCGTTTTCCCAGTAGGCCAGGCCGACCAACCCCTTCTCGGGCAGCTTGTCCAGCACCTTCTTGCCGACGGGACCGTCGAGCACGGCGTCGGCCTCCTCGACGGTGTTGAAGAGGAAGGGCGTGTCCCACAGCGCCATCTCCTTGACGATGCCCACCAGCGTGGCCGTGGAGCCCACCATCATCTCCTGCGCGCCGCCGATCAGCGCCTGCTGCTGCTGCACGTCGGGGCCCAGCGCCGCGGCGCCGATGGCGCGCACCTTCATCTTGCCGCCCGAGAGCTTTTCCACCTCGTCGGCGAACACCTTCACGGCGCGGCCCTGGTTGGACTGCTCGTTCAGGCCGTAGCCGAAGCGGATCAGGCGCGGCTTGATGTCCTGCGCCTGCGCGGCGGCGGCAAGGCCCAGCGCAAGCGCGCAGGCGAGGCTCGTGAATGAACGGCGTTGCATGGCATGTCTCCTTTCAAAGTTGGGTTGCCAGAGGTCAGCGCAGCCAGCGCACCGGCTCGGTGACGATCTGCGGGAACACGGTGAACAGCGCGAGGATCGCGACATAGGTGAGAAGGAACGGGTTCACGCCGCGTATCACCTGGTGCATCGGCAGCCGGCCCACGCCGGCCACCACGTTGAGCACGGTGCCCACCGGCGGCGTGATCAGGCCGATGGCGCCGTTGAGCACGAACATCAGGCCGAAGTACACGGGGTCGATGCCGGCCTTCTGCGCGATGGGCAGCATCACCGGCGCGAAGATCAGGATCGTGGGCGTCAGGTCGAGCGCGGTGCCGATGAGCACCAGCGTGACCATCATCACGGCCATCAGCGCGCGCGGGCTTTCCACCAGCGGGCCCAGCCAGGCCGACAAGGTGCTGGGCAGGTCGGCCAGCGTGACGAAGTAGCTCGCCACCTGCGCGCCGGCGCACAGGAACATCACGATCGCCGTGGTCTTGGCGGCGCGCACCAGGGCGGCGTACAGCTCGGCCAGCGACATCTCGCGATGCACCACCATCGCCACCACCAGCGCGTACACCGCCGCCACCACCGCGGCCTCGGTCGGCGTGAACACGCCGCTTTTCATGCCGCCGATGATGATCACCGGCATCAGCAGCGCCCAGAACGCGGTGCCGGTGCTGCGCAGCCGCTCGCGCAAGGGCAAGGGGTCGCCCCGCGGCAGGTCGATCTTGCGCAGCTCGAGCTTCCACGCCGCCACCAGGCCCACGCCCATGATCAGCCCCGGCACGATGCCCGAGATGAACAGCGCCGAGATCGAGGTGTTGGTCGTCACGCCGTAGATCACGAAAGGCATCGAGGGCGGGATGATGGGCGCGATGATGCCGCCGGAGGCCAGGAGCCCGGCGGAGGTGTGCATCGGATAGCCGTGCGCGCGCATCATCGGCAGCAGGATGGTGGCCAGCGCCGCGGTGTCGGCCAGCGCCGAGCCGCTCATGCTGGCCATCAGGATGGCCGCGCCGATCGCCACGAAGCCCAGGCCGCCGCGGATGTGGCCCACCCAGGCCTGGGCCATCGCGATGATGCGGCGGCTGATGCCGCCCGCGTTCATCAGCTCGCCCGCCAGCACGAAAAACGGCACGGCCAGCAGCGGAAAGCTGTCGATCCCCGCCACCAGGTTCTGCGCCAGCAGCTGCGTGTCCCAGAAGTCGAGCGACCAGGCCATGGCCGCGCCGGTGAGCACCAGTGCAAACGCCATGGGCACGCCGATGCCCATGAACAGCAGCATGCCCAGCACGAACACGGCGGCGACGGCGGCCTGGCTCATCGCGTCACTCCACTTCGGCCGCGTGGCCCAGGTCCACCGGCGCGCCGCGCAACAGGTTCGCCAGCGCCATCACCGCGATCGCCATGCAAGCCAGGAAAGCCGGCAGCGGCAGCAGCGCGGCCGGATAGCCGAGCACCACGCTCTTGCTGCCCAGGCCCACCGACACCTGCTGCCAGGCGCCCCAGCCGACCAGGCCGGCGGCCAACACGACCAACGCGTGGATCAGGCGCATCAGCGGCTTCAGCGCCCAGGCGCCGGCGCGCCCCCTCAGCAGCAACAGCAGGCTGGTGAAGGCCATGTGCTCGCCCTTCGGATAGGCCGCGGTGGCGCCGATGAACACCATCCACACGAACAGCAGGCGCGACAACTCCTCCGACGCCGCGATGCCGCTGCCGAAGCCGTAGCGCAGCACCACGTTGACGAACACCGCCAGCGCCATCGCAGCCAGACACAGCGCCATCAGCGCCTCGGCGGTGCGCTGCAACGGGGACTTCATGCGCCCTCCCGCTGCAGCCAGCGCAGCGTGTGCCGTGCGAGCTCGTCGACCGGGCGCTGTGCGTCCAGCGTCAGCACCCCCGCCTCGCCCTCGGGCGGCTCCAGCGCCGCGAACTGGCTGGGCACCAGGCTGGGCGGAAACATGTGCTCGGCGCGCGCGGACACCCGCGCCCGGGCCTGGGCCTCGTCGATGCGCAGGTAGGCAAAGCGCAGGCCCGGCAGCGCGGCGCGCAGGCGGTCGCGGTACTTGCGCTTCAGCGCCGAGCACGTGAGTACCGCGCCACGCGGAAAGAGGCGCATCTCCGCCGCCAGCCGGTCGAGCCAACCTTCGCGGTCCCGGTCGTCCAGCGCCACGCCGCGGCGCATCTTTTCGCGGTTGGCTTCGGTATGGAAGTCGTCGCCTTCGATCAGCGGGCAGCCCAGGGCCTGCGCCAAGGCCGAGCCCAGGCTGGACTTGCCGCAACCGGCGACTCCCATCACGACGAGCAGGAGTGACATTTGGACAGCGCTATCTTTCTGAAGCCAAAAGAAGGCGAGGTATGCTCTCGCCGTCGTTACCCAGCAATGGATCGTGCAAAAGCGACGAGTCAAAGCTCGGGTAGCGCTATCCTAAAGCAACCATCCATCCGCCCCATCCGGGTTTACCAGCACATGACCGACACCCGCCCTGCCCGCACGCGCGCCAGCGGACGCACCACCTTGCAGGACGTGGCCCGCGAGGCGGGCGTGAGCCCGATCACCGCTTCGCGCGCGCTGCGCGGTCAGCGCAGCGTGGACCCGGCTCTGGTGCAGCGGGTGCGCGAGGCGGCCGAACGGCTGGGCTATGTGCCCGACCCCGCCGCTCGGGCGCTGGCCTCCAGCCGCAGCTCGCACGTCGCGGTGCTGATCCCGCTGCTGTCGAACGCGCTGTTCGTCGACCTGCTGGAAGCCGTGCACGCCACGCTGCTGCCGGCCGGCTACCAGACGCTGATCGGCGTGACCCACTACGACCCGGCCGAGGAAGAGCAACTTCTGCGCAGCTACATGGCGCACCGGCCCGCCGGCCTGCTGGTGACCGGCTTCGACCGTACCGAGTCGGCGCGCCGCATCATCCAGGGCAGCGGCGTGCCGTGCGTGCACCTGATGGAGACCACGCAGGCCCCCGGCGTGTACAGCGTCGGCTTCTCGCAGGCCGATGCCGGCCAGGCGATCACCGAGCACCTGCTCGCACGCGGCCGGCGCCACATCGCGTTTGCCGCGGCCCAGCTCGACCCGCGCGTGATGCAGCGCGCCGAGGGCTACCGCCGCGCGCTGCGCGCCGCCGGCCTGTACGACCCCAAGCTCGAACTGCTGAACCCGGCGCGCTCGTCCATCGCGCTCGGTGCCGAGTTGTTCGAGCAGGCGTTGCGCCTGCATCCGGCGCTGGACGCGGTCTTCTTCTGCAACGACGACCTGGCCCAGGGCGGCCTGCTGGCGGCCTTGAAGCACCGGGTGGCCGTGCCCGGACGCCTGGCGATCGCCGGCTTCAACGACCTCGCGGGCAGCGCCGAGATGCTGCCGCCGCTGACCACCGTGCACACGCCACGCAGCGAGATCGGCGCGCAGGCCGCCGGCATGCTGCTGAAGCTGATGCGCGGCGAACCGGTGGCGCAGGCCTCGGTGGACGTGGGCTACCAGCTGGTGGTGCGGCAGAGCACCTGACCCCTGACAAAACGTTACCGCCAGGCACCAGCGTCTGGCTCGCAGCGCACTTGCCCTCGTCACATCGAGCCTCTATCGTCGGGAAGCTTCATTCGCCGACACATCAGGAGGAATCCATGGCCACTCGCGCGGATCGCGCCGGCAGCGGCGCACGCAAAGCCTCTGCCACCGCCGCCCCCACCGCACCGGCCGCCGACACCTCGGCGGCCGCTTCACCTGCCGCTCAAGACACCGAAGACACCGGCCCCAGCGTCGACGTGGCGCTGGAAGACTGGACCACCAAGGCCACCCGCGAACAGCTCGCCTGCGAGATCGCCGCCTGCCGCGCCGTGCTGCGCAATGCACGCGCGCTGCGCGAGGTGCAGTTGCAGGCCGCCGAGCGAGCGGAAGCGGCCCACCTCGCGGCCGCCGAACGGCTGCTGCAGGCACGCGGCGTCGGCGATGTCGCCGATGTCCAGTTCGAGCTGCTGCGCACCGATTTCGACGAAGCCCTGCAGTACTGGACGCGCCTGGGCGAGAGCGCGATGCGCACCGCGTTCGAGGTCATGCAGGAGTCGGCCGAAGGCTTCACCCGCATGAGCGCCAGCGTGTGGGACGGCTGGAACCAGTTCACCCGCTGGCAGGCGCAGGCCGCCCAGCACGCCGACATCGCCGAGGCCGAGGTCGAGCACCTCGCCAACCCGCTGGCCGCCTCGCCGCTGCTGTGGCCGATGCAGGAGGCCACGCGCCAGACGCTGGACATGGCCAACGCCGCCTGGCACGACTGGATGGACTGGACCGGCCGGGCCGCCGCGGGCGGCCGAGCGGCCACCCACTGACTCGCGACCAGGCCTATTCGGCCGGCACCGCGCCCAGCGGTCCTTCACGACCGGCCGCCTCGGCGGCCGGCGCCGCCTGCGGCTTGCGCTCGCGCACCAGGTAGCTGTAGAGCACCGGCACCACGACCAGCGTCAGCAAGGTGGAGGTGATCACCCCGCCGATGATGGCGCGGCCCATCGGCGCCTGGATCTCGCCGCCGTCGTTGAGCGCCAGCGCCAGCGGCAGCATGCCGAACACCATGGCCGCGGTGGTCATCAGGATCGGCCGCATGCGGATCAGGCCGGCCTGCAGCACCGCCTCGGCCACCGACGCACCGGCCTTGCGCGCCTGGTTGGCAAAGTCCACCAGCAGGATCGCGTTCTTGGTCACCAGGCCCATCAGCATCACCAGGCCGATCATCGAGAACACGTTGAGCGTGGAGCGCCAGAACAGCAGCGCCAGCATCACGCCGATCAGCGCCAGCGGCAGCGAGGCCATGATCGCGATCGGCTGGATGAAGCTGCCGAACTGGCTGGCCAGCACGATGTAGATGAAGATCACCGCCAGGGCCAGCGCGCCCAGCAGGCCGCTCATGGCCTCCTGCTGCTGCTGCGTGTCGCCGCCGACGTCAAAGCTGTAGCCCGGCGGCAGGTGGGTCTCTTTCACCAGCTTCTGCACCTCGGCGCCCACATCGCCCACCGGCCGGCCCTTGACGCCGGCGAAGATGGCCTCGCGGCGCTGCAGGTTCTGGCGCCGGATCACGTCGGGGTTGCTCACCGGCTGGATGTCGGCCACGCTGGCCAGCGGAATCGGCGTGCCGTCGGCGGCAAACGCCACCGGCAGCTGCCGCATCTGCTCCACCCGCTCGCGCTGCTCCTGCGGCAGGCGCAGCAGCACCTCCACCTGCTCGCCGTCGGGCGTGGTCCAGTAGGTGGCCACCTCGCCGTTGACATAGGCGCGCATCGACGAGGCCACCTGCTGCGCGGTCAGGCCCAGCTCGCGCACCGCGCCGGGCTTGAGCTTGACGGCATAGGCCGGCAGGCCCGGCTTGGCCGACACGTCCACGTCCACGATGCCGGGAATCTTCTTCATCTTCTCGGCGAAGTCTTGCGTGATGCGGATCAGGCCCTCGGGGTCATTGCCCAGGATGGCCACGTAGATCGGCCGGTTGAAGCCTACCGACACCTCGATGCCGGGAATCCTGGCGATCTGCTCGCGGATCGCGTCTTCCACCTGCTGCTGCGTGCGCTTGCGCTCCTTGCGATCGACCAGGCCGATGTTCAGCGTGGCCTGGCCGCGGCCCACGGCGAAGCCGTTGCCCTGCCCGCCCACGTTGGTGGAGATGGTCTTCACCTCGGGGAACGAGGCCACGATCTCTTCGACCTGCTTCACCTTGGCGTCGCTGCGCTCCAGGCTTGAACCCACCGGCATGCGCAGCGAGAGCTGGGTGAAGCCCTGGTCGGTCTGCGGCACGAACTCGCTGCCCACCATGGGCGCGAGCATCAGCGCGCCCACGAAGCTGGCCACGCCCACGGCCATGATCACGCCGCGCGGCGTGAGCGTGGCCAGGCGCAGCGCCCGCGGCCGGCTCCTGTCGCGCCGGCCCTGCGCGTCGAACGGCCGGGCGTACACGGGAACCGGCAGCGCCAGCAGCCGGTAGCGCCGCTGTGAAAACGCCCAGCGGATCAGCTTCTCGTACACCGCATGCGCCAGATCGAGCGTGCGGTCGGTGCCATCGATCAGCTGCCTGAAAACCGGCAGCTTGCGCAGCCGCTGCGAGGGCGGGTCGTGCCACACCGACGACAGCATCGGGTCGAGCGTGAAGCTGACGAACAGGCTCACCAGCACCGCCACCGTGACCGTGATGCCGAAGGGATAGAAGAACTTGCCGATGATGCCGCCCATGAAGGCCACCGGCGTGAACACCGCCACGATCGCGAAGGTGGTGGCCATCACCGCCAGGCCGATCTCGTCGGTGCCCTCGCGCGCGGCGGTGAAGTGGTCCTTTCCCATGTGCACGTGGCGCACGATGTTCTCGCGCACCACGATCGCGTCGTCGATCAGCAGGCCGATGCACAGGCTCAGCGCCATCATCGTCATGAAGTTCAGCGTGAAGCCGAAGGCATACACCGCGATGAAGCTGGAGATCACCGCGATCGGCAGCGTCAGCCCCGTGATGATGGTCGAGCGCCAGGAGTGCAGGAACAGGAACACGATCGCCACCGTGAGCAGCGCGCCCTCGATCAACGTGTGGCGCAGGCCGGTGAGCGAGCTCTTCACGAAGTCGCTATTGGCGTAGATGAGCTTGAGCTCCACGTCAGAAGGCAGGGTCTTGCGCACCTCGTCGGCCGCGGCCTTGACGCCTTCGCCGGTGGCCACGATGTTGGCGTCCTGCTGCTTGAACACGTCGAAGCTCACCGCGCGCTGGCCGTCGATGCGGGCGATGGAGTCGGGCTCCTTCTCGCGCTCGCTGAGCACGCCCAGGTCGCCCAGCGTCAGCGGCAAGCCGCCCTTGCGGCCCACCACCACGTCGGTGAACTGCTTGGGGTCGCGCACCCGGCCTTCGACGCGCAGGATCGCGTCGGCATTGGCGTCGGACAACAGGCCCACCGGCTGGTCGGCATTGGCCTCGGCCAGCGCGGCGCTGATCTGTGCCGGGGTGATGCCGTAGGCGCGCAGCCGTGCCGCATCGAGGTCGATGCGCACCTCGCGCGTGGCCAGACCGTTGATGTCGACCCGCGCCACGCCCTCCACCCGCTGCAGCCGCCGGCCCACCGTCTGCTCGGCCAGGATCGACAGCTCGCGCGGTGTGCGGCTCTTGGACAGCAGCGCCATCACCACGATGGGCTGCGCGTTGTCGTTGTTGTAGCGACCGATGGTGGGCGCCTTGGCGTCCTTGGGGAAGGCCGGCTGTATCGCCGCCAGCCGGTCGCGCAGGTCTTCCATCGCGCGCGACATGTTGGCGTCGAGGCTGAATTCCACGCTGGTCTGGCTGCGGCCCTCGAAGCTGCGCGAGGTGATCTTGCGCACGCCGGCGATGCTGTTGAGCGACTCCTCGACGATCTTCGTCACCTCGCGCTCCACCGCCTCCGGCGAGGCGCCGGGATAGGCGATGTCGACGAAGGCGCCGGGGAAGGTGATGTCGGGCATCTGCTCCACGCCCAGCTTGCTGTAGGCGAACAGGCCCAGCACGCACAGCGCCACCATCACCATGGTGGCGAAGACCGGGTTGTTGATCGAGACGCGGGTCATCCACATGGCAGGCTTCCGCTCACTTGAGATTGGGCTGCGACGCCGCGGCCGAGGCCACCGACGCCGCCTTTTCCACCACCACCGCCTTGCTGCCCTCGCGCAGGTTGTCGAAGCGCGCAGACAGCACCCGGGCCCCGGGCGTCAGGCCCTGCAGCACCTCCACGCGTCCGGCTGCATCGTCGCGCCGCCCGGTGGTGACCGCCCGGCGCAGCAGCGCGCCGTTTTCGATCAGCCACACATGCTCCTGGCCGGAGGTGTTGCCCACGGCGGCCACCGGCACGGTGAGGCGCTCGGCCGTATCGGGCAGCATCACCCGGGCCAGTGCGTACTGCCCGGCGCGGAAGGTCTCCTTGGGATTCGGCAGCGTGATCGTCACGCCGATCGAGCGCGTGCCCGGCTCGGCCGCCGGCGCGATGCGCGCGATGCGGCCCTGCACCACCGTGTCCACCCCTTCCACCTTCACCTGCGCGGGCATGCCGGGCGCCAGCGACGACACCTCGTGCGTGCCCACGCTGCCGGCCAGCTCCAGCGTCTGCAGGTCCACGATGGTCACGATCTGCTGCTCTGCCGAGAGCTTCTCACCGGGCACCACGTGGCGCTTGGCGATCACGCCGGAGATCGGCGCCACCAGCGCCGCATTGCGCAGGCTCACCCGCGTGGTGTCGAGCTGGGCTTCAGCGGCGCGCAGGTTGGCGCGTGCGGTTTCCAGCCCGGCGCGCGAGGTCTCGAGCGCATGGGGAGAGATGAACTGCTGGTCGGCCAGCCGCAGGTTGGACTGGTGCGTGCGCTCGGCTTGCGCCAGTTGCGCCCGGGCCGACTCCAGCATCGCGTTGCGCTCGGCGACCCGGCTGTCCAGCTCCGACAGGTCCACGCGGCCCAGCAACTGGCCGGCCTTGACGCGGCTGCCTTCGGCGACGCCGAGCGCGAGCAAGGTGCCCGAAGCCTTGGCGCGCACCACCGCGGTGGACGGTGCCACCAGTGGCCCCGAGAACTCGATGCGCAGCGGCATCGGCGCCAGTGCGGGCTGCACCACCTCGCGCGCCGTGAACTCCAGCGGCACCTCGCCCTTGCCTGCGGGGGTGCCTGGCGCCTTGCTCCCGCTGACGGCCATCGCCGCGGCGATGCCGATAGCCAACGCCACCCCCACGCCCCCGACCACCCAGGCTTTGCGCATCTCGCTTCCTTTCCTTGTCTTTCGCCCTTGTGAAGCGACCGGAGTCTAGGCATTGACCCATGACAAGGAACCCCCCATGCGACAAAGCGCGCCTTCGGGGCGACGAACTGCAGAAAGCGCGCTTCAGCCGCGGCCGGGGATCGCCGGTATCGGCAGTTGCACGTCGCCGCACTGCGCGCGATGCCGCAGCGCGTGGTCCATCACCACCAGCGCGAGCATCGCTTCGGCGATCGGCGCGGCGCGGATGCCCACGCAGGGGTCGTGGCGGCCATGGGTCTCCACGCGCGTGGGATGGCCGGCGCGGTCGATCGAGGCCTTGGGCGTGCGGATCGAGCTGGTGGGCTTGATCGCCAGCGACACGCGCAGGTCCTGCCCGGTGGAGATGCCGCCCAGCACGCCGCCCGCGTGGTTGCTGCGAAAGCCCTCGGGGCTGAGTTCGTCTCCGTGCACGCTGCCGCGCTGCGCCACCACCCCGAACCCGTCGCCGATCTCCACGCCCTTGACGGCGTTGATGCCCATCATCGCGTAGGCGATGTCGGCATCGAGCTTGTCGAACAGCGGCTCGCCCAAGCCCACCGGCATGTGCTGCGCGACCACCTCGATGCGCGCGCCGCAGGAGTCGCCCGCCTTGCGCAGCGCGTCCATTTGGGCTTCGAGCTGCGGGATGACCGACGCATTGGGCGCGAAGAAGGGGTTGTGCGGAATGTGCTCGGCGCTTTCGAACGGGATCTCGATCTCGCCCAGCGCGCTCATGTAGCCCAGGAAGGTGGTGCCGTGCTGCGCCTGCAGCCACTTCTTGGCTACCGCGCCGGCCGCCACCATCGGCGCGGTCAGGCGCGCCGACGAGCGCCCGCCGCCGCGCGGGTCGCGCAGGCCGTACTTGCGCCAGTAGGTGTAGTCGGCGTGGCCGGGGCGGAAGGTGTCGAGCAGGTTGCCGTAGTCCTTGCTGCGCTGGTCGGTGTTGCGGATCAGCAGGCAGATCGGCGTGCCGGTGGTGTGGCCCTCGTACACGCCGGAAAGGATCTCCACCTGGTCGGGCTCGTTGCGCTGCGTCACGTGGCGCGAGGTGCCGGGGCGACGACGGTCCAGGTCGGGCTGGATGTCGGCCTCGGACAGCGCCATGCCGGGCGGGCAGCCGTCGATCACGCAACCGATCGCGGGGCCGTGGCTCTCGCCGAAGTTGGTGACGCGGAAGAGGAGACCGAAGGTGCTGCCGGACATGGGAAGGGCGCCAGAGAGAAACCCGTGATTCTAGGAGGCGGCCCTTGCAGTACCACGATGAGAGCCAAGCTGCCGACGCGGAGCCGGCTCTGCCGGGCCGCTGGCGGCGCCCCTTGAGGGGCAGCGCCGCAGGCGCCCGGGGGGTGGGGCTAAAGACTGACCCTAAATCCGGCAGTTGCCGCGAAGCGATGAGCTGATTCGCGAGCACTGGCGGGGACTTGCGCGGTCTTGGCACACTCACCCGATGGGTGAAGCAAGACGCAAGGCGCTGGCGGCGCGGCAA
>JBFLWE010000093.1:0-19900 GCA_040758375.1 Pseudomonadota bacterium
AGCCTGCATCTCGCAGGCTCGCTGCTGCTCACGGGGCTGGGCCTGTGGGCGGGCAATGCGCTCTTCGAGCGCCTGGCCTGAGGGCTACAGCAGGCCGCGCGCGAGGCGGCTGAAGAACTCCTTTTCCACCGGGTGCAGCGGGCGCGAGGGCGCCTTCGAGAGCTTGTGCAGCGCGGCCCCGGTGGTCGGCGTGGCCAGCGTGAGCTGGCCGCTCAAGGTGTCGTTCTGCATGTCGAAGCCCAGG
This sequence comes from Pseudomonadota bacterium, assembly GCA_040758375.1. Taxonomy (GTDB): domain Bacteria; phylum Pseudomonadota; class Gammaproteobacteria; order Burkholderiales; family Burkholderiaceae_C; genus CAMLIZ01. Next base: position 245 of record JBFLWE010000093.1, read on the forward strand.
GCCGCAAAGTCCACGTCGAAGTGCAGCTCGATGTCGCCGGCAGTGCCGTGTTCCTTCGGAGGCTTCGGCGCAATGGGGTTGAGGTTGGTGGCGGACACCCCCTTGTCGGAGTTCAGCAGCATGTAGGTGAGGGCCGTGGCGGTGAGCTGCGTGGTGATCACCACCAGCTGCGTGGTGTTGCAGGTGATGCGGAAGCCGCCCACGTTGACGGTCTTGCCGAGCTGCAGGCCGGTGAACGCCAGCTTCAGCAAGGAGCCGCCGCCCAGGCTTGTCTGCAGCGCAGGCGGCACATCGGTGGGCCCGGCCACCACCTCGATGGCAGGCGAGACCAGTGGGTTGTCGGCTGGTTCGAACGGCACCGCCTTGGTGGCCTCGATGATGAAGGTTGCGCCGCCGGCATCGTGTTCGTTCGGCACGGTGACCATCGCATCGGCCTTGGTATCGCTGTTGAAGGCGTACACCATCGACTGCCCGTCCTTTTCAGTGCGGCGGAAGAACTTCACCCCGCCGGCCGAGACGTCGCCCACCACGGTGATGCCGGTCTCGTTGTCGTGGAACGTCTTGCCGCTTCCACCGCCGCCCAGGGCCTGGCAGATCTTGCCCACGAGGATGCCGCCGGTCAGCAGCCCGTTGATGATCCCGGCGAATTGAGGTGTGGTCATCGTTGTCTCCCATCAGCTGCGCACAGGCCGCGGCACCCGGACATCGGATGCTGTCGCGCGGCGCCCTGCGCACGATGACCTTAGGTGCCGTGCGGGCCGGGCAACATCCCCCTGAAAGGGGTCTGTGAACTATTCACCTCGGCGCCGTTGCGTTCTGGAGCGGCCGCTGTTCCATGCGCCACTGTTCAACCCCGTGACAACAGGCGCCTGCGATCGGGCCGCGCCCCGGGTTGACCCGCAGCGCGGGCCGTGTCCGCGTCGCTGCCGCCACTGGCACGGGCCTTGCGCTCCGGGGCGCGACGCCGCGGTACCGCCCCGGCCGCGCCGCGCCTTCACTTCACGAGGAGACAAGCCCCATGCGCCCACACGCCCTTTGCCTGGCCGCCGCCCTGGCCTGCGCCGCCCCGCTCGCTGCCCAGGCGGCGGTGACCGACGACATGATCCGCAACGACGCCCGCAGCACCGGCGACGTGTTGAGCTGGGGCCTGGGCACCCAGGGCCAGCGCTACTCGCCGCTGAAGCAGGTGAACACCAAGACGGTGGCCAAGCTGGTGCCGGCCTGGGCCTTCTCGTTCGGCGGTGAGAAGCAGCGCGGCCAGGAGTCGCAGCCGCTGGTGCACAACGGCAAGATGTTCGTCACCGCCTCGTACTCGCGGCTGTTCGCGCTCGATGCGGCCACCGGCAAGAAGCTCTGGAAGTACGAGCACCGCCTGCCCGAGGGCATCATGCCCTGCTGCGACGTGGTCAACCGCGGCGCGGCGCTGTACGGCAACCTGGTGATCTTCTCCACGCTCGATGCGCAACTGATCGCGCTCGACCAGGCCACCGGCGACCTGGTGTGGAAGGAGAAGATCGACGACTACGCCGCCGGCTACTCCACCACCGCCGCGCCGCTGGTGGCCGAGGGCCTGGTGCTCACCGGCGTGTCGGGCGGCGAGTTCGGCGTGATCGGCCGCGTGGAAGCGCGCGACGCGAAGACCGGCCGCCTGGTCTGGGTGCGGCCCACGGTGGAAGGCCACATGGGCTACACCTTCGACCAGGACGGCAACGCCAAGGACAACGGCATCTCCGGCACCACCGGCAAGAGCTGGCCCGGCGACCTGTGGAAGACCGGCGGCGCCGCCACCTGGCTGGGCGGCACCTACGACCCCGAGACCGGCCTCGCCTATTTCGGCACCGGCAACCCCGCGCCGTGGAACAGCCACCTGCGCAAGGGCGACAACCTCTTCTCCTGCTCCACGGTGGCCATCGACATCAGGACCGGCCAGATCAAGTGGCACTACCAGGGCACGCCCAACGACGGCTGGGACTTCGACGGCGTGAACGAGTTCGTGACCTTCGATGCCGGCAACGGCAGGCGCTTCGGCGGCAAGGCCGACCGCAACGGCTTCTTCTACGTGCTCGACGCCCGGAGCGGCAAGCTGGAGAACGCCTTCCCCTTCGTGCGCAAGATCACCTGGGCCACGGGCGTGGACCTCAAGACCGGCAAGCCGCAGTTCGTGGCCGACAACCGGCCGGGCGACCCGACCGCCGGCGACGGCAAGAAGGGCAAGACGGTGTTCGCGGCGCCTTCGTTCCTGGGCGGCAAGAACCAGATGCCCATGGCCTACAGCCCCGACACGAAGCTGTTCTACGTGCCGGCCAACGAATGGGGCATGGAGATCTGGAACGAGCCCATCGCCTACAAGAAGGGCGCGGCTTATCTCGGCGCCGGCTTCACGATCAAGACGATCAACGAAGACCACATCGGCGCGCTGCGCGCGGTGGACCCGGCCAGCGGCAGGATCGTGTGGGAGGTGAAGAACAGCGCGCCGTTGTGGGGCGGCGTGCTCACCACCGGCGGCAACCTGGTGTTCTGGGGCACGCCCGAGGGCTACCTCAAGGCGGCCGACGCCAGGACCGGCAAGGTGGTGTGGCAGTTCCAGACCGGCTCCGGCGTGGTGGCGCCGCCCGTCACCTGGGAGCAAGGCGGCGAGCAGTACGTGGCCGTGGTCTCCGGCTGGGGCGGCGCGGTGCCGCTGTGGGGCGGCGAGGTGGCCAAGAAGGTCAGCTTCCTGGAGCAGGGCGGCATGGTGTGGGTGTTCAAGCTGGCGCGCTGAACCGCGCGCGTCGAGCCGGTGCCGGGGCTGCGTGTCAGGCGACGCGCAGCCCCAGTGTCGTTTGCACGCGGCCGCGCTTGTCCACCAGCAGCAGGTCCACCCGCCACTGCGACGCGAGTGCCAGCGCTTCGCCGGGCCCGGCCATGAACATCACCTTGGTCAGCGCGTCGGCCAGCGCGCCGCTGCGCGCGGCCACGGTCACACTGGCCAGCGCCGGCGGCGATGCGCCGGTGCGCGGGTCGAGGATGTGGTGGTGCCGGTGGTCGGCGCTGAAGCTGCTGGCATCGTCGGCCGAGGTGGCGATGCAGCGGCCGTCGGCCAGCAGCCGCGCCAGCCGGCGCGAGGCATCGCGCGGGTCGGCCACCGCCAGCGCCCACGGTTGGTCGGCAGGGTTGCGGCCGAGCGTCGCGTGTTCGCCGGTGTCGATGAGCGCATGGGCGATGCCGCGCTGTTGCAGCAGCTGGCGCACGCGGTCGGCGGCGTAGCCCTGCGCGATGCCGTTGAGCGTGGCCGCCATGCCGGGCATCGTGAAGCGCAGCTCGGTGTCGGCGATGCGCAGGCGGCGCCAATCGACGCGGGCGCGCGCGGTGGCGATCTCCGCCCGCGTGGGCAATCGGCCCTGGCGCTGCGCCAGCGCATAGGCCTGCCACAGCGGCTGCACGGTCACGTCGAAGCCGCCGCCGCTGGCGGCCGACACGTCGCGCGCCAGCCGCAGCAGCTGCAGCAGCTCGCCGGGCGGATCGGCGAGACGACCTTCGCGGTTGAGCCTGCACAGCGCGCTGCGCGGATCGAACAGGCTCATCTGCGCCTCGATGCGGCGCAGCAGCGCCACCGCCTCGTCGAGCGCGGCGCCCAGGAGTGCAAGGTCTTCGTGCGCGGCCTTCAGGCGCAGCGTGGTGCCGAAACCCAGCAGCAGGCGCTCGCGCCACCGCAGGCGCGGCGCACCGGTGGCGCCGAGCGACAGCGCCGCGCCGGCGCCCAGCGCGGCTTGCAGCCATCGGCGGCGTTTCATCGCGCGGCTCCCTTCGCAACGGGGTGGATCGTGAATACCTTGTGCCGGCCGCGGCGCGCGGCAATGCGCGGGGCGCACAGCGTGTCGCTGGCGTGGATGGCCACGCAATCGAGGCACTGGAAGCACTCGTCGTAGCGCACCTCGCCCGAGGGCTCGATCGCCTGGTACTCGCAGCGATGGCGGCAGGTCTGGCAGGGCCGCCCGCATTCGGCACGGCGCGCGATCCAGCGCAGCCGCCGCACGCGGCCGGCCAGCGCGAGCGCGGCGCCCAGCGGGCAGAGGTAGCGGCAGTAGCCCTTGTAGACCCAGGCACTCAGCAGCACCAGGCCGCCGGCCCACAACACATGAGGCCCGCTGCGCACGAAGCCCAGCGTGATCGCGGTCTTGAAAGGCTCCAGCTCCACCAGCCGGTCGGTCCAGGCAGCCGACACCAAAGACGCGAGCACGATCGCGCCCAGCAGCAGGTACTTCAGGCGCTTCAGCCGTGCATCGGTGCGGTGGTGCAGCTGCATCCGCGGGATGCGCAGCCAGCGCGCGGCGCGGCTCGTCAGCTCCTGCAGCGCGCCGAACGGGCAGAGCCAGCCGCAGAAGCTGCCGCGACCCCACAGCAGCAGCGTGAGCGCGACGAAGGCCCACAGCACCAGGCTCACCGGATCGAACAGGAAGAACGAGAGGTCGCCGCCGGCGGCCAGCGCCTGCAGCAGCGCGCTGAGGTTCACGATGGACAGCTGCCCCTGCGCATGCCAGCCGATGAACACCAGCGTGAAGAGCAGGAAGCCGGTGCGAAACCACTGCAGCCGCTGCGGCCGCGCCACCCACCAGCGCGGGCGCAGCAACACCCCCGTGAGCAGCACGAGGCCCGCGCCCAGCACCGCCAGCAGCGGCGCACGTTCGCGCCATGCGGCGTGCCAGGCCTTGCCGTCGTCAGGCGGGGCGATCACGTGGTCGGCCGGCAGCGCGTAGCGCAGCGCGAAGTCGCGGCTCACGCGCTCGGGGTAGAGCTGGCCCTTGCTGCGCGTGACGCGCAGCCTCAGCTCGAAGGGCTGGCCCGGGTCGAGGCCCGAAGCGCCGATCACGCGCAGCACCTTCGCGTCGGCGCCGCGCAGCGCGGGCGGCAGGGCCAGCGGTTCGTCGAGGTCGAGGTCGCGCAATTCGACCGGCAGCTCGCCCTGGCGCAGCGACAACCGGTCGGGCACCGCGCCGCGCACCCAGTGGTCGCCGACGAAACTGTGCTCGCCGCGGCCCACCACCAGCAGCGCGTGGTCGCCCGGCTCCAGCCGGTCGAGCAGCCGCTGCCACCCGCGGGCGCTGAGCAGGTTGCGGCCCACCGCGGGCGCGTTGAGGTAGGCCAGGTACAGCTCGGCGAAAGGCGCGTCGGGCGCTGTCGCGGGCGCTTGGCCTTCGCCCACGCTGCCGGCGAAGGCGCGCTCCACCTCGCCGTGCGTGAGACGCAAGTGGCGCAGCAGGCCGGTGCGCAGCAGCGCGCGCCAGTCCAGCGTGGGCTGCAGGTCCTGGCGCACGCGGCTCACGCGGTCGGGGTCGCGGCCCTGGGCATAGCCCAGCTTGGCGCGTGCCACCTTCAGCGCCGCGGACAGCAGGCTCTGGTGCACGATGCGCACCGAGGCCGTGGCCTTGGCCACGCCGTCGATGTGGTGCGCGGCGCTGTTCGCGCGCTCGGCCTGCGCATGGGCGCTGCCGACCTTGAGGCTGTGCTTCAGCGACAGGCCCTTGTACTGCTCGACGAAGCGCATCAGCGGCGCTTCGCCCAGGCCGTCGAGGAACACCGGCTCGTGCTGCGACAGCACGCGCACCTCGAGGAAGCGGCCTTGCGCGTCCAGCGCCACCAGCAGGTTCACCGGCGTGCCCGAGAAGCCGGGCACCGGCGCGAAGTCGATCGACTCGAACAGGTAGGCCACCAGCACCGTCTCGGTGGCCTCCTGCTTGAACACCGGCCACACCGGCAAGGCCGCATCGCGCTCGCCCACCACCAGCGGTGCGGGGAAGGCGGCGGCCAGCCGCTCGCGCGTCATCACGCCGGCCTGCGCCGCGCAGGCGGCCAGCAGCCAGAGCAACAGCAGCGCCAGGCGAAGCGTGGACATGGCCGCGCCCCGATGCAACGTGCGTGCCGCGCCGACTTGCCTCGGGCGACGGCGTTGCGCCCGGCGCGGCTGTTGCGGGGCGGAGCGTGACATTGCGCCAGATCGCAACAGCGGTGCGCCGCGGCCTTAAGGGTTTCCAGGTGCGGCGGGGCCGCGTTGCGGCCCATGGCGCTCTGGCACAGGCCTTGCGCTGGCTGGGGCACATCCCATCCGCAGTTCATTGGAGACATCGACATGAGCAGACACGCCCTGCGGCGCATCGCGCTGCCAGCCACCTTGTGGGCCGCGAGCCTGGCCGCCCAGGCCCATGGCGACGTGACCCCCCAGGCCGTGGACACGCGCGAGCTGCCCAAGCTCGGCGAGCACTGGCGCGCCGAGAATCCCTACCGCCAGAACGAGACCGCGGTGCGCATCGGCAGCTCGGCCTTCAACCAGAACTGCGCGCGCTGCCACGGGCTGGAGGCGGTGTCCGGCGGCATCGCGCCCGACCTGCGCCGGCTCGACAACGACTGCGCCACGCAGAAAGACCCGAAGAAGCGCGCCGCCTGCGTGAAGGACAACGACGACTTCTTCGCCACCACCGTGCGCCGCGGCCGCACGCGCAACGGCGCGGTGTACATGCCGCCGTTCGAAGGCGTGCTCAACCAGGAGGCGGTATGGGCGATCAAGAGCTACTTGGAAACCCGCCGGGAGAAGCCGCTGTGATGGTGCCCCCACGCTCCCTCCGGTCGCTGCCCCCCGAGGGGGCCCTTGCGGCGGACCGGCAAAGCCGGATCCACGCAAGACCTGGGCTGCGGCCGCTGGACGCGGCGCAGAGCGCGCGCAGGCATTTCCTCGGATGCTGCGGCGGCTTGTTGGGCGGACTTGCGCTGCCCGCGCATGCGGCCGGCGGCGACTGGCAGCGCATCCGCGAGCGCGGCAGCCTGGTGGTGGGGCTGTACCAGGACATGCCGCCGTTCCACGTGAAGGGCCAGGGCATCGACGTGGCGCTGGGCCGCGCGCTGGCCGAGGCCCTGGGCCTGGGCTTCTCGGCGCTGCCCTTCACCGCTGACGAGGACATGGCCGACGACTTGCGCAACATGGTGTGGAAAGGCCACTTCCTCGGCTGGGGGCCGGCCGACGTGTTGCTGCACGTGCCGCTGGACCCGCCGCTGCAACGCGCCAACCCGCAGGTACAGATCGTCGCGCCCTACTACCGCGAGCGGGTGCTGCTGGCCTTCGACACCACGAGGCTGCCGCGCGTCGAAGCGCTGGCCGAGCTGCGCGGCCACCGGCTCGGCGCGGCAGGGCAATCGCTGGCCGGCTGGCTGATGATCGGCGCCGAGGGAGGCCTCTTGCGCGAACATCTGGCCACCCGCTGGCCCGACGGCGTGGCGGTGGCGCAGGCGCTGAAGGCCGGGCAGCTCGATGCGGCGGCCGGCCTGGCCTCGGAGCTGGAGTCGGTGCTGGGCGGCGACACGCGCTTCGTGCTGCAGCCGCTGCCGTCGCCGCGTGCGCCGCGCGACGGCTGGGCGGTGGGCTGCGCGGTGAAGAAAGACGCCACCGAGCTGGCCCAGGCGCTGCAGCAGGCGATGCAATGGCTGCAAGCCAGCGGCCGGTTGGGCGAGGTCTTTGCCACCCATGGCGTGAGCTGGCGTCTTTGATGATGAAACGAGCGAGATGAAAACCATTCCTTGCGCCCTGGCGCCCTTGTTCGCGGCGATGCTGGGCTGCCCGCTGGGGGCGGCCGCGCAGGACGCCGGCACGGTGGTGGTCACCGGCACGCGCGTGGCCGATGCGGCCTTCGACGTGCCCGCGTCGGTGGACCGCATCGACGCCGACGCGCTGCGCGACAGCCGCCTGCAGGTGAACCTGTCCGAAATGGTCGGCGGCGTGCCGGGCCTGATGGCGCGCGACCGCCAGAACTACGCGCAGGACGTGCAGCTGTCGGTGCGCGGCTTCGGCGCGCGCGCGAGCTTCGGCATCCGCGGCGTGCGGCTGTATGTGGACGGCATTCCGGCCACGCTGCCCGACGGCCAGGGCCAGATCTCGCACGCCGACCTGGGCAGCGCGGCGCGCATCGAGGTGCTGCGCGGGCCGTTCTCGGCGCTGTACGGCAACTCTTCCGGCGGCGTGCTGCAGGTGTTCACCGAAGAAGGCGAGGGCGCGCCCGCGCTGGGCTTCGGCGTGGCCGCGGGCAGCGACGACACGACGCGCGTGTCGGCCAAGGCCAGCGGCCGCGAAGGCGCCTTGGGCTATGTGGTGCACGCCAGCCGCTTCGAGACCGACGGCTACCGGCGGCACAGCGCCGCGCGGCGCGACCTGGGCAATGCCAAGCTCAGCTGGCACGCGGGCGATGCCGGCAAGCTCACGCTGGTGGCCAACAGCGTGGCCGTGCCCTACGCGCAAGACCCGCTGGGCCTCACGCGCGCCAGCTTCGAGGCCGACCCGCGCGGCGTGGAGGCGCCGGCGCTCGACTTCGACACGCGCAAGCACTACAACCAGACCCAGCTCGGCGCCACCTACGAACACCGCCTCGACGAGCGCAACGAGCTCTCGCTGATGCTCTACGGCGGCTCGCGTCACACGCAGCAGTTCCAGGCCATTCCCACAGGACCGCAGGGCAGCCCCACCCACCCCGGCGGCGTGATCCAGCTCGCGCGCCGCTACCACGGCACCGACGCGCGCTGGACGCATCGCGATGCGCGCGCGGCCATGCCCTACACGCTGGTGGCCGGCCTGGCCTACGACCGCCTGGCCGAGCACCGGCGCGGCTACCGCAACTTCATCGGCAGCACGCTGGGCGTGGAGGGCGAGCTGCGGCGCGACGAGCGCAACCGCACCGCCAGCTTCGACCCCTACCTGCAGGCCACGCTGCAGCCCGCGCCGGCCTGGCGGCTCGACGCCGGCGTGCGCCACAGCACGGTGCGCGTGCGCTCGCAAGACCACTACATCGCCGGCCCCAACGGCGACGACAGCGGCAGCACCGAGTTCACGGCCACCACGCCGGTGCTGGCCGTGATGTTCAAGGCCAGCGACGCGCTGCACCTGTATGCCGCCGCGGGCCGCGGCTTCGAGACGCCCACGATGAACGAGCTGGCCTACCGGCCCGACGGCAGCGCGGGCCTGAACTTCACGCTCAAGCCGGCGCGCAGCAGCAACCTGGAGCTGGGCGCCAAGCTGCGCTGGCAGGCCCACGCCATCGACCTGGCGCTGTTCGACACCCGCACCGAAGACGAGATCGCCACGCTGCGCAACAGCGGCGGGCGCGCGAGCTTCGGCAACGCGGGCCGCACGCGGCGCCATGGCGCCGAGGCATCGTGGCAGGCGCGCTTCGGCCGCGACTGGCGCGCGCAGGCGGCGCTGACCCGGCTGCAGGCGCGCTACCGCGACAGCTTCACCGTCTGCTCGGGCGCGCCCTGCACCACGCCCAACCTCGCCATCCCTGCGGGCAACCGCATCCCCGGCCTGGCACGCGGCAGCGCCTATGCGGCCGTGCACTGGGCCCCGGCCACCGGCTGGCGTGCCGGCGTGGAGGCGCGCTACCTGAGCGGCGTGCCGGTGAACGACACCAACACCGACGCGGCCGAGGCCTACGCCATCGTGAGCGCCAGCGTGGGCTATGTGCTGCGCGCCGGCGCCTGGGAGCTGGGCGGCTTCGTGCGCGGCGACAACCTCGGCGACAAGCGCTACGCCGGCTCGGTGATCGTCAACGAAGGCAATGCGCGCTACTTCGAGCCCGCGCCCGGCCGCACCTGGCTCGCGGGGCTGAACGCCTCGCTGCGCTTCTAGAAGAAGGAGCACCCCATGCTGCAGCGCTACGACCGCATCGCACAGGCCCTGCACTGGGGCATCGGCGCGCTGCTGCTGGCGCAGCTGGTGTTCGGCTTCCTGCTCGACGGGCTGGCGCCGCGCGGCACGCCGGCGCGCGGCCTGGTGATCAACCTGCACAAGTCGATCGGCCTGGTGCTGCTGGCGCTGGTGGCGACGCGGCTGGCCTGGCGCCTGCGCCACCCGCCGCGGCCCTGGGCCCGGGACATGCCGGCCTGGCAGCAGCGCGCCGCCACCTGGGGCCACCGCCTGCTCTACGCGGGCATGCTGGCGCTGCCGATCGCCGGCTACGTGGCCTCCAACTTCAGCAGGCACGGCGTGCGCTGGTTCGGCCTGGTGCTGCTGCCGCCGTGGGGCCCCGACCTGCCCGCGGTGTACCGCTTCTTCAACGGCCTGCACGTGGCGCTGGCGCTGGGCTTCGCGCTGCTGGTGGCCGGCCATGTGGCGATGGCGCTGTGGCACCGCCGCATGCAGCGCAACGCATCGCCCGAGCTTCGCATGACCTGGAGATCCTCATGACGACCTCCTTGCGTGCCTGGGTGCTGGCCCTGCTGGCCGCGGGGGCCGGCGCTGCCGGCGCCGAACCTTTCGCCTACGTGCCCAACGAGGGCTCGGGCAGCCTGAGCGTGATCGACATCGCCACCGACCGCGTGGTGGCTCACATCCCCGCCGGCACCAAGCCGCGCGGCACCGTGATCGACGCGCAAGGCCTGGCCTACGTGAGCGACCAGCCGCACGACCGCCTGGTCATCGTGGACCTGGCGCAGCGCAAGACCGTGGGCGAGGTGGCGCTGGGCGAGTCGCCCGAAGGCGTGGGCCTGTCACCCGACGGCCGCTGGGTGGCCGCCGCGGTGGAAGAGGGCAACGAGGTGGTGTTCGTAGACACGCGCACGCGGCGCAAGGCCTTTGCGGTCAAGGTGCGCGGCGAGAACCCGGAGCACGCGGTGTTTTCGCCCGACGGCCGCCATGTGTTCGTGAGCGCCGAGGAGGGCGAGGCGGTGGACATCATCGACCTCGAAGCGCGGCGCCAGGTGGCGCAGGTGCCGGTGGGCGCGCGCCCGCGCGGCATCGGCTTCTCGCCCGACGGCGCGCGCGCCTACGTGGCCGCCGAAAACGCCGACGAGGTGTACGTGATCGACGCGCGCAAGTTTTCGGTGCTGGCCAAGGTGAAGGCCGGCTCGCGCAGCAACGGCATCACCGTGCACCCCGACGGCAAGCGCGTGTACGTGTCCAACGGCGGCGCGGCCAGCGTGTCGGTGATCGACACCGACACGCTGCAGGTGCGCGCCACCATCGCCGTGGGCCAGCGGCCCTGGAACATGGCGCTGTCGCCCGATGGGCGCAAGCTGTACGTGGCCTGCGGGCGCTCGGGCGCCGTGTCGGTGATCGACACCGAGCATGAAGTGAAGCTCACCGACATTGCGGTGGGCAAGCTGCCCTGGGGGGTGGTGGTGCGGTAGCGGGCAGCGCCTTTTCAGGCCTGCCACACGCCGTAGCCCGCCTCGCGGAAACCGATCGCCAGCTCCACCTCCATCTCGCGCGCGGCCTCGTAGGGCATCGGGTTGTACACCTCGTACAGATGCGGCAGCAGGCGCAGGCCGTACTCGCGGACGAAGCGATTGGCCTGGAGAATGTCGACACCAGCAAGGCCGAGTACACCGATATCTATCAAGTCGAGAGCCTGGAACGTGACGTGCTGACGTATCGCCACCAAAGGCTCAAGGTCACCTTTACGTCGAAGCGGGTTCAATGTCCCAGGGGCAACGAGAGTGACGCCTGACCGTCCGCTCAGCTCAAACGTCAGGCACCACAATACGTGAGCCTCCCGCCCGCCACGAGCAAGTCTTGCAGCCGCTTCAGACCGACATAGCAGCAAGCGTCATCCAGACGCTCGTTCTGTACTCGTTGGCCGAGCACCAGCTGGGTCACGCGAAGTGCATTCGAGTTACCGCGGCGGGGCACTCGTTCAGCGTGGAGGACGACGGGCGGGGGCATGCAATTGACCGGGCTGTCGAAGGTTCGCCGTACCTTGACTTCATATACCGCCATCTCGATTTCCCATATCAGCAGCTCGAAGCCAAACCGATTCAGCTTCAAGGCCTCGGCATGTCGCTTCTGAATCGGCTCTGCGCTGAGCTCGTCGTGACCGTTAGGAGAACCGGAGCGACGCTGACTCTCAGATTCGAGAGCGGTTGCTTGGTCAGCCGCGAACTTACCGAAGGCATGAATTCGGCGACTGGCATTCAGGTATCGGGCACCGTCCACCACGACCTCGCAACTGCGCCACTCCGGCAGGCAAGTCTTGAGCGGTGGCTTGGGGCGGTGTTGGCTGCAAGCCCGTCATTGCAGTTGTTCTTCAACGGTCGGCAGGTAGAGCGTGTCGAGAGCGGTGCCTAACCCCTTCGTCGAGCGGGCATGCCCCGGCAAGCCGGGCCATGCCGCTCTTGTCGTACCTCAGACATCACAGTCCACCTCATGCGCCTGCTCGTAGCCCTCTTCTGCCTTGTTGTCGCTCTGCGCGAAGGCTTGGTACTGGCGCCAAGCATGCGAAGCGACCTCTTCACATCGGGCGCAGATCGTCGCCAGTGTCCTTGGAACCACGTTGGATCAACTGGACGCCAACCTCCTTCTCACCGACGTGGTCGCAACGTTGATGGACAGCAACGCCATCGCCAGCTATTGGGGCGCCAGTCTCCAGTCTCGCGACGCAGTGCTGCGTCAAAGCAAGCAGATCAGTCGTGATGCCCCGCCGGTCTGGCTTTGGGTGAACTTTCGAGTGACAAACGACATAGAGAAGGGCTTTTCCTTGTCTACGCAGGGGATGGAGAAGTTCGATCTACGGGAAATTGAAGCCAAGGATGTGAATCGCCCTGGGCGCGATGTCTTCAGCCTCCTGCTCGGAATGGCCCAGTACCTGATTGCCAAAGGGCCGGTGATCAAGGACGGCGAGACCATTGGCGAGTCACCCTCGCTCAACATTCGCGTGCGGCAGGGCCCGTCTTACTGGCACGAAGGCGCCACCGTCTATCGCGTCACGTGGCCCAAGTAGCCAGCACGAGGCGCGGTGATGCCTGACCCTTCGCTTGGCTCGAACGTCAGGCGCTTGTTCGCATTCAGGCGTACATCTCTCGGGCCTCAAGCCCCCACCTGCTTCCACCTCAACCGCCGATAGATCGTGTTCCGGCTGATCCCCAGCCGCTTCGAGGCCACCGAGATGTTGCCGCCGGCTTCTTCCAGCGCGCGGCGGATGGTTTCGAGCTCCAGGGCCTCCAGGGTGGAGGGCGCTTCGCCTGTTCGCAGCGCGGCGCCGGCCGCCGTCGCTTCGATGGCTGCCGCCGCGGGCGCGGCCACTGCCGCCAAGGCGCGCTGCGCGTCTTCCAGAAAGTCATCCGACAGGTGCTCGCGGGTGATCGTGTTCTCGCCGCCGGCCATGACCACCGCGGTGCGCAGCACGTTGCTGAGTTGGCGGATGTTGCCCGGCCACGGATAGGCCTGGAGCAGCGCCACCACCTCTGCATCCAACTGCAGCGGCCGTCCGCTGGTTTCGGCGCGCAGGATCTTGTGCACGATGGCCATGAGGTCGCTGCGCTCGCGCAGCGCGGGCAGCCGCACCACCAGGCCGTTGAGGCGGTAGTAGAGGTCTTCGCGAAAGCGCTGCGCGGCGATCATCTCGCGCAGGTTGCGGTGGGTGGCGCTGACCACGGCCACGTCCACCGGCACCGACTTGGCCGAGCCCAGCGGCGTGACCTGGCGCTCCTGCAGCACGCGCAGCAGCCGCGCCTGCAGCGCCAGCGGCATGTCGCCGATCTCGTCGAGGAACAAGGTGCCGCCGTTGGCCTGCAGGATCTTGCCGGGCGAGCCCTTGCGGCGCGCGCCGGTGAAGGCGCCGTCTTCGTAGCCGAACAGCTCGGCCTCGATCAGTGTCTCGGGGATCGAGGCGCAGTTCACCGCCACGAAGGGCTGGCGTGCGCGCTGCGAGTCGTAGTGGATGGCGCGCGCCAGCAGTTCCTTGCCGGTGCCGGTGTCGCCCAGCACGAGGATGGAGATGTCGCGGTCGAGCACGCGGCGCACCTTGGTGATCACCGCGTCCATCTGCGCGTCGCCGGTCTGCAGGTAGCGCAGGCCCGACAGGCTGCCGGCCGCGGCCGGCCGCACGCCGGCTGCGGCGGCAAACAGGCTGGGCGCGGGCGGCGGGGCCGGCAGCCCGGTCTCGCCGCCGGCGGCCTCGGACTCCACCGTCAGGCTGCCCAGCGCATGCCAGGTGGGCCAGTTGAACACCGCGCGCGTGTGCAGCAGCTGGCCGCTGGGCAGCGTCAGCGGCATCGGCGGCGCCATCGGCGAGCGGAAATGGTCGACCAGCGCGCCCACGGTCTGGCCGAACAGCGAGGCGATGCTGTGCATGCGCAGCGCCGCGCCGCTCAGGCCCAGCTGGTCGAGCGCGCTGCGGTTGGCGCCCAGGAAGCGGCCGTCGCGGCCCACCGCGACAATGCCTTCCATCAGCGTGCCGATGAACTCGGGCCGGCTGTGGAAGTGCAGGCGCAGCGCATTGCGGAAGTCGTCGCTGAGCCAGTGGTTCTCGATCATGCGGGCGGTCATCTTGACCAGGCCCATGGTGTGCAGGTGATAGGAGTGGTGGTCGCCCGACACGTCCAGCACGCCCAGCAGGTTGCCGCGCGGGTCGAAGATGGGCGCGGCGGTGCAGGTGAGGAAGCCGTTGGCGTGGAAGTAGTGCTCGTTGGCGTGCACGACGGTGGGCACTTCGTCGACCAGCGCGGTGCCCACCGCGTTGGTGCCCTTGCTCGCCTCGGACCAGTTGGCGCCGGGCGCCAGCGCCACCTTGGCGGCGCGTTCGAGAAAGGCGTCGTGGCCCACCGAGTGCAGCACCGTGCCGTGCGCGTCGGTGAGCACCACGATGCTCTGCGTGGCCATGATCTGCTCCAGCAGCATTTCCATCACCGGCGCGGCGTGCAGATGCAGGCGCAGGTTGCGCTCGCGCGCGGCGGCCAGGTCGCTGCGGATCAAGGGCGAAAGATCGGGCCGCTCGATGCGCGACAGGCCCAGCGCCTGGCAGCGCTGGTGCGAGCGCTCGATCGCGGTGAGGTGCAGCGGGTCCGCCAGCACGGGCGACAGGCTCGTGCCCGGCGGGGCATGGGCGTCACGGGCGAAATGGGGTGTCGGCATGGCCGCGCTTCCTTTCCGGGCTGGCGGCCACTATGCGCCAGGGCCGAGGCTTCGCCAATGACGGAATCCCTGCCCGCGCGGGCAAAAAGCGGCCGGGCACTGTTCCAGACTGACACAGTGCCCGGGCCGAGGCTTGACATGGCGCAGTTTCAGGCGCGGCCGCTGGACTGCAGCAGCTGCCATTCCCAGTCTTCGTACAGCCGCGAGCGGGTGAGGAAGCGCTGGCCCAGCGGCCCCTCCAGCGAGAACATGCCGCCGCGGCCTTCCACCACGTCGATCACCAGCTGGGTGTGGCGCCAGTACTCATACTGCGACCGGCTCATGTAGAACGGCATGCCGCCAATGTGGCCCAGCAGGCGGTCGGAGCCGCCCACCTTGAACTCGCCCGCGGGGTAGCACATGGGCGCGCTGCCGTCGCAGCAGCCGCCCGACTGGTGGAACATCAGCGGCCCGTGCTGCGCCGACAGCCGCTCGATCAGCATCAGGGCCGCGACGGTGGCCACGACCTGCGGCACCTCCAGGGTGGGCGGCGTCATGGCCGGCTCAGAAAAAGCCCAGCGGCTGCTCGCTGTAGCTGACCAGCAGGTTCTTGGTCTGCTGGTAGTGGTCGAGCATCATCTTGTGGGTCTCGCGGCCGATGCCACTTTGCTTGTAGCCGCCGAAGGCCGCATGCGCCGGGTAGGCGTGGTAGCAGTTGGTCCAGACGCGGCCGGCCTGGATGCCGCGGCCCATGCGGAAGGCGGTGTTCATGTCGCGGCTCCACACGCCGGCGCCCAGGCCGTAGAGCGTGTCGTTGGCGATGGCCAGCGCTTCTTCCTCGTCCTTGAAGGTGGTGACCGAGACCACCGGGCCGAAGATCTCTTCCTGGAAGATGCGCATCTTGTTGTGGCCCTTGAACACCGTGGGCTTGATGTAGTAGCCGCCTTCCAGGTCGCCTTGCAGCCGGTTGCGCTCGCCGCCGATGAGGCACTGTGCGCCTTCCTTCTTGCCCAGGTCGAGGTAGGAGAGGATCTTCTCCATCTGCTCGTTCGACGCCTGCGCGCCGATCATGGTCTGCGGGTCGAGCGGGTTGCCCTGCTGGATCGCGGCCACGCGCTTCAACACACGCTCCATGAAGCGGTCGTAGATGGATTCATGCACCAGCGCGCGCGAGGGGCAGGTGCACACCTCGCCCTGGTTAAGCGCAAACATCACGAAGCCTTCGACCGCCTTGTCGAGGAAGCCGTCGTCCCTGGCCATCACGTCGGCGAAGAACACGTTGGGCGACTTGCCGCCCAGCTCCAGCGTCACCGGGATCAGGTTCTGGCTGGCGTACTGCATGATCAGCCGCCCGGTGGTGGTCTCGCCGGTGAAGGCGATCTTGGCGATGCGGCTGGAGGTGGCCAGCGGCTTGCCGGCCTCGAGCCCGAAGCCGTTGACCACGTTCAACACGCCGGCGGGCAGCAAGTCGCCGATGATCTCCATCAGCACCAGGATCGACGCCGGCGTCTGCTCGGCCGGCTTGAGCACGATGCAGTTGCCGGCGGCCAGCGCGGGCGCCACCTTCCAGGCCGCCATCAGCAGCGGGAAGTTCCACGGGATGATCTGGCCCACCACGCCCAGCGGCTCGTGCAGGTGGTAGGCGAAGGTGTTGTGGTCCACCTCGCCGATCGTGCCTTCCTGCGCGCGGATGCAGGCGGCGAAGTAGCGGAAGTGGTCGATCGCCAGCGGCAGGTCGGCCGCCTTGGTCTCGCGGATCGGCTTGCCGTTGTCCCAGGTCTCGGCGGTGGCCAGCAGCTCCAGGTTCTGCTCCATCCGGTCGGCGATGCGGTTGAGGATGTTGGCGCGCGCCGTGGTGGAGGTGGCGCCCCATGCCGCCTTGGCGGCGTGCGCGGCGTCGAGCGCGCGTTCCACGTCTTCGGCGGTGGAGCGCGGGATCTCGCAGAACGCCTTGCCGGTCACCGGCGTGATGTTCTCGAAATACTCGCCCTTGGCGGGCGCGACCCACTGGCCGTTGATGTAGTTGCCGTAGCGCTTCTTGAACTGGATCGGGAAGCCGAAGCGGCCGGGTTCGAGCATGTCCATGCGGTTCTCCTGATGGGCCCCAGCGACGAGCAGCGCGGGCGGGGCGTTGAAGGGGCTGCTGGACGGTGCTGATTGCGAAGGGCGTGCCAGGGCCATGGCGCCTGCCGATGCGCCCCCGGACTCAGGCGCATCCCCAAGGCGCGGCCGGCGCGCTGTTGCGTCGTGGAGCAGTGCGCCGGTCGGCTGTGGCGCGATGGATCAGGCCGCCGGATCAGCCGGCGGCTTCGGCCGGCACCAGCTTGAACACCGCCACCGCGTCCACCAGGCGCGAGGCCTGCTGCCGCAGGCTCTCGGCGGCGGCGGTGGACTGCTCCACCAGCGCCGCGTTCTGCTGTGTCACTTCGTCGAGCTGGCCCACGGCGGTGCTCACCTGGCTGATGCCGGCGGTCTGCTCGTGCGTGGCGGCGCTGATCTCGCCCAGCAGGTCGCTCACGCGCTTGACCTGCCGCACGATGTCGCTCATGGTGCGGCCCGCGTCGTTGACCTGTCGGCTGCCGACCTCGACCTTTTCCACGCTGTCGCTGATCAGGGTCTTGATCTCCTTGGCGGCCTGGGCGCTGCGCTGCGCCAGCGAGCGCACCTCGCCGGCCACCACCGCGAAGCCGCGGCCCTGCTCGCCGGCGCGCGCGGCTTCCACCGCGGCGTTGAGCGCGAGGATGTTGGTCTGGAAGGCGATGCCGTCGATCACGCCGATGATGTCGCTGATGCGCTTGCTGGAGGCGCTGATCTGCTCCATGGTGGTCACCACCTCGCTCACGGTGGCGCCGCCGTGCGAGGCCACCTCGCTGGCCGAGCGGGCCAGCTGCTCGGCCTGGATCGCGGCGTCGGCGTTGTTTCTCACCGTGGCGGTGAGCTGCTCCATCGAAGCGGCGGTCTGCTGCAGGTTGCTGGCCTGGCGCTCGGTGCGCGCCGACAGGTCGGCGCTGCCGCCGGCGATCTCGGAGGAGCCGGTGGCGATGGAGTCGCTGCTGTGCCGCACGCTGGCCACCAGCGAGGCCAGGCTCTCGTTCATCGTCTTCAGCGAGCGCAGCAGGTCGCCCATCTCGTTGCGGCTCGTCACCTCGATGTGCGAGCTGAGGTCGCCGGCGGCCACGCGGCGCGCGATGCCGATCGCCTGCTGCAGCGGCGTGGTGATGCCGCGCACCAGCACCACGGTGGTCGCGGCCATCAGCAGCAGCGACACCACCACCGAGGCCCCCAGCAGCAGCTGCACGCGGTCGATCTGCGCATCGAGCTCCAGCCCGTGGGTCTTGCTGCGCTGGGCCAGGTGCTGCGACAGCGCCGAGGCCGCTTCGGCGCCGACGCGGTAGGTGGGGTTGATGGTGCCGATGAGCACCTGCTCGGCGTCGTTCCAGCGGCCGGCCTTCACGGCGGCCGCGGCGTCGGCCACGGCCTTCACGCCCAGGCCGCCGCTCTTGTCGTACCAGGCCTGGGCCAGCTGCTTCTCCTGTTCGGAGCCGATGCCCGAGTGGTAGCGCTCCCAGAGCTGGCGGATGTCGGCGGCGGACTTCTCGATGATCGCCCAGTGCACCTCGAGCGCGTGGTCGTGCAGCTGGGACCAGGCGAACTCGGGGTTGTGCTGCAGGGCCTGCAGGATCTGGCTGCGGTTGGTTTCCATCAGCAGCTTGATCTGCGCGAAGTCGGTTTGCGTGCGGGCGTCGCGGAGCGCGATCTCGTCGTAGGCGTGCCGCGTCTGTGCCGTGCCGTGGTTGCCGAGGAGGCCGACCGCGGCCACGAGGACCATCAGCAGCCCGAGCACCGAAACGATCAGGGTCTTGATCTTGATATGAGAAAGCATGGGGTGGACTTCCAGAAGAGGTTGGCGGGTGGTCGGTGGCTCAGGCGGTGGCCGCGGGGCTTCGGCAGCGGCGGAAGAACTCGGCCAGGCCCGCGTCGAGCTCGTCGGCGTGCCCGAACTCGAGATAGGTCACGTCGCAGAGGTTGCCCAGGTCCTTGAGCAGCGTGGTCTTGATCGGCGAGTGCTTCCAAACGAGGAACAGCACCGGCGTGCAGGCACCGCGGAACACGTGGTACGACAGCTCGAAGGCGCTGCTCTCGCTCATGCCCACGCGGATGTTGATGAACGCATCGGCCTGGTCCAGCAGCCCCAGGCGCCAGGCGCGGAACGCGCGCGGCGTGAAGGCCTGGCCCGACTCGGCTTCGAACGAGGCCTTGAAGGTCTCGGCGCTTTCGGCCTGGCGGCCGGTGAGGTAGCGCAGGGCGTGCGGCCTGCCCTCGTGCTGGGCGATGCGTTGCAGCACCTCGGCGATCAGCTCCTGCTGCGCATCGCCCGACTCGGTGAAAGGCTGGCGGATGAAGACCTTGAGCGGCTCGGCCTGCAGGCGCGCGGTGCACGCCGGCACCCAGCGCTGCGGCAGCGGAAACTCCATCGTGGCGCGGGCGGCGCGCGCGCCGGCGTTGAAGGCGTGCCACAGCCGGCTGGCCTGCGATGCTGCGCGGTTCTTCAGCAGCGTGCGCGCCTCGTGGATCGAGGCCTCGACGAACGAGCCCACCGGGCGCAGCAGCAACTCGTCCTGCGAGTGCGCCACGCCGGCCAGGAAGGCCGACGTGAGCTGCTGCCGCAGTTGCGAGCGCTCGCCCGGCCGGCCGCTGGCCGGCGGATACAGCGCCTGCATCAGCGCCGCCACGTCGGTCTGGGTGCACGGGCCTTGGCGTTGCGCAAACGCGCTGCCGGCGGCCAGCAGCGCCTGAAGGCGGGCCGCGCCTTC
>JBFLWE010000094.1:0-19429 GCA_040758375.1 Pseudomonadota bacterium
CTTCTTGCTCTTCACTGAGGATGACAACCGGGGCAACTCGCAATTGCTCGCTCCAATGCAGACCGAAGTAGAGCATTGGAGGCGGGTTTCGCAATTAAGTTCGCTCAAGAAGCGAACACTACACTAGAACAATTGCGGCTCGCCCTGGCGGAAGGCGCCCTCGATCTCCAGCAGCCTGTACTTGGTGACCACGCCGCCCGGCGCCGAAAACCCACCCGCCTTGCCGCCGGCGGCCAGCACGCGGTGACAGGGCACCAGGATCGGAAACGGGTTGCGCCCCAGCGCCTGGCCCACCGCACGGGCCGCGCCGGGTTCGCCGAGCTGCAGCGCGATCTGCAGGTAGGTCAGCGTCTGCCCGGGGTGGATGGCGCGCGCCGCGTCGTACACGCGGCGGTTGAAGTCCGGGATGGCGGCGTAGTCGAGCGCCACGTCCTGCAGGTCGTCGTCGGCCCCTTGCAGCAGCGCCACGATGCGCTCCACCGCCGCCTGCACCGCGGCCGGCGGCGCCTGTTCGGCCGCAAGGGGCAGGCGCCTGGCGACGCGCAGCCGCAGCGCGGCCGCGTCCCGCTCGGGCAGCCACGCGCCGGCAATGCCACGCGCGTTCCAGGCGAGCGCGCAGGCGCCGATGGGGGTGTCGAACCGCGTGAAGCCGAGCGCATGCATGACGCTGCATCGTAGCCGCATGCCGTCGCGCACGCTCACCACACGCACACCGTTTGCTCGTGTGGGAAAAGGCACTGCATCCCAAGGCCCAGGCCATGCGCACCATTCCCCGCGAGCACGCCCTCGACAGCACGCTGGCCTTGCTCGCCGACCCGTACCGCTTCATCGGCCGCGGCTGTGAACGCCACCGCAGCGACCTGTTCGAGGCCCGCATCCTGTTGCGCCGCACGCTCTGCATGAGCGGCCCGGTGGCCGCCGCGCTGTTCTACGACGAGCGCCGCTTCATGCGCCAGGGCGCCGCACCCGAGCCGCTGCGCGCCACGCTGTTCGGCAAGGGCGGCGTGCAGGGCCTGGACGGCGCGGCCCACCGCCACCGCAAGGCGCTGTTCATGCAGGTGCTCGATGCCGAAAGCGTGGCGCAGCTGGCCAACGAAGTTGCCGAGGAGTGGCGCGCCTGCGCCGCGGCCTGGCAAGGCTGGCGCCGCGTGCTGCTGTATGAAGCCGCGCAGGAGCTGCTGACCCGCGCGGCCTGCCGCTGGGCGGGCGTGCCGCTCGCGGCGCGCGAGCTGCCGCTGCGCACGCGCCAGCTCAGCACGCTGTTCGACGCGGCTGCCTCTTGGCACCACCTGCACGCACGGGCCGCGCGCCATGCGGCCGAGTCCTGGCTGGCCGGGCTGGTGGAACGGGTGCGCGCCGGCGGCCTGCCTGGCGCCGGCGGCAGACCGCTCGAAGCGGTGGCCCTTCACCGGGAGGCGGACGGCCAGCTGCTGCCGCCCCGCTTGGCCGCCGTGGAACTGCTCAATCTGCTGCGGCCCACGGTGGCGGTGTCGGTGTTCATCGTGTTCGCCGCACATGCGCTGCACGAGTTTCCACACTCGCTGGCCGTGCTCCAGCGTGGCGACGGCGACCCGCTGCAGTGGTTCGTGCAGGAGGTGCGGCGCTTCTATCCCTTCTTCCCCGCGGTGGCGGCACGCGCGCGCGACGAGTTCGAATGGCACGGCTACAGCTTCCGCCAGGGCCAGCGCGTGCTGTTCGACCTGTACGGCACCAACCACGACGCGCGGGTATGGGAGGCGCCCGACGAGTTCCGGCCCGAGCGCTGGCGCGACCGGGTGCCCGGCCCCTACGAGTTCGTGCCGCAGGGCGGCGGCGACCCGCACCAGCAGCACCGCTGCCCCGGCGAAGGCGTGGCGCAGGCGCTGCTGAAGGTGTCGGTCGATTTCCTCGCGCGCCGCCTGGGCTACGACGTGCCGCAGCAGGATCTGCGCATCGATTTCCGTCGCCTGCCCGCGCTGCCGCGTTCACACTTCATCATGTGCGACGTGACCCCGCTGCCGCATCCCGCATGGCCGAGTTTCGCTTTTACGCCGAGCTGAACGGCTTTCTCGCTCCCGCGCTGCGCGAGCGCGCGGTGGCTTACGACGCCGCGCCGCACGCCAGCCTGAAGCACTCGATCGAGGCACTGGGCGTGCCGCACACCGAGGTGGGCCTGGTGCTGTGCAACGGACGCGCTTGCGCGCTGGAGCACCGGCGGCTGGCCGACGGCGACCGCGTGAGCGTCTATCCCGCGTGGCGGCAGCTGCGGCTGGCACCGGCGCCCGACACGCCGCCGCGCTTCATCGCCGACGCCCACCTGGCCCGGCTGGCGCGTTACCTGCGCTTTGCCGGCTACGACACGCTGCTGCACGAAACCGGCGGCGATGCCGAACTCGCAGCGCTCGCCCGCGGCGAGGCGCGCATCGTGCTCACGCGTGACCGCCAGCTGCTGATGCACCGCGACATCGAACAGGGCTGCTACCTGTGGTCCGGCGATCCGCTCGCGCAATGGCAGGATCTCGCACACCGGCTGCGACTCGGTCTCGCGGCGGGCGAGCGACGCGGCCGCTGCATGCTCTGCAACCAGCCGCTGGTCGAAGTGGACAAGCAGCAGGTGCTGGCGCGCCTGCCCGAGCGCACTGCGGCGGCCTTCGACCGCTTCTGGCGCTGCCCGCGATGCGAGCGCGTGTATTGGCACGGCTCGCACTGGCAGCGCCTGGTGCGCGAGCTGGGCGGGACGGCGCGCGGCGTCAGGCCAGCACCTTCAGCAGCCACGCATTGAGATCGGCGATCTCTTGCGCGCACACCGCGTGCGGCATCGCGTACTCGTGCCATTCGACAGGGTGGCCGAGCAGCTGCAGCGCCTGCCGCGTAGCCAGGCCGGCGGCAAAAGGCACCACCGGATCGAGCCGGCCGTGCGCCAGGAACACCGGCGTGTGGGCATTGGCCGCATGCCGTTCGGACGCCGTCTGCACCGCCAGCGGCAGGTAGCCCGACAGGCCCACGATGCCCGCCAGCTGCTCGGCATGGCGCAGCCCGGTGAGCAGCGCCATTGCGCAGCCCTGCGAGAAGCCGGCCAGCACGATGCGCGAGGCCGGCACGCCGCGCGACGTTTCGTGCTCGATCAGCGCCTCGATCTCGCGCTGCGAGGCACGCAGGCCCGGCTCGTCCTCGCCGCGGCGAGTGAAGTCCAGCCCGAGAATGTCGTACCAGGCGCGCATGACCATGCCGCCGTTGATGGTGACCGGCCGCGTGGGCGCATGCGGGAACACGAAGCGCACCGGCCCCGCGGCGGCCAGGTCCAGCTCGCCGGCCAGGGGCACGAAGTCGTGGCCATCGGCGCCCAGCCCGTGCAGCACGATGATGCTGGCGCGCGGCGAGCTGCCGGTTTCGCGTTCGATGGTCTGCAGGTTCATTCGGCGCAGTGTAGGCGCCTCGCTCGGCTAGGGCAGCCTCGCGCCCACCGCTTCCACCAGCGCCGCGGCGGGCACCGGCTTTCCCAGCACGGTGTCGAAACCCCAGGCGCGCGCCTGCTCGGCGTCGAGCGCGTCGAGACCGCTCACCGCGATGAGCCGCGGCGGCCTCTTGCGGAACACGCGGCGCAGCAGGCTCGCAGCTTCCACGCCGTTGACCTGCGGCATCGTGATGTCCATCACCACCACGTCGGGGTGCACCTCGCCGGCCTTGTCCAGCGCCTGCGCACCGTCGTAGGCGGTGAACACCTCACAATGCAGCTCGCCACGCAGCAGCGCGGCCAGTGCATCGGCCGCATCTTCGTTGTCGTCGACCACCAGCACGCGGCCAGCCTTTCTCGAAGCGGGCGTCATCATCGTCGTCATGTCGATGTATCAAAAGTGCAACCGGCACGGCAACCCTCATGCCCACCCTTTTGGGGGAATGCAAGAACACGGCGGAACCCCGGGAAAGGCGTTTGCTCCATCGATCCATATCCCCAAGCAAGAAGAGACTGGCCATGAAAGCCCCCCCCACCCGACACCGGCGCATCCTCGTGGTGGATGACAACCGCGATGCCGCGGACACGCTGGCGATGCTGCTGGAATTCCTGGACTACGAGGTGCGCACCGCCTATGACGGCAAAGAGGCGGTGGACATCGCCGCCGAGTTCCAGCCCCAGCTGGTGATCCTGGACATCCACATGCCGCAGATGAACGGCTACGAAGCCGCCCGCCAGCTGCGCGGCCGCTCGGGCGGGCAGCGCACGGTGCTGGTGGCGCTGACCGCCATTGCCACGCCCGAAGCGCAGCACAAGGCCAAGGAAGCCGGCTTCGACATCCACCTGGCCAAGCCGGTGGACGGCGGCGAGCTGGCGCATCTGCTCGAACGCGTGCTGCATTGAGCGCCGCGCCGCGCATCGACTTCGCCGCTTCGTCGGTGGCGGTGGCGCAAGCCCTGATCGGCGCCACGCTGCGGGTCGACGGCGTGGGCGGCCTCATCGTGGAGACCGAGGCCTACGACCAGGACGATCCCGCCTCGCACAGCCATGCCGGGCGCACCGCACGCAACGCCGCGATGTTCGGGCCGCCCGGTCATGCCTACGTGTACCGCTCGTACGGCCTGCACTGGTGCCTCAACCTGGTGTGCCGAGAGGCGGGTCACGGCGCCGGGGTGCTGATCCGCGCGATCCAGCCTGTGCACGGCATCGAGCGCATGCGGCAGCGCCGCGGCGTGCAGGAGTTGCGGCTGCTGGCCAGCGGGCCGGGCCGCGTGGGCCAGGCGCTGGGCATCACGCGCGAGCACAACGGCCTGTCGGTGGATACGCCGCCGTTCGAGCTGCATGCTGCCGAAACCCCGCCGTCGCTGGTGACCGGGCCGCGCATCGGCATTTCCAAGGCAATCGAAGCGCCGTGGCGCTTCGGCCTGGCGGGCTCGCCCTTTCTGAGCCGGCCCTTTGCGGCGCTGACTTCGCAGGCCTGAAGCGCGAGGCAGGTGTCCGGATGCGGCCAGGCAGGCCGCGCGCCGCGGGCCTACGATGCAGCCTTCACGCTCTTTCATGGAGGTTGCACCGATGGCACCCACCCAGCACGACAAGGCGCTGCGCTTTCGCGCGCTGCACGAACGGCCCGGCGCCTTCGTGGTCCCCAACCCCTGGGACGCCGGCTCGGCCAGGCTGCTGGCCAAGACGGGCTTCGAGGCGCTGGCCACCTCCAGCGGCGCCTCGGCCATGGTGCTGGGCAAGCGCGACGGCCAGCTCACGCGCGACGAGGCGCTGACCCACCTGCGTGCCATCGTCGGCGCCTGCGACCTGCCGGTGGCAGCCGACCTGGAAAAAGGCTTCGGCGATGCGCCCGAGGACGCTGCCCAGACCATCCGCCTGGCGGCCGCGGCCGGCGTGGTGGGCGGGTCGATCGAAGACGCCACCGGCGACCAAGCCCGGCCCCTGTTCGACCTCGGCCAGGCCACCGAGCGCGTGGCGGCCGCCGTGGCAGCGGCGCGCGCCCTGCCCTTTCCTTTCACGCTCACGGCCCGTTGCGAGAACTTCCTGCGCGGCAACCCCGACCTCGACGACACCATCCGTCGCCTGCAGGCCTTTGAGCGGGCCGGTGCCGACGTGCTGTTCGCGCCGGGCCTGCCCACGCTGGACGCGGTGCGCGCGGTATGCCAGGCGGTGAGCAAGCCGGTGAACTTCATGGTCGGCATCCCGGGGCACTCGTTCAGCGTGGCGGAGCTGGCCGAAGCCGGTGTCAGGCGCATCAGCCTGGCCACCTCGCTGTACCGCGTGGCCATGGCCGCATTGCGTGAAGCAGCGCACGAGGTCAAGGAGCACGGGACCTTCGGTTACCTGGCCCGGATGTAGCCGCAGAGGAGGCGCCGCCGCCGCGCCAGGCCGCCCCAAGCAAGGCGGCACCCCTCGGGGGTTGATCGCCGTACCCGGCGAGCGGGGGGCTGTCAGAATCGCCCTATGTTCAAGAACGCCCTGATTTTTCGCATCGTCCATTGGGAGCAGCCCACGCTGCCCGAGATTGAGGAACGCCTGGCCGGGCTGCGCTTCGTCGAGTGCGGCGCCACGCAGCCGGAGTCGGCCGGCTGGATCGAGCCGCGCGGCGAGCGCCACGGCGCGCTGGCCGAAAGCGTGGGCGGCGAGCTGATGCTGCGCCTGGCCACCGAGACCAAGGCAGTGCCCACCTCCGTGGTCAAGCAGCGGCTGGAAGAAGCGCTCGACAAGATCGAGGCCGACACCGGCCGCCGGCCCAAGGGCAAGAAGGCCAAGGAGCTGAAAGAGGCGATCGTGCACGAGCTGCTGCCGCGCGCCTTCCCCAAGCGCGGCTCGACCTGGGTGTGGATCGCGCCGCAGGCCGGGCTGGTGGTGGTGGACGCGGCCAGCCTCAAGAAGGCCGACAAGGCCACCACGCTGCTGGTCGAGCTGCTGGGCGGCAAGCTGCAGCTGGCGCTGTTGCAGACCGAGCTGTCGCCTGCCAGCGCGATGGCGCAATGGCTCACCGAGCGCGAGGCACCGGCCGGCTTCACGCTCGACCGCGACTGCGAACTCAAGCAGCCCGACAGCGAAAAGGCCACCGTGCGCTATGCGCGCCACACGCTGGACATCGACGAGCTGGGCGAGCACATCCGCCAGGGCAAGCTGCCCACGCAGCTCGCGCTGACCTGGAACGACCGCGTGAGCTTCGTGCTCACCGAAAGCATGGCGCTGAAGAAGCTGAAGCTGCTCGACGTGGTGCTCGAGTCTCACGAGCGCTCGCGCGACGACGCCGGCTTCGACACCGACGTGGCGCTCATCACCGGCGAGCTGCGACACCTGATCGCCGACCTGGTGCAGGCGCTGGGCGGGGAGCTCAAGCGCGACCCGGCGCCCGCGACGGCGACAGCGCCTGCGGCCGCGCCCGCCACGGAACCGGAGCTCGCGGCGCCCTGGGTCTGAGCCCCGCGAAATCAGCGCGGGTCTTCGCCGGTGGCGGTCTCGCGCTCGTCGCGCTCGAGGTCGCGCTCGCCCTCGGCGGGGTCCACCTCGCCGATCTGGGGGTTGTGGCGCGTGGTCTCGCCCACGCGGTGGTCGGCCGGGTCCTGGTCCTCGCCGCCGTTGAGCGAGGTGGGGAAACGGCGCGCTTTCCTGCTGGCCATGGTGCTGACTCCCTTGGTGTGCGCCTTCACGATAGGCAGCCCGGTGCCAGGTGGCTGTAGGCGCCCGACGGCAACGGCTGTCAGCCACTGCTGACGCGGGATTTGCCGAACTCGCTACGATGGCCGGATGACACGCACCCACAAGATCGCCGTGATCCCCGGCGACGGCATCGGCAAGGAAGTCATGCCCGAAGGCCTGCGCGTGCTCGACGCCGCCGCCCGGCGCTTCGGCATCGCGCTGCGGTACACCCACATCCCCTGGGCCAGCTGCGAGCACTACCAGGCCACCGGCGCGATGATGCCGCCCGACTGGAAGGCGCAGCTCGAAGGCCACGACGCGCTGTACTTCGGCGCGGTCGGCTGGCCGGCAACGGTGCCCGACCATGTGTCGCTGTGGGGCTCGCTGCTGAAGTTCCGGCGCGAGTTCGACCAGTACATCAACCTGCGGCCGGTGCGCCTGTTCGACGGCGTGCCCTGCCCGCTGGCCGGCCGCAAGCCGGGCGACATCGACTTCTTCGTCGTGCGCGAGAACACCGAGGGCGAGTACACCAACCTCGGCGGTCGCCTGTACGAAGGCACCGAGCGCGAGATCGTGATCCAGGAGTCGGTGTTCAGCCGCCACGGCACCGAGCGCGTGCTGAACTACGCCTTCGAGCTGGCGAAGACCCGGCAGCGCAAGCATGTCACCGTGGCCACCAAGAGCAACGGCATCGCGATCAGCATGCCCTGGTGGGACGAGCGCGCCTCGGAGATCGCCGCCCGCCACCCGGAGGTGACGCACGACAAGCAGCACATCGACATCCTGTGCGCGCGCTTCGTGCTGCAGCCGCAGCGCTTCGACGTGGTGGTGGCCTCGAACCTGTTCGGCGACATCCTGTCCGACCTGGGGCCCGCGTGCACCGGCACCATCGGCATCGCGCCGTCGGCCAACCTGAACCCCGAGCGCCGCTTCCCCAGCCTGTTCGAGCCGGTGCACGGCTCGGCGCCCGACATCTACGGCCAGAACATCGCCAACCCGGTGGCCATGATCTGGTCGGGCGCGCTGATGCTCGACTTCCTGGGCCACCGCGACGCGCACGACGCGATCGTGCGGGCCATCGAGCAGGTGCTCGCCGAAGGCCCGCGCACGCGCGACCTGGGCGGCCGGGCCAGCACCACCGAGATGGGCCAGGCGATCGCGGCGCTGGTATGAGGGGCAGGAGACGCGCATGACGCTGCAACAGCTGCTGGGCATCGAGCTGCCCATCATCCAGGCGCCGATGGCGGGCGTGCAGCTGCACGCGATGGCCGCGGCCGTCTCCAGCGCCGGCGGCCTGGGCTCGCTGCCCTGCGCGATGCTCACGCCCGAGGCGATGGGCCAGGAGCTGGCGGCGCTGCGCGACAAGACCGCGCGGCCGTACAACGTGAACTTCTTCTGCCACACGCCACCCGAGCCCGAAGCGCGGCGCGAGGCGCTCTGGCGCGAGACGCTGGCGCCTTACTACCGCGAGTTCGGCATCGAACCGGCCAGCGTGCCCGCCGGGCCGGGCCGCGCGCCATTCAGCGCCGAGGCTGCCGATGTGCTGGAGCCGTTCAGGCCGGCGGTCGTGAGCTTTCATTTCGGCCTGCCCGGCGAGGCGCTGTTGCAGCGCGTGCGCGGCTGGGGCTCGAAGATCCTGGCCTCGGCCACCACGGTGGACGAAGCGCGCTGGCTGGCCGCACGCGGCGTGCACGCGGTGATCGCGCAGGGCGTCGAAGCCGGCGGCCACCGCGGCATGTTCCTCACCGACGAGATCACCACCCAGGTGGGCACGCTGGCCCTGGTGCGGCAGATCGTCAAGGCGGTGGACCTGCCGGTCATCGCGGCCGGCGGCATTGCCGATGCGCAGGGCGTGCGGGCCGCGCTGGCGCTGGGCGCCGCGGGCGCGCAGGTGGGCACGGCCTACCTGCTCTGCCCGGAGGCCACCACCACGGCGGTGCACCGTGCGGCGCTGAAGAGCGCGGCCGTGCACCACACCGCGCTGACCCGGCTGTTCACCGGCCGGCCCGCGCGCGGCATCGTCAACCGCCTGATGCGCGAGCTCGGCCCCATGAGCGACAAGGCGCCGGCCTTCCCGCTGGCCACTGCCGCGATCGCGCCGTTGCGCGCCAAGGCCGAAGCCCGGGGCAGCGGCGACTTCTCGCCCTTGTGGTCGGGGCAGGACGCCAGCGGCTGCAAGGAAGTCGGCGCCGCGCAGCTCACGCGCGAGCTCGCTGCACTTTGAACGCTTCAAAGGAATCCGAATGGAACTCTCCACCTGGCTGGCCTTCTTTGCCGCCTCCTGGGCGATCAGCCTGTCCCCCGGCGCCGGCGCCATCGCCGCGATGAGCGCGGGCCTGACCCACGGCTTCGCGCGCGGCTACTTCCTCACCTTCGGCCTGGTGGCCGGCATCGTGACGCAAGTCGTCGTGGTGAGCGTGGGCCTGGGCGCGCTGATCGCCACCTCCAGCCTGGCCTTCGCCGTGATCAAGTGGCTGGGCGTGGCCTACCTGGTGTGGCTGGGCATCAAGCAATGGCGCGCGCCGGCCGAGCCCATGGTGGCCGAAGCGGCCGGCAGCAGCGAGCCGGTGCGGCGCCGCAGCCTCGTGCTGCGCGGCTGGATGGTCAACGCGGTCAACCCCAAGGGCACCGTGTTCCTGCTCGCCGTGGTGCCGCAGTTCCTGGCGCTGCAGCAACCCCTGATGCCGCAGTACGCGGTGATCGGCGGCACCCTGGCCTTCACCGACCTGGTGGTGATGGGCGGCTACACCGCGCTGGCCGCGCGCGTGCTGCGGCTGCTGCGCACCGCACGTCAGATGCGGGCGATGAACCGCGTGTTCGGCGGGCTGTTCGTCGGCGCGGGCGCGCTGCTGGCGACCTTCAAGCGCGCGGCCTGAGGCCGCCTTGTGCGCTGCGCGAGGCAGTCAGCCGAACAGCCAGTGCACCGCAAGCGGGAACATGCCGCGCCAGGTCGGCTCGTTGTGCTCGCCGTTGGGCACCAGGTGGAACACATGCGGCGTGCCTTGCGACTTGAGCACGCCTTCCATGCGCTGCGCCAGCGAGACCATCTGCGCGCCTTCCTGGCCGCCCATGTACAGGTACACCCTCGCATCGGCGGGCAGCGGGTGCGCCGCGGCGTAGTCCCAGAACGACGGCGCGGTCCAGTAGGCGGGCGAGAACACGCCGGCCTTGCCGAACACGCCCGGATGGCGCCGGATCGCGTAGTCGGAGATCAAGCCCCCCATCGAGCTGCCGAACACGCAGGTCGAGGCGCGCCCCGGCAGGGTGCGGTAGTGGGTGTCGATGTAGGGCTTGAGCACCCCGACGATGAAGGACACGTAGGCCTCGCCCTCGCCGACGCCGAACTCCGGGTGATCGCAAGGGTTCAGTTCGGTCATGCGCTTTTCGGCGCCGTTGTCGATGCCCACGACGATGGCCTCGAAGCCGCGCACCCTGGCAAAGGCATCCATCGTCTCGTCCACGCCCCATTCGCCGGCATAGGACGTGGCGTCGTCGAACAGGTTCTGCCCGTCGTGCATGTAGATCACCGGGTAGCGGCGCTCGGGCGCGCTGGCGTAGCTGGGCGGCAGGTACAGGCGCACCGTGCGCTGGCGGTTCAGCCCCGGGATCGTGAACGGCGTGGGCAGCACGCCGACCGTGGGCCCGGCGCTGGGCGCGCGCCGCACCGGCGGCTGGGCACACGATGCCGCGCCGAGCGCCGCCGCCAGTGCGAGGAGCTGGCGCCGCCTCATTGGCCCGCCCCCGCGTCGATGCGCCAGCCCCAGGCCGGGAGGGTGTCGTCGCGCGCACGGCCGGGCAGGCGGAAGGTCTGCGCCGCGGGCGATGCGTTCATCACCACGGTGATGCCCTTGCCGTCGAGCCGGCGCTCGTAGGCCAGCACCCGCGGGTTGCCGGCCGGCAGCAGCCGCACCGGCGCACCGGCCGCGCCGTTGGCCAGCGCCGGATGCTCGTGCTTCAGCTGGAGCAGGCGGGTGTAGAACGGCTGCAGTTCGCGCTGTTTCCACGCGATCGGGTCCTTCTCGAAGAACTGCAGGCGTTTGTCGAAGCGCGACTCCTGGCCGCTGTACACCAGTGGCATGCCCGGCAGCGTGGCGGCCAGCACCGCCATCGGCTCGAACGCCGCACCGTACAGCTCGCCGTCGTGGCCATGCCAGGAGTTGATGTCGTGGTTGCTGGTGAACAGCATCCGGTAGGCATCGCGCGGGTAACGGCTGGCCTGCTTGTCGAGGTAGGCCGACAGGTCGCCGGCCTGCGCCTGGCCCTTGGCGAGCTTCTTCATCAGCTCGTACAGGTCCCAGTCGTAGGTCATGTCGAAGGCCTTGTGCAGCAGCTCCGGCGCATCCGACTCGGCCAGCATGAACACCGGCTTGATGCGGTCGAGCTCGGCACGCGCCTGCTCCCAGAACGGCGTGGGCACCAGGCTGGCCACGTCGCAGCGGAAGCCGTCGATGCCGGCCTCGCGCACCCAGAAGGCCATCGCGTCGATCATCGCGCGCCACAGCGGCTTTTGCGTGTAGTCCAGGCCCACCACGTCGGTCCATTCCTCGCGGGTGGGGCCCTCGCCGAAGGTGACCGGGTAGATCTGGCCCTTGTCGTTCTTCTTGTACCAATCGGGATGCTGGGCGACCCAGGGGTGGTCCCAGGCGGTGTGGTTGGCCAC
This sequence comes from Pseudomonadota bacterium, assembly GCA_040758375.1. GTDB lineage: Bacteria > Pseudomonadota > Gammaproteobacteria > Burkholderiales > Burkholderiaceae_C > CAMLIZ01. Next base: position 11,754 of record JBFLWE010000094.1, read on the forward strand.
CCAGTCGATGATCAGCTTCATCTGCAGCGCATGGGCGCTGGCCACCAGGCGCTTGAGCTCGGCCAGCGTGCCGAACTCGGGGTTGACGCCGGTGTAGTCGCGCACCGCGTAGTAGCTGCCCAGGCCGCCCTTGCGGTTTTTTTCGCCGATGGGGTGGATGGGCATCAGCCAGAGGATGTCCACACCCATCGCCTTCAGCCGCGGCAGGTCGGCCTCGAAGGCGGCGAAGCTGCCCTCCTTCGAGTACTGGCGGAGGTTCACCTCGTAGATCGTGGCGTTGCGCGACCAGGCGGGGTGGACCACGGCGGTGGGCGGCGGGGTGGCGGTGTCGGTCATGGTCTGGGCACAAGCCGGCGGAACCAAGCCCAGCAGGCTCAGCGAAAGGAGTGTGCGGCGCTGCATGTGAAGCATGTAGTTTGATTACTTGACTTTATGTGGACTCAGTTTCCTTTCTTCTCAGTAATTTCCCCGTATTGAAGTAGTTCAACTACATATCTTCCGGTGCGAAGTACCCGCCGACAATACAGCCCAGCTGTCATGAGCGTCCCCCGCTACACCATCGCCGTGCGCGCGCTGTGCGAGTTCGCAGCCAAGCAAGGCGACCTCGACCTGCGCTTCACGCCCGCCCCGAGCGCCCAAGAAGGCATTGCCGGCCACAAGACCGTGGCGGCACGCCGCGGCGCCGGCCACGAGGCCGAGGTTTCGCTGAGCGCGGAACACGGGCCGCTGGTGGTGCGCGGCCGCGCCGACGGCGTGGACCTGGCGCGCGGCCTGGTCGAGGAGGTGAAGACCTACCGCGGCGAGCTGGAGCGCCTGCCCGACAACCACCGGGCGCTGCACTGGGCGCAGGCCAAGGTGTATGGCTGGCTCGTGTGCCGGCAGCACGGCCTGCCCGGGCTGACCGTGTCGCTGGTGTACTTCGAGGTCGGCCGCCAGCAGGAGACGCGGCTCGCCGAGACACACAGCGCGGCCGAGCTGCGGGCCTTCTTCGAGGGCTTGTGCGAACGCTTCATCGCCTGGGCCGGGCAGGAGCTGGCCCACCGCGCCCGGCGCGACGAGGCGCTGGCCGCATTGCAGTTTCCGCATGCCGCCTTCCGCCGCGGCCAGCGCACGCTCGCCACGGCCGTGTACAACGCCGCGCGCACCGGCCGCTGCCTGATGGCGCAGGCGCCCACCGGCATCGGCAAGACCGTGGGCACCATCTTCCCGCTGCTCAAGGCCTGGCCGGCGCAGGCGCTGGACAAGCTGTTCTTCCTGGCCGCCAAGGGGCCGGGGCGCGCGCTGGCGCTGGACGCCTTGTCCACGCTGCGCGGCAGCGCGCCCGGGCTGCCGCTGCGCGTGGTGGAGCTGGTGGCGCGCGACAAGGCCTGCGAACACCCCGACAAGGCCTGCCACGGCGAATCATGCCCGCTGGCCAAGGGCTTCTACGACCGCCTGCCCGCCGCGCGCGCCGCCGCCGTGGCACAAGCGACGCTGCCGAAGGAGGCGCTGCGCCAGGTGGCGCTGGCGCACCAGGTCTGCCCCTACTACCTGTCGCAGGAGCTGGTGCGCTGGGCCGACGTGGTGGTGGGCGACTACAACTACTTCTTCGATGGCACGGCGCTGCTGCACGGCCTGACGCTGGAACACGGCTGGCGCGTCGCGGTGCTGGCCGACGAGGCGCACAACCTGGTCGAGCGTGCCCGCGGCATGTACAGCGCCGAGCTCTCGCAGGCGGCGTTGCGCGCGCTGCGCCGCGGCGCAGCACCGGCGCTGAAGAAGCCGCTGGACCGCCTGCAGCGCGCCTGGAACGTGCAGACCAAGGCGCAGACGCAAGCCTACGAGGTGCTGCCCGAGCCGCCGCCCCAGCTGGCCCAGGCGCTGCGCGAAGCGGCCGGCGCGATCGCCGAGCTGATGGCCGAGGAGCCCACGCGCGTGGACGGCGAGCTGCTGCACTTTTACTTCGACCTGCTGCAGTTCACGCGCCTGCTCGACAGCTTTGGCGCGCACTCGTTGTTCGACGTGAGCCGGCTGCCGGCCGCCGGGGGCCGGCGCGCCAGCACGCTGCTGTGCGTGCGCAACGTGTTGCCGGCGCCCTTTTTGAGGCCGCGCTTCGAGGCCGCGCACACGGCGGTGCTGTTCTCGGCCACGCTCAAGCCGCGGCAGTTCTATGCCCAGGCACTGGGGCTGCCGGACGACGCCGCCTGGGTCGAGGTGGAAGCGCCGTTCTCGGCCGACCAGCTCGCGGTGCGCATCGTGCGCCAGGTCTCCACGCGCTACCAGCACCGTGAGGCCTCGGTAGCGCCGATCGTGCGGCTGATGGGCGAGCAGTACCGGGCGCAGCCGGGCAACTACCTGGCTTTCTTCTCCAGCTTCGAATACCTGCGGCAGGTGGCGGCGGCCTTCGAGGCGCAGCATCCCGAGGTGCCCATCTGGACGCAGACGCCGCAGATGGGCGAGCCCGAACGCGAAGCCTTCGTCGCGCGCTTCGCGCCGCAGGGCCGCGGCATCGGCTTCGCGGTGCTGGGCGGCGCCTTCGCCGAAGGCATAGACCTCGCCGGCGACCGCCTGATCGGCGCCTTCATCGCCACCTTGGGGCTGCCGCAGGTGAACCCGGTGAACGAAGAGATGCGCCGGCGCCTCGACGAGATGCTGGGCGCCGGCTACGACTACGTGTACCTCTACCCCGGCCTGCGCAAGGTGGTGCAGGCGGCCGGCCGGGTGATCCGCACGCCCACCGACCGCGGCACCGTGTACCTGATCGACGACCGCTTCGCGCGGCGGGAAGTGCGCGAGTTGCTACCCGCCTGGTGGGCGCTGTCCTGAAGGCGCGGTCAGTTCGCCGGCGTCACGTATTTGGAAACCACCCGCCACTTGCCGTCCTGGATCTGCGACATGCGCGAGGCCTGGCTGCCCAGGCGCTTGGTGGCGCTGAAGGTCAGCTCGGGGCCGCCAAAGATGTCGGCCGGGATGTTCATCTTGTCCATGGACTTGATGAAGCCGTCCATCGTGAGGTTGGGCCCGGTGGCCTGCACCGCGCGGATGAACGAGTCGACCGCGTTGTAGCCGTACACCGAGAACACCGTCGGGTCCTCGTTGAACTTGGTCTTGTACTTGTTGGCCCAGAAGCGGATCTTGTCGTCGGCCTCGTCGAGGTAGGGGTGCTGCACGGTGTGGGTGGCGTACAGGCCGTCCATCGCCTTGCCGCCCAGCTTGTGGATCAGGTCGGTGTAGACCGCGCTGGAGCCGAAGAACACCGGGCTGAAGCCGGTCTTGCGCGACTCGGCGATGGTGCCGATGGTCTCGCGGATGATGGTGCCCAGCACCACGATGTCGCAGGCCGCGGCCTTCATGCGCGCGACCTGGCTGGAGAAGTCGGTGGCGCCGCGCTTGTAGGTGGTCTTCTCGGCCAGCTCCATGCCCGCGGTCTTGAGCCCGGCCTCGGCGCCGCGCAGCACCTCCAGGCCGAAGTCGTCGTCCTGGTAGAGGATGCAGGGCTTCTTGAGGTTCTTCTCCTTCATCAGCCGCGGCAGCGCGGTGCGCACCTGGTCGTAATAAGGCGCGGCGAACGAATACTTCAGGCGGTGGTGCGGCTCGTACATCTCGCGCGCGGCCGTCACCGGGAAGAAGTTGACCACGTTCTTCTCGAACTGGATCGGCATGGCCGCCATGTTCTGCGCGGTGCCCAGGTGGGCCACCATGGCAAAGACCTTGTCCTGGTTGACCAGCTTCTGCGCTGCCAGCACGGCCTTGCGCGGATCGTAGCCGTCGTCCTCGACCAGCAGCTTGATCTTGCGGCCGTGCACACCGCCCTGCTCGTTGAGCTCGTCCACGCGCAGCAGCATGCCCATGCGGATCTGCTTGCCGTAGCCGGCCAGCGGACCGGACAGGTCCTGGATGGTGCCCACGACGATCTCGTTCTTGCTCACGCCCTGGCTGGGCGCCTGGGCCTGGGCGCCGGCGGCCGCCGCGAGCGGCAGCAGGGCAAGGGCAACGTGCTTGAGCTTCATGGCTTGTCTCCTAGGGGCGTTGTGGTGCATACATCGACTCGATCAGCGGTGCGTACTTCTTCTGCACCAGGCTGCGCTTGAGCTTCATGGTCGGGGTCAGCTCCTCGTCTTCGGCCGACAACTGCGTGTCGATCAGGCGGAACGACTTGATCTGCTCCACGCGCGCGAACTTGGCGTTCACGCGCGCGACCTCGCGTTCGATCAGGGCCTGCACCTCGGGCGCCCGCGTGAGGCTGGCGTAGTTGGAGAACGGCACGTCATGGTCCTGCGCGTACTTCTCGACGTTGTCCTGGTCGATCATGATCAGCACGGTAAGGTAGGGCCTGCGGTCGCCGATCACCACCGCATCGGTGATGTAGGGCGAGAACTTCAGCTCGTTCTCGATCTCGCTGGGCGTGATGTTCTTGCCGCCCGCGGTGATGATGATGTCTTTCATGCGGTCGGTGATGCGGAAATACCCGTCCGGGTCCACCTGCCCCACGTCGCCGGTGTGCAGCCAGCCCTCGGCGTCTATCGTCTCCGCGCTCTTCTGAGGCTGGTTGAGGTAGCCCATGAAGACGTTGGTGCCGCGGATCAGCAGCTCGCCGGTCTTTTCATCGACCTTGACCTCGTTGTACGGGCAGGCGGGCCCGATGGAGCCGGGCTTGATGCGGCCGGCCGGCATGCCGGTGGAAGCGCCGCAGCTTTCGGTCTGGCCCCACACTTCCAGCATCGGCACGCCCAGCGCCAGGTACCAACGGATCAGGTCGGGTGCGATCGGCGCCGCGCCGGTGACCAGGTAGCGCGCGCGGTGGATGCCGATCAGCTTGCGCGTGTTGTTCAGCGCCAGCGCGCGGGCCAGGTAGAACCTGGCCTTCAGCGTGGCGGGCACCGGCTGCCCGGCCAGCACCTTGTCGGCCACCTGGTACCCCACGGCCAGGGCCCAGCGGTACACCGCCTGCTGCAGCGGCGTGGCCTCCGACAGCGCAATGCTCACGCCCGAATAGAACTTTTCCCACACGCGTGGCACCGCGGTGAACACCGTGGGGGCGATCTCGCGCACGTTCTCCGGCACCGTGTCGGGGTTCTCCACGAAGTTGAGCACGGCCCCGCTGTAGATCGAGAAGTACTCGCCGCCCAGCCGCTCGGCCACATGGCACAGCGGCAGGAAGCACATGCGCTCGTCGTCCTCGCGCTGCTCGATGAGCAGGTTGTAGCCGCGCACCGTGTGGACCAGGCCGCGGTGGTTGTGCATCGCGCCCTTCGGTCTGCCGGTGGTGCCCGAGGTGTAGATCAGGATCGCCAGGTCCTCGGGCTGCGCCACCGCGCAGCGGGCGTCGAACTCCTGTGGGTGGGCGGCATCGTGGTCGCGCCCCAGCCCACGCAGCGCCTCCAGGCTCATGACCATGGGATCGGAGAACTCGTGCAGGCCCTCCATGTCGAACACCACGATCTGGCGCAGCTTCGGGCACTGCTCGCGCACCTCGAGCGCCTTGTCGAGCTGCTCGTCGTCTTCGACGAACAGCACCACCGTGGACGAGTCCTCGCACAGGTACTGCACCTGCGCGGCCGCGTCGGTGGGGTAGATGCCGTTGGACACGCCGCCCGCGCACAGCACGGCCAAGTCGGCCAGCACCCACTCGACCACCGTGTTCGACAGGATGGAGGCGCACTCGCCCGACCGAAAGCCCAGCGCGGCCAGGCCCATCGCGATGTCGCGCACCGCGCGCTCGGTCTCGTTCCAGCTCCAGGCGCGCCACAGGCCCAGCTCCTTCTGCCGCATGAAGGTGCGCTCGCCGCGCTGGCGTACCGCGTTGCGGAACAGCTGCGGCAAAGTCTCGCCCGGCACCACGGTCTCGGTGCGCGGCTGGATGCGACTGGTATCCCACAACACACTCATCGTGCTACCGCCATGTTTTCCGCTTCTTCCAGCGCCGCTCGCCGCGTGCGCCGGCGTCCTTCATGCCGAGGTAGAACTCCTTGATGTCCTCCTTCTCGCGCAGGCGATCGCAGCTGTCTTCCATCACGATGCGGCCGTTCTCCAGCACGTAGCCGCGGTCGGCCGCGTGCAAGGCCATGTTGGCGTTCTGCTCCACCAGCAGGAGGGTGGTGCCGCGCTCGCGGTTGATGCGCACCACGATCTCGAAGATCGTTTTCGTGAGCTTGGGGCTCAAGCCAAGGCTGGGCTCGTCGAGCAAGATGAGTTCCGGCGCGCCCATCAGCGCGCGGCTGATCGCCAGCATCTGCTGCTGCCCGCCCGAGAGCAGGCCCGCGTCCTGCTGCGCCCGCTCGCGCAGGATCGGGAAGTAGCCGTACACCTGCTCCATGTCGCGCGCCACCGCGTCGCGGTCGCGCCGGGTGTAGGCGCCCATCAGCAGGTTGTCCCTGACCGACAGCAGCGGGAACACCTCGCGCCCTTCGGGCACGTGGCACAGGCCGCGCTGCACGATCAGCGCCGGGTCGCGCGAGGTGATGTCTTCGCCGCGGAAGTGGATGCTGCCCTTGCGCGGGTCGATGATGCCGGAGATGGTCTTGAGGATGGTGCTCTTGCCCGCGCCGTTGGCACCCAGCACGGTGACGATCTCGCCCTGGCGCACCTGCAGGCTCACGCCGCGGATGGCCTTGATCGGGCCGTAGGCGCTTTCGACGTTGGTGAGGGTCAGCACTGCGTCTGCGTTCATGCCACCTTCCTCTGCGACTCGACGCGCGGCTGGCGCAGCGAAGACAGGTCTTCGGAAGAGCCGAGGTACGCCTCGACCACGCCCGGATGCGCCTGCACCTCGGCCGGCGTGCCCAGCGCGAGCACCTCGCCCTGGTTCATGGCCAGCACGCGGTCGGACACCTTGGACACCAGCGACATGTCGTGCTCGACCATCAGCACGGTGATGCCCAGGTCCTGGCGGATGTCGTGGATCCAGAACGCCATGTCGTTGGTCTCGTCGGGGTTCAGGCCCGACGAGGGCTCGTCGAGCAGCAGCAGCTTCGGCTCCACGCACAGCGCGCGCGCCAGCTCCACCACCTTGCGCACGCCATAGGGCAGCCCCAGCACCAGTGAGTCGCGGTAGTGCTGCAGGTCGAGGAAGTCGATCACCTCCTCCACCTTGCGCCGCGTCGCGCGCTCGGCCTCGCGCGCACGCATGGTGAACAGCATCTCCTGCCACAGCGAGGTCTGGCGGTGCACGTGGCGGCCGATGAGCAGGTTCTGCAGCACGGTGGCGTGCTCGAACAGCTCGATGTTCTGGAAGGTGCGCGCAATGCCCAGCCTGGCCACCGCATGCGGCGGCACGGCGTTGAGCAGCCGCCCTTCGAAGTGCAGCTCGCCGGTGGTGGGGGTGTAGATGCGGCTGATGAGGTTGAACACCGTGGTCTTGCCCGCGCCGTTGGGGCCGATGAGGGTGAACACCTCGCCCTGGTGCACCTCGAAGCTGACCTGGTTGACCGCCAGCACGCCGCCGAAGCGCACGCTCAAGTCTTTGGCGGTGAGCAGGGGTTGTGCCATCTCAGTGGCTCCACGTCTGCATGGTGAGAGGGCGCAGCGGCAGGGTGGTGGCGGCGCCTGCGTTCTCCGGCCCACGCTCGCGGAGCACCACCGAGCACCGCATCGGTCCCCTCGTCAACACGAGCCAAGCACCCCACGCGCCAGGACACCGCGAATGGGGCCTGCGCCCGCAGGCACCGCCACCACCCTGCAAGCACCACCGAGCCCCC
>JBFLWE010000095.1:0-19425 GCA_040758375.1 Pseudomonadota bacterium
CTGGTCGCGGCGGCCGGCGGCGCGGCCGTGTCGCTGGCCGACGTGGAGCGGGCGGCGGCGAGGGCAGCGCCGCCCTCGCCCGCCGACAACATGCGTGCGGCCATCGCCGCCGCGATGGCGCGCTCCAAGCGCGAGATCCCCCACTACTACCTGGGCTGCGAGATCGAGGTCGAGCCGGCGCTGCGCTGGCTCGAAGCCTTCAACGCCGCGCGGCCGGTGGCCGAGCGGGTGCTGTTCGCCGCGCTGGCGCTGCGCGCGATCGGCCTGGCCCTGCGCGAGTCGCCGCAGCTCAACGGCCGCTTCGCCGACGGCCGCTTCCAGCCCGCCGACGCGGTGCACCTGGGCGTGGTGACCTCGCTGCGCGAAGGCGGCCTGGTGGTGCCCACCGTGCACGACGCCGACCGCACGCCGCTGCCCGAGCTGATGCGCGAGCTGGGCGAGGCACTGCAGCGCGCCCGCAAGGGCCAGCTGCGCAGCTCCGACCTGGCCGACTCCACCGTCACCGTCACCAACCTGGGCGACCTGGGCACCGACACGGTGTATGGCGTGATCTACCCGCCGCAGGTGGCGCTGGTGGGCCTGGGCCGCGTGCTGCCGCGGCCGGTGGTGCGCGACGGCCAGGTGCTGGCCGCGCGCACCGTGCACGCCACGCTGGCCGCCGACCACCGCGCGAGCGACGGGCTGGTCGGCGCGCGTTTCCTCGCGGCGCTGCAGCAGCGCTTCGCCCAACCGGAGAGCCTGGCATGACCGACCTGGACACCCTGCGCGACACGGTGATCGGCTGCGTGCTCGACATCGCGCCCGAGGCCGACTTCTCCAGGGTGAACGCGCAGCGCTCGCTGCGCGAGCAGCTCGACCTCGACTCGTTCGACTTCCTCAACCTGCTGATCGCGCTGCACGAGAAGCTGGGCGTGCAGGTGCCCGAAAGCGACTACGCCCAGGTCGATTCGCTGGACGGTCTGGTGAACTACCTCGCGCAGCGCTCCTCCAACGAGGCACCATGATCGAACCCAAGGTCCACCTGGCCTTCGCGCCGCGCGGCGCGGGGCTGCAGTACGGCGTGCTGTGGTTCGCCGACGGCAAGGACGTGTACGGCTGGTACATCGGCTCGCGCGATGGCGTGCCCGAGGCCAGCTTCTTCATGCTGCCGGCCTTTTACACCGGCCGGCCGGTGGCGCTGTACCGCACGGTGCTGGACGATGTGTACGGCCCTTGGGTCGAAACCACCGACGCGCCGCGCGAGACCGCCCTGCCGCACACGCCGGTGCCCGAGCCGCTGTGCCATGAGCTGGGCCGGCTGCAGGACGAGTTCGTGCGCCACTGGCTGTTCTTCGACGACGACCCCGACGCCGCCGCGCAGGCGGCCATTTATGCCGCGCGCGAGCTGCCGGTGCGGCACGCCAACATCCGGGCCGAGCGGCTGCAGAAGCTGCACACCGCGCCCGCCGTCTGGCACTACGACACCCCGGGCGCCGACCGCAAGGTGCTGCTGGCCCTGTCGCAGCGCTGGCCGCTGGACGAGCAGCTGATCGAGTGAGCGCCGTGGTGTTCGCCGGCCGCCTGGTGATGGTGGCTTCGGCTGCATCGGCCAGGGGGTGCTGCCACTGCTGCTGCGGCACATCGAGATGCCGCCTGAGCGCCTGACCGTGGTGACGCGCAGCGCCGGCGCGGCCGACGTGGCCCGGGCCCACGGCGTGCGCCTGCGCCGCACCGAGCTCACGCCGGCCAACTGTCGCGACGAACTCGCGCCGCTGCTGCACGCGGGCGACTTCCTGCTTGCTCAACCTGTCGGTCAACGTGAGCAGCACCGCGCTGCTCGCGCTGGCGCGTGAGCGCGGCGCGCGACGAGCCCACCGCCGTGCTGACCCACGGCGCCAACCCCGGGCTGGTGTCCCACTTCGTGAAGCAGGCGCTGCTGGACGTCGCGCGCGGCACCGGCCACCCGGCCGAACGCCCCGCCACGCGCGAGGGCTGCGCGCGGCTGGCGCAGGGCCTGGGCGTGCGCAGCATCCACATCGCCCAGCGCGACACGCAGGCGGGCGCGCAGCGCAAGCCGGCGGGCGAGTTCCGCAACACCTGGTCGGTGGAGGGCTTCTACGACGAAGCCCGCTGCCAGCGACGTGGTGGAACCCGACGACCTGCCCTTCGACGAGATCCTGCCGCTGGCCCGCCCCTACCTGGGCGACGTGGTGGGGGCCTACACCGACTGGACCCCGCTGCCGGGTCGCGGCTGGCTGTTCCACGAAGACGTGGACACCCGCGACCCGTGGCAGTTCAGGAACGTGCGGGTCACTTGAATGACCGGATGGTCGCCGCCGAGCGGCCCGCGCGGTGAGCTTTGAATGATCCTGCTCGACACCAACGTGATCTCGGAGCCGCTGCGTCACGCACCCAACGCCCGCGTCATCGAGTGGATCAATGCGCAAGCACTGGAAACGCTCTACCTGTCCGCGATCACGGTGGCCGAGCTGCGCGCCTGCGCGGCGCTGCTGCCGGCGGGCAAGCGCCGGACAGGCCTGCATGACAACCTGGAACGTCGTGTACTGCCCTTGTTCGTGGGGCGCGTGATCCCCTTCGACATGGCCTGCACGAAGGCCTATGCGCAGCTGATGGCCAAGGCCCGCTCCGCCGGCTTGGCGGTCGCCGCAGCTGACGGCTACATCGCGGCCAGCGCGGCAGCCAACGGATTCGCCGTCGCCACGCGCGACACCGGCCCGTTCCAGGCCGCCGGCGTTGCGCTCATCAACCCTTGGCAGACGTAGACGACGGCCTCACGTAGATCAGGTAATACACCAGCGCCACCAGCACGCTGCCGCCCACCAGGTTGCCCGCGATCACCGGCAGCAGGTTGCGCGCCATGTCCGCCGCGCCCAGCGGCGCGCCGAGCAGCATCGCCAGCGGCATGAAGTACATGTTGGCGATCGAGTGCTCGAAGCCGGCCGCCACGAAGGCGGTGATCGGGAACACCACCGCCACCACCTTGTCGACCACGCTGCGGCCGGCCATCACCATCCAGGCCGCCATGCACACCAGCACGTTGCACAGCACGCCGCGGAAAAAGGCTTCCACCAGCGGCAGGCCGGCCTTGGCCTGCGCGATGCGCACCACCGTGCGGCCGACCTCGCCGTCGTTCAGCGCCGCATGGCCGGCCAGCCACACCAGCAGCGCCAGTCCCACGGCCCCGCCGAAGTTGGCGGTGCACACGACGACCCAGTTGCGCAACACCTCGCGCGTGCTCACGCAGCCGTCGGCCCAGGCCATGGCCAGCATGTTGTTGCCGGTGAACAGCTCCGCCCCCGCCACCGTGACCAGCACCAGCCCGAGCGAGAAGCTCAACCCGCCCAGCAGCCGCGTGGCCGCGAAGCCCAGGCTGGCGTCGCTGGCCACCAGCGCGTACATCATCGCGCCCAGCCCGATGAAGGCGCCGGCCAGCACGCCCAGCAGCACCAGCTGCAGCAGCGGCAACCGCGCCTTGACGACGCAGAACTCCTTGACGCGCTGGCCCATCTCGCGCGGCGAGTAGGCGTCGAAACCGTGAAGCTCCGCCATCGCTACAGCCCCAGCGCGTCGCGCAGGCGGTACCAGGCCAGCCCCAGGTGCAGGCCGGCGGAGCGCCAGGCCGCGCCGCCGGGGAACGCCCGGTGCCGCAGGCGCGCAAAGGTGTCGAAGCGGCCGGCGTCGCCGGCCATGGCCTGGGCCACCAGCCGGCCCGCCAGCCCGGTGAGCGCCAGCCCGTGGCCGGCAAAGCCCTGCAGGTAGTACACGCCGGCCCCTTCGCCCTGCGCGGCCAGGCGGCCGAAGTCGGGCGCGCGGTTCATCGTCACGTCCACGTAGCCGCCCACACATGCTCCAGCGGCGCCTCGCCCAGCTGCGGGAACACCTGCAGGCTCTGGCCATAGTGGCGCTGCAGGTGTTCGGCCGTCGTGCGCAGGCGCTGCGCGCGACGCCGGTTCACCGCGGCCCACAGGTAGCCGTTGCGCCACTCGCATTCGACCGCAAATCGCATGCGCCGCTCGTGCAGCAGGGCCAGCGCCTCGGTGCCGGCACTCCACACGTCGCGCGCGGTCTCGCGGCCGAGCTGCGCCTCGATCTCGTGCGGATCGCAGGCCAGGCCCGTGAGCGCCTGCCCGCCGTTGCGCCCGCTGGCGCCATTGCCCACGGTGCGCGCTTCCAGCAGCGTGACGCGAAAGCCCCGGTCGGCCAGTTCGATCGCCGCCGACAACCCGGCCAGCCCGCCGCCGACCACGGCCACGTCGCAGGCGCGGCGCCCCAGCAGCCGCGGGTATCCGGGCTGCCGCTGCACCGCTGCGTAGTAGCTGCAGTCGCGCGCCATGTCGTCGCCTGCGAGCAGCGCCGGCGCCCGGGTGTTCATCCCTGCTCGTACCCGACGCTTTGCGCCAGCGCGATGCGCTGCGTGGGCGGCAGGCCCAGCGCCATCGCCAGGTGGCGGCGGTCGATCAGCGCGCGCGCCACGGTGCCCAGGCCGGCCACCGCGCAGAACAGGTACACGTTCTGCGCGATGCAGGCGGCGTCGGCGCCGATCAGGAACTCACGCTCGTCGGGGCGGGCGCCCGACATGCGCTCGAAGTCCACCACGTACAGCAGGTTCAGCGGCGCCTGGGCCACGAAGTCCTGCGTGCCGGTATGGGGGCGCAGGTCTTGCGCGCTGGCCAGCAGCAGCCGGTGGCCCGGCGCGTCGTAGCGGTAGGTGCCTTCGGGCAGCACGGCATAGACGTCGATCTCCTGCCAGTTGTGGGCCGAAGGCGCCGTGCGCCCGCCGGCGTCGGGCCGGTTGACGCCGAAGGCCGACCACAGCAGGGCCGACAACAAGGGCAGCGGCAAGGCCTCGCTGCGCAGCGCGCGGCTGCTGTGCCGCCCCTTGAGGGCCTGCTCCAGCGTGGCGGCCGCCGGCAGCGACGGCGGCGGCAGGACGACGACTTCGGTTTCCAGATCGAGCGGAATGGTGGACATGGGCCCTCGTGTACAGCGGATCGCTTTTCAAGCGGATGCGGTGCACACGATGAACCGGCGGCCGGGCACCCGGCTTGCGCTTGCGCAACCGGGCGGGCTGATGCCGCGCAAGCGCCGCCTTCGACGGCTGCCTATAGTGGGCTGGCCCCCGCTTCACGAAGGAACCGTTCCATGCCCGCAGCCCCGACGCCGCACCACCACCCGTCGGGCGCCGCCGCGCCGCAGCGGCGCTTGCGCCTGGCCGTCGTGGGCTGGGGGCGGCTGGGCCAGGCCTGTGCCGCCGCGATCCACGAGGCCGGCGACCTGGCGCTGGCCGGCATCGTGCGGCGGGCCGATGCGCCGGCCGGCGTGCTGCCGGGCTGGCTGCGCGAGGTGGCCTGCGTGTCGCACGTGCGCGACCTGGGTGCGCTGGACGGCGTGCTGCTGTGCGTGCCCGCGCAGGCCGCGGCCGGTGCTGCCGAGGAGCTGCTGCAGGCGCGCGTGCCGCTGGTGGAATGCGCGCACTTCGACGAGCCCGCGATGCTGGGGCGCCACCACGAGCAGATCGCGCACCACGCCGAGCGCTTTCGCGCCACGGCGGTGGTGGGCGCCGGCTGGAACGCCGGTGTCGTGCCGCAGTTGCAGCGGCTGTTCGAGCTGCTGATCCCCAAGGGCCAGTCGCGCACGCTGGATCATGTGGCGGCGGGCCTGCACCACACGGCCGCGGCCGAGGGCGTGCCCGGTGTGCGCGGCGCCCTCAGCGCCGAGTGGCCCGACGCCGCCGGCGCGATGCACCGCTACGTCTATGTGCAGTTGGCCGAAGGTGCGGATGCCGAACGCATTCGCGAACGCATCACGGCCGACCCGCTGTATGCCGGCGAGCCCACCGAGGTGTTGCCGCTGCCCGACCTGCCCGCGCTGGCGCATGAAAGCAGCGGCCTGCTCCTGGAACGCCTGGCCAGCGGGGCCGGCGGCCCGCATGCCAGCCTGCTGCTTGAAGCACGCCTGGATGCGCACGACTTCAGCGCGCGCCTGATGCTCGACGCGGCGCGCGCCTTGCCGCACCAGCCCCACGGCGGCTGGCGCTATTCGCCCTTTGGCCTGGCGCGCATCGGCGCGCCGCTACCGGCGAACCGGTAGCGGCCACTCCCCCCTTTCCCTCGATCGCCCGTTGCCATTGCGTTTGCGCAAGCGCAGGGGCTGGCCGTCGCCTAGATTTGGCCTGCCAAGACGCTATTTGGCTTTGGGAGGAATGCGATGCACAGGACAGCTTTCGCCGTGTTGAGGACCGAACATTCGGTGATGCGCCAGACCTTCGCCACCCTGATGGCGGTGCTGCGCGCAGGCGAATGGCGCTCGGGCGGCCCCGCGCTCGACCGTCTGAGCGAGCTGCTCGAGTTCGAGGAGCTGTTCAGCCAGCTGTGCCACCGGCCCAAGTGCGATGCGGTGCTGGACCGCTTGCGCGGGCGCTCGGCGCGGCTGGACGGCATGCGCACCGCGCTGGACGCCACGCGCAGCGACGAAGCGCACCTGCGGCTGCACGCCATGGGCCTGGTCGCCGCGGTGCAGCGGCAAGAGCCCGGCAGCGACAAGTTTCTTGCCGCCGTGCTGCAAAGCCTGCACCTGCGCCTGCTGGAGCAGATGGAGTGGGAAGACACGGTGCTGCTGCCCGAGGCGCGGCGCCTGCTCGATGGCCACGCGTGGTCGCGGCTGGCGGTGCAGTTCGAGTCGGTGCCTTATCCGGCGGCGGCGGTGTACCAGCTCGACGCCTGCCCGCCCGCGGCGCGCCGCTGGCCCGAGTCGCCGGCGCGGTTCGAGGACAGCGGCTTCATGCTCGACGGGCAGCTCGGCTTCGACCGCGTGCCCCGGTTCAAGGGCGATGGCGCCTTTGCGGATTCGCAAGCCCCTCATGGCGGCACACGCGCATAACAGCGACCTGCCCTGCAAGGAGACAAGATGGAAGAGCTGCTTTCCCCACCCAAGCGCGTGCTGGTGGGACCGCATGCGCTCGAAGGCGACCTCACGCTGCCGCCGCAGGCACGCGGGCTGATCGTCTTCGCCCACGGCAGCGGCAGCACGCGGCGCAGCCCGCGCAACCAGCAGGTGGCGCAGGTGCTGCAGGAGCACGACTTCGGCACGCTGCTGTTCGACCTGCTCACGCCGCGCGAGGCGCAGGACCGCGCCAACGTGCTCGATGCCGTGCTGCTGGGCCAGCGCATGGTGGACACGATCGACTGGCTGGACCGCCGACCCGCGCTGGCCCCGCTGCCGGTGGGGCTGTTGGGCGCAAGCACCGGCGCCGCGGCGGCGCTGGTGGCGGCCGCGGCGCGGCCCAAGCGGGTGTTTGCGGTGGTCTCGCGCGGCGGCCGGCCCGACCTGGCGGCGCACGTGCTGTCGCGGGTGGTCGCGCCCACGCTGCTGATCGTGGGCGCCGCCGACACCGACGTGCTGGCGCTGAACAAGCAGGCGCTGCAAAAGCTGCGCAAGGGCGCGCAGCTCGCGGTGGTGCCGCGCGCCACCCATTCGTTCGAGGAACGCGGTGCTCTGGAGAGGGTGACCGAGCTGGCCGCGCAATGGTTCACCACGCAACTGCCCGCCGTGGCCAAGGGAGTCTTCCATGTCTGAACTCATGCCGCGCCCGCCCCTGCTGCGCCCGCAGTGGGACATGGGCCCTTCGGTCGACCGCGACCTGAGCGATCTGGCCGATCAGATGCACCGTTGCAGCCATCGCGACAACCGCCGCTTTCGGCTGCAGCACGGGCTGAGCCGGTTGTTGCAGTTCCTGCGCCAGCACCTGGTGAGCATCGTGGTGCTGCTGTCGTTGATGGCCGCGGCGCTGTCGGTGGGCGCGCCTTGAGCGTCCGTGCCCGACGACCATTGGGAGCATTTCGAGCACGGCGCTGACATCGGCGTGCGCGGCATCGGCGCGACCAAGTCCCGGGCTTTCGTGCAGGCCGCCGATGCGGCCGGGCTGGCGCGCAAGGTCGCGCGCACGGAGCCGCTGGTGTGCGTGAAGGGATGAGCGCGCCGTGGGTGCCGACACGATCAGGCTGCTGCTGGCCGGCGACGTGATGACCGGCCGCGGCATCGACCAGGTGATGGCCGAGCCGGTGAAGCCCGTGCTCTACGAGCCCTATGTGCGCGACGCGCGCGAGTACGTGCGCCTGGCCGAGCGCGCCAGCGGCGCCATTCCCGCGCCGGTGGACGAGGCCTACCCCTGGGGCGATGCGCTGGCCGAGATGGAGCGCCTGGCCCCCGACCTGCGCATCGTCAACCTCGAAACCGCGATCACCTCCTCCGAGACGCCCTGGCCCGGCAAGGGCATCCACTACCGCATGAGCCCCGCCCACGTGGGTTGCCTGGCGGCCGCGCAGATCGACGTGTGCAGCCTGGCCAACAACCACGTGCTCGACTGGGGCCACGAAGGCCTGGCCGACACATTGGCGATGCTGCAGGCCGCCGGCATCGGCTGCGCCGGCGCTGGGCGCGACCTCGCGCAGGCCGAGGCGCCGGCGGTGCTGCCGCTGCACGGCGGCGCGCGGCTGCTGGCGTTCGCCTGGGCCACGGCCAGCAGCGGCGTGCCGGCCGACTGGGCGGCGCGCGCCGGCCGCCCCGGCGTGGCGCTGCTGCCCGGCTTGCAGGAGGCGGATGCAGGTGCCGTGCTGGCCCGCGTGCAAGCCCACCGCCGTGCCGGCGACCGCGTGGTGGTGTCGTTGCACTGGGGCGACAACTGGGTGGACGAAGTACCCGCGGCGCACCGCTGGTTCGCGCACCGGCTCGTCGAGCTGGGCGCGGCCGACGTCGTGCACGGCCATTCGTCGCACCATCCGCTGCCGATGGAGGTGCACGCGGGCAAGCTCATCCTCTACGGCTGCGGCGACCTGATCAACGACTACGAAGGCATCGGCCCGCGCGGCCGGCTGCGCTCGGACGTGGGCTGCCTCTATGCGGCCTCGCTGTCGGCCGACGACGGCCGCCTGCGCGGGCTGGAGATCGTGCCGCTGCAGTTGCGCCGGTTCCGGCTCGGCTCGCCCAGCCCGCAGGCGCTGCAGTGGCTGCAGCGCCTGCTGGAGCCGGGCTGCCGGGCCCTGGGCACCGGCCTAGAGATCGATGTGGGCGGCCGCTGGCACCTGGCCTGGGCGCGCGAAAGGCGAGAGCACTGAAGCACCGCCGTCCAGCGCCTGCAGCCGCAGGCCCATGCTGTTGAAGGCGCTGCGCAGCGCGGCGCGGGCATCTTCGTTGTTCATGCGGGACACCGTGACGGCATGGCCCGGTACGGTGGCGTCCACGCGCACGGCATAGGGGCCAGCCGGCCGGTGCGTGCTGCGCTGGAGCATCTCGATGGCCACGGTGCACGACAGGATGCCGCGGCAGGCCTGCACCAGCCTTTCGGCGGTGGCGCGGGCTTCGGCTTCGAGGTCATCGGATGGGTCCATCCCAAGGAACTGGATCTCCACTGCACGTTTCATGTTGGCTCGCTGGTACTGCACGATAGCGAAGGAGGATCGAGCCGGAGCCATTCGCCGCCCTTGCGCATTCGCAAGCAAATGCATCCGCCCGCTGCAACCATCGCACGGAACGCATCTTTCGTGGTGATCACCACCGCGTGCCCCGCAGCCGCGCCGCGGTCCATGCTATGGCGCGCGATCTCGTGGATGCACTCGACATTGCGGTCGAAGGTTTCCAAGCTGGCGCTTGCGTGGCCGTCGGCGGTGCCGGCACCGCCGAAGCAGGCGGCCAGCGCGTCGCGGGTGATGTAGCAGCGCACGGTGCGGTCGCCCACGCGGGCGAAGAACAGCACGCTCTGCACGGCCTCGACGAAGCTGCGCGCTTCGTCGAACGGTATGTCGGCGGCTCGCATGGAATCCTCCTCGTCCTGGTGCGCCCACTGT
The DNA here is from genome assembly GCA_040758375.1 of Pseudomonadota bacterium. Lineage (GTDB taxonomy): Bacteria > Pseudomonadota > Gammaproteobacteria > Burkholderiales > Burkholderiaceae_C > CAMLIZ01. Next base: position 9,843 of record JBFLWE010000095.1, read on the forward strand.
ATGCGGCGCTCGCGCCGGGCGATATGCCGGCAAGCCGCAGATCACGCTACCCGCGAGCGTGTAGGGCCCGGTTCAGGGCGAGACCATGCCTTCGCGCACCGCGTAGCGCGTGAGCTCGGCCACGGTGTGCAGCCCGAGCTTGCGCATGATGTTGCGGCGGTGCACCTCGACCGTGGCCACCGAGATGTGCAGCTGCTCGGCGATGGCGGCCGAGCGGTGGCCTTCGGCGATCAGGCGCAGCACCTCGCGCTCGCGCCGGCCCAGCCGCGGCGTGTCGCCCTCGTGCGCGCCTTTGCGCACCTCGGCCGCCAGTGCGCTGGAAACCTCGGGGCAGAAGTAGCTCTGGCCGGCCGCCACCGCCCGGATGGCGCGCACGAGCTCGGTGCCCGCGGCCGACTTGGTGATGTAGCCCGCGGCCCCGGCGCGCAGCATCTCGGCCACGAAGCGCTTGTCGGTGTAGGCCGACAGCGCCACCACCCTGGCCCGGCAGCCGGCATCGCGCAGCCGCGCGGCCAGCTCGATGCCGTTGAGGTCGGGCAGCGCGATGTCGAGCACCGCGACGTGCGGCGCCAGCGCCTTGGCCGCCTGCAGCGCGCTGGCCGCGTCGCCGGCCTCGCCCACCACCCGGATGTCGGCTTCGCGCGCCAGCGCCTCGCGCAGCGCCTCGCGCACCAGCCTGTGGTCTTCGACCAGCAGCACGTCGATGGTCATGGTGCCTCCTCTCCTTGGTTTTCTGCTGCCGCGTCCGGCATCAGCGGCACGCGCAGCACCGCCTCGGTGCCGTCGCCCGGCACGCTGCGGATCTCGAAGGTGCCGCCGACGAACGACAGGCGCTCGCGCACGCTGCGCAGGCCCAGCCCCTGGCGCGGCGCGCCATCGCCGGCCGGGACACCGAAGCCCACGCCCGCGTCCGACACGGTGACCGCCAGGCAGGCGGCGTCGCTTTCGACACGCACCACCGCCTTGCTCACGCGCGCATGCTTGGCCACGTTGATCAGCAGCTCGCGCACCGCGCGGTACACGATGGAGCGCGCCTCCTGCGACAGCGGCTTGGGCTTGCCGTCGTCGTGCACCGACACGAACAGGTCGAAGCGCTGCCCGATCTCTTCGGCCAGCCACTCCAGCGCCGGCAGCAGCCCCAGCTCGTACAGCACCGCGGGCGCCAGTTGCGCGGCCAGCGAGCGCGTGGCGCGGTCGGCCTGGTCCACCAGCGCGGCGATCTCGCCGGCCTTGGCCCGCACGTCGTCGCGCGGGTCCTGGCACAGCCCGGCCATGCGGATGCGCACCGCGGCCAGGGTCTGCCCCAGGTCGTCGTGCAGGTCGCGTGCGATCTGGCGGCGCTCGCGGCTGCTGGCGGCCTCGAGTTCGGCCGCCAGCTTGCGCAATTGCTTCGTGCGCTCGGCCACGCGGCGCTCCAGCTCCCCGGCCGCGTCCTGCGCTGCCTGCAGGCGCTGGCGGCGCTCGCTGATGTCGTGTACGAAGGCGATCCAGCGCCCGTCCAACATGCGCGCACTGACCTCCACCGCCACCCAGGTGCCGTCGCCGCGCCGCAGGTTCCATTCGCCCACCTGGGTATCGCCGCGCATCGCGCCTGCGCGCTCGGCCGCCAGGCGCGCGGTCTCTTCAGGCGAGAGCAAGTCGGCGATCGTGCGGCCCACGATCTGCTCGCGGCCGCAGCGCAGCAGCGCGCAGCCCGCGGCGTTGACGTCGGTGTAGCGGCCCTCGTGGTCGGCGATGAAGATGCCCTCGGTGGCCTGCTCGAACAGCGTGCGCCAGGAGGCTTCGCTGTAGCGCAGCGCATCGGCGTTGAACTTGCGCGCCACCAGCAGCGCCACGCGGGCGCGCAGCTCCTCCACCGAGAACGGCTTGGTCAGGTAGTCCTGCGCGCCCTGGCGCAGCAGCTCCACGCGCAACGCGTCGTCGGCCCTGGCGCTGAGCACCAGGATGGGCATGTCGTCGAACGCGCGCTCGCGGCGCAGCGCCTGCACCAGCGCATCGCCGCTGGTGCCCGGCATCATCACGTCGGTGAGCACCAGGTCGGGTTTCAACTGCCGGGCCATCGCCAGGCCCTTGCTGCCGTCGAAGGCCGCGGCCACCCGGTAGTCGGGCGCCAGGCTCTGCCGGATGAAGGCGCTCATGTCGGTGTTGTCCTCGACCAGCAGCACCAGCGGCCCCTGTCCATCGGGCGCGCGCGGCGCCGGTGCCGCATGCGGGCGCTGCACCCGCACGGCGTCGGCCATGCCGTCGTGACCCTGGCCCGGGGGCTCGTCCGCCGCCACGGCCACTCCTTCGGGCGCCTTCAACGGCAGCTTCACCGTGAACAACGCGCCGCCTTCCGGCGCGTCGCCCACGCCGATGTCGCCGCCATGCAGCCGCACGAACTCGCGCACGATCGCCAGGCCCAGGCCGGTGCCGCCGTGGCGCCGCTGCGCCCCGCCATCGAGCTGGCGAAAACGCTCGAACACCTGCTCGCGCGACTCGGGCGGAATGCCGGGCCCGCTGTCGGCGACCTCCAGCACCGCCTGGCCTTGCTGCTCGCGCAGGGCCAGGCGCACGGGCGCATCGCGCGGCGAGAACTTCACCGCGTTGGACACCAGGTTGATCAGCACCCGCTGCAGCATGCGCGGGTCCAGCTGGGCCTGCAGCTGCGCGGGCGCGTCCACCTGCAGCTGGATGCCGAACTCGCGCGACGCCGACTCGAAATGGTCGGCCACGCGGCGCACCAGCGCTGCCAGGTCGGACTGCGCATACGACGGCGCCAGCATGTGCTCGTCCAGGCGCGCGATGTCCAGCAGGTCGTTCACGTGGCGCAGCAGCAGCACCGCGTTGCGCTCCACCACCTCGAGGTCGCGCCGCAGCCCCGACGGCGGCTGTGCGGCCAGCAGTTGGCGCACCGGCCCGAGGATCAGCATCAGCGGCGTGCGCAGCTCGTGGCTCACGTTGGCGAAGAACTGGATCTTCAGGCGGTCGAGCTCGCGCGTCTTTTCGTACAGCCGCAGCATCGCAGCCGTGGCCTCGCGCAGCTTTTCGTTGGCCCGCTGGATCTGCTGCGCGCGCAGGAAGATCTCGGTCTCCATCGCCTCGGTGCGCTGGCGCAGTTCGTCGGTGAGCTTCTCGCGCTCGGCGCCTTGCTGCTTCAGGCGCACGAACTCGGTCACGTCCTCCACCCGGTGCACGATGTAGGCCAGCGTGCCGTCGGCGGCGAAGGCCGGCGAGTTGACCGGGCTCCACCAGCGCTCCTCGAAGCCGCCGCCTTGCGCGTCGGGCCGGCGCACGTCGTACTTCTGCACCGCCATCGCGTCGGCCGCGCCGGTGGCGCGCACGCGGTCCAGCGAGGCGCTCAGGTTGCGCACGCCCGAGGCCTGCGGGTCGTCGGGGTTGTCGGGGAAGACGTCGAACAGCCCGCGCCCCAGGATCTCTTCGCGGCGGGTCATCGTGGCCTGCGCATAGGCGTTGCTCACGGCGACGATGGTGTAGCGCGGCGCGTCGGGCAGCAGCGCGAGGTACAGGCCCGGCGAGTGTTCGAACAAGGTGCGGAAATCGGGGGCCTGCATGCAAGCGTGGGGGGCGGGTGATGCAGGCGCACTATAGAGAGCAACGGCCATTCCCGCATGGGCAAAAAACAGACAAGGCGAGCTCTACCGGTTTCCTGGTAGTCATGTTTCCGGGCGCCTGGGATTTCGCGATGCAGGCACGCTGAATAGAGTTTCAGCAGTTCAGGCAAGGGCTGCAGGCGTGGGGGGGCTGCGTGGCTGAAACCCGGTTCGACGTAGGCGAGGTGTTGTCGCAGGCCGTGCGCCAGGCGCTGCCAGCGCTGGCCGCGCGCCCCATCGGCCATGCGTTCGATTGCCGCCTGCCGGCAGCCCTCGTGCTGGGCGATCCGGTGCAGCTGCGATGCGCGCTGCAGCCGATGCTGCTGGCCGCCGGGCAGCTGCTGCACGCGGGCGTCGTGATCTGCGATGCCCAGGGCACGCTGTCGCGCCTGCGCCTGAAGTTCACGGTGGCCATGGCCGGCACCGGCGAGCCCGTGGACCGCGCCGCACGCGAGCAGGTCTTGTCGCGCCTCGGGCTGGACCTCGGAGCACCCCAGGCCGGGCGCCTGCAGCGCGCCAGCGGCCGCTGCCCTCACACCGGCGCCGAGCTGCGCTTTGCCTCGCTCGACCGCGAGGGCTTTGTCTTCAAGTTCCAGCATGTGCTGCCCCTGGTGCACGAGGCACAGGACGCGCCGCCGCTGCCCGATGCCGGCGAAGCCCGCGCCTGGGTGGTGGACACCGACGAAGTGGCCGCCCAGGTGTTGTCGCGGCGCCTGCAGCGCCTGGGCTGGGCCACCTGGACCTTCCGCTCCACGGCGCAGGCGCTGGCGCGGCTGCGGCAGATGCCGCCGATGCAGGCGCGCCCCGCGCTGGTGATCGGCACCGCATCGCCCGCGGTCGCCGCCGACGGGCTGCGGCAGTTGCGCTCCTTGCTGCCGGAGGGCACGCGCTGCGTGCTCGCGGCGCTCGAAGGCTCGCCTGCGCTGTGGACCGACGCCAGCGGCGTGGCACTCGAAACGCATGCCCTGCCCTTCAGCCCCGCCGACCTGCAGCGGCTGACCGCCTCGCGCGGCGACGGCGCGCGAGGCGGCTCGGGAGACACCACGCCCGCGCCACTGCTGCTGGCGCAGCGGCCGCGCATGCTGGTGGTGGACGACGACGAGGTGAACCGCCTGGTGGGCGTGGGCCTGGCCGAAACCCTGGGCTTCGAGGCGCGCGCGGTCAACGATGGCGTGGAGGCCGTGGCCGCCTGCCTGGCCGACGCGCCCGACATCGTGCTGATGGACCTGGCGATGCCTGGCCTCGACGGCGTGGCCGCCACGCGCCAGCTGCGCGAGCTGCAGCGCCGCGGCGCCGCCAAGCCGTTTCCCATTCTCGGCGCCAGCGCGCAGATGAGCGACGAGGCGCGCACGCGCTGCCACGAAGCCGGCATGGACGGCTGCCTGGACAAGCCGCTGTTCCGCGAGGCGCTCAGGGCCGAGTGCCAGCGGCTGGCGGTGTGGGGGGCACATGCGTGAGGTCCACGATGCGCGCACCCTGCTCCAACGTTTTGCCGCGCAGTTGCGCTGCGCGCTCGATGCCGGCATTGGTCTGAAGCTGGAGCTGCCGGCCGAGGCGGCCCATTGCCGGGTCGATGCCGGTGAACTGGAGTCGGTGTTGACCGAGCTGGCGCGGCGCGTCAGCAGCGTCATGCCGCGCGAGGGCGTGCTGCGCCTGAAGGCGGAGCGCCGCGCCGCGCTGCCGGCCGAATTGCTGGTGCCCAGCACGACAGAGCATGCTCCCCACGGTTGGCTGGCGCTGTCGGTGGGCAGCACGCAGGCCGACACGCCCGACCTGCGCTGGCCGGTGAAGTCGCCGCGCGCGGACCTCGCGCGGTTCGTGCGCGACACCCGGTCCGCGCTGTCGGTGCGCCCGCTCGACGGCCGCGGCGCCGACATCGTGCTGTACCTGCCGTGCGCCGGGGACGCGGCCACGGCTGGTGCCGTGCCAGGCTAGAGACGCCCCTCCTCCTTCGCCAGCGCGCCGTTGAGCGCCTCTGCTTCCGCGCCCGATGGTTCGGCTTCGGATGCCCCTGCCGCCTCCGGCGCCGAAGGCTCCAGCACCACGCAGATCACGCTGCCCTCGGGCAGGCGTTCGGTGGACACCCACTGACCCGTGGCGCAGGGCACCGCGTTCCACGGCACGGGCAACTCTGCACGCTGCAGCAGCAGCACCAGGCGGCGGCCTTCGAGCTGCAGCTCCACCCGGGCCTGCGGCCAATGCGCGGGCAGGCAGGGCTGCAGCCGCAGCGCGCCGGGGCGCAGCGTGAGGCCCAGCAGCCCTTCGAGCGAGGCGCGCAGCATCCAGGCGGCCGAGCCGGTGTACCAGCTCCAGCCCCCGCGTCCTTCGTAGGGCGCGGCCGAGTACACGTCACCCGGCATCACGTAGGGCTCCAGCCGGTAGCGGCGCTGCCCGGCCTCGTCGCGCGCGCGATGCGCGGGGCTGAGCATGCAGAAGTATTCCCACGCGCGCGCGGCATCACCCAGGCGCGCCTGCGCCAGCAAGGCCCAGGCGCCGGCGTGCGCGTACTGCCCGCCGTTCTCGCGCACGCCAGGGGGATACGCCTGCACGTAGCCGGCGTTGTCGGGCTGCTGCTGCAGCGGCGGATGCAGCAGCCGCACCAGGCCGTTGTCGCGGTCGATCAGCTTCTCGTCGGCGCTGGCCATGGCCTCGCGCGCGCGCTCGGCCGCGTGCGGATCGTCCGGCCCCAGCGCGAACACGCTCCAGGCCTGCGCGATCAGGTCGATGCTGCATTCGGCGTTGGCCTGCGAGCCCAGCGGGTGGCCGTTGTCGAAGAAGGCGCGGCGGAACCAGCGGCCGTCCCAGCCCTGCTCCTGCAGCGACAGCGCGAGCGCCTCGCGCTCCACGCCCCAGCGCTGCACGCGCGCGGCGTCGCCGCGTTCGCGCGCCAGCGGCTCCCAGGCCGCCAGGATCACCAGCAGGAACCAGCCCAGCCACACCGACTCGCCCTTGCCTTCGTGGCCGACGCGGTTCATGCCGTCGTTCCAGTCGCCGGTGCCCATCAGCGGCAGGCCGTGCTCGCCGAAGCGCAGCGCGTGGTCGATGGCGCGCGCGCAGTGCTCGTACAGCGCGGCCTGCTGGGTGCCGACAGCCGGCACGTAGTAGGCGTCCTCGGCCTCGGGCGGCACCGGCTGGCCCTCGATGAAGGGGGCTTCGGCATCGAGCACGCCGCGGTCGCCGGTGCATTCGAGATAGTGCTGCGCGGCAAAAGGCAGCCACAGCAGGTCGTCGCTGAAGCGCGTGCGCACGCCGGCGCCGCTGGGTGCGTGCCACCAGTGCTGCACGTCGCCCTCGGGAAACTGGCGCGAGGCATGCAGCAGGATCTGCTCGCGCAAGCGCTGCGGCTCGGTCCAGGCCAGCGCCATCGCGTCCTGCAGCTGGTCGCGGAAGCCGAAGGCGCCGCCGGCCTGGTAGAAGCCCGCGCGCGCCCAGAGCCGGCACGCCACCGCCTGATAAGGCCACCAGCGGTTGACCATCGCGTCGAACAACGGGTCGGGCGTGTGCACCACCACACGCGCCAGCCGCTCGTTCCAGTCGGCCACCGCGCGCTCGGGCACGGCGTTCAGCACGCCCGGGGCCAGCATGCGGCGCGCCAGCGACAGCGCGGCTTCGCGGCCGGGCGCATAGCCCAGCATCCAGCAGGCTTCGAGCCACTGGCCCGCCGGCAGCTCCACCAAGGCTTCGATGGCCGCGCAAGGGTCGAGCCCGAAGCCGGCCGCCTGGCCCAGCGCCGCCGGCACGCGGAAGCCGCCCTGTGCATCGAAGAACTCGCTGCGCGCGCAGGTCCAGTGGGTCATGCGCGCGCCCGTGAGCGCCAGGAAGGCCGTGCCCTCGCCGAAGCCGCCCTGGTGCTCGAGCTGGCGCGCCAGCACGGCCTGCAGCTCGGGCAGCACCTCGGTGGCCAGCGTCATGCGCTCACGCCGCTGCGCACCCATCACCCACTCGACGCAGCCCACCAGCCGCAGCTTGCGCGGGCGCGGCGTGCGGTGGCGCAGGCGCACGCGGATGCACTTCACCGCCTCCTGCGGATCGACCGCGATGGTGGTCACGATCTGCAGGTCGCCGCGCTCCTGCTGGAACTCGCTGCAGCCCTGCGTGTGGCGCACGCGGTAGCCGTGCTCGCCATGGCGGTCCAGCGTGGGCAGCAGGCCGAACACCGTGCCGTGGTCTTCGTCGCGCAGCAGGAAGTGCTCGCCCGGTGGGTCGAGCAGCGCATCGTTGCTCCACGGCGTGAGCTGGTTCATGCGGCTGTTCAGCGCCCAGGTGAAGCCGCCGCCCGACTCGGTGACGATGCAGCCGAAATGCGGGTTGGCCAGCACGTTGGCCCAGGGGCGCGGGGTGGCGTGGGCGTCGTCGATGTCCACCACGAAGCCGCGGCCGTCGCCGTCGAAATGGTTGGGCGCCCAGGCGTCGGGCACGCGCGGCGAGGGCCGCGCGGTGGGCAGCGCAGGCGTGAGCGCCATGGCCGGCAACGCCTGCTGCAGCAGCTTGGCAAATGGCCGGCCGTCGGCCACCAGCTCGATGCGCGCGCAGGCATGCAGCGCCGAGGCCTCGGCCGCCGACACCTCGGCCTCGCGCAGCATCAGCACGCTGCCGCGCTCGGGTTGATCGTGCTGGCCGGCGCCCAGGCTGTTGCGCAGCGCGACGATGTGGCCCTGCAGCGGCATCAGGTACGAGGCCGGCTCGCCGTTGAGGACGACCAGGTCGGTGGCCAGGCCGCCGATCTCCCACAGGCGCTGCGCCGCCATCAGCGCACGGATGGCGCCCAGCCCCTGCGCCGAGCCCACGCGCACCAGCACGATGGGCCGCTCGCCCGAGAGGCCGAAGCGCCACAGCGCGCGCCGGTCCACCGCCAGCGCCGGCAGCGCACGGCGGCGCGAGCGGTTCATCACCATCAGGCTGGCCAGGTCCTGCGCCGCGTGCAGGTCGGCCGCCGCGATGCCCAGCTCGCGATGGCGGATGCGCGTCAGCGCGGCCGACATCGTGAGTGCGCTTTGCAGGTGCACCTGCTGGCGGTATTCGTCCATCAGCGCGAGCAGGCTGTCGCTGTCGCTGGCCGCGGCGGTGGCAAAGGTGATGCAGGTGCGTGCCCGGGGCTGCAGCGTCAGCCGCAGCGACACCGAGGCCGCCGGGTCCAGGCCGGTGTCGAGCCGGCCGCCTGCCACGCGGGCCGAGGCGGCCGAGCGTATCTGCGCCAGGCTGGCGCCGCGCGCCAGCAGTTGCTCACGGTTGCAGCACAGCTTCACCTCCTGCGGCTCCAGGTCGCAGGCGCCCACGAAATGCGCCACCCACACGCCGGGCTCGCCGTGCAGGCGCGGCCGGCGCTCCAGCAGCAGGCCGCGCGGGTCCACCGCATGGGCCTGCACGAAGAGGTTGGAGAACGCCGGGTGCGCCTCGTCGGCGGCCTGCGGCGCGAGCGCAGCCTCGAAGAAGCTGAGCAGCTCCAGCTCCAGCGGTGCGTCCTGCAGGTTGTGCAGGGTGACGCGGCGGAACTCGATGTCGTCGTCGGCGCTGACCCACACGCTGGTGTGTGCCTCCAGCTCGTCGCAGCCGGCGAGGAACTCCACATGGTCGTTGAAGAAGCGCGCGCGGTAGCGCATGCCCGGCCGCGGGCACGGCGCCTGGGTCAGCGAGTGGAAGCGCGGCTCGTCGCCCAAGCGCACCATCAGCCAGGTGCCGTAGGCGTCGCGCAGTGCGTCGTCGCGGCTGCGGCTGATCGCGCGCCCGCGCCACAGGCTGGCGCCCGCGCCGCTGGGCCGCAGGCTCACGCCGTAGCGGCCGTTGCTGAGCCACTGGGTGGGCAGCCACGGCTGCGCCTCGGCGAGGTCGAACTCGCGCACCGCGGCCACGGCCTCGGCCTCGGCGGCCGCATGCGGCACGCGCGGCAGCGTGGGCTCCTGCAGCAAGATCTCGCGCGGCATGCGCTCGTGCAGCAGCGAGGCATGCGCCTGCACCTGCGGCGCGCGGCCGAACCAGCCGCGCGCGGCGCC